>CAJXUC010000004.1 GCA_913061315.1 uncultured Gammaproteobacteria bacterium | reverse complement strand
CCGAGATCTACACGTAAGGAGTCGTCGGCAGCCAGATGTGTATAAGAGACAGCGCTTGAAATGATAACAATCGTTTGATTACTGAGGCTGCTGCCATTATCAAAATACGGGGTAAAGCTACTTGATTTAGTGATGAACTCAGTTGAAAAAACATCCAATCGTTCGGGCACCAGAGCTCATTAATAAAGAGAAGTTCGTAGGGCTTAATCTATCAACGCAGAAGTAGGGTGAAGGTGCTAGCCGATATAGAAAGGGCGGTTGGTTTTAATATTGGTTTACAGGTAATTGGAAAATTAGTCTCCCACACAAGACGTGGGAGACTAAAGTCATTCGTTATGATTGTTTATTGTTCAGATGACATATTCCAAAGAATATTCTGGCCTTCACCCATCATAGTTTGTGGCATTTGGCCATTCCACTGTTGGGCGCGAACGTATTCAACAAGAACACGAGATTGGCTTAAGGCATCTGCTTTTTTCTTAATTGATTCTGCTTCTGCAACACCTTTAACTCTGATTGCTTGGGCTTCTGCAATGGCTTCGATTTCAATAGAATAGGCCTTACCGTCGGCAGTCGCTTTGGCAGCATCTCGTTTTGCGTTAGCCGTGTTTACTTCGCGTTGTGCTTCGAGTTGCTGACGATCAAGGCGATGCTTTTCGGCTGCTGCGAGATTTTTCTCAGTTTGTTTGGTTTCAATCGACTGTATATATTTAGCCGGTAAGCCGAGGTTTTCTAATTGGGCTGAGTCAAGTTTGACGGGATAATTGCTCATTTCATCTTGCAGGAGCTCTTCTATTTGGGTAATGACCTGACCACGATTCTGGATGATTTCTTCCGCTTTATATCGTGCTAAGGCATCTTTGGCTGCAGAACGTAACTTGGGGTCGAGTATTCGAGTTTCAAACTGGCTTAGGCCGCCGTAACTTTTGTATAGTTCAAAAGCTTGGTCGCGTCTTACTGTCCAGTTGATCGATACTTCGGCTGTAACGGGCATTTGCTCGTGGGTTGATGCATTTAATTTTTCAACATTTTTACGTGTGCGAATTTCTAAAATTTCGATTCGATCAACAAATGGAATTTTGACGTGAAGGCCCGGGTTAACTTGCTCGGTGGCTTCACCAAAGCGTTTAATGATGCCGACATGACCTTCATCGACGGTGTACATGGCTTGAGAAAAAACAACGAATAATATAAATAGGGCAATCACTACAAACACCATACTTTTGCTTTTGCCAATTATTTGAGTGATGTCGGGTAGATTCGGTGGTTGGTTGCTCATTTCTTGATTCTCCTATTGAGTGAAAAAGCTGGTATTAATCCAGTCGCTTGAAAGTAGTGGGCTGCGATTAGAAAGCATTTGATCTGCTTTGGCAAGCGGTGCCGTAACCAATCAGAAACTAGACGTTAATCAGTCACTTCCAGTGAGTCGTCTATTTCAAGTATTGTATCTATCAGTTGTTGTTGATAGTCGCCTGGGTCTTGCCATAGGCCTCGTTGTTGGGCTTCGAGTAGTCGTTCGGCCATTTCTTTCAGGGCATTAGGGTTTGATTTTTTTAGAAACTGGCGGTTATGGTCGTCCATTACCAAGGCATCGGTGACTGATTCGTATTGATAATCGTCTATCAAGTTAGTGGTTGCGTCATAGGCAAACAGGTAGTCAACGGATGCAGCCATTTCGAAAGCGCCTTTGTAGCCATGCTCGCGCATTGCAGTAATCCACTTTGGATTGGTTACTCTGGATCGAATGACTCGGTTGAGCTCTTCCTTAAGGGTCCGAATTTTGGGATTTGCTGGATTTGAGTGGTCGCCGTGATAAACGATAGGCATAGCGCCTTTTAACACGGATACGGCATTACTCATGCCGCCCTGAAACTGGTAGTAGTCGTCTGAGTCGAGCAGGTCGTGCTCACGGTTGTCTTGATTTTGAACTACGACTTCAATTTCACTTAAGCGAGATTCAAAGGCAGAGAATGCCGCTTCACCAAAATTATTCTGGCTGTAACTATACCCCCCCCAATTGACATAGGCTTTAGCCAAATCGGCCTGATTATGCCAAACGCCTTCGTCAATCAAACCCTGTAATCCAGCACCGTAACTACCGGGTTTAGAACCAAATACTCGAAATCTAGCCTGTGTTTTGGCCTGCTCAGGATCAATGCCCTGGGCGATAAGCGCTTCATAGTGAGTTTTAATATGCTGTCGTAAAGTATTACTGTCCCCAGGTTCTTCATAGTCTGCCAGTGCTTGCACCGCATTATCAAAAAGCTTGGCAACATTTGGGAAGGCATCGCGAAAGAAGCCTGAGATACGTAATGTCACGTCAACCCGCGGCCGACCCAGTTGAAACCCAGGGATAATTTCAATATCAACCACTCGATTAGAACCTTCTGCCCAAATGGGCCTAACTCCCATTAAGGCGAATGCCTGAGCAATATCATCGCCACCGGTCCGCATAGTCGATGTCCCCCAAACCGATAACCCCAGTTGTTTGGGATACTCACCTTGTTCTTGTAAGTGTCGAGTCAACAGTTGGTCGGCCGATAGTTGGCCCAATTCCCACGCGGTTTGAGTCGGTATTGAACGCGAGTCTACCGAATAAAAATTCCTGCCCGTGGGCAACACGTCTAGTCGGCCACGCGTCGGCGCACCGCTTGGGCCAGCAGGCACGAAGCAACCGTTAAGTCCGCCTAAAAAATTAGCGATCTCGTCATCGCCTGATTGCATGACGGCTTTCAGTACGACTTGTTTTATATAACCAAGCAAGCCTTCGGTTTGCGGTAGTGAATGAACCAGACTTTGCCCAGACAACAGGGTATCAATGCACTGTTCTGCCAATAATTCTAACCTTTCTCTGGTATCCGCCTCAGTTCTCCAATCATCATTGCTGATGTTCATTAAGAGTGACGACTTATCGCTGTGTGCTGGTTGTGCTGCGTCGAATTTTAACGGATCAAAAGCACTACCATTATAACTGAGCAAACTTAAATCACGACATAAGCAGTGCAATATCCCCGCGTCATTCCTACCATCGCCGCGCGGCAGGCGGGTGAGGGCGACCAGGGTTTCGGTGAGATTGTGATCATCTGGCAACTGACCAAAACGGTGCAGGCCGTGTCTGATCTGGGCTTCTTTTAACTCACATAGGTAAGTATCAACTTCGTTGAGTAATTCGTCCTGATTTTTTTGAGGGTCAATTTTAACATCAAGATTCAGTTCCTTTACCAAATTCGAGCTACAAACCAAGTCTAGAATTTTTTGCCTTAAGTGTTTTTCACGCCGAGGGTCTAATCCTAACGCCTGATAGTATTCATCGATTAACTTCTCTAATTCGAGCAAATCACCATAAGTTTCTGCGCGTGCCATCGGTGGCATGAGGTGATCGATAATAACCGCTTGTGTTCGACGCTTGGCCTGTGCGCCTTCACCAGGGTCATTAACAATAAAAGGATACAAGTGGGGCATTGGGCCCAATACAAGGTCGGGCCAGCACTGCTCAGACAATGCCAGACTCTTACCCGGCAACCACTCTAGATTGCCATGCTTGCCAATATGAGCAAAAGCATCGGCCTGGTAGACATGGCGTAACCAGAAATAGAACGCTAGGTAATTATGCGGTGGCACTAAATCTGGATCGTGGTAATTGGCAACAACATCAACATTAAAACCACGTGCAGGTTGAATACCGACAAAGGTTTCGCCCAGTCGAATGCCGGAGATCATTAATCGGCCCTGGCGGTATTTTGGGTCTGACTCAACCGTACCCCAGCGCTGCAGTATGGCATTGCGATTATATTCAGGTAGCTTGTCGAACCAGTGGTAATAGTCTTCAACTGATATGCTTTGATGACAGCCTTTGATTGGGAGGGTATCAAGGTTGTTGGTGACACCAGTTTGTAATTGCTCTATGAGGCTATCGCCATTTTGGGGAATATCACTAATAGGATAATCATTTTGTTGCAATGCATTTAAAATATTAACCGCTGATGCTGGCGTATCTAATCCAACCCCGTTTCCAATTCGACCATCTTTTGTTGGATAGTTAGCGAGGATGATGGCGATGCGTTTTTGGTTGTTTTCTTTGTGTCGCAGATTTGCCCAGTGGCGGGCAAGTATGGCGACAAATTCGGCGCGTTCAGCGTGTAACTGGTAGCGCACAATATCAATTTCTGTTGCACTTGAGCGGCGATAAAGTTCCTTGAAGCTAATAGCTCGACTGATGATTCGACCGTCGTATTCTGGCAGGGCCACATTCATTGCGATGTCGCGTGCCCTTAATCCTTGGCTCGATTTTTCCCAATCAGATTCGTTATTTGCCGCCATAATGGCTTGAATTACGGGGATATTTTTCTCGAATAACTGTGTGGGTATTTGTGGCTCAGATGACAGTGCCGCGTTGCCTTCTATGTGTTGAGAAAAGCTCGTGGTATTAATCACGACATCACAATCGCTCACATGGATTAAATGATTAACCGTTGCCAGACAGTCGGGATCTTTGAGGGATAGCGTTGCGATAGGCAATAGATTAAATCGCTTATTGAGTATGCCAATGAATTGATCAAACGCCGCAGTGTTGCCCGATTGGACATGTGAGCGATAAAACAAAAGCAGTGCTGATGGCAGGGATTTATCTTTTACTTGGAGCCATTGCTCTAGTGTTACTTGCGCCTCACCCGGGCTATAAATTAAGCAGGGTGGCAAACTGCGCGGTGGTTCAAAACTGTTGGCTGTTTGCTTTAGTTGAAGTAACTCAGTTGCGATGTAACGATATAGGTTGAGTGTGTTGCGCTGGCTACCTTCGCGCAGATAACGCCAAACGGCATGGCATTGTTGCTGATTAGCATTGGAACGACTGATTAACTCTGCATCGGCTTGATCGTCACCCGGCACCAGAATAAGTTTAATTGAATGGCGTTTTACTAATGTTTCTAATTGCTCGATGCCATATTGCCAATAACTCACACCACCGAGCAGTGAAACAATAATGACTTTGCTATGCTGAAGAACCGAATGCTCGTATAAATCATAGGCTGCTGGCTTAGCCAGATTGATCAGGTTTGCCAGACGCAGCGAAGGGTAACTACTGGGGAGTTCGTCAGCAACCTCGGCCAGTAAACCCAGAGAGGTATCCTGTGCAGACAGGATAACAATATCACCGGGGGATTGCTGAAGATCAATAATACCTTCTTCATCAGTAAATCCCCCGGGTTTGGCTGCTAATAAATGCATGTCGCAGTCAAGGATTTTTTAAGTCAGGCTAATTATTTAAGCGCTAACGGCAGCTTCAAGCGCCGATCGCAAATCAGCCTCAACTAGATCCTTACCAATGAACACCAGTTTGGTTTGACGCAGTTCATTAACGACCCAAGCGCGGTCAAAGTATCGCTCTAACCGTTCGCCAACACCTTGAAGCACTTGGCGCATGGGTTTATTAGGCAGGGCAAGAAAACCTTTCACCCGATAAATAGTATTAGCGGCGATCAACTCATCGACGATGCCAACTAATTTTTCAGCGTCAACTTCGCCGAGTGTGATGGATACTGAGTTGAAATGATCATGGGCATGGTGATGATCTTCTTCTTGGTGGTGATGGTGATCATGGTGAGTGTGTACGGCTTCAATGCCATCTTCCGATGCAAACTCAAGTCCCATAATGAGATCACTCTGAATTTCTCCATTGGCCACTTCGAGCATTTTGACCTGTGGTTTTACGCGCTCGCTGACCTGCTGCCGGATGTTACTGAGTTGCGTTTCATTAAGCATGTCAGCCTTACTGATAATGACCATATCGGCTGAGCCCAGCTGGTCTTCAAGTAGCTCTCGCAATGATGGGTCGTGATCGAGACTTTCATCGGCGTTGCGCTGTGCCTCGACTTGTTGTGGGTCATGAGCGATGCGGCCATCGGCAATGGCAGGACCGTCAATCACGGTAATGACAGAATCAACCGTGCAATGTTGCTTAATTTCTGGCCAGTTAAAGGCCTGCACTAATGGTTTTGGCAAAGCTAAACCAGAAGTCTCAATGAGAATATGATCAATATCACCACGGCGAGCGACTAGCTGTTTCATTACGGGCAAAAATTCCTCTTCGACGGTGCAACAAATGCAACCATTGGCGAGTTCATAAATTCCATCTTCTGGAATGACATTTAAAGCCGTTGCTTCTGTATCGTCGTCACAATCAATTGGGCAACTGCGCAGTAGGTCGGCATCTATATCAAGTTCACCAAACTCATTGACGATTACGGCTATACGTTTACCGTTCGCTTGCTTGATGATGTTTGACAGTAGAGTTGTCTTACCACTACCTAAAAAGCCAGTAACAATAGTAGCGGGTATTTTTCCTAGATCTTGGATGGTGTTCATGAGCGTTTAACCTGCCTTGGGATTTGCGGTTTTACTTTAGGGCGATAAAGATGAGCCTTGTCTTCACTATATAAAAATGAGTCACTAAATGAAGCCGGATCTAACACTCTGCCTACTAAAATAAGCGCTGTACGAGTAATTTTTTTAGCACGCACTTTAGCGACGATATCATCCAGCGTGCCAACGACGTGATCTTGATCTGGCCAGCCGACGCGATAGCAAACTGCTACAGGGCAATCGGCCCCATAGTGTGGCTCAAGTTCTTTAACAATTTTATGGATGTGGCTCACACCTAAATGAATCGCCATTGTTGCACCATGCCTAGCCAGTGCATCTAAGTTTTCTTTTTCTGGCATGGGTGTTTTAGAGCCATAGCGCGTCAGAATAACGGTTTGAGTCACTCCTGATAAGGTAAATTCACGTTTAAGCATAGCTGCCGAGGCGCTTGCGGCGGTAACGCCAGGGATTATTTCATAGTCGATATTCATATCATCGAGCCGACGCATTTGTTCACCAATGGCACCGTAAATCGACGGGTCACCTGAATGAATGCGAGCAACGTCCTGATGATTGCCGTGCGCAATTTCGATTCGTGCCATAATTTCATCCAGATGCTTTGATGCCGTGTCTTCTATCATGGCATCTTCACTCGCAAATTCGAGAATTTCGACGGGTACAAGAGAGCCCGCATAAAGAATTACGGGACACTGCTGGATGAGGCGCATGCCCTTTAAGGTAATGAGATCTGGATCGCCGGGACCGGCCCCTATAAAGTAAACAGTCATAATTTTTTATTCAAGTTAGCTTAATTTCTATTACAATTTTTTAGAGTAACCACGAGGGGTATAAACCCAGTGCTTATCACCATTCACAATATGTTTTGATTCGCTATTACCGACCGAAACACAAGTAAACATGTCGACATCTTTAGCGTCCAGTTGGTCGAGCCGAATGATGCTGATTTTATGGTCTTCTCGGGTTAAGTTTCTACCCAGTACAACAGGTGTCGACCCAGGTCGATACTCAAGCAGGATATCGCGCGCAGTGTTCAGTTGCCAGTTGCGTTTGATCGATACGGGGTTGTAAAAGCTGACAACAAAATCACCACTGCCAGCACTATGAACGCGTTTGATGATAGTTTCCCAAGGCGTTAGTAGGTCAGACAGTGATACGGTGCAAAAGTCATGACCCAGTAGGGCACCAACCGAGCTCGAATTCGCTTGCATCGCACTAATGCCAGGTATCACTTGAATGTCGATATCAAGCCATTCAGGGTTATCTTCTTTGCCCGCTAACTGATTGTCAAGCAGTTCAAACACGACAGTTGCCATGGCATAAATACCAATGTCTCCACTCGATACTAAGGCCGTGACCTTCCCTGAGGCAGCTAAATTTAACGCTAAACGGGCACGTCCAATTTCTTCACCCAAGGGCAGTTCATGGTGAGTTTTACCCCGACCCATATCACCGAGTAAATCAATATAAAGTCCATAAGCTACAATGTCGCTGGCCGCGTTAATGGCACTGGCTGACTTAGGGGTAATGAGATGGGCGTCGCCTGGACCGGCGCTGACCAGATAAAGTTGGGTCATATTAATAGTAGATTGATTTGAGGGTTGATATGAAGCCATCGAATTGAAATTAAACACTCATCATCTGATTAGAATTTTGTCAAAAAAAGTGCCAATAATGAATAAAGAGTCTATGTGTTTTGTCTCAAAGGGCATAGCTGCGAGCGACAGAAATCGTCGCGCGAGCGTTTTTTTGTTTGGTGATCACTAGCTCAGCAGGTTGGCCTGTTAAAGCACTAGCGGCACACAGGGCGGCAGCCTCAGCAACGCCATAACAACCGACCTCTTTAAACACAACGTCAGACTTAACACTGAGCTGATGTTCGACCTGTCGGAGTGACTTGGCTGGAAAGGTTTGTAAATTGAGTCCAATTTGATTGGCTAATTCCAGTAAGCCAACTTCATTAGACTTTAAGTCGATGCTAGCGAAAGCAGTCAGATTAATGTCTGGGCCTAAGTCGTTACAAACTTGCTTATAAAGTTGACCTATCATTTCAATGGGACATCCACGATCACAGCCCATGCCAAGGGTGTAAACGGGGCGGCTATAATCAGTGGCCGATGTAATAACACATTGGGCTCCAATAGCCTGAGCAATATAATAAGCCAGTTGTCCTGCACCGCCTTCATGGCCAGAGAGTAATGGGATGACAAATTCACCTGCCTCGTCTAGCACTATGATTGGGGGGTCTTGGTACTTATCGACGATGACTGGCGCAAGTGCTCTTATAACGATGCCAGTCGAACAAATGAAAATACACGCATGACCCTGAGTAAACGATTGCTGGACGGAGCTAATAAAAGGTTTTGGTTGATGTTGATGGATTGCCTGTGGCATAAGCTGCAGTAGCCTACTCGCAACTAGTCTGCCCTGTTCAGTGAGGCTGAAAATATGGATCGATCTTGATGTCATAATCATCGGACATTATGTTAATAGTTAGTTGGTTAATTTAAAGCTAAAATGTGTGAAAATAAAGAATAAATTGTCATCACTGAGTATGAGACCTGATCTTTTATAGGAGCATTTGATGCCAGTAGGGAGGTCTATAAACTGAGGTCAATAAAAGAGCTTGTTCCTAAGGTAGCGGTCTATCCATTACTTTTTCATGGTGCTGTTGCTAAACTTGAACCGCAATCGTAGTTACCTAATTATCAGCGACCATTGTTTCAATTTTATCTATTAGATTATTAACGTTCAATGGTTTCTTCAAAAAAGGATATAAACTGAGATCTATCCCATTCGATACAACTTCAGGCATAGCATGGCCCGACATGATGATAAATTTTTTGTCTTGGCCTAACACCGATGAAACGGTTTCTATTAAGTCTGCACCGGTTCCTTCTGGCATTTTCATATCCGTTATAACAATAATAATACCGGGTGTGTTTTTAATTATTTCAACAGCCGCAGCAATATTAGTGGCTGTAAAACAGACATAACCTTCATTAGTTAGGGTTTCTGATGTTTCTTCAAGAATAATTTCTTCATCATCGACAATTAGTATTTGAGTTGACATCGATTAAGCTCCTCTAGAGGTTAAAAATAAATGCATTCCCTGTGTTTCATTGCAGAATATAAATTATACTATAACGTTATTATAGTAAAATATATAATATCAAATTGAATAGTAAGAGTTTCTTTTAGATAGGATTCTACCCTTGTACGAATTAACCTACATTTATATCCATTTTTTTCCTTTGTTAGAGGACCGCTAGAGTGACTAATCGTTGTTATTTTATGCTAATTTAAACTGTATAGTCCCCATCATAACGCTCTAAATTTAAAACTTAAACGACATTAATTAAGCCCCATTATTCCTGTAGCAGTCCGCTAAGCGATCTTTAAAGATTATTTTGACATAGCAAATTTGAATTTGGTCTCAATTTGCTGGTTGAACCAAACGAGATACTTTTTTAAAGCCAGACGTTTCTACTTAATTTTGTAAAATAATGTATGTTCTGCATCAATGACCCACTAATCTTGTCAACAGTCACCTGAGAGGAAAAAATTGGTTATCAATTGAACGTTGCAGATTGATATTGTGAGTCAGTTTTTTAAGTGAGTTTCAACTTATTTTTACCCTTTCACTAAACATAAAGGATTCCTGTGAAATTAACTTCTGTTCAATTAAAAATGGTAATGGCACTTATTTTGGCAGTATTATTTTTTGCTGTTACTTATAGCTATCTACCCAAAAGTTCAGAGCTGCCTGAAATGACAGTACTTGAAAAAAAAGCTCGTTTTAAAACCCTTATAGTACCAGCTATCAATGACGTTCATGCTGAGCTTATGGTTCAGTATCAATCGGTTTTGTTGTCTATAAAATCAGCTAGTGATACAAATGAAATTGAAACGCTCAAGTTAGAATATGAAGTATCCAGTAATGAAGCTTTGTTGATGGCGCTTAAACCACATCCTAAAAGTGTTGCCATAGCTCAAGCGGCAATTGAAAGTGGCTGGGCAACTTCTCGTTTCTTTAATGACGCTTATAATATTTTTGGCGTTTGGTCGTTTAATGAAGACGAGCCTAGAATATCGGCTCTCAAACAGCGAGGTGATAAGACAATTTGGCTCAGAAAGTATCCCTCTGTCAAAGCATCGGTAAGCGATTACTACCATACGCTTGGCACCAGTGATGCCTTCGAACAATTTAGACAATTAAAAATGCAAACGGAAGACCCGTTTGCATTAGTCAAAAAACTCAATCGTTATTCTGAAAAAGGGGCCGAATATGGTCAAGAATTAACGTCAATTATTAAGTTCAACCACTTTGATGATTATGACTAGTCTTAACTCAAATAAATAACCTGTCGAAATTGGTTAGGTCGTATTTAATTTAACCCTTTAAATGTTAAAGTTGATTGGCTAGGGCTATAATTTCGAGTTTTGCTAATAAGAAATAATGAAAAATAAGGTCCCGTTACGGTGATGTCGAGCATGCGGATGTCATACACTATT
The DNA here is from genome assembly GCA_913061315.1 of uncultured Gammaproteobacteria bacterium. Classification (GTDB taxonomy): domain Bacteria; phylum Pseudomonadota; class Gammaproteobacteria. The sequence continues at coordinate 102,646 of CAJXUC010000004.1, read as the reverse complement.
CTCTCGTTTGGCTGGCCTGCATATTCAATATAACAACTGTCGCTACTGCGTCCAGATTGCTCGATTAGTCGCAATAAGTCCGGGCGACGCCTGCCAGGTTTCATAATGGCGACATTGTCGAATTGCTCTAAGGTTCGCAATATATCATCGTCATCTCGACGGCCTGAAATCACGGCACTATTTTCTGCTAACAACCCAATCGGACGTCCAGTGAGTGCGACGGAGGCATTAATGGCGGTAACACCCGGTATGGTTTCAACCTTGTGTAGATCATTTAAACGATCGTATAAATAAGCGAATGAGCCGAAAAAAAAGGGATCACCGAGGCATAGAAAAACAACGTTTTTACCGTCGTTCAAGTGCTTAGCTATGACCTTTGCTGCTGCATCATAAACCAAATTAATATTGTCTCGGTTCTCATCCATTGGCATAACGATGGGGTGTTCTTGCTGTAACGGATTCGAGGCTTTGTCTAAACTAGCTGAACTGATGGTGCGCGCCATCGCGTTGCCGCTCTCGCTGCTGAGGTAGGTTACTAGGTCCGCGTGCTGAATTAAACGATGCGCTTTTAATGTTAATAGTTCGGGATCGCCTGGGCCTACACCAACACCATAAAAGGTGCCTGTGATTTGAGTGCTTGGGTTAGTCATGTTATTGGCTATCTGGTTTTAAGGTTTTTGGCATTTTGCTAATTGCACCGGGCTTAGGGTTCGCAACGCTAAGCTATTGGGGGAATTCTTGGTAATTTGAATTTCGACTTGTTCGAAGCTTGGTTTGTCTGACATAAAGCTGATGAGTGCCTCACGACTGTCTTGGGTCACGGCGGAAGCCACCAGTTTGCCACCGGATTTGAGCTGTTGCCAAGCGAAGTCAAGCATCTCACCAAGGCCATTGCTACCCCCTATAAAGATGCTATCGGGTTGGGGTAGTTCGGCACAACTGGTGGGTGCTTTACCGTCAATAATTTTTAGATTCTGGGTGCAGCCAAAGCGCTCCGCATTGATCTTAATATGCTCGATTCTAGTCTGTGAGAGTTCGATTGCATAGACCGTACCTGTATTATTCCAGCGTGCCCATTCGACACTGACACTGCCGCAACCGGCACCTATGTCCCAAGCTATTTCGTTGGGGCTGGGTTGCATTAAGGATAAAATTGACAGGCGAACTTCACGCTTACTGATCATGCCAAACCCCGGTGCTGAACCAGTCGAGAATAATTCGTCAGCTATGCCAGGAAAGGCGGGTTGGGTGGTTTGGCCTTGGAGTGCGACTATACAAACATTAAGTGCCTGAAAACTTAAACTCAATTCAGCTAAATTGTCTGCCTTGTATTGAGATACTTTTTGAGTGTTATGCCCGGTATTAAAATTACCCATGGCTTCGCAAACCCAAATATCTGATTGACCTAAGCCTTGTAAATTTAACTCACGCGCAATAGCCATTGGATTAGAGGTGTAATCAGTCAAAATAGCTATCAATTGCTGGTTGACAAGGTACCGTCTCAGTGAACTTAACGGTCGACCGTGTAGGCTAACGATTTTTGCTTCTTGCCACGGCAAACCAATGGCATGAAAGCAAGCTTGGATACTCGAAATATTGGGATGGAAGTTTAAATTTTGATTACCCAGTTGTCGGTTTAACCAGCTGCCAATACCAAAAAATAGAGCATCACCAGAGGCCAAGATACAGATTCGTTGGTCTTCTTTTGCTAATTCTTCAAGCAATGGCGCCAGTGCCGAAAACGGCGATGGAAAGGTGACTTTTTTAGCCTTGTTTTGGATATGACTAATCTCGTCAAAGTGACGCTCAGAGCCGACTATCACTTCGGATTGATTAATGACTGCGATAGATTGGGGTGTTAGTGAACTTAGCTGACCACAGCCAAGGCTAATCACGGATATTGGTTGACCATTCCATTCAATTTTTGTTGCTAAGCTATGTTGTATTTGAGTTGCCATCGTGCCTAAAACTGAAGCCCATTTTTAAGACGGACGAGTGTATTAAATGCACCTGCAGCTAAGGCGCTACCTCCGACACGGCCCTTCAGCGTGATGCATTCTATCCCTAAATTCTGGTGATGATTCCACAGATAGTCCTTTGATTCCGGTGCACCAACAAAGCCAACCGGCATGCCAATAATGAGAGCGGGTTTTACTGAACCTGCCTCGAGCATTTCCATTAAACGAAATAAGGCGGTAGGTGCATTACCGATAATAACAATACTGTTTTCGAGATAAGGTGCCCATAATTCTAGTGCTGACATGGTACGCGTTTCACCGCTCGCACTGGCAATTTTTGGAGTATTTTCGTGGTTTAAAAAGCACAATGGTTGTTGCGTTAAAAAACGTTTGGTCAAGCCTTGTTTGACCATTTCTACGTCGCATAATATGGCGTGGTTTTGGTTTAATGCTTCTACGCCCACATTTATTGCATTGGCACTCATGCGCACTTGTTGGGCGACATCTGGATTGCCACTGGTGTGGACTAAACGCATGACAATCTGCTGTTGAATTTCGGTAAAATCAGACAAGTCTGTGACTTCTCGAATTATCTCAAATGACTTTTTTTCAATTTCATGCGGATCTTTTATGTAGTCTTCCAAGGCTATACCTTCCTTCTTATATGTGGATTTTCAACAGTGATGCCTTCAATTGATTGGACTAAATCATCGATTTGGCTGAATGACTGCTCGGCTTGCGCCAGCTTGGGTCGACGTTGAACATATACCGGTATATTGAGAGTTAATGCGGCGTCAAGCTTTTCTGCCACCCGACTGCAACCACTGTCTTTACTGATGAGAGCATCGACCCTGTGTTTTTGCATGAGCGCGAGTTCATCGGCATAATAAAATGGGCCAATCGCATGGATTTGAGTAATGCCGTCAATTTCCGCCTGCTGTTTGGCGCAACGCATAACCCATTGCTGATTTTGAGGGCGTCGATCTGAATAGTGCAGGACGCTGGCGCCAATGGTAAAGAATGGTTTTTGATAGCGTTCGATTTGTGGCGCAAGATCATCCCATTCATCATAATAATGCCAATTTGGGTATTTGAATTCATCCCAACCAGACCGTGAATATCGCCAACAGGCTATATCGACTATTTTAGCGGCAGTTACTGCATTAGCAGAAATGTCGACCGCGTAGGGGTGAGTTGCGTCGATGAGAAGTTCGATATTGTGTGACTGGCAATAGTTCGCTAAACCCAGACCGCCATTAATGCCATTACTACTAAAGCCGCCAATATGAATTTCGCAGGCTAGTTCAGGCGTGCGAACTAAGCCAACGATGCTGTAAATGACGGTATGCTGTTGATGGATAAGCTGAGTTGCTAATTGTTTAGATTCGGCAATGCCGCCTAATATCAGTATCTTCACAAGACGTTACTGCCACTCAAACTACTACCGACCAGCTCTCCCGCTTTGTTGACGCAATAAACATCGATTTCGACGCTGTTATGGCAGACCTCTAAAGCGTGGCTTCGTGCCAGCTGACTGATTCGATTGGCCAGTGGTATTTCATGTGTTTGGCAATGCTTTAAAGCTTCAAGACTCGTGTTGCATTGTTTAATGGTATTGATTAATTCCGACGAAGCTCCTAAACCGTTGGCTAAATTGGCCAGATAATCAAAGTCTATTGACGAATCGTGACTGTGTAATGAACTATGGCCTGCCGCCAGTTTTGTCATTTTGCCGAAGCCACCGCAGATCGATAGTTTTTGCATGGGTACTTTGCGTAAGTGTTTGAACACGGCGCCCACAAAGTCACCCATCTCGACTAGGGCTGTATCGGTTAATCCTAATCGGGTTTGGATATAGGCTTCGCTTGTTGATCCAGTGCTGGCAGCAATCTCAAATAGTCCGTTGGCATGCGCTACGTCAATAGATTGGTGGATTGATGCAATATAAGCCGCACAGGAAAAGGGTCGGACAATGCCGGTTGTTCCGAGAATTGATAATCCACCCTGAATACCCAGTCGACCATTCATGGTTTTGAGGGCTATTTTCTCGCCATTAATGACGCCGATGGAGACTTCGAAACCACCACTATAACCATTTTCATCGGCTAAGTTGGTCAAATGATCCGTCATCATTTGACGAGGCACTGGATTGATTGCGGGTTCACCAATTGCTATAGATAAGCCATCTTTAGTCACGGTGCCAACGCCCGGTGCGGCATAAAAACGCACGCCCGATTTGGCTGATAGTTCAACTTCAGCAAAAACAGTGGCCAAATGAGTTGCGTCAGGATCGTCACCAGCATCTTTTATCGTGCTGGCAGTCGCACGACTATCGCTGAGTTTTTCGCAGCGTTCTAACTTGAACTCGATGACCTGACCTTTGGGTAAGGTGATACTCGAGCTAAATGACTTTTGACCACTTAGCAACAGATTAGCGGCTGCTAATGAAGTCACTGTCGCACAGGCACCCGTGGTGAAACCACTGCGTAGTTTTTGCTTTATTTCGGTTGTTTCTTCTTGCATGACTGTGCTGATGACTGACGGATTGCTACTTAAACCGAGGAGAATAGCCAGAAGCTACCGAACCCGATTGATGTAAAAGCAATACAAACACGACTAATTTGAAACAGGCGCTGGCCCCAATCCGATAACCAGCGCTGTAATTTACCAAGAAAACAACCGAACACAAGCATGGTGATTAATACGCCCAAAGAAAATACACCCACGTAAGCCAGTCCAAGCCAGGCATTGTTAGTTTCCAACGCAGGAATGATACCGAGCACAGGCGCGCTGCCTGCCAAACCATGGACGATACCGACTAGTATCGGTGGATGGTTCTGATGTTGTTGGTCTGGTTGTGCAAGATGAGTATGGGTGATGTTGTCATGGCTGTGGGTCTCTAGCGTTATGTTATGGCACCACAAGGTCCATAATATCCAACAACCCAAGCCCATTAATAAGACACCAATAAACTTCTCAGCCAACGAGGGGACTATGGCGGGTAGTTCAAATTTTGCAAAGATAAAAAGCGTTGCCAGAGCTAATAAAATGGCAGCGTGGCCGACAGCCCAGCGGACACAAAAACCAATCATGCGACCAATCGACCATACGCTTTGATGCCGCGAGTTTTGTCCCGATGCCATCGACGAAATAGCCATAATATGATCGGCATCAAGTGCATGGAGAAGACCCAAGCCCAAGCCAAGTGTTAGGACGCTAAAAACGAGATTAATATCGATCAAAATTTAATATTAGGTTGAGGTTCATTGGGCCGAACGTATTCATACTAAAGATTCTACCGAGAGTAATGCCTTTTCACTATCTTATTTGCGCCATTGATAAATCGAACGACAAATTTTTGTTTCATATTTCGGTCGCTCATGTCTCCAGTGAAGGGGTTTTCTTTATCATATTCAGGTCATCTCCCTAACTCATCTAGGAAGGCTTTCAGAACAGAAGAGCGAAATCCACCAGATTTGACAACTAATTCAATGCTTGAGGAATAGTGTAACGCGTTGGGCAGCAATGTTTGAAGTTGATTCTTTAGTACCCACTGTTCGGCGTAATGTGAGGGTAAAAATCCGATATATTGCCCGGTCAGAATAAGCATTGCTTGCGCCTCAACATTATCAATTAACGCGGCTGAAGCGTTAACGCCAAGCACCTTCAGATCCGCCGCATGAAGGTAACTTCGGGCCACTATTTGTGCACTTCGGATTGTGTCCATATCGATACTCGTCAGGTTTGAGAAAGGGTGACTGTTAGAACAGTATAGATATTGCTTTTCCTCAAAAAGAGGTGAGTAATCAAGACCAGAAATATGTAATGGATATGGCCCGATGGCGGCATGCAGTCGTCCGTGTAGTACGCTTTGTCCCATTTCTAAAGGCGATTTAACTTCTATCTGAATTTGGACTTGGCTGGCGCGTTGATTAAATCGGTGGATAGCTAGGGGTAATGGTGAAGCGGTATTAGTAATTGTATTGTCAATAATGCCGATATTCAGTTTGCCACGCAGCTGTTTGTCAACGTCGCTTATCTCATGTCGAAAGTCTTCAACTGAAGTAAATAACCGCAATGCCGCCTGGTGTACCTGCTGGCCCGGTTCAGTGAGCCTGAATCCGCCGCGACCCCGTTCGCATAGCCTGACGCCAATCCGTGTTTCCAGTCGATTCATGTGTTCGCTGATGGTGGGTTGCCCAATATTAAGGATGGGTTGTGCTGCTGCAAAGCCACCACAGCGCACTACGGTAAGGAAAACTTGAAGTAATCTTAAATCAATGTCGCTTACTTGTTGTAACATTTAAGTTCCATAATCACTTCGGTATTTACCAAAGTTTAGTTGTAAAATTAGTTATTGTAACGATATAAAAGCGTTCGTAAAGTAATGGCTTTAGAAATAACAGGATTACGCTCATGGCGAACGATTACGAAACTGGCCGGTTAAACTTACCCTTTGTTGGACATTGCACTTTTGCTAAATCACCCGTGTGTACGGACTGGGACAATATTGACGCTGATGTAGCCATCCTTGGCGTCCCAAACGATATGGGTACGCAATGGCGATCTGGGGCGCGATTTGGACCACGCGGTGTTCGAGAGGCATCTACCTTATTTTCATTTGGGCATGGCGGTGCTTATGACTTTGAAGACGATAAGCTTTACCTGTCACAAGATCAATGTCGAATAATTGATGTCGGTGATGTTGATATTGTTCACACCAATATGGAGCAAAGCCATCGAAATACCTATGCGGCGGTGAGTAAGATTCTTGACAGTGGTGCGATGCCTATTTCTATTGGTGGAGACCATTCGGTGCATGCGCCCATAATAGAGGCATTCTCTGATAAAGGGCCTATCCACATTTTACATTTTGATGCCCATCTTGATTTTGTTGATGAGCGCCATGGTGTGCGTTATGGCCATGGCAACCCATTGCGACGGGCTTCGGAAATGAATCATATTACTGGTATGACTCAGATGGGGATTCGTAATGTGTCCTCGTCTAACCGTTCTGACTATGATGCAGCACGCGCTGCAGGTTCCAATATTTTGTCAGTCCGGGATGTGCGAAGGTTAGGAACGCAAGGTGTGGTTGATCAAATTCCTCACGCTGAATCTTATTACATTACAATTGATATTGATGGTTTTGATCCCTCGATTGCGCCTGGCACAGGTACGCCTAGCCATGGTGGGTTTCAATATTATGAAGTGTTAGAAATTATTCAAGCGATTGCGGTTCGTAATAATGGCAATATTGTGGGTATGGATCTAGTTGAAATCGCACCAGCCTACGATCCTACTGGAATTACTTCTATACTAGGCGCACAGTTGTTAATGAACTCTATTGGATTTATATTTCATGCAAGAGCCAATCCCGAATCAACTGAATGATGCTGAATTGATGCATCATTGCACATAAAAAAGAGAACATTTTGTCGATTTCATTGCTTAAAACGTTAATTGCAATTGCTGAAGAAGGCAGCTTTTCTGCTGCCGCAGTTCGGATTCATGTCTCTGATGCTGCTATTGGGCAACAGATGAAACGACTTGAAGAGCATTTTCAAGTAACGTTGTTTGATCGTAGTAACCGATCTCCAGCACTGAATCAGCTTGGTAAGGCGCTCGTTCCCAAGGCGCGTGGTTTGATTCATGCTTATGACACCCTGTTAGATGACTTAACTGGTGATGCGGTTTTATTTGGCGAGCTGACTCTGGGGTCGGTACCGTCGGCAATTCGTGGTCTGATACCCTTGTCGATCAAGCAGTTGATGCAAAATTACCCTAGTCTTCACATTAGCGTTGTTCCGGGTCTTTCGAGTGATCTGCTCCATCTATTGGAGAGTGGGGCGCTGGACGCGGCAATACTTAGTCAACCGTCTCGTATGGGTGCTAACTTGAACTGGCAGCCATTTGTTGAGGAGCCATTGGTTTTAGTCACTTCAACAGAAATAACAGAGAATGATCCGTTGGTCGTACTGAGAGAACAACCTTACATTCACCATACACGACGGGGTGCTGTGGGGTTGTTGGTTGAGGCATGTTTGGCGGCTAATAATATTTCAGTTCGATTTTCGATGGAAATGGAATCTATAGAGTCATTAACTAGCATGGTTTCGCATAATTTGGGCGTCTCAATTGTGCCAGATATTTGTGTGCCGGATCCTATGTTTTCTAAATTGAGAAAAATCCCCTTGCCCAGTGGCTCAGGCACAAGGACGCTTGGTTTACTATCCCGCTCGGATTGTTCCAAGCTGCGTTTAGTGGATCGATTACTGGAGCAAGTTAAACAGGTGGTTTTAGCCAACAAGGTTATAGGGTTATAAAGATAATTTTTATATTAAGTAAAGTTTTTATTAATTGAATATATATTTCCTTTACATCATTCTAGTTGTAGTACGATTCATTATTATTTTGTTGATTCATACTACTGACCTAAGGGATGCATCAGATGTCTCATGTTTTAACAGTTAAAAGCATTCTGGCAATTTCTATCCTTCAACTTATTCCGACGATCTGTCAGAAGTTGTAAGTTTATCGATTAGTTTGTTTTATTTAAATTTTCTTTAAGAATAATTTTATTATTAAATTACAACAACAGAGGAAGAGCAATGAAAAGAAGAACCGCAATTAAAACCCTTAGTGCCGCTGCAATATTAACAATGGCAGGTGCATTTTCAGCCCAGGCTGCAGTTAATGGTCCGGTTAATTATATTATTCCATTTGGTCCAGGAGGCGAGTCTGATATTTCAGCTCGCTTTCAACAGCCATTCTTTAAAAGTATGTTTGGACAGGATTTAGTTGTTTCCTATCAGCCAGGTGGCGGTGGCGCCGTCGGTTGGGCATCATTAAATGGCAAAAAAGGTGATGGTCAAACCATCATGGGGGTTAATCTTCCACATATTATTATTAAACCAGCGCAAAAAAATGTTGGTTTTAATACGGATGATCTGAATACTTTTTATATGTTTCACTTTACACCAGACGCCTTAGTGGTAAAGGCCGACAGTCCTTACCAAAGTTTGCAAGAATTTATTGATGCAGCTAAAGCCAACCCTGGGCAGATGACTCTATCTGGATCGGGCAAAGCCTCTGCGAATCATTTAGCGCAAATCAAGTTTGATAAAATGGCTAATATTAAAACCACTTATGTGCCTTTTAAAGGCACTGGGGCTGCTGTTGCTGCTATGTTGGGTAGTCAGGTAAAAGCTGAATGGGGTTACTCTACAGTCGGTGCCAAGCAGGGCGAGGCTGTTCGCATGTTAGCGGTTGCGATGGAACAACGTCATCCACTGTTCCCCAATGTACCGACCTTTAAAGAGCTTGGTTACGATATGGTTGGTGGTGCCTTTCGAGGTATTGCATTACCTAAGTCAGCGAGTGCCGATACCACTAAAATGTGGTCTGACATGATTGGAAAAATAAACCGCGATCCTGCATTTGTGAAAAAGATGTTAGCCGGTGGCTTTGCAATGTTAGACGTCGATGCAGCTGGAATGGCTAGCTTTATGAAGGCTCGATCTACTGAATATCTGAAAGATGCTCGTGAAGCAGGTTTAATTAAGTAGCTTTAGTTTTGCATGAGGACGGGGTGAACTTTGGATATCGATAATTTTCTAGCTGCATTAACACTCACCAACATTGCATTGGCGTTATTTGGTGTAGTGGCTGGTACGATAATAGGGTCTATCCCGGGTTTGACCGCCACTATGGCCGTGGCAGTACTGGTTCCGATTACTTTCAGTATGGAGCCTGCCTCGGCCCTTATTTTACTCGGTGCCATCTATACGGGTGCCATTTATGGCGGTGCTTACGCCGCCATTTTATTAAATACACCAGGCACACCTTCAGCAATCGCAACAACATTTGACGGTTATCCGATGGCTAAGCGTGGCGATGGTGATTTAGCCGTTGCGTTAGCTTGCTTTGCTTCCGTATTTGGTGGCCTAGTGGGTGCAATGGCCCTGTTATTTTTAGCACCACCCCTGTCAGAAGTCGCCCTCGCATTTGGACCGGGTGAATATTTTTGGTTGTCAATTTTTGGTTTGTCACTCATTGCTGCACTTTCAAACGGAAATCTAATGAAAGGGCTAGCTGGAGGTGCATTCGGGCTTATTCTGTCGACCGTTGGTGTCGCCGAAATCTCGGCTGATATACGACTGACATTTGGAAGCCAGACTCTCATTAGTGGGTTCGGTGTCGTTGGCGCACTGATTGGCTTATACTGCATTCCTGTATTAATTGACCTTGTTGCAGTGCCCGATAGGCACCTGAAGATAGAAGATGACGTTAAGTCTGTCCGCATCGGTGAGGCTGCTGCTATTGCAATGAAATCTAAAGTTAACTTAATACGCTCATCAATTATCGGTACGCTGGTGGGTATTCTACCCGGTGCAGGTGGTTCAGTCGCGGGATTGGTTGCCTATTCGGAAGCCAAACGTAATGCGTCACCCGATCAAAAGTTTGGCGAAGGTGAGCCCGACGGTATCATTGCAACGGAATCAGCTAACAATGCCACCGTAGGGGGTGGATTTATTCCTACCTTAGTGCTGGGTATTCCAGGTACTCCGCCCGATGCGGTGATTCTGGGCGCTTTGCTGGTTCAGGGTGTCAGAACGGGGCCAACCTTGTTCCAATCAGGCGGTGACTCTATCGCCTACACCTTTATTTATGGCCTACTAATCGCCACAATTCTGATGTTACCAGTAGGGTTACTTATTGGTCGATATGCGTATAAATCTATTGTGACTATTCCAAAAGCAGTATTGGTGCCGACCGTCGGATTCATGACCATAATTGGTACCTTTGCAATTCATAATAGCATTTCAGATGTTGGGATTATGATTGGTTTAGGTATTTTTGGCTGGATTGTTGGTCGGTTTGGTTTTTCTGCTTCACCAATAGTCTTAGGTTTAATTTTGGGACCTATTGCAGAACAGGGTTTTGTTCAAAGCTGGATTATTGGTTCTGCAACAAACGATTTGATTGGTATGTTCTTTGGTCGACCCATTTCGCAAGCCATTGTTGCTTTTACCTTATTATCACTTTTTTATCCCTTATTAGTTGGACGGCGACAGCGAGCGATGAAATGAGCCAAGACAATAGCCACAATATTGACAAAAAAAGTGTTACAGGCAGCAGTGTTGGGTCCTTAATTGTTTCTATATTTTTTATTCTGGCTGGATTTTTAACCCTCTATGACACGCGCTCCTATACCGATGCTGATTCCAGTGTGTTTCCTCAAGCTGCGGCCATTTTGTTAATAATATGTGCGTCGGTTTCTACTCTTCAGAACTTAATCCGACCAATGGCAGACGAAGGCTTTGGTCGCGGTAGCTGGTGGCGTCGATTGTTACTCGTTAGCACTATGCTATTGACCTGCTTTGTAATGCCTTATATTGGCTTCCTTCTAGCGGCTGTTATCTCTTTTGTTGGTGGCATGGTCGCCGCAATGCACGATCGCTGGTCGCTAAAAGCTTTAATCGTTTATTTGGGCTCTGGGGCACTGATTATGGTTGTATTTTACATGCTATTTCGTTATGTCCTGTATGTCCCCCTACCTTAGGTTACAACGTTTTGAAATTAATACACTCCAGTGAAGATGCAAGAGCTTTAGCTCGACAACGCTTACCATGGATGGTCTTTGATTATTTTGATGGCTCAGCGGGTAATGGGTTCGGAGAGACGCGTAATAGGGAAGTGTTACGCGATATAGAACTGTCTCCTCGCTCATTAAACAATGTAGAGCACCGTGATTTAACCGTTAGCCTGTTTGATAAGACACTGGGCCTGCCCTTTGGTGTTAGTCCCATGGGGATGTGTAATTTGTCGATGCCCGGTGCTGATTTAATGCTAGCAAAATTGGCTGCAAAAAATAAAATTCCCGTGGGTGTCTCGACTGCTGCTTCGACTTCCCTAGAAAAAATGATCGAAATCGCAGAAGGGAATGCTTGGTTTCAGCTTTACTTCAGTGGTAATCATGAGCAGTCTGATTTATTAATTAAACGAGCTGAAGACTCTGGCTACGACACCTTAATTTTAACGGTTGACGTTCCAGAAGTCGGCCGTCGTCCACGTGAGCTCAGACGTGGTTTTACCATGCCATTTAAGATTGGAATGCAACAACTGGTTGATTTTGCTATGCATCCTAGATGGTCATTAACCACTTTAGTTAAAGGCCGACCTGAGCTGGCAAATTTTGGTGGTGAATTTGGTGCGTTTGAGCGTACGGCGAGCCGGGCAGGGGCTGACTGGTCATTGTTAGATCGAATCCGTAACCAGTGGAAAGGAAAGTTAGTCGTAAAGGGTGTGCTGAATGTTTTTGACGCTTTGAAAATGAAAGAAAGTGGCGTCGATGCTATACAGGTGTCTAGTCATGGTGGTCGTCAACTCGACAGTGGACCGCCTGCCATATCGGCACTAAAAGCCATACGAGATGCTGTTGGACCAGATTATCCGCTGTTGTATGATTCGGGTATTAGAAGTGGTGAAGACATCATTAAGGCTTATGCGATGGGCGCAAATTTTGTGTTTCTTGGACGACCATTGCTTTTTGCAATCGCCGCTAGGGGTGAACATGGGTTGAACCAAATGAGCGATGTTTTTGTCAAGGAAACCAGCATTGCTTTAGCGCAGCTGGGTGTCTGTAACATGCAGGCGATCGGTCCTGAGAGCATTGGAAGCACTGAGACATCGTCTGTCTAGTATCAAATGATGACACAACCGACGTCATGCCAGGCAACACTCATAGCTGCACCTTCGTCAGGACAAGGTAAGACTATTTTCTGTGCAGCGTTTGCCAGGCAGCTCAGGAATCAGGGGCTAAATGTACAAGTATTCAAACTGGGTCCTGATTATTTGGATCCAACAATTCATCAAGTTGCCAGTGGTAAAGTAGTATACAACCTTGATTTATGGGTAATGGGTGAACAGCATTGTTTTGAATTACTGACTAAAGCCTCAACTCAAAATGATGTTATTTTGGTAGAGGGATTGATGGGGTTGCATGATAATCAACCCAGCAATGCAAAGCTTTCCCAGCTATTTGGTTTACCGATCACTTTGATTCTTGATGTGGCTAAGTTTGCTCAAACGGCAGCTGCGATTGTCTCTGGAATGCGCCTGTATGATGTGGGGGCTAATATTACAAGCGTTATCGGTAATAAAGTGGGCAGTGATAACCACGACCTTTTAATGTCAGATACGATTGGTGATTGTTATGCAGGGAGTATTAGACGTGATGCGCGTTTTGAAATTGCTCAGCGTCATTTAGGTTTGGTCCAAGCGGGTGATATTAGTAACCTTGATAAACAGCTCGATCAGGCCGCCGATGCACTCGATGAATTTGAAATTGCCGTTCCTCTGACTAATATAGCGTTTTCATCTTCCAGTTCTGATTTTAAAAAATTAAACTTTGCGCGCTTACTCGAAGGCAAAATAATTGCGATTGCCAGAGATGCTGCGTTCAACTTTATTTATCCGATGAACCAACAGGTATTAAAAGATGCGGGTGCCCAATTAAGCTACTTTTCACCACTTGAAAATGAAGTTGTCCCCCAATGTGATGCGCTCTGGATACCCGGTGGTTATCCAGAGTTACACCTCAACGCATTATCAAATGCTAATCAAACTCGAACCAGTATTGTTGATCATCATCGGCAAAGTAAACCCATACTGGCTGAATGTGGGGGCATGATGTATTTGTGTGATTCTATTCTTAACACTGCTGGTGACTATGCTAAAACCTGTGGCATTTTGAACGCCAATTGTGAGATGGAAACACGACTTCAAAGCGTGGGTTTACAGTCGGTGAATTATGGACAGGGTGAGATTAGAGGACACTCATTTCATCATTCAAAAATCTCTCCCAGTCTAAACTCTCATGTAACTCTTGAAATATATGCCACTCGTCAAGATGGCCGTCAGGGAGAAGCAGTGTATAAAAATGGTAATAGTAGACTCAGCTATATGCATCATTACTTTGCATCAAATATTAAAGCGAGTGTTTTACTTTTTTTGTGTACTGATTGCTAATGTCCCAACGTTAAGAAACCTTCTTTAAAATACCGAGGCAGTGGATGACAGACGTCACGCATTAGCTTTACCCATTGATATAAATCGGTTTACTCATCTATTTAATCTACTCCTGCTGCTCAAAATAGAAGCCCTATCATTACCAGTTCTAAGGTGTTACGTTAGTTAAGGGATTCCCGATGCTTTAAATAAAGCATGTAAATTTAACCATAGAGGTTTGTATCGTAAATTTAATAAATAAGGAGATTTTATGAGTAGTCAGCCAGAAGAAGATTATGAAATTGGACAGGATAACATCACGATGTTCGGGTTCGACATGCACAACCCGGTATTTATAATATCGGGTTTATCTATTATTGCCTTTATTCTTATCACGTTAATGTTTCAACAGGGAGCAGCCGATTTTTTTGCTTGGTTACGCCCCGCAATCACAAGTAATTTTTCTTGGCTCTTCCTCTCTGCCGGCAATTTTTTTGTTCTCTTTGCTTTAATCATTTGTGTTTCTCCATTAGGTAAGGTCCGACTTGGTGGGCAGACAGCAAAGCCTGACTATACTTATGTTGGTTGGTTTTCGATGCTGTTTGCTGCGGGTATGGGCATTGGGCTTATGTTTTTTGGTGTTTCAGAGCCAATGTCACATTTCGGTTCATCGATGGGTGGCATAGCCACTGGTGACAATGGTGTTCGTACCGACTGGGCGCCGCTGGGTGCTGCTGCTGGAGACATCGGAGCCGCGAAGGACCTAGCAATGGCTGCAACTATTTATCACTGGGGATTACACCCTTGGTCAATGTATGCTGTTGTAGGTTTAGCGTTAGCCTTTTTCTCCTTTAACCATAACTTACCTTTGACTTTACGTTCAGCTTTTTATCCACTACTAAAGGAAAGGGTATGGGGTTGGCCAGGTCACCTTATTGACATAATTGCTGTATTTGCCACCTTATTTGGTTTAGCGACGTCGCTCGGATTCGGTACTCAACAAGCCTTAGCAGGATTCAGTTACTTATATGGTTGGGGCACGGGTAATGTGGCAATGGTCATTTTAATTGCTTTCATTACTTCTCTCGCAATTATATCAGTTGTAAGAGGCCTGGATGGTGGAGTAAAAGTCCTGTCTGAAATTAATATGGGTCTTGCGCTACTGCTATTACTAGTCATACTTTTTCTTGGGCCTACTGCTGAGATCCTCTCTACCGTGATGTCTGGTGCAGGTGCATACGTGACTGAGTTTATTCCTCTATCAATGCCGTTTGGACGGGAAGACGTTAACTTTTCACAGGGTTGGACCTCATTCTACTGGGCTTGGTGGATTTCATGGTCTCCATTTGTCGGTATGTTTATTGCCAGAGTATCCCGTGGTCGAACGGTAAGAGAATTTTTGGCTTGCGTTATCTTGGTACCAACCGTTCTTTGTATTGTATGGATGGCAACCTTCGGTGGAACCGCTATTACTCAGGTGCTTGTTGATGCTGCGGCGCCAGTAGCTTCTGCAGCTCAGGAAATAAAATTATTCCACATGCTGGCTAACTTCCCATTGTCAGGCGTGTTATCTTTAATTGGTATCATTCTGGTTCTAGTTTTCTTCGTAACCTCGTCTGATTCAGGTTCACTGGTTATTGATACAATCACTGCCGGTGGCAAAACAGATGCACCCGTTTCACAACGTGTTTTCTGGTGTGTATTTGAGGGGCTTGTAGCTGCTGTACTGTTGTTAGTCGGAGGTGCAGAAGCATTGAGTGCACTGCAGGCTATGGCAGTATCAACTGGACTGCCATTTACACTGGTGTTGCTAGTTATGTGTGTCAGCCTTTGGATAGGACTCAGTAAGGCGAGTAAGGAGCTCTCTAACTAAGTCCCTGTGTTGTTTTATATTTAAACCCCGCTCTGAATGGCGGGGTTTTTTATTTCAGCAATTAGGCTACTATCAATATAATTAATCGAATTTATTACAATCTTGTTTAAGGTGATGCGAATTTAATATTCAGTAGCTGTTTGAGCAGAACGCATTCACTAAGAAAACGGTCCTATCCACGGTATTATTTTTGAATGACACAACCTAACGTTATTGTAAACAAATAACCTCGTTGTATAAATTAAGTAATAACAGCCCAGCTCTATCCACGGTTACTTCCAACGAAAATTACACAACGTCAAATACTGATTAAATGAGAGCTTTGAATTTTCGTATGATTATTCCAGTGGGTTGCTAATTATCAAATCTTTTAACTACTGTCTCAACAAACGCTGTGGCTGCTGGTGACAGGCTTCGATCTGTGGGAGTTATAATACCAATAGTTCGATCTAGATCCTTGTATTTCAGAGCCAAGAAAACCACGTTTTCTCTATCTGTAGGCACAGCAAGCCGAGGTAATGTGGTAATACCTACACCTTCGGCAATCATCGCCAGTAACGATGTGGTGTTTTGAACGTTGATTTGAGCTGAATCAACAATGGCTTGGAAAGTTTCTGCTTGGATATGTTTGCACGTTCCATTAGCAATGAAAGTTTCGTGCCGAATATCCGACCAAGTTAAGGGCCGGTTAATTGATGCCAGTGGATGTGAACGATTGCATACAACACCAATTGGGTCAGTTAACAAGTTTTGACATTTGACCGCCATAAATTCTTCTCGAGGACTCACGATGCCTATATCGATATCACCTTTTTCAATCAAACTGTAAATATGAGTTGAGCTATCGTCCCTAATAGATACCGTTATATTAGGGTGAGAGGTGATGAATTCAGTCAGTAAGCCGGGTAAGTAGCAAGTCGCAAAGGAGGGTACTGCAGCAATATCAACGCACCCAAAACCATTACTAGCATAGGCGTGCATACTGGTGATTGAGATATCATAACGTTTTATTTGTTCACTGGCGACTTCAAATACATAAGCACCAAAAGGTGTGAGTCGAGATTTACTATCTGATTCAAATAACGGTTGGCCAAACTCATTCTCCAGATTGGTCGTTGTCATCGAGATGGCTGAGGGCGATCGGAAAAGACGTTTTGCAGCCGCACTGATACTGCCGAGCTCGGCTACTGCAACAAAACAGCGGAGATGTTCTTGTTTTATCATGCTATCAATACCGTAGCGATATTAAGTTAAGCTGAAAATTATAGCAGAATTTTCTGATTACCTGAACACCTTGATGGTTTTATGAACGCTGACCATGCCATAGTAAAAATGTAGCTGTGGCAATCACACACATTGCTATCTAAAAACCAGGATTAGGCTAAGTTACTATTAATAGCCAGTATTAAAATTTACGCTGTAACGTGACGGCCAAGAAGTCTGCGATGACTCAATATGAAGTTGATCAAATAAGTAATTCCCAACAGTATTTTGGTGTCGCAATGGTATTGCTTGGAGCAATTGTTATTGGCCTTATGCCAATTGCCACTAAAATTGCTTATCAGGAAGGTGCCAATCCCCTCGCTGTTATGACTTCGCGCTGTATTATCGGCATGCTCGGTATTGGGGTGTATATGACATTGTCTCGCCGATCTTTTAGGGTAACCAAAACAGCATTGGGTTTTTCAATCGTGTCTGGTGTGGCTCAAGTCTTCAATTCGGTGGGTCTTCTCGGTGCACTGGCGTACATCGATGTGAGTATTGCAGCCCTTATTTTTTCATGTTTTCCATTTTTAATTCTAATAGTTGAACCCTATACGGGTAGGTCGAAAATGACATTATTTGTAATAGGCTGTATTACTTTGGCGCTGACTGGGTTGGCATTGGCACTGGGTTTGTCGTTTGAAAACTTGAATTCAACTGGATTATTACTGGCCGTACTCGCATTGATATCGGTTACATTTATGATATTAATTGTCACAAAGTCCACCAGACAGATCGGTACTATTCCAGCCAACTCTTACATGACAGTATGGGCTACGTTGTATTTTTTAATCTATGCCATTTTAGACCCATTAACGGGACTTGTTGATGCTGCTATTTTTCCTCAAACTTGAAGAGGGTGGATGGCGATATTGGTCACTGGCATTACCTTTTCGCTAGCCTATATTTTATTTTTGCAGGCGCTAACATTATTGGTACGACCCGAGCTTCGATACTCAGTATATCCGAGCCCATTATGTTTATTCTTTTTGCCGTGATGATCTTAGACGAAAGACTTTTATCAGTTCAGTGGTTTGGCGTGTTATCAAGTTGTATTAATTCCGGCACGTATTGGCTAAACTTAGTGTTGGACATAAAGCCAAAAATAAGATGTCGAGTTTTATACCAGAAGGTACCAAAAAATATGATGATCAATCCCAATCCCATCAAAATGTAAATCACGACGTTCTGGCTATTGTTGAATGGTGCCGGTATGAGTTGGGTGAGTGCATAAATCATATATATTTGAGTCGAAATCAACATCGCTCTTCGATCGAGAAGTAACGCCAGTAAAAGAAATCCAAGAAAGAAAATGACAATAATCATTTCTTCGCCAACCCCTTGAATCCAACGATTGTCTCCCAGTAACATCGACAGCATGGCACCATGCACAATTAAAGGTGATGCCAATAAGTGTAACCAGAATGCACTGTCACTCAGGTAATTTTGTCGTTTGGTGTCGCGAATATCAAACCACATTGCAACCGAAAATACGATGATACCCAAACCTGAGATGATAATAGGGGTAGCTAATAGGCCAGCACCTATTTGAAAAAATGCCATAGCCACAAGTCCACCAGCAAACGGCAATAAACTGAAGGGCATTTTATATCTTAAATAAAACAGCAGGCTGGTAGCACTGGCCAGGCCCAGTCCAAGCAGAGTTGACTGTTCGTTATCAAAGTTTAGCGCTTGATGAACAAGAAAAATAATGGACACTAGTATCGCCATGCCCGGCAGTGCAAGACGCCGATTCCCCACTAACCATTCCGCCAGCAGTACAAATCCAACGATTGGGAAAAAATATTGGTAAAGTGACAATGATAATTGGCTAATTGATAAGACCAAAATGCCAATACCAAGCGTAATAAAAATATCTCCGAAGCTACGAACAAACTTTAATGGTTCATGCGTTTGGTTGCTATTTTCAGACTCAGAAATTTGCAGAAACACTAACAGTGGCGCAACTTGTGCTGGACTAATAATGCCCTCTTTGGCGGCTGTATCCAATTGATCTTTTGAAATCATATACGCTCCGCATATTGAGCTGGTCTTAAATTTTTACTAGCCAATAACTAAGACTCAACAAAAGCTCGTTCTGTTACAAATTGACCCAGTACTCCCTGACGAGTTTCTACAAACCCGTGGCTATTTAGCATGCTACTTAAATCCTTTAACATGCCTGGGCTTCCACAAATCATAAAGCGGTCATCTTCTAGATTTGGCTTAGGCAAACCAAGATCAAGAAATAGTTTGCCCGATTTCATTAAGCTAGTAAGCCTACCATTATTCCGATAAGGTTCACGAGTCACTGTTGGATAATAGAGTAATTTTTCTCGAACACCATCACCAAAGTAAGGATTGTTTGGCAATTGGTTTTCGATCAAGTCCTGATAAGCCAGTTCTGATTTCCATCGGACACTGTGGGTCAAAATGATACGGTCAAAATTCTCATAAATTTCAGGATCTTTGATGATGCTTAAGAATGGCGCTAGGCCCGTTCCTGTACTCAGCAAATAAAGGTTCTTGCCGGGTAAAAGCCCATCAGTAATGATGGTTCCAGTTGGTTTCTGACTCATTAGAATTTCATCTCCAACGACCAAATTTTGTAGTTTTGATGTTAATGGACCATCGGCTACTTTGATGCTAAAAAATTCCATTTCATCTTCATAGTTGGCGCTCGCAATACTGTAAGCCCGCATCAGAGGACCTGCTTCCTGTTGCAAGCCAATCATAATAAAATGGCCATTCTGAAATCTAAATCCAGGGTTACGAGTGCAGGTAAAGCTGAACAAAGTTTCATTCCAATGGTGAACACCGGTGATTTTTTCGGTGTTGTATGACTTCATAGTGATGACCTTAAAATGTTAAATAATCTAATTATATTTTAAATTTACTATATCTGTAAAACAGGTTAAATTGATAAGACTAATAGTTTCTATGAATATACGGGGCGATATTGAAATACACATTACGTCAGCTTGAAGTTTTTTTGGCTACCGCGAGTCAGAGCAATATCAGTCGCGCCGCAGAGCAGTTATTTATGACTCAGTCAGCCGCTAGCAATGCGCTCAAGGGCCTTGAACAGCACTATGACGTACAGCTGTTTGATCGTATTGGTAAAAGGTTACAGTTGAATGACCAAGGTAAGTTGATACGTCCCCAAGCAGAAGCTCTATTAACGCAAGCGAGAGAGCTAGAATTAGTGCTTCAGCAGCAAGCTGAGGATGGCTTATTGCAAGTGGGTGCAACCTTGACAATTGGCAATTATCTGGCAGTTGATCTTGTGGCCCAATACACTCAACTGCACCCAGATTCTCAAATTAAATTACACGTTGAAAATACAGAGAGTATTGCGGCAAAAGTGATTAACTTTGAATTGGATATTGGACTTATAGAAGGTGAAATTAATCATCCTGAGCTTGATGTTATTCCTTGGCAAGATGATGCCTTAATTGTTTTTTGTGCGCCTGACCATCCCTTAGCTAAAAACAAAAAAGTAAGTGATCAACAATTATTGAAAGCTCAGTGGGTGCTTCGGGAAAAAGGTTCGGGCACCCGTCAGACTTTTGATCGAGCCATGCATGGTT
This sequence comes from uncultured Gammaproteobacteria bacterium, assembly GCA_913061315.1. Taxonomy (GTDB): domain Bacteria; phylum Pseudomonadota; class Gammaproteobacteria. Next base: position 81,950 of record CAJXUC010000004.1, on the reverse strand, counting down.
TGCTACCCCAACTAGATATAAGCCTCGAACTGCAGCACACGGAAGCGATCAAACGCGCCGTTGAGTCAAAGTTGGGCATTGGTTGTTTGTCAAAAGTGGCTTTACACGATGCCTTTGCAAAAGGTCGGCTGTTACCTTTGAAAACACCCACGCGTAATTTTAGCCGACAATTTTATTTCATTATTCATAGACAGAAATATCGCAGTGTAATCTTGAAGCGTTGGTTAGAGTTATGTATCGGTTCGTTAGCACAGCTCGAAAAAGAATGGCCAAGCTAGTGAGTTTGACAATGTCACATTCCAACTGAATTTTGCGATATATTCTTGCTACAATAGAAACTTACAATTGAGGTAGTGAAGCGCTAATGATTTCGTTGAATCTTTCTGCAGATGAAGTCCGTATTGTTGGTTGTTTGATGGAAAAGTCTGTTACAACCCCTGATCAATACCCATTGACCTTGAATGCATTAACCAATGCATGTAATCAAAAGTCAGCGCGCAGTCCTGTAATGGCACTAACGCAAGGCGTGGTTCAGCACACCACTCGTGGTTTATCTGATAACCATTTGATCCGAACCGAAGAAAATTTCAGTCGAGGCATCGAAAAATATAGTCATCGGTTTTGTAATACCGCTTATAGCGAACTGCAATTTGATGAAGCCCAATTCGCCATTGTTTGTATGCTGTTACTGCGGGGGGCGCAGACTCCTGGTGAACTTCGTGCGCACAGTGGGCGTTTACATGAGTTTGCTGACAACACCGCCGTAGTTGAAGCATTGTCAGGATTAATGATTCGTGATGATGCACCGCTAGTGGTTCAGTTACATCGAACACCAGGTCGCAAAGATGCCGAATATAGGCACTTATTTTCTGGCCCTATTGATATCGATGCCTATGCTGAGGCAGTTCAGGCGTTTAAAAGTAGTGAGCCTTCAGGTCGAGTCAATGTGGCGGATTTAGCACAAAGATTAAGTGATCTGGAAGCCGAAGTTGCCGATTTAAAACAGCAGCTAGGCGTGTCGAAATGACGGTTGGAATCATTAGCCATGAACTGTGTGGTGAACATGATATGGGTGATTTTCACCCAGAATGTCCCGCCCGATTAACAGCAATTCAAACCCATTTAACGAGAGCTGAGCTAGGTTCGGCTATTCAAAATATTGAGGCAATATCGATTCCTAACACGATTTTGTCCTTGGCTCATGATCCTGCTTATATTGATTACCTGTTTAGTCATTCACCAGAAACTGGCTTTTTTGCCTTAGACCCCGACACGTTTATGACGCCCAAAACCCTTGCTGCAGCCTTATTGTCGGCGGGTGCTGCAGTGCAGGCAGTGGATCTGATCATGAGCCATAAATTGACTGCTGCATTCTGTGCTACGCGTCCACCAGGGCATCACGCTGGGCGAAATAAGGCGATGGGCTTTTGCCTCTTTAACAATGTTGCCATTGCAGCAGCCTATGCCCGACTGACATATCAATTAAAGAAAATTGCGATTCTTGATTTTGACGTTCACCACGGAAATGGTACTGAAGACATTGTGACTGGTCAGTCTGACGTGCTGTTTTGTTCTACCTTTCAGTCTCCATTTTACCCTTTTGCTGGTGTTGATACTAGCGCAGGGAAGAATGTTATCAATACACCCCTAAGTGCTGATGCGGGCAGTGCGGAGTTTCGTCAAGCCGTGCGAGATCATTGGCTGCCGGCTTTAAATCAGTTTAAGCCTGAATTAATTATTATCTCAGCTGGTTTTGACGGTCATGCGGAAGACGACTTGTCACAGGTTCAACTTTACGAGGAGGATTACCGTTGGGTGACTGATGAATTAAAAGTCGTCGCAGACCAACATAGTCAGGGTCGAATCGTTTCAGTATTGGAAGGTGGTTATAACCTTGAGGCACTAGGCCGAAGTGTTGTGGCTCACGTTCAGGGTTTGATAGGTTAATTGGTAATCATGGTTATCAAATGGTTATCGGTATATTTTCTGGCGCTACTATTTCCATTGGTTGCGCAGGCAGGACAAGATCAAGTACCTCGAATTGCGGCAGCATCAAGTTTGCAGTTTGTTTTGCCAGAAGTATTAGCTGAGTTTAAACGACAAACAGGACATTCTGTGCGATCTACTTTTGGTTCGTCGGGTAATTTTCGGCGACAAATTATTCAAGGTGCTTCATTTGAACTTTTCCTTTCGGCCAATGAATCTTATATTGATGCTCTGGTTGAACGGGGCTTGACCGTTGATTCTGGTGTTATTTATGCCCAAGGGCGTATAGCGTTAGTTGCACCCAAAAATAGCACGTGGAAATTGGATGGTAATTTAAGTGGTTTACGTCAGGCGCTCGACAGAAATGAGATTACCAAATTTGCGATTGCTAACCCCAATCATGCTCCATTTGGACGTGCTGCTCGTGAAGCACTCGTCAAGTATGATCTATGGAATACCATTCAACCTTATATTGTCAAAGGGGAAAATGCGTCTCAGGCCACTCAGTTCTCGGTGAGTGGATCGACTCAGGGTGGTATTGTGCCTTACGCGTTAGCTGTATCTCCAATTATTGCTGAATCGAATCGAGTCGTGCTTATTCCTCAATCTAGCCACCAGCCGATTACTCAGAGAATGGTCTTGTTGAGCAGTGCGGGTAACGTTGCTCGACAACTGTACGACTTTATTAAGAGTGATCAAGCAAGGACAATATTGAAACAGTTCGGTTATGAAAGTTCGAGCGTGAGCCAATTACACTAATGGATACGACGGCCCTAACTCTTTCATTAAAGCTAGCTTTCTGGACTTGCGTTATTTTATTCCCAGTGGCGATTTTCTTTGGCCGCTTACTGGCATGGCGACAGTTCCCCGGCAAAGCCTGGCTCGAAGCGTTGATTGCCTTACCTTTAGTTTTACCACCAACCGTATTAGGTTTTTATTTATTGCTGGGTATGGGGGCAACCTCATCATTAGGACAATCTTATTTTTCACTCACAGGTCATCATTTGGTCTTCAGTTTTGATGGCTTGTTGGTGGCATCCGTTATTTTTAACTTACCTTTTGCGATTCAACCAATGCAGCGTGCCTTTGAGGCCATTCCAACTAATATCCGTGAAGCTGCTTGGTGCTGCGGGCTGTCTCGGTTTGAGTCGTTGTGGCGTATTGAGTTGCCACTGGCTTGGCCGGGAGCAATGTCTGCATTGGCACTTACTTTTGCTCATACGTTGGGAGAATTCGGTGTGGTGTTAATGGTCGGTGGTAGTATCGAAGGTGAGACTAAAACGATTGCAATTTCAATTTATGATCGTGTGCAAGCATTCGATAATCACACCGCTGGCACTATGTCGGCCTTCTTACTAATTTTTTCGTTAGTCACCATTGGGTTTGTCTATCATTTAACCTATCGCCGACGTCGGTCTGAGTCATAAGTGATGAACGATACTAAATTTGCCGGAAACGGTATTTCAATTAAAATATTTCAACAGGATCCCATTCCTTTAGCGGTTGAAATAGAGTGCCAAGCGGGAGAATTGCTCGCCTTGGTTGGGCCATCGGGTAGTGGTAAATCGACCATATTGAGAACGATTGCAGGATTGCATCAACCTAAGACAGGATTTATTCAATGTAACGATGAAGTCTGGTTTGATGATCAGCAATCTATTTCTATAGCCACACAAAATCGTCATATTGGCTTTGTATTCCAAGATTATGCACTGTTCCCGCATTTGAGTGCTTTGCAAAATGTGGTTGTTGCTTTAGGCCACCTAAACCGTAAGGCCCGGCGGGCTAGGGCCCAAGTATTACTGGCTCAAGTAAACTTGAAAGGCTTGGAGTATAGAAGTGCGGATGAATTATCAGGTGGCCAGCGCCAACGAGTGGCCTTAGCAAGGGCACTCGCCCGTGAACCTAAAGTATTGCTGCTTGATGAGCCGTTCTCAGCGGTCGACCAGATGACACGACGCAAGTTACAGCAGGAGTTGGTGATTCTTCGGCGCAATATCAAAATCCCTATTTTACTCGTCACACATGACCTTGACGAGGCGGCCATGTTAGCGGATCGGCTCTACGTCTTGCATAAAGGAAAAACATTACAAAATGGTGTGCCAGCTGAAATATTACGTCATCCAATAGACGCGCTGGTTGCCAGACTAATGGGCCACAGCAATATTTTTTCAGCTAAGATTGAAGGTCATTATCCGGAACAAGCTATTACTCGAATTCTGTGGCATGGGTTATTACTAGAATTGGAACTGAATGATTATTTTACTATTGGTACCACGGTTGACTGGGTTATCCATCCAGCACATATCATCATGCATCGACGTGGGAGACCATCTCATGGTGAACGCGAAAACCCACTACATGGCGTTGTTAAAGAGCTGCTGGTGCTGGGTGAGACATCGATTGTTAGTCTTCAAATAAAAGGCGATGACAATGCCTTTTTAAACTTTAAGATTAGCACTCATAGCGCCAGTCGGAACAACCTTGAAGTCGGTGCAGAAGCCAGCGTTTCATTACTGACGGAAGGCATACACTTAATGCCTTGCTACCGATAAATAAACGTTAAAATTTTTGATTCATCTTTAATTCATTGAATGATATCGATGGAGTCGACTGTAGTGTCGACTCCAGAAGGTGAACCACTAAATTGTTACCAGCCCGTGGCTTGTTGAACGCCTTTGCCCAATTCAGCCGGTGAGCGAACAGTGAACACACCAACTTTCTCTAACGCGGCAAACTTGTCCGCAGCAGTGCCTTTGCCTCCGGCAATAATCGCCCCAGCATGACCCATTCGCTTGCCTTTGGGAGCCGTCACACCTGCAATGTATGACACAACCGGCTTAGTGACATGACTCTGAATGAATTCAGCCGCTTCCTCTTCAGCCGTGCCACCAATTTCACCCACCATTAAAATGGCTTTTGTCTCTGGATCGGCTTCAAATAGGGCAAGGGCGTCTATAAAATTAGTACCCGGAATCGGGTCGCCACCGATACCAATACAGGTACTTTGACCGTAGTTCAAGTCAGAGGTCTGTTTTACACACTCATACGTCAGCGTGCCAGAACGAGAGACCACACCGACTTTACCCGCCATGTGCATCGGCCCTGGCATGATGCCAATTTTGCATTCATCTGGCGTAATAATGCCAGGACAATTAGGACCAATGAGTCTAGCACCACTCATTTCAACCGCAATTTTGGCTTCAAGCATGTCGAAAGTTGGAATGCCTTCAGTAATACAAACGATTAATTTAATACCCGATTCGGCCGCCTCAATAATCGAGTCTTTACAAAAGGCAGCCGGCACATAAATAACGGTTGCATCAGCTTGGGTTGCATTGAACGCATCGCGAACCGTATTGAAAACAGGTAGGTCCAAATGAGTTTGCCCACCTTTGCCTGGCGTCACCCCCCCGACCATTTTGGTTCCGTAAGCAATTGCTTGCTCACTGTGGAAAGTACCCTGTTTACCGGTAAATCCCTGACAAATAACCTTCGTGTCTTTATTAATTAAAACGCTCATTTTGCTTCTCCTACGGCGGCGACTATCTTTGCCGCAGCCTCACCCAAGTCTTGAGCGGCAATTAGGTTTAAATCACTCGCATTTAATATAGCCGTGCCTTCCGTGGCTTTCGTGCCCTCTAGTCGAACGACAATCGGTACCGAAATATTCACTTCAGCAACCGCAGCAATAATACCTTCGGCAATTAAGTCACAGCGCACAATGCCGCCAAAGATATTAACCAAAATACCTTTTACCTTGTCATCAGATAAAATGATTTTAAGCGCTTCAGCCACGCGCTCTTTAGTGGCACCACCACCGACGTCTAGAAAGTTGGCAGGCTTGCCACCACTTAACTGAATGATATCCATGGTTGCCATGGCGAGTCCGGCACCATTGACCATACAACCTATCTCACCATCGAGTGCAACATAGTTAAGATCCCAATCAGCCGCACGATTCTCTCGCTCATCTTCCTGACTTTTATCTCGCATCTCGACTAAATCGGGGTGGCGATAAAGCGCATTACTATCAATATTGATCTTGCCATCAAGACATAACAGATCACCACTACCCGTAATCACCAGCGGATTGACTTCAACCAAAGCGATGTCTTTTTCAATGACTAATTGACCCAGACCGATCAGAAGTTTTGTAAACTGCTTAATTTGATCGCCCTTCAAACCTAAACCAAAAGCCAGTTCGCGGCATTGGTAAGGCATAACGCCAGTCATAGGGTTAAGAGTGACCTTCAGAATTTTTTCAGGTGTTTCTTCGGCGACTGTTTCAATCTCTACGCCCCCTTCGGTAGAAGCCATGATGACTACGCGACGCAGTGAACGATCAAGTACAACGCCTAAATAGAGTTCATTGGCGATGTCACAGGTTTCTTCAACTAACACCCGGTTAATGGGTTGTCCATTGGCATCGGTCTGAAAAGTAACCAGGTGGGTGCCCAACATGGCACGCGCGACTTCACCTGCTTCAGCAGCGCTACCAACTATTTTGACGCCACCCGCTTTGCCTCGCCCACCGGCATGGACTTGGGCTTTAACAATGACCTTATCACCGTTAAGAGATTGAGTTGCCTCAATGGCTTCGTCAGCGCTAAAGGCAACTTTACCGTTAGGAACTGGAATGCCATAGGCGCGAAATAGCGCTTTCGCTTGGTATTCATGTAGGTTCATTGGAAATTCCTAGAGTATGGTATTGAAAGAATTAGGAGTAATTCATTTTTACAAATCAATTCTAGCCTATTTAACGGGTGGTATTGAATTTAAAGGAACCATTCTTCCGTTTGATTCATTATATGCTTATTAATATTTTAAATTGAGGTGTGTTATTTAGAATCAATGTTTTTTGATTATTCAATTCAATTAGCCTAATTTACCAGTACTTATTGTTGACCGATATTACTGTAAAGTTTAGATTGCGGTTGTTACCAAACCTAAGAAATTGCAGCAGCTGTGAAGGGAGATAATGCTTTCCGAAGAAAATTACATTTAGGTTTTGGGAGGTGCTAACTGACAGTGCACAAACCGAGTGCACCGTCAAATTAGTTTAAACCTTTTAATTTTTAACGGCATTTACTCGTAGTTAAAGACATCCGGTCTTGGGTCAGAGATAAAACCATCTTTGTTTGGCATATCGATCATCGGTAAGCTTTTTGCATTCAGACTAGCTGATTTATCAAATATATTAGCCTCCCCCAGTACATAAGCGACCACTGCATAAACTTCGTCATCGGTTAAAGAGCCTGGTGCATTAAATGGCATTGCCCGTTTAACATAATCAAAGACAGTTGAAGCATACGGCCAGTAACTTTCAACCGTTTTTTTAGGCTTACCACTGGCAAGAGAGCCCCTGCCACCTATTAACGCAGCTGCTCCTGTGCCTTTTACACCAGCAAGATCAGCGCCATGGCAGCCCATACATTTTGCAGTGTAAACGCCTTTACCTTTTTGGTAGTTACCACTGCCTGAGGGTAAGCCACGACCATCTGGCATGGCGTCAATATCGATCAAGGCTATCTCAGCAGCGCTGGCTGGCATACCAAAGTTGTAAGGTCCCCCATAGCCAGTAGCTGCAAAGGAAATCACTGGAAAAGTCCCTAATGTAAGAGACAGCAAAAGTGTACCTAATAAACTAGAAATTTTAATATTGGTGAACATTGCTAACACCTCCATCGGCTGCAACAGCCCAGCTTTGAATGCCATTTAAATGATAAATCGAACCATATTTCCCACCGTCAAGACCACGTTCTTCGACCAGTTGCTTTATTGTGGGTTGCACGTAGCCGGTTTCATCTTGGCAACGGCTCTGTAATATCGTCGGTTTTCCATCCCAACGCCATGGAAAGCGAAATCGGGTGTGACATTTTGATAATATGGGCGTTTGCAATTCGGCAAGCTGCCAGCTAACGCCACCATCCACTGAGACTTCAACTCGTTTTATGCGCCCTTTGCCAGTCCAGGCTAAACCACTTATCTCGTAGAAGCCGGGCTTTGGTAGTTTCATTTCCCCTGAAGGAAAAGTAATAACAGATTTTGCTTCCATCATGAAAGAGAATTGACGTGCTTTACCGCCATCTAGTAGATCGGTATATTTTGAAGTTTCTTCTCTCGTCATAAACGGCTTATCGCTAATTTCCAGACGTCTTAACCATTTAATATGGGTGTTTCCTTCAAACCCTGGTAATAATAAACGCAGTGGATAGCCTTGTTCGGGCCGTATGGCTTCACCGTTTTGGGCGTACACCAACATAGCGTCATCCCAAGCTTTGTCGATTGGAACACTACGTGTCATAACAGCTGCATCGGCACCTTCAGCGAGTATCCAGGCGGCCCCTTCTTGCACACCGACTTCTCGCAATATGGTTGATAAAGGAACACCTGTCCATTCGGTTGTACTGGTGAGGCCGTGAGTGCCTTGAACTGTTTTTAAGGTGGGCTTACGCCATTCAGTCAAACCATTACCGGAACACTCAATAAAGTGAAAGCGCGATACAGAAGGGAATCTTGTTAAATCTTCCATGGTGTATTTTCGCGCGCCATCAACCATGCCATGGACAATTAATTCATGTTTGTCAGGATTGATATTCGGAATGCCACCATGGTGTCTTTCAAAGTGCAATCCAGACGGGGTAACGATACCGTGACCACTATCTAGTGGCGTCATTGTCCAGGAGGATTCTTTAGTTGCGGTAGGGAAGCGCCAGCGCGATTCAGTTTCAAATTGTGAACGAGATCCGTAACCCCCATCATCATTGGTTAATCGGCCTTGTACTTTGCTCGGATCATCCTGAACAGGGTAATCCATTGAGCCCGCAGGAACTGCCGCATTGGCTGCACTGCCAACCGCTATTGCGGCCGCACCAGAAGCTGTTGCTGCAAGAAACTGGCGACGACTAGCAATAGGTGGGGTTTTACCATTAGGGAACATGCCGTCCCTGCATTCACACTCTTCTTCTGGTGCGGCTTGTTTTTTTCGACTAGCAATCGCTTTTTCTTCAGCCTCAACCATTCCTTGGATCAGAGTGCGCGTTTTTTTATCATAGTCGTTATTCGAACTATTATCGTTCATACTTTGCCTCTCCATCATTTTTACATGCAGGGGGAGTACTGAACATATAGGCCCCTATTTATATACGTTCAGATCTACACGTTTATAGTTATTGGTAAGGACCAACTACAGTTATCCCCCTGCAAAATACTTTAGTCCAATTAAAAGAAGTTATCATTCGATTGTTTTTGCCTATCAAGCTAAGTTCAGACGGAACTTCTATTGATGAAAGTCAGTTAACGAATGTTTGGTGAAGAATGACAGAAATTAGTCGATGGACTGAATATATAAAAAAGAATGTTGAACTATTCTATTAAGTTATTGCTTGGTACCTAAAATGTTACTATTGAATACGGTTTAAACAATAAATAGTTTTTTTAATCTTTCCAGAATTTAAGAAAACTTCAAATTGACCACCATGATCTCTCAATAACTGATTCGTTGGATTCTGATAAATCAATTGTTTGAATGAAGAGTAATTGAGGTTTTTAATGGAGTGGATTTGTTCGCTGCAAAACTGGTGCAAGTCTAGCATTGTAAACTGCCAGCTGCTGTTTTCGAGCTGAAATGACTGACCAAATAACTGGATAGCCTCAATCACTTCACGGTCATTCTCGAGGTAACGCGCGAAATAGAGTATCAAATGATGATGGTTGGAGTCGCTCAATGATGATTGCCTAGGTTCAACTCTAACTGCTTTACCAAAGAATAAAAACGCTATCGCAACAATGAGGCGAGCGCTTGAGGATTAGATGGAAAGTACAAATGCAGGTAACTTGCGGTCAAGTTATCTGTTTGATAAATAGGCTCGCCTGGCGCTGGGTGGCTGATACGTCGGCCAAAGGCGATAGGTTCCAGTTTATGCTCGCATCGACTGCGGTGATGTGCATGACCACGAAATTCGCCTTCAGGTAATGGTGCGTATTGCATGCCTTGGCAGCCACCGCGCTCTCGCATAATACCCTGTCCAGGTAACAGACCAACCATATCAGTTTGTTGGCCTGTCAGGTCGGTAAGTGATTCCATTAAATATAGCATACCGCCACATTCGGCTAGAATTTTTTTACCACTGGAATGGAAGGCCCTTAACTGGTGTTGCATGGCTTGGTTGGCAGCCAGTACTTTGTGATGAAGTTCGGGGTAGCCACCGGGTAACCACAATGCGTTCACTTCAGGCAACTGGCTATCGGCCATTGGAGAAAAATAGACACAGGTAGCGCCCATTGCTTTGAGCAATTTTATATTGGCAGCATAAATAAAACTAAAGGCATCGTCTTTTGCAATGCCAATCGTTAGGCCCTGAAGCAATTTTTCTATCTCTGCTTCTGAATCATTTTCAAATTTGACTGGGTCGGGCAGGGCAGTAAGCCCTGACTGGAACATGACATCGGCTAATGCGTCAAGGCGCTCATCCATGTCGATGACTTCATTCGGATGAACAAGGCCTAAATGTCGTTCGGGTAGCACAATGTCTGGGTGGCGACGCACGCAGCCGAGTAATTTGACAGATTCTGGCATGGCTTCAGTAATGAGTAATTCGTGTCGATCGCTGCCGAGCGCATTGGCAATGACGCCCGCTATTTTTAATTCGGGTCGGTGGTGGGCAAGGCCTAACGCGATAGCACCAAAGGTTTGTGCCATTGATCGAGCGTCAATCACGATCGCAATAGGAATGCCAAAGAATTGTGCCATATCGGCGCCACTTGGATTGCCGTCAAACATACCCATAACGCCTTCGATTAAAATCAAATCAGCTTCCTTGGCTGCTTGGTACAGCAGGCGCTTGCACTCGGCCTCGCCAACCATCCATAAGTCGAGCTGAATAACTGGCTTGCCCGAGGCTTGCTCTAAAACTAATGGGTCAAGGTAGTCTGGACCCGTTTTAAACACGCGAACGTCCAGACCCTGATTACGATGATAGCGGGCAATACCGGAGGTGATTGTGGTCTTGCCTTGACCAGAAGCGGGAGCGCAAAAAAATAGCGCGGAACAAAGAGTCGAAGCTACCATTCTATGCCAGGCTGAGCCTTGACGCCCTTACGAAAAGCATGTTCGACATCTTCAATTTTGCTGATGGTATCGGCTACTTCACCCAGTTCACGGTGCATGGTGCGCCCAGTAATAATGACACTTTGGTGGGTTGGGCGGTTGGCCAATGCGGTGATAACGGGTGAGACATCTAAATAACCATATTTGAACATGTAGGACATTTCATCAAATATTAAAATGTTGTACCGATCGTCAGAGAGCATCGCTTTGGCCACTTCCCAAGCGCTTTGTGCAGCAGCTATATCTTGGGTTTTGTCTTGTGTTTCCCAAGTGAAACCATGGCCCATCACGTGGAAATCAACCATTGGATGATCTTTAAAAAATAAGTGCTCACCGGTCTCTAACCAGCCTTTGCTAAACTGAACAACACCGGCGCGCAGTCCGTGTCCTAGTGAGCGTGCCATTGTACCAAAAGCGGATGAACTTTTGCCTTTGCCATTGCCTTTCATTAAAATCAATACACCGCGTTCTTCTGTAGCTTTAGCAATGCGTGCATCGATGATTGCCTTTTTCTTTTGCATTTTGTAGAGGTGTTTTTCTTCGCTATCTTTGTCGCTCATTGACGTAATCCTCTCAAGTAGTTTTTGGGTTAGACGGCTGTCAGTTTAGACAAGGGCAGATAATGGGCTGAAATGGCATCGGCTAATTGCTTTCCTAGTCCAAGCTTAATACGGCTCGATTCGATATCAACGATTGTGACATGATGCTCTGAAAGTAATGCATGGGAGTAGATTGATTGCTCTAGTCTGCCATCAGTTATGAGATAAACTGAACAGTCGAGGCTCTGATGACGTTGACCTAAAAGTAAGTGTTGAGCGTGATCTAACACTTGACGTATCGGAGTCCCACCACCAGCTTTTATCAAATCGAGCTTGGATTGAATGTTTTTAGGCGCCCGTTGAGTGTGTATCAAGGTGATTACCTGATTGTTACCAAACGTCAAAAGGCATAACTTTTGTCGCTTTAAATACGCCTGTCGAGAGAGCTCCTTTATAACGCCTTTAGCCTTTGCAAGGCCCTGCCCAGACAGTGTAGATGATGAAGTATCGAGTAAAACCAGTTTTAGCTCAGTATTGCGTGGCTGTGGATAGCGGTACTTTAGCTGGTTGGATTCAAGAGAAACAGACGATATTTTGGTCGCGAGGCTGCGAAACCAGTTAATTTTAGGGGTGCTAATTAAAGCCCGATTCATCGATATTCTGTCCAAAAAACGATTGGATACAGAACGGCCTTTGCGTTGGCTGATGGTTGTTGTGAGGTTTGACAGGACTGTTGCTATGACATCAACTTTAGGTGGCTTGGGTAGAGCAAGGGTTTGATTAGTGTCAGTAGTAGCCGATTCCATTGCACCCCAAGAGCCTTGAATTGATGATTCAGTCTGAGTATTTTGTGACTTTTGAGGTGTGTTATCTGGTGCAGACGAACTACCAGTGGGTGGTGATGAAGGTGGTGGTGTATTGCGACGATGACTCAAGACCAGGTCTTCAATCGCTGCCAGATCAGATTCTAGTACTTCTAAACGCTGTTTAAGTGCTGCGTGTGCTCTGCTGGCGCGGTGCATTGTAATGTCTGCGCGGAAACCTTCAACCTGAGCATCTGCACACTTCAATGCAATTTGATGGCTAATTGCTTCACTCACGGTTACCGAAGGTAAGTTTTCAGTCGCCCAGTTGAGTTGTGTACGGAGTTCAGTCAAAGTTACTTTTTGTTGGTCAATAAATTGTGCTGGGTTACTATCAAACTCAAGCCGCTGCTTGACCACTAACTGCCGTTGTTCAATAGAAAACTGAATGTCAACATTGGCCATCAATCCAAATCGATCCAGTAGCTGGGGTCGGAGTTCACCTTCATCTGGGTTCATCGTGCCGACCAAAGAAAATAGTGCATCATGTTGATGACTGATGCCATCACGTTCTACTAGATTGGTGCCGGAGGCTGCGGCATCAAGTAGCAGGTCTACCAGATGGTCGGCGAGTAAATTGACTTCGTCAACATACAATATGCCATCATTGGCTTTGGCTAATAACCCCGGTTTAAAAGCGAGTTTCGACTGACTTAAAGCTTGATCTAGATCCAGAGACCCTGTCACCATTTCTTCGCTAGCACCCAGTGGTACGGTAACAAATGGCTGACTTTGATTTAGACTAGCGAGACTGCGTACTAGGGTAGATTTAGCACTACCACGTGGCCCGCTTAGCAGTAAACCGCCAATCGCAGGATCTATGCTGATAAGCAGTAATGCCGTCTTCAGGCGTGCCTGACCAACAATGGCTGTAAATGGAAAATGATGACCCATGGGAAACTAATGTTTAAAGGTGAATAAAACTAATAATTAGGCTCACTTATTTAGGCACTCTAGTCAAAATTACTGGCTGAACAGACTAATTACGATTGTTTAAAACGAACAAATCGAGTACTTGAAAATCCGCATAAAGCACCTATTAACAAACAGAATATTGCCATACCAATGGTTGTCATAATGACAAACTGACCTGACAATAGATTCAACGCATCAATTGCTATTGGATCAGTATTAGCATAGCTGTGTGTTTCAGGTGTTGGTGCACCAATTATTTGAGGCAATATAAGCAATATAGCCCCAGCTACTTTTACAGCAGGGACTGCGTAATAAATCAGCAGTAAACCGAGTGCGGTGGCAACCGCGCTAGAAACCCACCAAACTTGGCGTTGTCCTATCGATTCGGAGAGAGTGCCGGGAATTTCAGGTTGTAATCCCAAAAGGCTAGGGGCAACAAACACAGACAGCATAAGGGCTACACCCCATAAAAGGCCCGTTTTCCAATTGAGTTTTGGTTTATCTGACTTTAGGTTGTGGAACGACATAACGGATAACAAAATTAAAGAAAAAGTAATGGCAGTCATGACATTGGCCACCAGTGTCGCCGTGACTCTCTGAAAGTCGTTGGTTGGCGACCAATCCGCGTTATCGCCGTGATCATGGCTATGGACAGCTTGCGCATCATTAGGTGCATCAGCGCTAGCTGGAGCTATTACGTCGCTGACTTCATATGATTCTGCAGCATATATGATCGGATTAATTTGATACTGCTGGAACAGGCCGTATAACGAACCTACAATAATACCAACTAAAACGGCAGAAAAAACAATGTTTCTGAAAGTCATAATTTTCATTCTTCTAAGAGGTGATTACGTTTAATACGTAGATTTAAAACGACTGATCTAAATTTAATCCAGTTTTAATCTGGATAAATTTGGTCAACTAATCTCGTTATTTAAACGATGATCAATCGTGACTTACAGTCAATTCTCAATCACTCAGAACAGTGAGTGTCTAATGGTCTAGTGACACGGAAATGCTATGGCGTGACGGGTGTCATGCGCAGCATTGTGAGCAACATCCATAAAGCCAACGGCAAATAACATAGTGACACCCAAAATAAGGGCGCCAAAAATTTGAACAGAGGCTGACCGAGTGACATCAGTTGCAGACTGGCTTTGGTTAGCCGAAGTAGTCGATTGTTGCATTAATATATCTCCATTTTTACGCACACACCCGTGCGGTTTTCATAATATTTTGTCATCAAGTAATTGAAATGCCTGATGAAGGTAATTTCAATGAAGGCTGGTTCCGGGCTACTAGTGATTGTAGACACTAATTACCGTTGCGGGGGCAGCGTAGGCCAATCGTAAAAACAAAATAACAGACGCGCTCTTAAATTTATGACTGCCTAACTTCCCAATTATCTCAATATCGAGACCCTCATCAAGTTATATAAGTATAGCAAATGCAATATAAATGTAACCCGCTTGATGGTAGAAATTTCGACTGTTACGGTTCTGATCGCGACAAATAATAAATGAACTCGTTCGACGCATATGGAGAATTATTTGACGCATCGGGTATTTAACCTCATCTGTCTGACTGTATAATCTCCAACCTTAGGAGATCTTCATGTCATTATTAAATTCTTTACCCGAAAATTCTGGAATCATTATTTGCGGTCACGGTAGTCGAGCCAAAATTGCTGAAGAAGAGTTCAGTCTGTTGGCAACTGGATTGCGCGCTAGGTTTCCTCAATTAGAGGTTGAATATGGATTTTTGGAATATTCGTCACCTAATATTCATATGGCGTTGGATCGCCTAATCGCGAAGGGTATAACTAATATTTATGCTGTACCCGGTATGCTGTTTTCAGCGACCCACGCACAAAATGATATTCCGTCTGTATTAATTACCTATATGCAGAAAAATCCAGCGTTGACTATAAAATATGGCCAAGAGCTGGGTTTACATGACGAAATGATCATGGCTTTTCAACATAGAATTATGGAATCTATTGACCTAGACGAGATGCCAAAACCTGGCGAACTATACGACACCATGTTGGTTGTTGTTGGTCGAGGTACTTCTGTTGCACGAGCCAATGCAGAGGCTTCGAAGTTAACTCGCATCGTTGCGGAAAACATGGGCTTTGGTTGGTGCGAGACAGTTTATTCTGGAGTCACTTTCCCCTCGGTTGGCCGGGGATTAGAAATGGCTTTGAAACTTGGTTTTAAGACAATAGTGGTGGCCCCATACTTCCTTTTTTCGGGCAAGTTGATTGGACGTATTAACGCTTATATTAAAAAGGTGGCTGCAGACCACCCTGACGTTCGCTTTCACGTTGCGGATTATCTGCGTGACCAATCTCATGTTATTAATACTTTCGTCGAGCGTATTGAAGAAACGGTGTCTCAACCCGCCGTAAACAATGGCCTGATGGAAAAATTTCAAGCTCGATTAGCATCTGGTGAAGTGACGGTTCATCATCATCATGCTGAGTTTCAGCCTGAGGTTGAAACTGATTTAGAAGCTCGTTCGCACAACCATACCCATGATCATAATCATTCTCACCAAAAAGATGTAGGGCATAGCCATTCTGGCCATGGGCATACCCATGCGCCCTATCGTCATATAGCTCACCCATATGGACCAAGAACCATGATTGACGAAAATGTTTGCTGCTGCTTTATGAGCCAATTTCCTCAATCAGTTGTTGATGAAGAGCGGGCGCTTAGGCTGGCATCGGGCAAACCGATCGTTGATCAAATCCCTCAATGTAAGGCTAAGTAACGCCTTATGATAGAGCTAATTGTTGGTGGTGCGCGTAGTGGTAAGAGCGGCTATGCACTTAATCAAGCGCAAGCAAACGTACAAACGCAAATCAGTAATCGCCAGCTTAGTTTTATTGCTACCGCGGAAGCCCATGATGGCGAAATGCAAAGCCGCATTGAGCGTCATCAACAAGAGCGAGATTCGAGTTGGAGTCTAATTGAAGAGCCTCAGAATTTGTCTAATTTAATCAACCAATTTTCAGACGACGATGTCGTTCTGGTCGATTGTTTGACGCTATGGTTAACCAATTGGTTATGTTCAAAAACACCTGAGCTTTGGGAAGATGAAAAAAAGGCTTTTCTGGAAGGTTTAGAGCAGTCTAGTGCCCAATGGTTATTGGTGAGCAATGAGGTTGGCCTAGGCGTGACGCCAATGGGTGATTTGAGTCGTCAATTTGTAGATGAATGTGGATGGTTACATCAAGATCTGGCCCAAATTGCGGATCGGGTGACCTGGGTCATGTTTGGATTACCTCAAACGTTAAAGTCACCTAAGTCATAAATTAACAGGTTAATATAGTGCGCATAAAAGTGAATGCAGTATGAATAATGAGACAATGATTGAATGGTATTTAGAGCCCTGTGCTGAAACAAGTGCAGAGCTATTCCAGCGGGCGCAACAGCGTCAAGCTCAGTTAACGAAGCCTGCTGGGTCACTCGGTCAACTTGAAAAAATTGCGATTGAACTATCCTCGATGCAGGCAAAAATTGCACCCACGGTTGATCGAGTCGAAATAGCAGTTTTTGCGGGTGATCATGGCATCGCCAACGAAGCTGTGAGTGCTTTCCCGCAAGTTGTAACGATGGAAATGGTCAAAAACTTTGTTCGGGGTGGCGCCGCTATTAGTGTAATGGCAAAGCAAATTGGTGCTGGTTTAACTGTTATTAATGCCGGCACTGTTAATCCCCAAGGTTTTGATGCCCCTGTAATTGATAAGCCCGTCGCTCTCGGTACCGCCAATATTACCATTCAACCAGCGATGACAGCCCTGCAATGCTTGCAGGCATTGTCACTTGGGAAGTCTACTCTGGATGGTTATGACGAGGCCACTGACGTTGTAATTGGAGGTGAAATGGGCATTGGTAATACAACTTCTGCCACCGCACTTGCCACCGCCTTTGGGGTGTCGACAGCTGAAAACTTGGTTGGTCCTGGAACAGGGTTGGATAATACCGGCGTGTCACATAAGTTAAAAATGATTGAGAAAGCGCTGGGTAGAGTGGGTAACGGCCGATCTGAACTTGAATTATTGTCAGAGTTGGGCGGTTTTGAAATTGTGGCACTGACCGGCTTTTATATTAGAGCGGCACAGTGTGGAATAACAATACTCGTTGATGGTTTTATTTCTAGCGTTGCCGCTTTGGCTGCCTGCAGAATCAATTCAAATGTCAGGCCATGGATGCTTTTTTCACATAACTCCGCTGAACCTGGGCATCAACTTGTTTTAAAGTCACTTAAAGCTGAACCCTTGTTGTCTCTTCAAATGAGGCTAGGCGAGGGCAGTGGCGCAGCCGTTGCTTTGGGGCTATTGCGATCTGCCTGTGCATTACATAACGAAATGGCTACGTTTGAAGAAGCGGGTGTAACTGACGCTTAATACCGTATAGCTGGTTGCAGGGCTAGCCGCATAATGGACGCCATGAAAAATAAATGAAAGAGACAAATGACAGAATTAAATGAAATTGCCCCGACTCGGATAAATTTACTAAGGCATGGAGAACATGCCTTAGGTAAGGCAATCTGCGGCGTCAAAGATCCTGAATTGTCTGAAAAGGGCTGGGGGCAGCTGACCAATCAAATCGATAGTCTGGTTGGACGGGGTAAACAGTGGGATATTTGTGTTGCGTCGCCTAGAGTGCGCTGTGCTGCATTTGCTCGCCGTATTAGTGAGCAACTTAATATTGAAATGGTTATTAAAGATGCTTTATCCGAACTCGATTTTGGTGAATGGGAGGGATTGACTGGTGCTCAGGTTGAAGCAAGTTTTCCGGGGCAGTGGCAACAGTGGATTGATAATCCTGATGATCCTGCTCCTCATGGTGGTGAGGCTTATGGTTTGTTTCAGCAGCGTATCCTTGATGCCTGGTTTCTATTGGTTTCCCAGAATCAAGGCAAAAAAATTCTGTTATTAAGTCACAGTGGTGTCATGCGCACTATTTTGACCAATGTTTTAGGCCTTGATACAAAAGGTTTATTTCGTTTTAACGTGCCTCATGCCTGCCACAGTCAAGTGAGCGTGTATCACCTGTCAGGCAAGCCTGATTGGTTTCAGCTCGACCAGCATAATTCGGATGTCTCTTAAACCCCTTTAATGGGCGCTACTTAATATCTATCATGAATCAAATGTTACAGCAGTTAAATCAAAAAATACCCAAAGCATTCAAATTTGCGATTGAATTTTTGACCCGAATACCGGTGGGTAAGCATTCCGAATATCAGCCTGAAATGGCAGGGGCTGCGGTTGCTTGGTATGGTTTTGTTGGATTATTAATTGGCTTTTTCTTGGCTATATCAGGCTGGATTCTGATGGATTTAATAGAACTTCCTTCTCTACTTGTTGCTGCGTTAGTGCTAACCCTCTGGGTAGTCTTTACGGGTGCGCTGCATCTCGATGGTGTTGGAGACTGTGGTGACGCTTGGATGGGTGGCCATACGCCAGAACGTATGCTTGAAATTATGAAAGACACCAACTGTGGTATTGGTGCTATTGTTTCTGTTGCACTGATTTTGTTGATTAAATTCTCAGCACTCACTGCAATACTAGAGACAGAAAATTGGGTTTTGTTGCTATTTGCACCGGTTATAGCTCGAGTGGTTTTAACCCTAGTATTACTGAATCTTCCTTACCTTCGATTAAGTGGGCTGGCGACTCCATTACACTCAAATTTAAACGTCAATGCGATTATGGCAGCAGGATTAGTATTGTTGTTGGTTTTGGTATTAATTTGGTTTCAGGGGCTTGTGACCGCGCTAATGGTCAGTGCGTTGGGTTATTTATTGATTTACCAAAGTCTCATAAAACCATTAAAAGGCACCACTGGTGATATTTACGGTACCGTTGTAGAAGTAACTGAAGCCGCTGTTTTGATTGGTTTAGTGGCTGCGCTTTAAACTGTTATTACTTAAACTAGACAAATACTGCCGTGTTCTAATTGACAGTTGTTGGCAGTTTACATACTGTTCCCGATGAAAATTTACTAGCAGTTCATTCGGAAAAAGTAATCACAAATAATCACGACTCAAATTTGGAGAAGTCTATTGAAACCGGTAAGAATTGGTTTAATCGGTGTTGGAACAGTTGGTGCTAGCACAGCGCTGGTACTTAAAAATAATGCCTTAGAAATCGGGCGACGAGCAGGTCGTTCTATCGAAGTAATTCATGCATCACGCCGTACAATCAGTCAAGGTATGCCTGCTGGTACAGAAGCTATTCCACTCACAGCAGATCCGTTTGAAATCGTCAATAACCCTGATGTTGATATTGTTGTTGAGCTAATTGGTGGCTATGAACCGGCTTTAGCGCTGGTGATGAAGGCTATCGAGAACGGTAAGCATGTCGTCACTGCGAATAAAGCTTTGATTGCGATGCATGGCAATGAAATTTTTGCTGCGGCTCAAGCAAAAGGTGTAAACGTTGTTTTTGAAGCGGCGGTTGCCGGTGGTGTGCCAATAATCAAGGCTATCCGTGAAGGGTTAAGTGCCAACCATATCGAGTGGTTAGCTGGAATTATTAACGGTACGGGTAACTTTATTCTGACTGAAATGCGCGATAAGGGAAGAGATTTCCAAGATGTTTTAGCTGAGGCCCAAGCTTTGGGTTATGCCGAGGCTGACCCAACATTTGATGTTGAAGGTATCGACGCAGCCCATAAACTTTGCATTTTAGGCTCGATTGCTTTTGGTATTCCATTGCAGTTTTCAGCTGTTTATACTGAGGGTATTAGTGCCATATCTACAGAAGACGTACTCTATGCGGGTGAACTAGGTTATCGCATCAAGCATTTAGGTATAGCACGTCGTACAGAGAGTGGCATTGAAATGCGTGTACACCCAACGTTGATCCCTGAAAAACGCTTGATCGCTAATGTTGATGGCGTAATGAATGCTGTCTTAGTAATGGCTGATAAGTTGGGACCTTCTCTTTATTATGGTCCTGGTGCTGGTGCTAACCCAACGGCTTCATCGGTCATTGCTGATATTATTGATGTGGCTCGTACGATAGACACTGATGCCGAAAAAAGAGTGCCTCATTTAGCGTTCCAACCGGGACAAATAGCCGATATCCCCATCCTGCCAATTAGCGAAGCAATAACGGCTTATTATTTGCGCCTGCGCGTCGATGATAAACCGGGAGTCATGGCTGATATCACGCGTATCATGGGTGAGAGTGAAATTTCAATCGAAGCCATTTTGCAAAAGGAACCAGAGCCTGGCATTACGCAGGCGACGATCATCATGTTGACTCAAAAAATCCGTGAAAAGCAGATGAACCAAGCCCTTGCAAAGATTGCGGCATTATCGTCAGTGAATGACAAGATTCACCGCATTCGTTTAGAAACATTGGATGCCAACTAGTCTATTGATTTGATGGTTGAAGCTTACAAGTGGGCCGTGTATTTTTTGCCGTATTCAAAATTGCCCTCAAAAACTTAATTGATCTAAATGAGGTCTGACGACCTGAAAATTGTCCAGGCTTCGTTTAGATGTTATTAATCTTCATAAGACGGCCTTAACTTTTATTGCTTCAACCTTATTGGGCATTTTATATAGCATTATAGAGTCCCCTCAACCTAATTGCTCTGAAACAGATTAATTTGTTTCCTGAGCTGCAATGTTAGACTGAGAGGAAGTCTTACTGATCATTGTAATACCAATGACGACCAACATCATGCCCAGAGCATGATACAAAGTAAAAACTTCATTCAATACGGTAATGGCTAGAATTGCGGAAGTGACTGGGCCTGCTGCGCCAAGAATGCTTGCGGTGTTGGCGCCAATACGCCTAATTGCAATAGACATTAAATAGGATGGGACAACAGTGCTTAACACTGCCATGGCTATTGCAATCATATAAAGTCGATTGGGAAAGAGAAGGTCGGCAAACTGATGGTTTAACAAAAAGTGAATCAATATCATGACACTTGCAGCAATCATTGCAATTGTTGTAAAAGCAGCGCTGCCGACCAGCCGAGCGTAGTGTTGGCTTCCCATTAAAAAGATGGCAAAAAAGAAAGCCGCTGCCAACACATAAAGTCCCCCCGTTACCAGTGATTGAGTATCAACGATGGTGAGGCTGTCGTGCAGCATGATGACTGAGATACCAAGATAAGCGACAGACAGGGCCAATACTTCTTTTTGAACGAGTGGTTTACGGTAGAGTAATGCGGTTAAGATCAACGTAAAAGCTGGATACGTGAATAACACCATTCGTTCCAGGTTGACTGATATATAACGTAATGATTGCAAATCGAGGTAATTAGCCGTGTAATACCCACTTATACCAATGATCGCTATCCCAATATACTGTTGCCCTTCAATTTCGATTCGATTTGAACTTTTGATCCAACTAAGATAGCCAATGACCAAATAGAAGGGCAAGGCAAAACCCATTCTGAGCGTCATCAATTCGACGGTGCTAATGTCATATTCATAAGCTAGTTTGATCAACACTGCTTTCCCAGAAAAAAAGACAATACTAGCCAATGCCATCAAGATCCCGATATTTTGAGTCCGGTTGATATTGAAACGTGATTGTAAATTGTTAATGAAGGTGAAGCTCATATAGAAATCAGCTTTGAATTAAGGCTGGATTGTAATTGGCAGTTGCCTTAATTGATATGACTATTGGGGTAACTATTACCATGACTATTAATCTCGATCCTATAGAATTGATGTCTGCTCTATACCCAAGAGATTTCTGTAGAACTATAGGTTAATCAAGTGCCACTTTTTAAAGTCACTCAGCAACCCAAATTTTTTGAATTTGTCGTACTCATGGCGATGATTATCTCGATGGTTGCGCTATCGATTGATGCCATGTTACCTGCACTGCCCAACATTGCTGCCGACCTAGGTGTGACGAGGATAAATGATAGTCAGTACGTGATTTCTATTTTGTTTGCAGGCATGGCTATCGGGCAGATGATATTTGGTCCAATGTCTGATTCTGTTGGACGAAAATATGCGATTAACGTTGGCTTTGCTGTTTTTATTGTTGGCTGTTTAGTGTCGTTATTAGCCGAAACCTTTACGATGATGTTAATCGGTCGATTCCTTCAGGGGTTTGGGGCTGCAGGCCCAAGAGTTGTTTCCATAGCGTTGGTGAGAGACCGCTATGAAGGCCGTGAAATGGCAAGGGTGATGTCTTTTGTGATGACTATTTTTATACTGGTGCCGATTGTTGCGCCTGCATTAGGCCAGGCTATTTTGATGTTTTCAGATTGGCGAGGTATTTTTTGGATGTTTCTTGTTTTAAGCTTTATCGCCTTGAGTTGGTTCAATCTGCGCCAACCTGAAACGTTGCTCGTTGAAAATCGCATCAGGTTTTCTATTAAACAGGTCTTATCTGATATTAAATACATTTGTGTCATCCCAGCTGCCATGGGGTATACCATCGCTACAGGGATTATTTTTGGGGCATTCCTTGGTTATCTGAGTAGTTCTCAACAAATATTTCAGCAACAGTACCACCTAGGTAATCAGTTCGTCATTTATTTTGGTATTTTGGCCGCATCGCTTGGTTTGGCCTCATTGCTTAACGCTCAATTAGTGATGCGTTTTGGAATGCGACGGTTGTCTCATGGTGCCACCTTTTTTATTGTTGTCTTATCGGTACCGTTTTACTTTTTAGCTCAGCACTATTCGGGTAGCCCGCCGTTATGGCAGGTTATGGCGTATTTATTGGCAGTTTTTTTTTTCGTCGGTATTTTATTTGGAAACCTAAATGCATTAGCAATGGAGCCTCTTGGGTCAGTAGCCGGTCTGGGGGCCGCGGTGGTTGGTTCACTGTCTACGCTGATATCAGTGGCTCTAGGCGTCATTATTGCTAACGCTTATAACGGCACTATATTGCCCTTGGTGAGTGGCTTTGCTCTACTCAGTATTGGTTGCTTGATGGTGATGGGCTGGACTGAAATTATGTCTGCTAAAGCATTGAAAGCCCCTGTCAAAATTTGAGCCTAAGTTTGTTCGTTCATAAAGCGCAATATTTCATCTTCGATTAAATGCTTGTCGATGACTAGGCTATGACAAACAGGTTTATCAAACAAAGCCTGAATAACGGCTGGGATGCCTATATTGGCTGCAGTCGAAATTGATTCAAGAGCTTCCCTATCAGAGCGACCCGATTGCCCCGTAATAGCCTGATCAATTAATGATGAAAATTTAGTCCATTCAGCGGTAGAGTAGACAATACTGGGTAATGTACTGAGTAATGGATCGTCATAGACCTTAAAACAGGTCGCAGTATGTGGATCCATTAAATAACCCTTTGCATAGTGTTTTTGAATGAATTGATTGCTCTGTTCGTCAGTGCAAAAGTCAGCGATGAATATTTGTTTTAATGTGGCCAGTTCTTCAGGCTCCAACTGATAGAAACGTTGCTCATCAAGTTGCCGCATGAGTTCATGTGTCCGTAATGAGCCAAATAAATCAAACAGTATTCGTTCGACATTTGACGATTTTAATATATCCATGGCAGGCGATGTGGTTTTAACTAAAGACTTCTCAGAAATGTCATATTTGCCTGTATTAATCAGTTCAGTTAGCACGTTATTAACATTTGAAGACACAATTACTCTTTCAATTGGCAATCCCATTTTTCTTGCATAGTAAGCCCCCAAGGCATTACCGAAGTTACCACTTGGAATATTCAGATAAACCCTGTCTCCCAGCTCTATGACATTTTTCCGCACAAGTTCAAGGTAAGAGTGGATGTGATACATAATTTGAAAAATAATGCGGCCAAAATTAACGGAGTTAGCGGCAGATACAGAAACATTTAGTTTATTCAGTTGCTGTTTAAATGTGGGAGACGCAAGCAAATATTTCAAAGCCGCCTGTGCATCATCAAAGTCGCCTTTAATGCCAATTACTTTTAGATTTGGGGCTGACTCGGTTACCATTTGAAGGCGCTGCACATCGGACGTGCCACCTTCAGGGTAAAGACAAACGACTTGAATGTTCTCGCAGTTCTTAAATGTTTCTAAAGCCGCTGGACCCGTATCACCACTAGTTGCAGCCAGGATTAAGTATTGTTGTTGGCGCTGTTTTGCTAAAGATGCCAATATATAACCAAAGGGTTGCAAGGCCATATCTTTAAAAGCCCGAGTTGGGCCATGAAATAGCTCACTGACATAGACGTTGTCACCGACATTAACCAGCGGTACTGGATTGGTCGGGTCGTCGAATCGGTCGTACAAAGCAAGCGCCTCTTGTAACGTTTGAGCGTCGATATCAACTTCAAACAAATTTAATATCGATAGAGTCAGTGATTTATACGATTGATTAAGATGATCTTGAAGAAATGTAGGCCCAAATTTTGGCATGGTTTCTGGACTGTAAATGCCACCAAACGATGCTATAGGGGCTAATATGGCATCCGAAAATTTAACCTGTTTTGGAAATGAAGCGTCGTTTCCACGGGTTTCAACAAAAAGCATGAGGGTTCCAGCAAATTATTATCAATCATCATCGAATGTTTACGATCATATTGATGGTTAAAAATTAAGATTATATCTCACCGAATAGGGCGAACAAGCTGTTTTGGTTGAGTCTGGTCGATAAACTGGCCTGATAGAGCAAAATTTACTGTCTAATCGCTTCAACTTGTTAGTAATTGTGCGTAAAATCAACAAACTGTTTAGATCATATATTATCGTTATCAAACGAGCTCTATAGCTTTTGTGCTAGTTTGCAGCACGCTAATGATTAGAGGGGCTTAATTGACGTCATTGTGTAAAGAATTACTTGTTTTAAGAGACCACTTTTTTAAATATCCACTCACCATTTGAGGCCTAATGTCCGATTTTGAAAAGACAAACTTACTTAACCTGAACCGTTCAGGATTAGAATCCTACTTTATCGGTATTGGAGAAAAGTCTTTTCGCGCTAAACAGCTCATGCAGTGGGTTCATCAGCGAGGCGTTACTGACTTTGAAAAAATGACCGATATGTCTAAGTCACTGCGTGAAAAATTACAGGCAAAAGCCTGTATTGATTTACCTAATGTCGATGTTATTCAAAAGTCTAAAGACGGCACTCGAAAGTGGTTGTTGAATGTGGATGGTACTGAAAACTCAGTAGAATGTGTTCTTATTCCAGAAAAAATGCGCACCACTTTGTGTATCTCTTCACAGGTTGGATGTACGCTGAACTGTACTTTTTGTTCGACTGCCAAACAGGGCTTCAATCGTAATTTAACGACTGCAGAAATTATTGCTCAGTTACATCTAGCGCATCATAGTTTACTGCAGGAAGGTAATGAGAGAGGCATTACCAATGTTGTCATGATGGGTATGGGCGAACCGTTAATGAATTTCGATGCTGTTATAGCTGCGGTTGATATGATGTGTGATGATTATGCTTATGCGCTCAGCAAGCGTCGAGTCACAATTAGTACTGCAGGTGTGGTTCCTGCTATGGAAAAAATGAGCCAAGTAACCGATGTGAGTCTAGCCGTTTCGTTACACGCACCCAATGATGCGATCCGCGACGAAATTGTGCCAATTAATAGAAAATATCCAATTCACCAGCTATTAGCCGCTTGTCATTCCTACATTGATGGCTATAAAAGTCGCAAGATTACTTTTGAGTATGTGATGTTAAAAGGTATTAACGACAGTCTTGAGAATGCCAAAGAGTTAGCAAAACTTATCAGTGACATACCCTGTAAACTTAATTTGATTCCTTTCAATCCTTACCCACACGCCATTTACGAATGTTCAGATAAAGAAACAATTGATCGATTTCGGGCGTATGTTTCAAGTAAAGGCATTATTACCGTGACGCGTCGAGCTAGGGGTGAAGATATAGACGCTGCCTGTGGTCAATTGGCAGGTCAATTTAAGGACCGAAGTCGGCGTAGTCAAAAATACCAACTCAGCTTGCAAGACATTGGCGGGCTAAAGAATGCACATTAAAGCAGGGTTATTAGTCTTGTTGCTGCCTATCTTGACGGCCTGTGTTACCGTCGGCGGCGAACCCATGGATCAAAATGAAAAGGCCAGTGCAATCAATGTGCAGCTTGGGCTTGGATACATGAGTCAAAATAATCTCGGACAGGCAAATATAAAGTTACTGAGAGCAATAGATAAAGACCCAGAATCAGCTTCTGCACATAATGCTTATGCAATGCTCCAAGAACGGTTGTTGGAAAAAGGCACTGCTCAAAAACACTATAAGATTGCAACTGAGTTAGACCCGGAAAATTCTGAGGCGTCTAATAACTACGGTGCTTTTTTATGCAATAATGGTCGGCAAGCTGAATCTGAAAAGTATTTTTTAAGGGCCTTGAAAAACCCCTTATATAAGACTCCAGCATATGCTTATACCAATGCTGCTCGATGTCTTTTAATGATTGAGGAAAAGGAAAAGGCAAAAACATACTTGAGAAAAGCGTTAGTAATAAAAAGTAACTTTGGCAATGCATTAATTGAAATGGCTACTATCGAACTCGATGATGGTGACTTTGCTGCAGCCAAAAATTATATTGACCGGTTCCATTTAGTTGACCGACCGACGGCAAGAAGCTTATGGTTAGCCATTAGAATTGAACTTGGAATTAATGAATTGAATAATGTTAAGGCATTAGGACACCAGCTTGAGTTGGAATTTCCGAACTCAGCAGAACTTAAATCTTGGTTAGCATTACAATAAATCATGAATGAAATAGAAACAGTTGACGATAAAGATATTATGCAAGTCAATAACGGTCCTGGTGATCAGTTGCAGGCGGCTAGAATTCTTCAAGGCTTATCTATTGAAGATGTTGCATCACGAATGCACCTTAGTTTGGATATATTACAAGCCATTGAAGAAAACAACTTTAATGACATAACGGCGCCCATTTTTGTAAAGGGATACTTGCGTGCCTACGCTCGAATGGTATCGCTCAATGAAGATGAGATGATTCAATGCTATTCAGAGCTGTACTCTAATAATGACCCGCCTATTAATGTCACCAGCTCTTTGAGACCAGAAATGTCATCTCAGAACGCTGGTATTAAATGGGCAACCTATCTCGTTATCATTATGTTAATTGCTCTATTGTCAGCTTGGTGGTGGAATAAAACTCAAAATAATTTAGAGTCAATAGTATCAAGCTCTGAAGCCTCAAATGACGTCTCAATGATAGAACTGGTTACTGAGGCTGAGACAATTGAAGTGCTTGATGAGCCTATTGGCGTTAACAAAGCACCTTTAGATGAGCCAGAAGCCAAAGCTGATAAAGTTGACAATTCTCCTAAAGATGATGAGGCGGTAATAGTAAATGCACCGGTTGAGGTTGTTCAAGAACAGATTAAACCTATTGCAATAAAGCCTATTGTGGTTTCGACAATACCAGTTGAGCCTCAAGTCACCTCGAAAACCATTGCCTTTGCAGATGCCTCAATAATAGAAGGGACTTCGATTACGACTAGATCTCCGTCTTTTGACGCTTCCCATGTAGCACCCAAGGGTATTGATCTACTCAATATTGTTGTTAATGCCGATACGTGGGCTGATATTAAAGATGTTAATAACCATCAATTAGTTTATGACTTATTACGTGCTAATAGGACTATTCAAATTAGGGGGGAAGCACCATTCAATGCGTTCTTTGGCAATGGACGTGGTGTTGAAGTGACTTTTAATGACCAGTCAATTGATATTGCTAGCCAAGCGTCGGATGACAATACTGCCCGGTTAACAATAGGAACCAACTAGTCGTGGGAAATCAAGTTCAGGTAATACGTGGAATGCACGATGTTCTACCCTCAGACATGCCTGTCTGGAACCAATTAGAAGATAACTACAGGGCATTAGTGGAGTCTTATGGTTACCGCCAAATACGCACACCTATAGTTGAGAAAACAGCACTATTCAAACGCTCTGTTGGCGAAGCAACCGATATTGTCGAAAAGGAAATGTATACTTTTGATGATAAAAATGGTGACAGCCTCAGCCTACGTCCAGAAAATACTGCGAGCGTCGTGCGCGCTGTGTTAGAAAGTGGCATTGTTAATGATCAGCTTCTTAGACTCTGGTATTGCGGCCCCATGTTTAGGCATGAACGACCTCAGAAAGGGCGTTATCGTCAATTTCAGCAATTTGGTGCTGAAACTTTCGGTATGTCAGGTGCCGATATTGAGTCCGAATTAATTTTTATGGCAGCTCGATTTTGGAAGCAGCTTGGGCTTGAAGATATCGCATTACAAATTAATACCTTAGGTAGCAATGAGTGTCGAGTACACTTCCGTCAGGTATTGGTTGAATACCTCTCTGATCATCGGTCCTCTCTTGATGAAGATAGTTTAAGACGGTTAGAGACTAATCCTCTTCGGGTGCTTGATAGTAAAAATCCTGATATGCAGTCATTGATTAATAATGCACCGAAATTACAGGGCAGCCTCAATCAAGCGTCGAGTGAACATTTCTCTCAATTGAAGTCTATTCTTGATCACGGTGGTGTCACTTATGAAGTTAATCCAAGGTTAGTTCGAGGGTTAGACTACTATTGCCACACTGTATTCGAGTGGGTTACCGATTCGTTGGGTTCACAAGGGACTATTTGTGCTGGTGGAAGATATGATGGTTTGGTCGAACAATTGGGTGGAAAACCAAGTCATGCAGCTGGATTTGCAATGGGTTGTGAGCGATTAATATCAATGTTAGTCGATCAGAATAAAGCCAATATGGAGCATCCATGTGATATTTACTTTTCAATGCGTGGCGACGATGCGGCAAGCATTGGGCAGAAATTAGCGGAAAGTTTACGTGATCATCACCCCAATCTTGGGCTAACGGTCCACTCTGGTGGTGGCAGCTTTAAAAGTCAGATGAAAAAAGCTGATAAATCAGGTGCAAAAGTTGCCTTGATACTGGGTGATTCTGAAATTGAATCAGGTTCAATAGTAGTGAAATATCTCCGTGAAGATCGCCCACAAATCGAAGTATTGCAAATAGAATTAGCGGGTAAATTGAACGAGATCCTTTAAATGCCTGGCTTGATGTTATTAAAATTCGTCAAGTCGTTAAAATAATCAACAAAAAATAGTCGGAAATACAATGGCAACAGATGAAGAACAGGTCGAAAAGCTAAAACAGTGGTGGAAGGAAAATGGACGAGCGGTTGTTGCTGGTATCGTCATAGGTGTTGGTAGTTTAATTGGATACCGATACTGGATCGATTACCAGGAAACTAATGCAGAACAAGCATCTAGTCATTTTATTCAAATGGTAGAAGCGATTGAATCTGGTAATAATAGTGTTGCAGACGATGAGGCTAATACGTTGTTAAACCAATATGCCTCCAGTGAATATGCCACGATGGCACGTTTTGCATTGGCTAAAACACGAGTCGAAGACGAGGATTATGAAAAAGCACGGCATCATCTACAGCAGATAATAGGTAAAGCTGAGGATAGCCCTCTGTCTTATGTTGCTCGCAGGCGTCTTGCAACGGTGCAGCTTCAAATGACTGACTATGATGAAGCGCTCAAAACGTTATCAATTGATTTCCCTGAGCAATTTACAGCTAGCATTGAAGAGTTAAGAGGGGATCTTTATGCCATTCAGGGCAAAAAGGCTGAAGCAGCTGATGCTTATCGTAAAGCACAAATAAGTCAGCCTGCACCTGCTAATACTGACTTTTTGCAGCAAAAGCTGGATGATCTTGGAATGGGTAGTACTGGTTAAATGAAGTTGTATTTTTCACCGGTATCTTGGTTCAGAGCCTTAATAGCCGTTTGGCTAATTATTTTTTTGGCTGCTTGCGCCTCAACAGATAATAGTGAACCACCCGCACCGCTAACTGAAATTAAAAATGGCCTTAAATTTAATCAGCTGTTAACCATCAAAACTGGAGCAGGGATTAGTTCTGGTTCCTATAATCGACAACCACTGCTCATAGGGGATGAGATTTTAACAGTTGATGCCGATGGTTTAATTAAAAGGTTTGATGCCAATAGTGGCAAACTTAATTGGGAATATGAAACAAACATTCAATCGATCACAGGTCTGATTGGCAATGATAGTATTATCATCGCAAGCTCTCGTAATGGAGAACTGAATGTCTATGACCGTATTAGTGATGATTTAACATTACGTTGGTCAGCAAGACTAAAAAGTGAAATTCGATCGCCACCTGTTTTCAATAGTGACAGTTTGTTTCTTCGAACTGTCGATGGACGTTTGTCATCAATATCACTTGCTGAAGGGCTGATTCAATGGTCTGTAACTCACCAAGTGCCTCCTTTATCGTTAACAGGTAATAGTGCTCCTGCATTATATAATGAATTAGTGATCGCAGGATTTGACGATGGAAAAATGGCTGCGTTTGATCAAGCAAGTGGGCAGGTTGCTTGGGAAATTGCAGTGAGTCAACCGACAGGACGTTCAGAAATTGAAAGGCTTGTTGATGTTGACGGACAATTTATTATTAGAAATGGTGTTATCTATGTTAGCTCATATCAGGGGCGGATAGCGGCAATACAGGCAATCGATGGCGAAGAATTATGGTCTCGTAAATTTTCCAGTTTCAATGCGATGACAATGGATGATAATGCCATATACATTAGTAGTGACATAAGCCATATTTGGTCAATCGATCAAAGAACAGGCAGCGCTTTATGGAAACAGGACGTCCTAAATGCTCGCAAAATATCCGCACCGTTGTTATTCGAAGATAAAATTATAGTGGGCGATTTAGATGGCTATATTCACTGGTTTAATCAGTCGGATGGGGCATTGATTGGCCGCCTTCGTCCAAACAATAAACGTCATTACTCGACGCCGTTTAAATGGGATAACCAAATTTTTGCTATGGATAGCGACGGCACACTCAGTTCATTTAAATTGATTCAAAAATGATTCCAGTTATAGCACTTATTGGTCGGCCCAATGTAGGTAAGTCAACCATGTTTAACGTGTTGACTCGGAGTCGTGATGCCATAGTTGCGAATGAGCCTGGCCTGACAAGGGATCGTCAGTATGGTGTAGGCCTTCGCGAAGGCAAAAAATTTATCATTGTTGATACGGGTGGTTTAAGCGGTCAAAAACAAGACCTAGACGACTTGATGGCAAAGCAAACGTTATTGGCACTTGAAGAAGCGGATGAAGTTATCTTTATGGTTGATGCTCAAGACGGTCTCATTAGTGGTGATAGATTTATTGCCGAGCTTGTCCGAAAGTCTGGAAAGCCAACTCGTGTGGTTGTTAATAAAGTTGACGGCATTAATCCCGATCAAGCCGAGGCTGAATTTTATGCGCTTGGTTTTGACCGAGTATACTTAACCTCTGCAGCACATCGCAAAGGCATTAATCCGTTACTCGACCAAATTCTTTCAGGATTTTCTGATGGGGTTGCGGGTGAAGTAGAGCCAGATGGCCCCACTATCGCAGTTATTGGTCGACCTAATGTTGGCAAATCGACACTGATTAATAGGCTGGCTGGTGAAGAGCGAGTGGTTGCTTTTGATCAGCCCGGCACGACACGTGACACTATCTCAGTACCCTTTGAGCGTCACGGTAAGCATTACACTTTAATTGATACGGCTGGTGTTAGAAAGCGTGGCAAAGTTCATGAAAAAGTTGAAAAATTTAGTGCTATCAAAGCTTTGGAAGCAATCGAAAAAGCTCAAGTGGTTGTCCTTGTCATCGATGCACGAGATGGCTTAACTGATCAGGATATGTCATTACTGGGCTTTGTGCTGAATAGCGGAAGAGCCCTGGTAATTGCCGTCAATAAATGGGATGGTTTAGAGCCAGAACAGCGTGACTACAATAAAACAACACTTCAACGTCGCTTGTCTTTTGTTTCATTTGCGGCACAACATTATATATCAGCCCTGCATGGCACTGGTGTTGGTGAAATGATGGCCTCTATTGATCAGGCTCATTCATCCGCCTTTAAAGAATTTAATACACGGTATTTAACTGACCTACTAGAAGAAGCTGTTTTTAAGCACAATCCACCGCTACGTAACGGTAGAAGAATTAAATTACGGTATGCCCATCAAGGCGGCAGAAACCCACCAATCATTGTTATACATGGAAATCAGACGGAGCATTTGGCTGATGCTTATCATCGTTATTTGATGACGTTTTTTATTACCAAATTAAAACTTAGAGGCACGCCAGTTCAAATTCAGTTGAAGTCAGGTAAAAACCCTTTTGCAGAAAAATCGAGTCATTCTAGTAATAAGCCCAAGACTAAGAAATATGCCTCTAAAAATAAACAGGATGAATCAAGAGCCACATCAAAAAATGGGCCCAAACATATACAAGTAAAACACATTAAAAAGAAGCGCTAGATTTTTAAAAGTCAGCCGTTTTGGGGAGTTAAATTTTAAATCGAGTGAAAGTAGTTCAGATTTAATGTAGAGAGTAAGCGAATGGATATATCCCGAATTGTCGTAACCAACGCTAAAGGTGGCTGCGGTAAAACAACTATTACCACTAATATTGCTTCACACTACGCCCAGTGTGGCCTTAATGTTCGTTTGTTTGATCACGACAACCAGGGCTCATCATTAGCCTGGATCAAACGGCGACCAGATAGTTTAAATCAAATACATGGTATAGACTCTTCCAAAAATCAAGCCCATCGACTGACTCGTTCTTGGCAGTTACATGTTCCACTTGAGACAGATGTAGCGATTATAGATACTCCAGCTGGGGCCGATATTTTAGAGTTGGCCGCTTTGTTTAAACCGAATGATTCCATTTTAATTCCAGTTTTACCGTCACCTATTGATATTCACGCTACCGCGCATTTTATAAAAAAATTACTTACCATTGGGAAAACCCGTAACAAAATGATTCGGCTCGCCGTGGTTGCCAATCGAGTACGCAAAAATACCATCATGTATCACTCACTGGAACGCTTTTTGTTAAGTCTCAATATCCCGTTTATTTCAAGTTTACGTGATACACAACTATATACTCGGGCCATTGAGCAGGGCGTTGGTGTTCAGGAAATCAATTCTCCTAAATTAGAAATAGATAAAGCGCAATGGGCACCCATCCTTAGATGGTTGGAAGCACCAGCAAGCAACGAAAGTCTGTTATAACAACCTTTTTGACTCGGCAAGAAAAAGAGTCATTTTGGTTCACTTTATTTTTTGTATTTTACAGACAGATTTCCCCTGATACACCTGTCAAATTTTTAACGCGATAAACATAAAGCTTAACTAAGTAACATTTTCATACTGGGGGGGGGCAGAAAACCAAAACTTTATGTTATTATCTATTTTTATTTTAAGCTATATGAAAACTCATGAAATCATTCCAAATAGTACTAGCCTTAATTACGTTTCTTTTTAGTTTGTCTTCAACTCAAGCGAATGATCTTGAAGTTGCCTTAAGTTCAGAAACTGCTGAATTTATGTTCAGGTCAGATTCTAGCGTTATCGGTTGGGGTGGTGCAGATTTGGCGGCGGGCTTATTTTTTAATGATGATGACGATATCGTTTGGCAATTTAGTTTATTACAAGCAAGGCAAGCATCAGAGTCTTCACCATTGACTTTTGGTATTGGTTTGCGAGGTTATGCAGGTCGTTTAGACCTTCCTGGAGAAAATATTCTGGCTCTGGGTGTTGGAGGTGAAGTTCGTTATACCATACCCGGTGTTATGCCAACGGCTTTCTACTTACAAGCTCATTATGCGCCGAAAATTACCAGTTTTTCAGATACTGAAAGTCTGTCGGACGTATTGATTAGATATCAAATTGAAATTCTTCCCCAAACCATGGCATTTGCTGGCGTACGACTATTAGAAGTTGATACTAAGGCATCCAATAATTATGATTTAGATGATGACAGATTACATGTTGGTATTCGCTTTACCTTCTAATGTTTGCCGATATCAGTTTATTCAATATAACTATCGTCGTTAATTCAAAAATAGTTCGGGATCTACCCAGGTCCCGTTCAACCCTAGGCTCCAGTGTAAGTGGGGACCAGTAACGCGACCTGTTGCACCAACCTCACCAATGATCTCTCCTTTTTTAATTGATTGGCCCAGCTTAACATGGGTTTTGCTCAAATGAGCAAACAAGGTTATTAAGCCTTGACCATGATCGATATAGACTATATTGCCACTAAAAAAGAAGTCACCCAGTTCAATTACTTTACCTGCAGCCGGTGCCAGTACGGGTGTACCTAGATCCGCTGCGATATCCATACCACTGTGGGGACGTTTTTTCTGACCGTTAAATATACGACGGCGTCCATAACTACCCGTCATAATTCCTTCAACTGGTTGGAGTAGATCGACATTAACCATCATTGGCGTAAACACTAAGCGTGCTTTTTGCTTACGTTTTTTTTCAGCCAGAATCCGATCCATATCATTTGCATAGGGGTTCACTTTTCGTTTATCTTTGATTTCAATTCTTTGTGTGGTGTATTGCTTGTCGACTATTGTGAAGAATATTTTTTGTAAAGACTTTTCTTTGCCCCAACTGCCTTGAATAAAATGTTTACCAGGGTTGAGATTGAGCGGAAGACCCACAATGGCCATGGGCGTCCCTTGGTACAAAACTGTCAGCACTGGTTTACCTTTAAAGCTAAAGTTAGGTGTTTTATCGATCCGTTTCAAATCAATTAAAGCGATGCCTCCAGGCACTAGGGACTGCTTTGGAAATGCCCCAGCCAAAGGGGAACAAAGCATTAGTAAAGAAAGTGATATCAGAGTAAAAATTGACGGCATAAAATAAAGACTGCTAGGGAGTTAAATTATCAATTGTACATTGATTTTTTATTTATTCGCTCTGTTAGGTATAGATTTTAAACAGACATTAAATTGATTCGAACTTTAGTCAATTTGATGGGGTCTTAGCAACCTTTTGTTATACTCAATTCATAGGATCGTTTTTAAAAGGAGTTTTATCTTGAATCAGTGGTTACTTTTTTTTGTTGCTAGCTTCGCCTTATTGTCGATTTTTTTGTCGTCGCGAGCCCAAACTGAGTCAACTTTTTTCTATGGTCATTCACACACTGGCGAAACGCCTAATTTAATTACATTAATATTGTCTCAGGTAACCACTTGGATATTTGCACGGTCCTTAATGAATGCAGCTATTCTGGGTTTTTACTATGGTTTTTGGGGCACTTTAGCCTATGCAACTTATTATCTTTCGTTCCTAACGGGCGCCAAAATAATTGATAGCATCAGATTTCGGCACGGGTTTTCGAGTGTTCAACAATTCCTTCGAGCACGCTTTGGTTTGGCCGGCATCGTTTGTTATAACTTTGTCGTCGGCATTCGTTTGATTAGCGAGGTGTTCGCCAACCTACTGGTCATCGGTATACTATTTGGCGTAGCTGGATCACTGGGCTACACAGTCACCATACTCGCGTTTGCCGCGGTCACACTGGCTTACTCGGTGATGGGTGGATTACAGGCTTCGTTACGTACCGATGTATTTCAAATGATCGTATTTTTGATCACATTAATAATATTGGTTTTCATGACAATCAGTAGTGGCACCTATAGTTTAGCGGCGCTTCTGTTCAAGCCTTTCGTTATCACCGAACCTGGTCCTGTATTATTGATGGTAGCATTGCTCCAAGTTTGGAGTTATCCAATGCATGATCCGGTCATGATGGACCGTGGATTCTTATCTGATCGTGAAACAACGCGTAAGAGCTTTCTCCATGCCGCTTGGATCAGTATGTTGTGTATTACCGCCTTCGGTAGCCTTGGGATTTTGGCAGGTGCCAATGCAGTCAGTGGCGAAGCAATGAATGACGTACTGATTAGACTTTTAGGCGAGTTGCCAATGGTACTATTTAGTGCAGCCCTAGTCATATCAGCTATGTCGACACTAGACAGCACTCTGTCAAGTTCAGCTAAATTGGTCGTAATTGATATGGAAGTAGTCAAACCAGCGTTACAAAATGGCCGGCTAACCATGGTCGTCTTTATGTTGATGGGATTGCTGTTTGTGTTCTTTGGTAATCAGGATTTATTTAGCGCTGTTGCGGTTAGTGGTACGGCTTCAATGTACCTAGCCCCCGTCATTTTTTTTAGCCTCTGGGGTGGACGTAATGACATTCCGGTGTGGAGTTATATTAGTGCTTTTGTCATGGCCATTAGCGCCGCTACGCTTTATTTTACAGAATCATCGGGTTACTCAGCTATGTTAGGTGAGGCTCACAAATATACCAAGTTGCTTTTTTTATCTCTTGGAGTATTAATTGGCGGTTGCCTAGTATTCTGGATTGGCGGCAAAACATCTCAGTTAACCTCATTGGGTTTAAAAGGAAATGTTTAATGCGTTAAACAATCTAGGCGACATGAGCGCTGTATCTAGGCTGCTCGTATTTGGTGGCTGCTATAGCAACTTGGCTGCAACTCAGTCAATGCGGGCTGTTGCAGTTGAGCTGGGTATCAAGCCTCAACAAATCATTTGTACTGGGGATTTAATCGCCTATTGTGCTGAGCCTGTTGAAGTGCTTGACTTAATTCAAGACTGGGGCATCCATGTACTGATGGGTAACTGCGAAGAATCGTTCGGTTTTGAACAGCTGGATTGTGGTTGTGGCTTTAAACCGACAAGCGTTTGTTCAGCCTTGTCTATAACTTGGTATCAATACGCCTCGCAAAGGTTAGGGTCCGAGCATCGAACCTGGATGAAGTCACTACCACGCATAATCGAATTTCAGTACCAATCGGCTCGTTTTAGGGTGGTGCACGGCAGTGTTACGAGCATTAATCAATTTATATTTCCTTCGACCGACGCAAAAATGAAGTTGTCTCAAATTAATCAAACAGATGCTGATGTTGTCATTGGTGGACATTCTGGCATTCCTTTCGGGCAGTTGCTTGTTGACGAGTCTTTAAAAAATAAAATTTGGCTTAACTCAGGCGTAATCGGTATGCCAGCTAATGATGGCACTGCCGATGGCTGGTATCTGTTAATTGATTCAGATAGTTCTGGTTATCGATTGACTTGGAAACGCCTAAACTACGACGCAAAAGCGAGTCAAAAAACAACGAGAATAGCTGGAATGTTGGAATATGCCGATGCTCTAACAACTGGGCTTTGGCCAAATATGGATATTTTACCTATCAAAGAGCAAGTAGTGCGGGGGCAACGCCTTAAAGTTAAGTCGATGTCTATAGCTAGTTCAAACTAATGACGATGGGTTGGATTGTGGGGTTGATTCGTCGGTGTCAGTTGCCAATTGTTCTACCCAAATAATAGTGGCACCCGCCACGGCCAGCGGCATGACAACAAAGTTTATGAATGGAATAGTGGTTAATATCATTACGCCACCACCAAACCCAAGCGCTAAACTTCGACGTTTACCCAGTCGTTCTTTTTGATTGGCAAAGTTAAGGTCATGGTTTCCCATAGGGTAATCAAAATATTCAAGTGACAATAACCAAGAACCCAATATGACCCAAAGAAAAGGAGCGATCAAATTGATCACAGGTATAAAACTAAACAGCAATAACCCCAAGCTCCAAAGCAATATGTGAATCAGTTTGCCTAATTGAGAACGAATGCTACTCATCGCAATCTCAGTAAAGTTTGAATTCGATTCTAACGGTTTGCCGGTGAGTACGGCTTCAATTCTTTCCGCTAAAAGGGCGTTAAAAGGTGCGGCAATCACATTAGCAATCGGTGTAAAGGTAAAAAATACAACAATGGTCGTTAACCCAGTGACAATAGACCAGATAATCCAGCGAATAAAGTCTAAAAAGTCAGGGATAAAAGACATTAACCAATCAACAGTTGATGCTAACTGGGCATAGCCATACCAAATTAATCCTCCAAACAATACGACGTTCATGACCAATGGCAATATCGCATAAAGGCGCACTTCTGGCCTTTTGATGACTTGAATGGCTTGGGCCAGAATGGCTGCGCCAAATAAAAAATCACGAATCATTGAAGCTAAACCTAGTTAATTTAACGATAGTAACTGAAGATCTGTCGGGCTAAGCCAGTTGTTTTGAGAATAAAGTCTTAAGGCTTTAATTTTCATCTGATCTGACACATGGCGTTCTACTGAGGAAACTGGTTCCATCAATTAGATAGTCCTTTAGGGCAGCATCACTGGCTCAGGCGCTACCCAGCCCTCAGCACGATGCTCTGCGATAACTTTTGTATAGACACCCCCTCGAACATTGAAGTCGGCGCTCACACGCATAAAACGAGGTTCGATTGCATCAACAAAATCGGATAACATTTTGTTAGTTACGGCTTCATGAAAAGCACCTTGATCTCGATATGACCAAAAATACATTTTAAGAGCTTTGAGTTCCAAGCACTTCTTATCAGCAATATACTCAATTAAAATGGTGGCAAAATCAGGTTGACCTGTTAGCGGGCATAGGCATGTAAATTCAGGCGTATCAATGCGAATCGTGTAATCACGATCTTGCTGTGGATTGTCAAAAGTATCGATCTTAGTAGAGGCTGTAGATGGATTAGAAGAGGGTCTAGTGCTCACAAGTAGTTCTCATAATGTTAGAAAATAGAAAGTTGAATATTTTACCTTAACCTCTGACTAACAAACAGTTTTTCTGGCTCGTTTTTTCTACTAACTGAAAATGGCCTTAGAGATTAAATGAGGATTAAATTTTCAATCGCATTGCTGTTGATTCTATTTTCTAATGATATACTTAACTTACTATAAATTTAAGATAGTTATTTTTAATACATGCGTTTAAGCCAAATCAAAATCTCTGGTTTTAAATCCTTTGTGGATCCGACCAAAATTCTATTTCCCGCCAGTATTACCGGCATTGTCGGTCCTAATGGTTGTGGCAAATCGAACGTGATCGACGCTGTGCGTTGGGTAATGGGTGAGTCGTCAGCTAAGCATCTGCGCGGTGGTTCGATGGAGGATGTCATTTTCAGTGGCTCATCCGGTAGAAAGCCCGTCGGACAAGCGGTCGTTGAATTGATATTTGACAACACGGATGGTCGAGTGAAGGGTGAATATGCCAAATACAACGAAATTTCTGTTAAACGATTAGGCACAAGGGCTGGAAAATCTCAATATTTTCTCAATAATACACGTTGCCGCCGCCGTGATATTGCTGATATTTTTCTAGGCACTGGGTTAGGCCCCAGAAGCTACTCAATTATCGAGCAAGGCATGGTGAGTCGTGTGATTGACGCCAAGCCAGAAGAACTTCGTACTTATCTGGAAGAGGCTGCCGGTATTTCTAAATATAAAGAGCGTCGTCGTGAAACTGAAACTCGAATGCGCCATACGCGCGAGAACCTCGACAGACTTAAAGACTTAATCGATGAGATCGAAAAACAACTGACCCGATTGGATCGACAGTCGAAAACAGCTGAAAAATATAAGCGCTTCAAGCAGGATCAACGCAAGCTTGAAGCTGAAAATCTATTGCTTGAAAAAATGTCTTTTGATGAAAAAATTAGCGAGCAAGATAGAAAGTTAGCCTCAGTAGAAACTTCTATGGAAGAACGCTTGGCCCAGTTCCGGCAGGTTGAAAAACAAATTGAAGAAAATCGTGAACAGTTAGTGATTGCGACTGACAGTCATAATGAGGTTCAAAGCCAGTACTATCGTCTGGGCTCCGAAATATCGACTCAGGAACAATCAATAGAACATCAACAAAACCTGCGTCAGCACAATAGCCAGGAATTGAAGAACATTCAGCAGTCACTCAAAGATTCTCAAAGTATGATTGACAGTGACAAGCAAAAAGTGGCTAGCTTTGAATCTCATATTGCTAGTCTACAACCGCAGCTTGAATCTTCCACTACTGAATTTCAAATGCAGGAACAGGCTTCAGTTCAAGCCGAAGCTGATATGTCCATCTGGCAGGAAAAGTGGGATCAATTCCGACGAAACTTTCATAAGGTCCATGAATCGGCACAAATTGAAAACCGGGGCATTGAACACATTGAACGTCAGTTGCGCCAGTCAGATCAGCGTCGCGAAAAATTTCAGGCAGAGTTAAAGACGCTCGACACGTCTGCTTTTGATGATGAAATAATTAATCTTGAACAACAAGCGGAAACCAAGATTCAGGAGCATGCTGCTACCCAAGAGCAGATGGAAGCCAAGGGCGATGAAATTCTAGAATTACGCGATAGCATTGAACAGCAATCGACTCAGTTAGACGAAAAACGTACCGAAGTACAAAACCTGCGTGGCCGTTTAAGTGCTCTAGAGGCATTACAGCAAAATGTTTTAGCTGAAGGCAGTGAGGACGTAAAGCGTTGGTTGTCACAACAACGAATCGACTCAGGTAAACGTCTGACCGAAATACTGAAAGTGAGAAATCAGGCCGAAAAAGCGGTTGAAGTTGTTTTAGGCCCCTTCTTGAGTGCTTATTGTGTTTCGCCAGGGCAAGCTATTCCCGACACATTACTGCCGAATCAATCTCTGGCATTATTCGATAGGCAGCGAAATAGAGGCTCTCATAAAAGTCATAAAGAGTGGCCCCGATTACTTGACGCCATTGATTGCGATATCGATTTGTCTGCTTTATTGACAGGTATTTACCTCTGCCAGGACACTCAAGAATTATCCCTCAGAAAACCCCTGTTAGAAGCCGGTGAAAGCCTTGTTACGCGTGATGGACTCTGGGCTGGCACTAATTGGGTTTTACAATTAGGGGATGAGGATCAGCGCAGTGGCATGTTGGCACGCGAGCAGGAAATCACAGATATTCGAAAGCAGCTGGATGAGATTACGCAAAATGCTC
Organism: uncultured Gammaproteobacteria bacterium; assembly: GCA_913061315.1. GTDB lineage: Bacteria > Pseudomonadota > Gammaproteobacteria. Next base: position 40,811 of record CAJXUC010000004.1, on the reverse strand, counting down.
TAGCTTTAAAATCGCGAACCGATGGCGATAGACAGAGTTTGCAGCACTTTGAGCAGCAGCGCGATGGAGAACAACGGGCATTAAACCAATTGCAACAACAAGCCTCCGATTTGCGAAATCAATTAACACAGCGCAAGGGCAGGGTTGATCAAGTTCATACCCGCCATCATCAGCTTGAAAAAGAATTATTTGAATTAGATGAATTGCAACTAAAACACAAGGCTGAGTTACAAGCTAATAGTGAAAAACGTAATGCGCTATTGATTCAAATTGAACAGATGGCAGAACAAGATGCTGACTTACTAATTCAAAAAGAAGATTACCAACAAACTCTAAATAGTTCGCGTAACCGTTTAAAGCAAAGTCGCGAACAGGCACATCAACAACAGATGCAGTTGCAATCTTTGGAGGCAGAGCACCGTTCAAGCCTCGCTAATATTGAACGCATGCGTCAACAAAGTGAACAGTTTGACCGTCGATCGGAAGAACTGGCATTGGCTATAGAAGATGTGATTGCCCCCATTCAAGTGATGGAAGAGTCTTTACAGGCTTTACTCGAGTCACGACGTCAAAATGAAGGAGCATTGGCCCAATCACAAGAATTGGCGACCAAGCTAGACAATCAGCAACGCAGCTCTGAAAGCCAAAGGAACATAATTCAAACGCAAGTAGACGACACTAGAAACAGTCTTGAAGAACAGCGTATGGAGAGTCAGGCATTAAAGATTCGTTGCAATACTGTTGAGGAGCAATTGCAAAAAACCGGCGTTGATCTAACTGAGTTAGCAGAAAACTTGAACCCCGAAGCAACACCAGAGCAATGGCAACAACAACTGGACGAGATAGAGGCGCGAATCGATCGACTCGGTCCTATCAATTTGGCTGCTATCGATGAATACCAAGAGCAATCCGAACGTAAAGTGTACCTCGATGCTCAAAATGAAGATTTAACTTCAGCCTTAACTACCCTTGAAAATGCGATTAAAAAGATAGATAAAGAAACCAGAGATCGTTTTAAAGAAACGTTTGATCACGTCAACAGCCGAATGGGAGCCCGTTTTCCTAAACTATTTGGTGGTGGTGAAGCTAGATTAGAATTAACTGAAGATGACTTACTGAATACCGGTGTTGTCATTATGGCTAGGCCCCCTGGCAAACGAGTCACTAACTTGCAATTACTTTCAGGTGGTGAAAAAGCATTAACCGCGGTGGCTTTGATTTTTGCAATATTCGAATTAAATCCGTCGCCCTTTTGCATGCTCGATGAAGTTGATGCACCCCTTGATGATGCCAATGTTGCCCGCTTTTGTGCAATGGTAGGCGAAATGTCGGAGCAAGTTCAGTTTATAATGATTTCGCATAATAAAATTACGATGGAATTGGCGCAAAATCTAAATGGTGTCACAATGCATGAACCCGGTGTCTCACGACTAGTATCAGTTGATGTTAGTGCTGCAGTGGAATTAGTTGGCGTACAATAGTATGTTTAAGTTAATGTATTCGGTTTAGGGCCCTAAAAGATGGATGCATCAGCATTACGCTGGACATTAGCAATTATAGGCATCGTGCTGCTTGGCGGCATTTATTTACACGGCTTATACCAAAACCGCCTGCGAAAGCGTATTGCAATGGAGACTTTGACTCGCGAAGAGATCGATTCTGCGTTCATTGAAGATGAAGAACTGCGGGCTGAGCTAGATAATCTAAGTCAGATAATGGCCGAATCAAATGAGGAGGATAATTTTGATGATATTAAAATTAATCCAGCCATCGAATCAGATTTGAATCCGGTTAAACCCTTGCCCCCAGAATGGTATATTGCTGATGTAGTCTCCTCCTTAGACTCCGACCAAATGCTGAGCTACCTACTTTATCACGACGATTTTCAGTTTTTGTCTAATGAAGCGGTTGAAAATGCAATGCGACTTGTAGGACTAATTGCCAATAGTGATGGTTATATGGAATATCACCATGAGGATGAACTGAGCTTTACGATTGCCAGTCTCTCGGCCCCAGGACATTTTTTTGATATCGATAAACCTGAATTTGCCACCTATGGTCTTAATTGTTTTATTGACTTGCAAACCAACAGCAATTCAAAGATGGCATATGAAATTATGCTGAATAAAATAGATGAACTGGTTCATTTTCTTAATGTAGAAGTATATCACTCCAATCACGATCTGCTGACCATCAGTGAAGTGACTAGAATTCGATCAAAATTGAGCTCTTAACGGTTACCTATGGAAGTTCCCGCAGACATTCGTCTTCAAGTTGACAAGCTAAGGCAAGAAATCAACGCGCATAACCGACGTTATTATGGGTTAGATGATGCCAATATTACGGATCAGGCCTATGACCAACTCTATCGTCAACTTCAACAACTTGAACAACAGTATTCTGAACTAGAATCGGCTGAATCACCGACTCAGAGAGTCGGTACGTCACCCTCTACTCACTTTGAAAGCGTTGACCATGAAGTTGCTATGCTGTCTCTAGATAACGCCTTCGACGTATTAGAAATGCAGGCCTTCGAGAAACGACTCTGTGACAGAGTAATTACCAACAAAGCCCCTTTACATTTTACTGCAGAGCCCAAGCTTGATGGGCTGGCAGTGAGTTTACTCTATGATAATGGGACCTTAATTCGCGCTGCGACCCGAGGTGATGGAAAAACGGGTGAAAATATTACCGCTAACGTGCGAACCCTTAAATCAATACCACTGGTATTAAAAGGCCGCCATTTGCCCACGCGAATAGAAGTGCGAGGTGAGGTATATATGGATCATGCTGGGTTTGAAAAACTCAATAACAATCAACGTCAAATTGAAGGTAAGGTTTTTGCTAACCCGCGCAATGCTGCAGCGGGTAGTTTGAGATTGCTGGATTCGCGCATTACAGCTCGACGGCCGCTGACCTTTTGTAGTTACGCCATTGGTTGGGTAGAGGGCTATAAATTACCCGATAGCCAATTTCAACGAATGCAGTATTTAAGCACTCTTGGTTTGCCCATTAGCCCCTATATCGAACGCGTTATGTCGGTTCAAGGTTGCCTTGACTATCGACAACAGATACTCGAAAAACGGGATCAATTAGAGTTTGATATTGATGGAGTCGTGTTTAAATTGGACGACATCAGTCAGCAACAACAAGCGGGTTATGTTTCACGAGCGCCACGATGGGCCATTGCTTATAAGTTTCCAGCGCAAGAAGTGATGACTAAATTACTGGAGGTTGACTTTCAAGTCGGTCGAACAGGCGCCATTACTCCCGTTGCTAGGCTCGAGCCAGTCTCAGTTGGTGGCGTTATGGTAAGCAATGCAACCCTTCACAACATGGCTGAAATAGCCCGCAAAGATGTCAGGATTGGTGATGTTGTGATTGTCCGCCGTGCAGGTGATGTTATTCCGGAAGTAGTTGCCCCCGTCATCGAACAACGAAAGTTCGAACTTCGACTACCAAAAATGCTCACGCATTGCCCAGTTTGCCAGTCTGAAGTAATCAAACCTGAAGGCCAAGCAGCTTACCGCTGCACGGGTGGTTTAGTTTGTGCAGCGCAGCGTAAAGAGGGCATCAAACACTTCGCTTCGCGTAAAGCACTCGATATTGATGGCCTAGGCGATAAGCTCATTGAACAAATGGTTGAACTGAAGATGATCCAGTCAATTGGTGACCTCTACCATCTAGAAATGCCACAACTGTCTGCACTAGAGCGAATGGCCGAAAAGTCAGCAACCAATTTATTAAAAAGTCTCGAGGCCAGTAAATCAACCACATTTGCTCGCTTTATTTATGCGCTGGGTATTCGCGAGGTAGGGCAGGCAACAGCAGAAGCTCTTGCCCTATTTTTTAGGGACATTAAAGCATTAATGGCGACTAATTTTGAAACCTTACAAGAGGTTGATGACGTTGGGCCAGTCGTTGCCGATAACATCATTCATTTTTTCGAACAGCCATGCAATATTGAGGTGGTGGCTGATTTATTAGAACAAGGCGTTCATTGGCCAGAAATTACGGCACCAGATCCTATCAATGCATTACCACTCGCAGGGCAAACCTTTGTGATTACGGGAACATTAGACGGCTTAAGTCGAGAACAAGCGGCACTCAGGTTAAAACAACGGGGTGCAAAGGTGTCGAGCAGCGTATCAGCAAAAACAACAGCGGTCATCGCAGGTGAAAAACCTGGCTCTAAAATAACAAAAGCCGATTCGCTGGGCGTTGACGTATTAAGTCAGTCGCAGTTTGAAGCCTTAATGGCAACAGTAGCCTAACGTGAGTAGCCCGTATGACTAATGACGACACGCCGATTGATATTAAGCAATATATCTATGCCGTTTATGTATTACAGGCCGCGTCTTTCATCCCTTTTCTGTTATGCGTGCCCGCCATCATAGGCGTCATGATCAACTATATTAAGGCTGATGATGTAAAAAGTGACTGGTTACAATCACACTTTACTTGGCAAAAAAATACCTTTTGGTTTGGATTGCTTTGGCTCAGTCTAGGGATGCTCACCACCAAGATTTTGGTAGGATATGTCGTGTTGTTTTTCGTGCCCATCTGGCTTATCTATCGAATTGCAAAAGGTTGGATTTATTTAGTCGATGGCAAAGAACACTACCGAGTATCTTAACAAACAATAATCACAATTTTTAGGGAACTAAGACGTGGACGAATCAAAATTTAACCAGTTAGCAGAAGAGACCATGGCCGAAATCGAGGAAGCGATCGAATCGTCAGGTTTCGACATTGATTACGATAATGTAGCCGATATTTTAACGCTAGAATTTCCGAATCGAAGCCGAGTGATTATTAATAAACAAACCCCATTAAGTCAGATATGGGTTGCGGCTAAGTCAGGTGGTTATCACTTCGATTTTGATGCAAAAACAAGCACCTGGTGTCTCAATACAAACGCTGAAAAAGAGCTTTTTAGAGAACTAAGCTCGTATTGCTCGGAACAATTGGGTGAACCCGTAGAGCTCAATAGTAAAAGTTAATGGTTAACCGTGTGGCTGGTACTAATACTCCCGACGTTCACCACTATAAAGTTCTGACTCTATACCAAACGGTACTTCGCGGCCCACTATAGCCTCCAGTAATTTAAGCTCGGCATCCGTATGATTTTTGAATGGAGCCGGTCGCACATGGGTACCGCGTATAGGTCTATTTGACAGGTATTTAGGCGCATCGTGGTGGGTGGCGGTAATCACCTGAGTATCATTAGGGTCAAGCGCAGAAGACATCGCCACAGTGCCGTAGCAGGTACATAAATAAGTCAAGTCAGGCTCTGCTTCCATATAGATCCCCGTACCGCGAATGCCAATGGTCGCTGTCACGGTTTTAACATTCAAGGGTTGATTCGCGCTTCTTTCACCAAAGACTGATAACAAACTTCCCGTTAGTAATCTCAAAGTGTCGATAAAAAAGTCAGTGCCTTCTATTTCTACTTCGCTATTACTCCGCATAATGAATGAATCGCTGCCTACAGCAAAAACGGCTTCACTGTTTTTGCCGGTACTAATGACATCGCCCGTACGAACCCTAGTCGTTAAGTCAGCTTTTAATCCGTTGATTTGGACATTACCTTCAAGACTGAATATGGATTTATCATCAGGTAGTTTCTCTGGTGTACTACCCCACCAAGCAGCCTGCACTATACCCAACGGGGTCAAGGTTAGCGCGCCAGCCGTCAACATTTTAACCAAGTAATCGCGACGTTTTTCGTCATTGGGGTGTAAGTCATCAGTGAACATGTCTTTGCATCCTAATTTGTGGTGAAAAAATGAAAAAAAATATCAATACAAGCCCTATATTACGTATAATAGAAAAAGAAAATAGGTAAACAAACTATTTAATTTCTATTTTAACACTCGACATCCTGCTCTAAATTTATAGCTATCGTAGTGATAAATTAAGAATTAAGATTATTCACTCAAAGTTTGTGTAATCAAAAGGTGTCAAAGACTCGAGAAACTGGCTTAATAGTGATTTTATTTGATTAAAAATAGATCAAAGTTGCTTATTTTTGAAGTAAATATTTACTATTAGAGTTAATCGCTTTCATTTAATTATCATACTTTTAAAATTAAGCACTTAATTTTTGGGCCCAAGATTTTTAAGGTAAGAGGAGTTGAATTTTTACAGACTAATACAAACACACTTTTATAACCTATAGGAATTAGTTGTATAGTTTGACCTGTGAGTTTTTAAGTCAGTCTTTTTATAAATAGTGAGGATAAGGATATGATTAAAACTCAAACATTACAAAATGATCGCGCTAAATAAAAGGATTTTTTTGACGCAATACTCACTTATTAGATAATTCTCATTTTTGAATATTAACATATGAACGAAGTCAAAAAATGGATAATAGTTTGGTTGAAAAATAAACCAAAACCCGCTCTATTATTACTCCTATTGCCATTAGCTGGTCTTTATTCGAGTGTGGTAGAAAGCTACCCATCTGGAATAGCTTATCAAGACTGTAGTGGGTGCCATAATGATGGAGCATACCCCGGCTACGAGGCTTTCTGGTCTAATGTTCCGTCAGTCATTGAACGCAATACAGCTGTTACAGTCACTTTTAGTATCGATAAAGCTTCTGGAGATTCAGCAATTCAAGGTGGCTTTTCTGCGCAAACAAACTTAGGTACTTTTACAGCGAATACAGGTAATAGATTAGAAACTGACACCAATATCACGCACAGCGAACCAACGTCACCAGAATCTGATGGAGATGTGATTTGGAGTTTTGACTTTAATTCGGGAAGTACCAGTGGTACAGCGACACTTGAGGGTTACGGGAATCCAGTGAATGGAAATGGGGCATCTTCTGGTGACGGTCCTGCCAAACAAAAAACGGTCACTTTTGATATAAATAATAGCCCTATTCTGATTGCAGGTGTGAGTAGCGCAAGCTTTGTTGAAAATGGCTCTGCTATAGAGGTTGCACCATCATTAAGTTTGTCTGATACGGAAAACTCAGCTGATGAAATTGCATCTGGCACCGTAACAATCACCACAAATTATAGCTCTGACGATGGCGACCGTCTGAACATTCTCAGTTCGATATGCACCAATAACGACCTGAGTTGTTCAGGCAGTGGTACGAGAACAATTACTATTTCAGGTGGTTCTGAATCAGCTGCAGAATTTGAAAACGTACTAGAAGCCATTACGTTCAGCAATACCTCTGACACTCCCAGTACTTCAACACGAGCAGTACAATTTTCAGTCAATGACCAGTTTAGCCGAACTATTACTAGTTCGCGCAATGTTGCCGTTCAGGTGGCCAATGATGCGCCAGTGATTACCGAAGGGGCGGGACCATCAACGCAGACAATTTCTGAAGACAGCGACCCGACCGCCTTTAGTTTGACTCTGAACGCAACTGATCCAGACAGTGCCACCTTAACTTGGAGCATTAGTGTTGCTGCATCTAATGGTACAGCCTCAACCTCTGGCACAGGTTTATCTAAAGCGATTAGTTATGTCCCTGACACTGATTATACCGGCAGCGATAGCTTTACGGTGCAAGTATCAGATGGCACGGCAACTGATACAATCGTGGTGAATGTCAACATTGTTGCGGTAACTGATCCACCAGTCATTACTGAAGGTGATTCTGCACTGTCGAAGTTTGTTTCTGAAGACAGCAATTTAAGTTTCGCTCTAAATGCAACTGATTCAGACAGCGGCACCTTAACTTGGAGCATTAGTAGTGTCGCTACTCATGGTACCGCTTACGCCTCTGGTACAGGTGCTTCTAAAGTCATCAGTTATACACCCGATACAAATTATCATGGCAGTGACAGTTTTACTGTGCAGGTATCAGATGGTGGGGCTTCGCCTGATACAATAGTAGTGAATGTATCCGTTGGTGCCGTCAATGATGCGCCTGTGATTACTGAAGGTAATTCTGCATTGTCGCAGACGATTTCTGTCAACAATACCCCGACTGCCTTTGGTTTGACTCTGAACGCAACTGATCCAGACAGTGCTACCTTAACTTGGAGCATTAGTGTTGCGGCATCTAATGGTACAGCCTCAACCTCTGGTACAGGTTTATCTAAAGCGATTAGTTATATCCCTGCCACTGATTATATCGGCAGCGATAGCTTTACGGTGCAAGTATCCGATGGATACCTGACCGACACCATCGTGATAAATTTAACCATTAATCTCAATGATGCACCTGTGATTACAGAGGGTGCGGGACCATTGACACAGATGATTTCTGTCAACAATACCCCGACTACCTTTAGTTTGACTTTGAACGCAACTGATTCAGACAGTGGCACCTTAACTTGGAGTATTAGTGTTGCTGCATCTAACGGTACAGCCTCAGTTTCTGGTACAGGTTTATCTAAAGCCATTAGTTATACACCCACTACTGATTATAAGGGCAGTGATAGCTTTACCGTCCAGGTCACAGACGGCAACTCGACTGATACTATAGTGGTCAATGTAACCATTAGTGCGATTGAAGGCATTGCTAATCTTGTTATTAATTCCACTGGTTACTTGACACCTTACCTTGTTGTCCCACCGACACCCACATTGATTGAAGCCAGCGCCACAAGTGTGAGTGCTGCTGTTCTAGAAAAAGTTGATGGGAAGTTAGCCGTGGTTGGAATAGAGACGTCGCCTGCAACAACGCCTAAAACGATTACTGTTGATTCCAGTTCAAGCTATCGACCCGGGCATCATGATATTGTTTGGACTGCATCGAATAGCTCTGGGGATCTAGCGACCTATACACAATCGTTGAATATCCTTCCCATTGTGAGCTTTGCACCAGATCAACAGGTTGAAGAGGGCAGTGTAGTAAATGTCGTTGCTATGCTCAACGGCAGTGCGGCAAATTATCCTGTGTCGATTAACTTCACGGCCTCTGGAACTGCCGATGCTATTGATCACAATGCAGTTGAAGGAAGTCTGGTGATTACAGCACCTAATCAGATGATTAGTTTTTCATTTGATGTTATGGCCGATATTTTGGTTGAAGGGACAGAGACTGTTATTTTCACAATGACGTCCGCTATCAATGCGGTGATAGGAAGGAAAACGACGCACACGGTTTCGATAGTTGAAGACAATGTTATGCCTGTCGTGAATCTACAAATCAGCCAGGGTGGTAATAAGGTGAGTACTGCTTATGTGTCCAATGGAGCGGTAACGGTTAATGCGATTGTTACCGATGCCAACAGTGCACAAACACATAGCTACGATTGGTCGATGACAAGTAATAGCCTGTCACCGCCAACTGATACAGTGAGTTCAAGCTGGATATTTACACCTGTTGCAGGTAACTACCTGATCGATTTGGCAGCAACTGACAGTGGTTCTCCAGCACTTCTTAATCGTGTCAGTCAGGTTATCAATATTTCTGGTGGTGCTGTCCCCACGTTAAAAGATCGATTGGGTAATAATCTAGATAGTGATGGAGACGCAGTTTTGGACATCATTGAGGGGTATGGTGATAGCGATCAAGACGGCATTCCCGATTACCTTGACGCACAGAGCGCAGGTGCTACTGATCAGCACTTAATTCCGAATCAAACGGCTGCGCTAGATAACACCAGTTGGTTCCTGGTGGAGACCGAACCTGGAATGAAAATTGTGATCGGCAATACAGCTCGGGCATCGAGTAATAATGGGGCCTTAGTTACCGATACTAATATTGCCAACTTTGGTAGTAATTTGGGTGGGGTGCCTCTCAATGCCAGTGATAGTTTCGAGCATATGGGTGGCATTTATGATTTTGAGGTCAGTGGATTGATTCCTGGGCAATCAGCTAATATCGTGTTTCCTTTACAATCGTCGATTCCAGTGAACGCGAGCTTCCGAAAGTTTAACCCTGCCACTGGCTGGAGTAATTTTGTTGTCGATACCAACAATCGTTTAGCAAGTGCTGCTGGTATGTTGGGTACTTGTCCTGAACCAGGCAGCATTCAATACGTTGATGGATTAGTGGCTTTTAGCAATTGTCTACAGCTTACTATTCAGGATGGTGGATCAAATGATGCGGATGGTGTTGTTAATGGAGTAATTAAAGACCCCGGCAGTATTAGTATTACTTTGCAGACTCCAGAAGTGGCTAAGGTTCAGGAAGGAAGTGGTCGGATTGACTTTATTCTGTTGATTGGATTATTTTTACTTATTGGCTCTCGGGCATGGGCATTCAACCGAGACATTAGTCGATGAACAACGTTATTTGGTTTGCGACCATTGTAATAGCAATGACAACCTTTGCTAGCAATGCGACAGAGTATGAATCGACAACTAATAATAATAATGGTGTGCTACTAGAGCAAAACTCAGAAAAAAAACGGTCACCTAAGCCGTTGGTTAAACCCCTATTTCGTTATAGCTATGATTTATCATGGGCCTACGATGACAATGTACGACGGGCACAAAATGAAGTGGATATCAGAGATGACAGCCTATTAAATCTAACGATCAACGCAAAGGCGGGAAAATCGTTGAGTCGATACTCACGGTTAAACTATGGTGGTCGTATTAGTGTCGAAAAGTTTAGTACCTTTGAAGAACTTAATAATTTAAATTTCGATATCAATGTGAAGTATCGATTTGCTTACGCGTCAGGGTTTACCTCGCCCCTGTATTCCATTGGTTTTAAAGCGGGTGGCATATCATCCGATAAGGTTGCAAGAGACTCTACCGTCTATTCCATTAGCTCAGGTGTAAACAAATGGCTGACGAATACCATTAATATGTCGGTGGGTTTGGTGCATAAGCAACGCGAGTCAAGGAGCCGAGTTTTTGACACGAAAGAAAACCTTATTTTTGGCAACCTAGACATTAATTTCTCTAAATCGGCATTGATTTACACGACTTATTCCTATATTGCTGGTGACATTGTATCCAGTGCAACCCCTTCTCTGGCTATTATCAACGCAGCGGAGGCGATACAACCCGACGATGCTTTTGGTGGTATGACAACTAATCAGTTTGCCTACCGTCTTGATTCTGATACGCAAGTGGTTACGCTGGGCTATAACCAAGCGATTTCGGCGGCAACGTCACTCGATGTATCATATCGATATGTGAAAACAGAATCTGAAGGTAGTATTGAATACGATAGATCAATTTTCAGAATTAGTTTGCTTGGACGGTTTTGACTATGTTTACTTTAACCCATTATGTGAAGATTGGATTAGCCTTGCTCACCGTTTTAATACTGTTGGGCTGTGGTGAGGGGGATGAATATAAAGATTTCAACAATAGCCTAACAACAAGTGAGCCCAATAAGTTTCTTACTTTTATCAATCGCAAGGGCGAGCTGCCGGTGGGTCAATACACGTTGGTCGTTGCCACAGCGACAGCCAATCAGGCGGATAGTTTCAGCGTCCTTGTCACCAGAAATGATGGAAGCGGCGATGAATTATTATCGGGTAGCTGGACGAATTCAGCGGGCCCCAACGAGTTACCCAATGATACCTGTACCGGAGCAGTGGCCAACGTTTGCTTTACTGTCAATATTGAACAAGCGCTGGGTGCAAAGTTTACCCTAACGACGCCTGCTGACGGCATTCTGTACCTCGTTAATAGTAGCAACCCAAGCCAAGTAATAGGACTGGCCAATGCGAATGGCAGCGGAGTGCCGCTAACTCTAAATTATGCCCAGTCAAATATCGACAGTCCTGGTTTTGCCTCCGCTTATTATGCAGCGGTAGATCCGGCTAACTCTCGTGATTCACTTCAAAAATACCGCAGTTTGCATGGTTTTGATGGTGTTGGACCGGATGTCCACGTTATTTTTAGAGATGCAAAAGACTTGGGGTATGGGCGAGATATGTATATGCGCAGCTACCCGAATACGGAATGTGGTGGGCAAGTGATTGCATTTTATGTGCAAAATTTTTCGGTCGGCATTGTTGATGGTTTTGCGTATGGCCCGGTTAATCTTGAAGGGGCAATAGAGCAAGATTTACAATATCACGTGGGTACGAATGCCATCGAGTTTTCACGAGGGCTAAATATCAGTGCTGGCGATGTTTGCTCGCCCGAACCAATGGCAAAATTCTATACTTTTTTACCTGACTACAGTTCGCCAGGTGCAACTCATCACCGAAAGACAACCATCGACCTCGATGACAGGGGCGAAAAGGCAATGCCTCAACCTTGCATTACCTGTCATGGTGGTCAGCTTCAACCACTGGATCGATTTGACAGTTTTGTCGCCGTGCATGCAAGCGACCCGGTGGGTCAGATTGGGGATACCAAAGCCCGCCTTCAAGCCTTTGAAGTCAATACGTTTGAATTCTCTGACAAACCAGGTCACACCGAGATTGAAGCTCAAGAAAGTTTGCGAAAACTGAACGAAGCGATTTATTGTTCTTATCCCGGTAGCGCAGGCCACGCTGCCTGCACTCGCCATGGTGGTGGAATAGCCGCTAGGGCAGCATCACCCAGTTCTGATGATGGTGAATGGAGTGGTGATGTCGCTCGTGAGGTTTTACTGGGGTGGTACGGCAATAAACTGGAAGTCCCTGGTACGTTGTTTGACAGTAGCTTTGTCCCGTCTGGCTGGCGGCCTGCCGTGGGTGTCACGCCCAGTGGCGCAGACACGCTGTTTAAAAAAGTGGTGGGGCCCAATTGTTTTGTTTGTCATGGAAAACTAGGCAGTGAGTTAGGCCGTAATAACAATGCCAATGGTGATGGTGAAGATGTGGACTTTAGCAGTTGGACTAAATTTATTTCATATGCTGAAGCAATAGAGGATCTCGTTTTCGATGAAGGCAAAATGCCTTTGGGTCTCATTAATTATAATCATTTTTGGAATGATCCTGAGAAAGCCAAATTATTAGCCAGTTTTATCGCGCCCTATGTCACCAAAGGTTTTAGCGCAAGACACCAAGATGCGAGTGGAACAATCATTGCGCCTGGTCGTGTTGTGGCCAGAGCTGGACTGGATAGAGTTACGCAGCCTAATGCGTCTATAACCCTCAATGCAGGTGGGAGCCTTTTTGCCACTAGCTATCGTTGGGCGGTGTTAACATCTCCTGAGGGTTCATCGGTAACAATGCCAGCATCAACTGCAATAAAAACCGACTTTTCAGCAGATTTAGAAGGTGATTACACCTTACGTTTAACGGCGACAGCGTCAAATACGGGGCTGTCCAAAACGGATGATATACTAGTCCGTGTGGATAGCTCACTAGCAAAAGCCCCAAGAAGCTTAGTATTCTATGACGACGTTAAAACTGAGTTAAATAATTGTGTTTCCTGCCATAACAATGGCGGAACAGCAGGTGTTCCTGTTTGGTGGGTGGAGGACAACGCGCAACCCCAAGGTATCCCAGCACTGTCCTCGGATACGGCTTCACTTGGGTTTTATGAGCAAGCGCTCTCTAGAGTGAATCTTGAAGAGGTCGGTGGTAGCTTAATATTAACAAAACCATCGGGTAATCATCATTACGGTGCCCAGAGATCAGGCTTTAATGCCGAACTATCTGTTGGTTTAGGTGGGCGGAGCACTTATGACCTGTTCGTTAACTGGATCTCAGAAGGGGCTGCCTGTGGTGATGGAAATACAGAAAATGAAAAATGTCCTCTATAAATGGCCTTACCCAAAGAGCACTCCTATCGCGCGCAATAAAATATCTGGCTGGTATTGCAATACTTAGTATAATTTTTGTTCTGATCGATTTTTTAATCGACATTCGTCCCAAAAATGTGTTCGCCAGTTATCACTTTACGATAAAAGACAACGAGCTAACATTTGATAGTCCCGTTTGGCTACAGCAGGATAATTTAACTATTTTGCTAATAAAACGCTCCACTAAACTGAATCAACAGCTCACAAAGACTCCAAAAGTCCTTCAGGACAGGGACAGTCATTCGAGTCGTCAGCCTGACTATGCCAAGAACTTGCTTCGATCCAAAGATCAAGCCTATTTTGTCTCATATGCGTTTGGTACAGACTTCAATTGCCCCTTAGAATTAAAAGAAGATCAGACATTAAAGGAAATTTGTGGCTCTGCCCGATACGACTTTGCAGGCAGAGCGGTGTCAGGCAATAATCAATTTCAAAATCTTTCCATTCCCGATTATACTTTCAACCAGGATTTTAGCCGGTTAACCATTTTTATTGATTAACCTAATAGCAACTAACCGACGGTAATAATATGCCCACATTTGACGCAGTGTCTGAAGTCGACCACCACGAACTGAGTAATGCCATCGACCAAGCTAATCGAGAGATTGGTACTCGGTATGACTTCAAAGGTTCTGATTCAAAAATTGAACAGTCCTCTAACGAGCTGACGTTAATATCAGAGTCCGAATTCCAAATTAAACAAATGGCGCCTATCTTAAAAGAAAAAATGGCAAAAAGAGGCATTGATGTCAGTTGCCTAGATTTTGCCGACATCATAGAAATGAATAAGAAAGCAAAGCAACAGGTCACTGTAAAAGAGGGTTTAGATAAAGATATAGCACGTAAAATTGTCAAACTGATTAAAGAATCAAAAATTAAGGTTCAGGCAGCCATTCAAGACGAGCAGGTGAGGGTGACAGGCAAAAAGCGGGATGAGCTTCAGCAAGTTATGCAGTTACTGCGAGAGTCTGACCTAGGCATTCCATTACAGTTTAATAACTTTCGTGATTAGACAAGCGCTTGGGTGGTTTTAACCCGACGCCGTCAGGTAAACATCAAAACGAATCGTTTTCTCTCGATAAACGATGTCAGGTTGCAGGTCACAAAACGGGGGTGACTTTAACGGCCGTTTCATCACCACACGATTATTAGCCCGATTTAAGGCCAGTTTAAAGGTGGTTTCAATGTCGACGTTGTGGGTCATTTGCTGCAGTAATTGCATTTCTTTTGAAGGCTTAGCGTTAGATTTATGGACGGGGAACATAGGGTCCAAATAAATGCAGTCAAATTTTTCAGCCATCACATTTTGAACTAAAAAATCACGGCCTGTCATGTTCAGCGCATGAATGCGATCAACGGCCTGTGTTAACCTAGCATGAGATCGGGCACATTCTAACGAATACGCTGTAATTGCATAAATTAACCTGTTTTGTTCCAGCATGGTAACGGTCCGACCGCTATGAGCGATCATGACGCTGTCCATCCCCCAACCCCCGGTTAAGTCTAAAACTGTTTTGATACTGCGTTGCTTGTTGTTGCAGGCTTTTAAAAGTAATTGATTCGGTTGTAGTAACCGTTTCAAAAAAATGGGATCTAAAAAAGAATGATTAATATTGAATTGTTCGCCCTGAATCAAAACGCCGCCATCACCCAAGTCGACCCGATAACTAAAATGAGCCTCCGGATCTGACTCGATTAACTTTTTTAATTCAGCTTCAACGATGAGAGATAAACAGGTCATAGTATCTGACTAGTAATGAGGCGGCACCTCAGAACTGGATCCTTGATCGGGCATCTGAGACTTTAAATCCAGATATTGAAATTTAAGATCTTGATAGTCGGCTTTTAATTTGACAATGTCGCGATCCTGACGCGTAACGATGTCGTTGAGCGTTTGCACCGTGTATTCTTGCTCTGCAAAAAGCATTTCAAGTTTAGCAATTTTCTCAAGATTAGTAGCATTCATATCAATTAGACGGTATTGAAAGAGTATATTTTATCAAAGATATAGTGCCCTAAGTACGTCATCTTTCGATGATTGGAATTATTTTGGTCACTCATTACCACCAAACCTTATTAAAACAGGTTAATTAACAATGTAAAACATGAATCACCCATGAACCCATTGACGGTTTAATGAATTATGATATTCGGTTAAGTTTACCCCGAACATAATGCTGACAAGCTCGGTTGTATCTTGAAATTGCTCCTAAACCCCCACCAGTGAAAATTACCTTTCAATGTCTCTTTTAGCTTTATCGAACGCTTCTTTGGGACATCGCTGAGCATTTAGGCCAACGCCACTAAAACGTCGGATCAACCCGCTATCAAGCTCAGCAGAAAGGCAGCGAAGGAATTTGGTTTGTGTTTGTTGTCCTTCTATCCAAGGCAAAAAATCCACATATAAATTGGGAATAATTCGATTATCGACAAGTAATTGAAATGAGGTTCATACCTTTCGAGTCCTAAAAGTAATCTCACGAAGTTGAATTGAGTAATAAAGAGACATAATACGATCCAACGGTTGTCGCATGATCGCCATATAGCAGGATGGTCGAGTTAACTACTCATGCAAACCGAAGGGAAAATGTCCAATAAAGTCACTGTTCTATTAATTGGCAAGTAATTGTTTAACTGGCGTTTTATCGGTGTTTCTCGCAGAAATATGATACATATCTGACCTTCTCATTCCGTAATGCTCACATTGCTGCCAACATAGATAGCCCATCAGCTTAGGTATGTGTGTGAATATCAAGGGGTGATTTTTACTTATCATAATATTAGAAAAACAGTCTCCTAATATAAACCATAAACGATCTCCTTTTCAATTTCGACCCGGAAAAGTCAATTAATAGTTTTTCATAATCAGCTGATTAAAAAACAGCCCTAAGCTATTCCACTCTCAATGTTAGTCAATCAATATAGAGACGCTTGCGAAGACTGCTATGATTTCCTTATCCTACTCAATCTATTTATTAGGTTTTAAAGTGCGGTGAAAGCCAGTGAGTCAAGTAAGTTGAAGGCCATTCAAAAGAGGTTAGTTTGACCTGACGCGAAGTGATGTCGAATTATGGTGCTATTATATCATTTAACAAATCATTACATAACAAAGCCTAAGCATTTCAATCGGCTTCTGAATGAGGTTTACCGTAGACTGTTTTGGTATCATAATTACCGTTAATTCAATAACGTTAAGCCGCTAGTTGACATTTAAAAATGGTTAAATAGAACTACAGATATAAACCAAGGAGAAAAAGTGAACGATTCACCGATTGATATAGTTGAACAAAACACAAAGGAAACTAAAACAGAAATGGGCCAAAGGCAGCAACAATCAAATACCATTAAGGCGTTATTGACCAAAAGGCAGGCCGTTCTAGTGGCGATGTGCAGTCTGGCCGAACTTGAACTCGAACAGGCCAGCTTCACCACCGCATTGGAGGGGCTAAAAACCTTCAGCCAGGCACTGGTTGATTATTCCGCCCTTGGCCACTTTGAGATTTACGAGCGCATTATTGACGGTAATGAGCGACGCGAAAAGGTTAAAAAAGTCGCGACTGCTGTTTATCCCTTAATATCAAAAACAACGGACAATTTTGTAGCGTTTAATGACAAGTATGATGGCGCTGACGATCAGGACAGTTTAACCAATCTCTTTAAAGACCTATCGCTCATTGCAGAGTCTATGGCTGATCGCATTGAGTCTGAAGATCAACTACTCAACCAAATGAATGAATCTGAGTCATTACAAACCCAATAACCTCAGATTAGTCAGGCCTCAATTTTTAGGGTAATGCCTGGTTAAATGGCTTTACACTGACGCTGTCATAAACACCAGTTAGGCGATAGGGGTCTTGGTTGGCCCATTTTTGGGCGTCATCGAGTGACCCAAACTCAGCAATAATAATACTGCCACTAAACCCAGCCTCTCCCGGGTCACTACTGTCGATTGCGGGATTGGGCCCGGCAATAATAAGCCGACCTTGATTTTTTAAATCAACCAATCTTTCGACATGAGCTGGCCGTGCGGCCATACGGGCTTCGAGACTATTCTCGACATCCATTCCAACGATGCTATATAACATTAATCATGACCCTCGGCGGTTGTATTCATAAAGCGTGAAAGGTAAAAGGCCTGAGCAATAACAAAGGCGATGGTCATTCCCATCAAACCAAACAATTTAAAGTCAACCCAAGTCGACTCCGTGAATCCAAAGCCTAAAGGATCGATGGCTGGTGCAACTAATAGATTAGCGAATCCAGATAAAGCGAAAAATAAAACCCATGACAAATTGAGCTTTAACCAGACACGGTCATCATCAATGGAGATAGCCTGACTCATCATCCTTTGTACTAAGGGTTTTTTGCCGATGAACTGGCTCAACAAAAAACCAAGTCCAAATAGCCAGTTAATGGCAGTTGGTTTCCACTGAATAAATAATGGGTCTTTCAAAAGTAGCGTCGCACCCCCAAAAACAACCAGAAGTCCTAAGGTTATTAGTGGCATTTTTTCGACTTTTTTTAAAATCGTAGCACTGATTCCCACTTGTATGATGGTCGCCAAAATAGCCACTAGCGTCGCCAGGTAAATAGCGTCACTATGATTGCCGGGAGTTAATGCCATGAACGGTAACAAGCTGTTAACGCCAAGGAGTAATTCATCAGGCAGATCAAGAAAGAATTTATAGATGACGAAAAATAGTACAATCGGCAGAAAGTCGAATAATTGTTTCATATTGTCGATGGGTTATAAGTTAGATCCAGATTTTAAACTGTTATTCAGATATTAGTAAGTTTTAATGAATGCCAGCCTAGATAAAGTTTTTTGTAGCGTTAAATACACCCATTATTTTAATTTTGAAAGACCTCGAACCCCTTGATACTCTGAACCTAAATTTAGTTATTCCATTCTGGATATTTCTTCAACTAAAACTTGTCTCTGAATCCCAGGTGATTCCAATCATTCAATCTATTAATTAATAACCTCATTACCCATCAAATGGAAGTGTAGTGTTTGGACGTTCTTTCTGTGCATTGACTTGACGGGTTGAATTTGTTGTCCCGTTTTATGTGTATTCATTTTGGTTTGAGCAGTAGATTATTAAGATGCGGTTGAAAATAGTTCAAGTTAAAAACGGGGTTTTGATATTAAACCTGCCTGATAAGTAAACTCTGTTGGACGGTTCTCCCTGTTCTCATGATGAAAATTAAGCAGGGTATTCAGATCGCGGTGTACTTTTTATATATACTTCCTTGCCTGAAAATCGAACTCGAGGTTTGATTATCTTACAAGCCGCTTTAAACTTTGACAGGCTACCTATCGGGGCAAATTACGGGTGTCGCATAAAATATTGATTAAAACAGAGCACCTATTAGCGGGGCACACGCTAAAAAGATGCTGCCTAGCTTAGATTGATAAGACACAAATGATATAATTATCCGATTTTAATTGACGACGGTCGTGAATAATGTCGAACACAAAGCAATATTTTTACCTGGCTGGTTTACCAAGAACAGGCAGTACAGTGCTTGGGGAGATTCTTAATCAGAATATTAATATCCATGTCTCACCCGCTTCACCGATGAGTGAAATTATCTATGACCTTGTGACTAAATGGCAACAAAATCAGGATTCGTTAAAAGCTTATCAACACGACGATCAGCTAGGGAATGTCTGGAAGGGGATACGTGACGGTATGTATCGGCATCGTCCTGAAGGTATTATTTTTGATAAGTCTTGGGCATGGCAAATGAATGACCCAGTCAATATGTCGAGAAAAATATTAAACGAAGAAATGAAGGTGATTTGTACAGTAGACAATATCACTGACTGTCTGGCTTCTTTTATAATGCTGATTCGATCCAACCCAGACTACACGTCTTTTATTGATGAATATTTGATGGCTGAAAATAGGCCACTAACCGATGAAAATCGTTGCGCAGCGATGATGAATCCGCAAATAGCGACCAGTGTGGGTTGGTGTCATAGTAATTTAAAGAAAACCTATTTGACTAAAAATAGAGATAATTTATTACTCATTGAACGTGCTGATTTAGTTGCTCAGCCTATTGATAGCATCAATAAAATTTATGAATTTATTAAATGCGGCGACATGTCTGTTTGGGGTAAAAGCCAAACGCATTATTTCGATTCGATTAGCAAAGAAATTACAGAGAATGATGGTATAGCTTACGGTATTCCCAACCTGCATAAATTAGGGCCAAAACTTAGAGATCGAAGCTGGAATGCAAAAGAAGTGCTGGGTAATCAGTTGTTTGCTAAATACAAAAAAATGGAGTTTTGGAGAACTAAAGCAAAGCGTTAAAAGAGTTGCGCTATAGAAAGCGCTTATGAGGAATTTGATCTGACACTAACCTATATTTGGGCATAAAAAAGGCTCCCGAAGGAGCCTTTTAATAAATACTCGTTTAAGCTTTAAGCTTAGATGTCATATTTAAAGATAGCGCGCATATCAGTATCATCACCTGCGTTGCCACCAGCAGCATCTACATCTTTGTACTCAAACCACATAGAAGTCTGAGGACCAAGGCTCAAAGTGTAGCCAATAGTCGTCATATCTATGTCGCCTGCAGTACCCACACCGTCAGCATCTAAAGCTTCCATATGAAGGTAAGCACCATTGAACCCAGCGTCAAATACGGTACTGGTTGGCTCTACAGTAGAACCCGAAGTTTCACCTGACTGATAACCAACGCCCAAAGTAACTGGACCTACAGCAACACTCGATAGAGCAAGGCCGAGAACATCAGCATCAGTGCCAAGCGCTCCCTTATTGTTTAACGTAGCAATACTTAATGTACCGAATCCAGCATCAAATGAAAGACCTAATTCAGTCGCATCCATAGTTTCCTGGTTGCCAGAAGCATCTGTGGCTGTACCATCCATCTGAAGGGTAATGCCGTAGCTAACTGGACCAGCACTGCCAGCGTAAGTCAGGTTGTTAGTTGTACGACCACGATAAGCAACCATTGCATAACCAGAACCCGCCCATGGGTTATCGTTTACACCAACAGAATGTTTATAGAAAGTTTCGTAACCAGAACCCATATTTACACTACCAAAATCGCCTTTAATACCAACGAAAGCCTTACGAACACGGATAGTATTACTGGCATCTGCAGCAAAAGAGTTTTGCTCAGTTCCAACTTGGAATTCATACTGGCCAAAACCTGTCATGCCATTACCTAGATCAGATTCACTTTTGAAACCAAAACGGCTTGCATAACCACCAATTGTAGTACTTTCTGAACCACCAGCAACACCTTCGCCACCAGCGCTCTCACTGCTTTGAAGACCAACACGGATAGAAGCGTATGCGCCGTCACCAGTTGATCCAGCTTGAACAGCCATTGGAGCAGCTACGATACCAGCCATGGCCAGTACTAATGCAGTTTTCTTAAAATTCATAATGTTTTACCCTGTATTAAGTTATATTGTTCGATTTAAAAATAAGCCGTCTAAATGGCAGAGAATTACATGCTGTATATCCTGCCTCAGGGACTTATGAAGACTTATCCTAATCATTTTTACAAAAATATCAAGGCATATTGTAAATAAAAACAACATACTTTGATATCTGTTGTATTATTGCAACATTGCAGGGAGGTCAATTGCCACTTGCTTAAACGGTTGAATTCGACTTGAACAGTTATCGGAAGACTTTTTTTGCGGTCATAATTTGGCAGCTGTATGATTTTTACAACAAAGTTTTACTAAGGTTTGCTATGGCTCAGTTTTTCGAAATACATCCCGATAACCCACAAAAACGCCTTATTCAACAAGCTGTTTCAATTATCGATAAAGGCGGAGTGGTTATTTATCCCACTGATTCTAGCTATGCGTTGGGCTGCCATATTGGTGATAAGGCGGCCATGGAGAAAATAGCGCGCATTCGGCAAGCTGATAAAAATCATCATTTTACGCTGGTTTGCAGTGATTTATCTGAAATTGGTACTTACGCCAAGGTTTCTAATTCCGATTACCGACTGATGAAAACGCTCACCCCAGGCCCCTATACCTTTCTTTTAAAGGCAACGTCAGAAGTGCCACGCAGGCTAATGAACCCCAAACGCAAAACGATTGGGGTTCGAGTACCGGATAACCATATTGTTCATTCATTACTAGAGGCTTTAGGCCAGCCGATAATGTCCTGCACGTTATTACCCGCTGTGGGACAAGAAGCCATTGACGATGTTGAGGCCCTGAGGCGGCTGTACGAGCATGAAGTCGAACTTGTGATTGATGGTGGTTTTTGTGGCCTTGAGCCTTCCACCGTGATTAGCTTGATTGACTCGATTCCAGAAGTCATCCGTTATGGCAAAGGCCCGGTTGAATTTTTAGAGGCTTAGATTACTGCTGAGGTGACTTACTTAAACTCGGCTCCATAATATAATCTGACAACAAAGATCGACGCCCTTCGATTCTGTCAGTATAATTCTAAAAATATACTTTCTAGCTTGGAACCTCACTTAATTGAATATCACACTTGGTCAAAACAACCGCGTCCTCTCGGGCATGCGCCCCACAGGGTTGTTACATTTAGGTCATTACCACGGCGTTTTAAAAAACTGGATTGAATTACAGCATAGTTACGAGTGTTTCTACTTCGTGGCTGACTGGCATGCTTTAACCACCCATTATGAGAACCCCGCCATTATTGGTGAAAGTTCGCGCAATATGGTGGTTGACTGGCTAGCAACGGGTGTTAACCCGGGTAATTCGACTATTTTTGTTCAGTCCCGTGTGCCAGAGCATGCCGAACTTCACACCCTTTTATCGATGATAACGCCATTAGGTTGGTTAGAACGTGTGCCAAGTTTTAAGGATCAACAAGAAAAACTGAAAGATAAAGACTTGGCAACCTACGGCTTTTTAGGGTATCCGTTACTTCAAAGTGCTGACATATTAATGTACAAGGCCGCTTTTGTGCCCGTAGGTGAAGATCAGGTGGCACATATCGAGTTAACCCGTGAAGTGGCGAGACGGTTTAATCATCTGTATGGTAAAGAAGTCGATTTTGAGCAAAAAGCGGAAACAGCCATTACAAAGATGGGCAAAAAGAACGCGAAGCTTTATAAGGAAACTCGTAAACGATATCAAGAACAGGGCGATATAGAGGCTTTGTCAGTTGGTCGAGCGCTGCTTGAGTCACAACAAAATATTAGCCTAACTGACAGAGAGCGTTTACTTGGCTTTCTGGATGGGGGAGGACGAATCCTATTGCCTGAGCCACAATCGCTGTTGACTGTTTCATCCAAAATGCCCGGTATTGATGGCCAAAAAATGTCAAAGTCTTACGGCAACACCATCTCCTTACGAGAAGAACCCGATGCGGTCGCTAAAAAAATTAAAACCATGCCGACTGACCCGGCCAGAGTCAGAAGAAACGATCCAGGTGACCCAGAAAAATGTCCCGTGTGGAAATTACATCAAGTCTATTCATCTGAAGACATTAAGTCTCAGGTGGTTGAAGGCTGCAAAACAGCCTCAATCGGTTGTATTGATTGCAAGCAATACATTGTGGACGCGATTATTGAAGAACTAAAACCCATTCAACGCCGAGTGAAAGATTACCTCAGTGATTTATCAGGGGTCGACAGTATTATTAATGAAGGCTGTGAAGCGGCGCGAGATGTTGCACAAGATACCATTGAAGAAGTCCGAAAAGTCATGGGTTTGACAACCCGCTAGCCAATGAGCAATGACCCCACTCAACCGTCTTTGATTGAACCATTGATGAGTTCATCGGTAAAGAATGCCTCGAATCAATCAGAAATGCCCTTTGCATTAGTGCAGGGCGAACCCTTGACGATGATTCCGCAGGACTTATATATTCCCCCCGATGCGTTGCAAGTATTTCTCGATGCGTTTGAAGGACCGTTAGACCTGTTGTTGTATTTAATCAAGCGCCAAAATCTGGATGTTTTGAACATTCCGATTGCGATGATAACCAAACAGTACATGGAATATATTGACCTAATGGATACCATGGCGCTGGAGTTGGCGGCTGAATATTTGGTAATGGCAGCGATGCTGGCTGAAATTAAATCTCGTATGTTATTACCTCGCCCCGACGAGTGTTCAGAAGAAGATGACCCGCGGGCCGAATTGATTCGTCGATTACAAGAATACGAACAGTTTAAAAAAGCAGCTGAAGATATGGACGCGCTCGACCGCTTAGAGCGTGATATTTTCTTAACCAATATAGAAGTACCTAATTTTGAAGTCGAAATGCCGCTACCCGACGTTAAGATGAATGATTTATTGATGGCTTTTCGGGACGTGGTAAATCGAGCCGAACAGTTCGCTAGTCATCACGTCCAGCGCGAGCCCTTGTCCGTACGTGAGCGTATGGTGCTTGTCCTTGAAAAACTATCTAGCGACCAGTTCACCAGTTTTCTTGACTTTTTTGATGTCAGTGAAGGGCGCATGGGTGTTGTCGTGAGCTTTTTGGCGATACTCGAATTGCTGAAAGAGTCCATGATCGAACTCGTTCAAAGTGAAAACTATGCACCCATTTATATAAAGGCGATATAGCATATGGACACCGAACAATTAAAGCCCATTCTCGAAGCACTTTTTTCTGCGACAGAAAAACCGTTGGCCATTAATTTCATCTATGATTTATTTTCGGGTGATATTGACCAACCGAGCAAGGATGATATCCGTCAGGCCATTCATGAACTGGTCGAAAAATATGAAAGTGCGGGTCTTGAATTGAAGCAAGTCGCATCGGGTTTCAGGTTTCAAATTAGACCTGACTACGAAACTTGGGTTGCCCGCCTGTGGGATCAAAAGCCCCCAAGATACTCACGCGCACTGCTCGAAACTGTGGCCCTGATAGCTTATAGGCAACCCATTACACGAGGCGAAATCGAAGACATTCGGGGTGTAAGTGTGAGCACCAATATTATAAAAACGTTACAAGAAAGAGAGTGGGTCAAGTTGTTAGGCCACAAAGATTTGCCCGGTAAGCCTGCATTATATGGCACCACGAAAGAGTTTTTAGACTATTTCAACCTAAAGTCTCTTAATGAACTACCGACCCTTTCAGAAATAAAAGATCTCAACCAATATCACCCTGAATTGTCTTTTGCTGATAAAAACTTGAATTAGAACGAATCAATGTCCATTAAGCTTCTATAATTAATTAACTTTTTAATTAGGCTGTTTTTTAGCCATCTAATCCTATCATGCGAAACAAACTTATAATCGGTTGCTGGCTTGGGCTGCTGTCTTTACTCACGGCCTGCAGCGAAAATAAATTAGCCCTCAACACGGTTATACACGCCGACACAGGCTCTTATTCAGCCACTATTAGCCCAGATCTTAAATACCTTATGACGGGCTCAATTAAAGGTTTTGGAAGAGTTTGGGACTTAAAAAATAATAAAGTCCTGTTGAGTCTGCAGCACCAAGATAGTGATGGGGGTATGACGTCCGCCGCTTTCTCGGCCCGCAGTGACATACTGGTGACGATGGAGCAACAGTCACTGGCTCGTTGGCGATTGCCCAGCGGCCAATTAATAGGGTATTGGGCTTGGCCAAATTTAACAGACATTGCGATATCAGCTGATGGACGTTACGCACTGATTGGCAGCACCGACAATCAGGCAGTTTACTTCGATATGCAATTAGGGAAGATGCTCTTTGTCATGCCTCACCACGAAAAAGTGACGTCAGTGTCGCTCTCAAAAGATGGTCGCTATGCGTTAACAGGATCCAATGATTGGCATGCCAGCCTTTGGGATCTAAACAATGGTGAGCCTCTTTGGTCCAAAAACTTGAAATACAAAGTTGCCTTAGTTGCCCTATCTGATGATGGTGAATTTGCACTCGCCAATGCCTTTATAGGTGAAACTCACATTTATAAAACACAAGGCAAGGGACAACTGTTAGCGAAGCTAGCAGATAATAAAATGACACTCATATCGGCAGACTTTTCTGACGATGGCCGCATCTTGGCGGCCGGACGCGCATCAAAATCAATCGATATCTGGGATGTAAAGACAGGCCAGCAAAACGAAACCTGGCAACCAAAAGTAAAACACCGAGTTCAACCGGACTCTGCTACTATCCTCGACTTAAAGCTTAACGAGAATGCAACCATGCTGATATCTGAATCATCGGCGGGTATTGGCCAAAGCTGGACCATAAAATCCTCTAATAATTAATATTACTACTTTAATTATTATCAATGAGTAATGACGAATAGATTATCATCACGCAATTATAAACAAGGCATAGCAGATATATTATAATGGAAAGAATCCAAAAATTTCTGGCTCATCAAGGCGTTGCTTCTAGACGTCAAGTTGACCAAATGTTGCAAGACGGCCGTATTACCGTGAACGGCAAGCCCGCTTCGCCGGGTGATCAAGTGGCCGGTGGCGAAAAAATAGCGGTTGATGGCAAATTGCTGCGTATCTCTAGGACCCAAGCCCGCCCTAAAGTGATGATGTATCATAAACCTATTGGTGAGGTTTGTAGTCGAAAAGATCCCGAAGGCAGGCCTGATGTTTATAGGAATTTGCCCAATTTACAGCAGGGCAGGTGGGTTGGCATTGGACGCCTTGATATCAATACCAGTGGTTTACTGTTGTTTACCAATCAAGGTGAGTTGGCCAATCGTTTAATGCACCCTTCTTTTGAGGTTGAACGAGAATATGCGGTGCGTATTCATGGTGAGGTGACGCCTGATATGATGCAAACCCTGCGCAACGGTGTCATGTTAGACGATGGAGAAGCCAAATTTGAAAATATTGTTGACGCGGGTGGTGAAGGCACCAATCATTGGTATCACGTCATGCTAAAAGAAGGTAAGAATCGTGAAGTCAGACGTTTGTGGGAAGCGGTGGGTGTAGAAGTCAGCCGTTTGCAGCGCGTTAGGTATGAAAATTTTACTCTGCCCAAATGGCTCAAGCCGGGTAAGGTCAGATTATTCGAGGATGACTCTGTGAGGACTTTATACGATCGGCTCGACTTAACTTACCCTGAAATAGCCAATCGCCGGCATTCGGCACGAGGAAAGCGTTAGCAACGAGTTTGATCTGTTGGGTTGCTTAGGTTTTATGAAGGCAATCTTAGGGTGATGGCTACGGCTAATTGCGATATTGTGATGGTTAATTAATAGACAGTCTAATGGCCAATAAAAAAGCGAATCAATGGTGCCAAGTGGCATTGCCAGACAATTTTATGCGGGTGAGCAAAGGCACTGCAGAGATTCAACAGTTCTTAAGACAGCAATTGCCAGAACCGATGAACCAACAGGTGACAGTCGTTAATTTAACCACTGAATTGATTGTAATCGCTGTGGCAGATCCTCAAATTTCAAATTATTTGAGGTTATACATGGCAGAAATACAGCAACAAATACAGGAAACCTTTAATCTCAAACAAAGCTTAAAAATTAAAACCATCCCCAATTCTGTTTTGAAATCAGATCACGTCTTGCCTGCGGCAAAAATACCCTTGAAAGTAAAGCCTGAAACAGTTCAAGCATTAAAACGTGGCGCCGATTGGATAGAAGATGAAGGTTTGAAAAAAGCACTCCAATCGTTAGCCAGTAGTTTAAAAAAGTCGAGCTAAATAATGTTGGGCATTGGGCCCATTAATCATTGCAAAGATAATATTTTCCCTTTACCGCGCTTGATAGCTAGTTCTAGCAAATTTCCTAAAATCTTTTGATATACAAATCCGTAGTGAAGTCCATAACACCTGTTATTTATGCCAGAGAAAACCACTTGTTGAAGGGAGTTCTATGAGCCAGACAAATGGTTAAAGAATCCTGTGATATACAAAATAGGGTCTAACCTGAAGACTCGATGAAGACCAGAGCGATATGGTGCAAAGACCACGCCGACAAGGTAACACAAGCCATCATCCCCTATGCGCTAGCCGCCACCATAAGTCAGCCTGTTTGACTGATTTCAAGATACTTTGAAGATGCCACTGGCTGATATCAATAGGCGGCTGGGTATGCTATGGGCTAATAGTCTCAATACAGAGCTGATATGTAAAAATGGATCTGCAACCCATTGTTTAAACATAAGGCAGTAGACTTCGTTAAATGGAGTCAGTAGCTCCACCAGACTGACGGTTATAAGCCCCTTCGATTGGTCTGCTAGGGTGTAACACTCGATCGCCAGCAGGGCCTATTTCTGCTTCAAGCTCTCCTAAAGTTTCCACACCGTGACCCACAAAACGTAGCCCATCGATCAGTTCTTGACCTAAACGCAATTCGATACGAAAATTTTTCGTTACCTCGAGTTCGACCTAAAAACCAATGCGGTGAAGTAATCTCTTCTTGGCACGGAATATTAGCCAATACATGCTGGACGAAAATCCTGCTGGGTTTGTGGCTGTCCTCCGTCCAGGGTCCCTTAAGATCAACACATTACTCGGTTGTTAAAGAAGCCGTACAAACCAACTTATTCACACAATCATTACAAGGATTGTTTTTGGTTTTCATTCAAAATATCAGCATACAGGTTATTAAAAATAATTTTTGCTGTCGCAATTGCAGGAATAGCAAGAATAACACCCAAGGTGCCAAATAAATTGCCGAATATAATAATACCCAAAATGACTTGAACTGGGTGCAAGTTCACTGCATTGGCAATCACTGCTGGGATCACAATCACATTATCGATGATTTGAGCGATGACGATCACTAAAACCCCTAAATAGAGTAGGGAGGGGTCGAAAGGTGTCATGGCCGATGAGACAAGGAGGCTAAGTAAAATCGAAATCACAGGCCCAATATAAGGGACTAAATTCAAGATGCCTGTAATGACGCCGAGTAAAATTGGAATGTCTAGTCCAATCAGGCTGAAACCTGTCATGCAAACCAACGACATAATGATTGATTGGATCATGACGCCCCGCGTGTAAGCTTGTAGTTGTTTTGATACACGGTGATAAATAAGCCAACCGAGTTCAAAAGAAGTATTAGGTAGCCAATTCATCATGTGATTTCTCAGTGAGCGAAAATCTTTTAGTAGGTAATAGGTCAGAAAAGGGACCAGTAGAAACACAATAGTAACCCCCAATAATTTATTAGAAAAATTAAGCAGAAAAGACTGACCCAACAAGGTTGACTGCGACACAGTAGAGACAATCATGTCAGAGACATCTAGGTCAACTCCAATTTGATCAGAAAATTCAGCACTGTAATGAGTTAAAAAACCTTCCAATTTTGAAAATATAGCGGGCAACTTTGCCTGCAGTAATCCGATTTGCTCTATTAGTTGCGGCAGGGCAAAACCGATCGCAATAAAGCTAAAGAAGACAAGAAACACCAACACAATGATTATCGACAGCGAGTGATTTACATTATGGCGCACCAAGTAAAGTGTTGCTGGTTCAAAAATGGCGTAAAGCGTTAGTGAAATAACTATGGGTATGATCACAGCAGACAGCAGATAAAAACCAGCCAAAACAATGGCAATCATGCAGGCAAATAGCTTAATTGTCTGGGTATAGGCATTTTGGGTTTTAAAAAAAATAGGTAAAGACATGTCTACAAGGTGACCATTTCTTTATTCGCTAGAGATAAGCGTCGGGCTAAAATAGCGGAAAGGTTCATTAAAAAACGCGAACCCAGTCGGGGTTCATATTCAATCCATTCTTCAAGATCTTGCTTCAAAAAATAGACTAACCGCGTATTGGTTACTGAGTAGGCATCGGCAGTTCTTTTTTCAGGCTCAGCAAGTGCAATTTCGCCGAAAAAGTCGCCCAATTTCAATAAGGCCAGTTCCGTAGTATCGGCTCTGATCTGAACACTACCTTCAAGCACCATTAATGCGCCAGCACCTTGGCTACCGAGTTGAAATATTCGCTCACCCGCCATGAAGCTTCTAACGTGCATTTTTTTGGAGAGAAACTGCACATGTCGAGTGGGGATGTTTTCAAATAAAGGCGTATCTTGCCAAAGTTCGACAATCGACTGTAATTCGCTCGTGGGACGGTTGAATATGTTCGACCAAAATATATGGCTCATTTTTACTGCCAATGTTTATACCAAAGAAACTAAAGAATAGCAGAGCTTAAAATCACTGGAAATAGTAATTATAGCTGCAAGATGAATTTAAAGCCTCTAAGATTAGACTTCGTTAGACTCAAAATTGACGACAGGTTGTCTATTGAACAATAAAAATAGGGGTTAATTCAATCTTATGGCCTGCGGAAAATGAAAGATACCCTAGCAGATAAGGACATCAATCTGGGCGTATTTAAAATAGCACAACTAAAAAACAGTCAGGAATCATTGCCAAGTTCACGATATGAAGGCCGTATTATCGCTGAAAATGTCAATTCTGTGACCCGTTTCACGATCACGCTACCGATGGTCAGTTGTGGTAAGATTTTTTTATTGTAATGTTAGTCTAATTAAAAAAATACTAATCGCAGATGATGAAGAAATTATTATCGAACAGATGTCGGACTGCAAAGATGGGGACTTGATCATAATCGCTGAAACAACTTTGAAGCCAAAACTAAAGTTTATCGTCATGTCAGGCCATGTTCGTCCTGCAATCGAGAAAAATGGTATAGACCCCCCACTATATTTTTTTTAAAAAGCTACTGGATATTGATAGCCTGATCAAAAAAGTTGCTTCAGAACTGGATAACAAATAATGGCCTCTTTAATAACCAAGGTTCTTATTGCTGAAGATGAATCGGCCATCCGTGAAGAACTTGTCGAGTGTTTAACTAACGAGGGATTTGATTGTATTCAAGCCTCAAATGGTCATGATGGGCTTAACATTCTTCGTCAAGATATTGAAATCACGATAGTTTTAAGTGATATTGTTATGCCTCAAAAATCAGGTTTGGAAATGATTAGTGACGCTCAACCTTTAATTGACGATGATCGTGACTTAGAATTTATTATTTTAACAGGTCATGGTGGATCAAAAGAAGCCATCGATGCTCTTAATTTAGGTGCGATCGATTTTCTTGAAAAACCTATCGATCTAGGGTACCTGATTCATGTCGTTCGCCGAGCGGAAGAGCTGGTTATCTTGAAACGCACGAGTCGCCAATATGAAGCCCTGCTGCAACAAGATATTCAAGCAAAGACACGCCAAATACGAAAAATTTTAGGCAACCTTGACAGTGTCTATGGAGAAACATTGGAACGTCTGGAAAAAACAGCTGAACACAACGATTTGAAATCAAGTGGTAACATTTTTCTAGTTAGAGAATATGCTCAAGTTCTTGCGAAAGCACTGGGCTGGTCTAAAGAACGACAAAGCCTAATGTTACTTGCAGCTCCGTTGTGTGGTCCTGGAAAAATAAGTGAATCAGACAGTAGATTTTTGAAGTCATATCAATTGGATTTTGATAACCCGGGTCTTATTAAAAGTTATGCACTGGATGAATACGACACTCGACTCTATTCAGAACTTGATGTCATGCGGGTAACAGATATCATTCTTAAAAATCAACATGAACGGTGGGATGGCAGTGGCTATCCTCTTGGAATCAAAGGGGTCGATATACCCATTGAAGCTCGAATTTTTGCTCTTGCGGAGGCCTATAATGCATTAAGGTCAAAACAACATTATAAACCGGCGTTTGAACAAAAAAAAACATTGTCAATATTGTTTAATGGTAATGGCGCAACGGAGCCTATGCACTTTGATCCTGAATTGATTGAAATTCTGAAACAAAATTCTGAAAAGTTTAATGAGATTTATTTAAGGTGGGCTGATTGAAATTGACTTTCTGGGCAAAGAGAGTTGGTGTAATGCCATTAAACGCGGTTTAAATAAAATTGGATCGTTTATATTTGTTTTTTAATAGAGGCTGTAAACATATAACCAACTCCTCGTAATGTTTTTATCAAAGGTACCGATTGGTTGTCTTGTTTTGTCTTCACTCTTAATCGGCTGACGATGCCATCAATTCCTCTGTCATAACCTACCCAATCAATACCGTGAAGTTTACCGAGTAAAAAGTCACGTGACAGAACGCGCTTAGGTGACTCGACAAATATCTTCATTAGATCAAATTCAGTACCCGTCAGTTCTATGATTTTACCGCTTTTAGCAATTAAATGGTGCGAACCAAAATCCAGTTTCCAATCGAGAAACTCCGCAAACTCATAGTCACCATCCACTTCTTTTTTGGGTAGTGTCTTATCACGAGTGCGTCGCAATACAGATTGGACCCTGGCCAATAATTCTCTAGGGCTAAAAGGTTTAGTAATGTAGTCGTCTGCACCTATTTCTAAACCAACAACACGATCTATTTCACTAGTTTTTCCAGAAACAATGATAATTCCCACTTCTGATTCTACCCTGATTTCGCGAACAATTGAGAGACCATTTCCGTCAGGAAGATTTAAATCAATTAAGAAGAGATCTATAATATTACCTTTTTTAATAATCTCTAATTCTTCGAGATTCACTGCTGATAAAGTCTGAAAACCTCCATTATCGAGTGTCTCTTTGATTTCATCCAAGGATTCAAGATCGTCTTCAAGTATTAGAACTGTAGGGCAATTTTTGGAACGTTTAATAGTCACTTAATTAGTCTTTAAATAATCGATGTGTTATTTTTGCATATAAACGTACAAACGACGAATACTCTTTGTCTGTTTGAGACTATAATAAATAGTAATATTTCATCTGAAATATCGCACTGGGAGCACTATGCCGTCTTTTATAGGACAATTAAAAGGTTCAATCCTTATTGTTGATGATGACCCTGAAGCACTGGAAGAGATGGCGGATGCATTAGAGGATTTCGGTTTAACGGTTTATACAGCAGTCAATGAAGTGATTGCTTTGGAGCTAGCACTTAAACACCGTCCCGATTTTGTGATTATGGACTACCTATTGCGAGGTTACACTGGGGTCGAAGCCATTAATGAGATTCATAAGGTTTTGCCGGAAACTAAGGTTATTATGATATCGGCGTTTGACGACTTGTCCCGTGTAGTCACGAGTACAAATAGTAGTGTGATTGCGGTTTTGAAAAAGCCACTCTCAATCGAGAGCATTGGGCGCTTTATTAGTAACCAACTAGATCAAAAGAACCAAAGACCAAGATAAATCAAACAAAAATACATGTTTTCTTGGATTTTGAGAATATGCATACAACTAATACAGAACCTGGTGAAGTAAATATGACCTCTTTAAGTTCTATTATGTCTGAAGTTAACGTTTTTGAAGTTGAAACGTCCGAATCTATCGCTAAAGTACTGATAGTTGATGACGAACGTCATATTGCAGAGGAAATAGCCGAACTATTAAATTTTGATGATTTCATGCAGTGTGAAATAGCGGGTGATGCTATTCAAGCAATGGATATGATCGAAATAGATGAAACTATTTCGGTCATTGTTACCGACGTTAAAATGCCTGGTCAGGATGGTCTGACAATGGTTAATAAGCTCCGTAAAAAATACGCTGATACAAGAGAATTTGCAGTAATTGTTATCACCGGTCACGCGGGAACAGATGAGGCTATAGAAGCGCTTCGGCTGGGTGCAATGGACTTTATTACCAAACCAATATCACCTGACCACTTGTTACATGCGGTCGGTCGAGCCGTAGAAACATTGCAATTACGAATTTTGCAAAAGCAATTTCATGAGCATCTTGAATATAAAGTTGAGGAGCGTACACAAGAAGTGAGACTGCTATCGGATGACTTGTCGAGTGCAAACCAAAAACTGCAGTCGCTCAATCTGGAATTATCTGATTCAAATCGCACCAAGTCAGAATTTCTCAGTATGATCAAGCACGAACTAAGAACACCATTAACGCCGATTTTGGGTTTTGCTGAATTGATTGCTATCAGCAGCAAAGAGAGAGGCGATATGGAAGAACACAAATATTCTAAAAAAATCTCTAAGGCTGGCCTCAAATTGCTTCGCACCATTAACACCATTTTAGATTTAGTCGATGTCGATAGTGGTGATATAAATCTCAGTTTAGGCGATGTCAACCTGAACGATATCGTGGATCGGGTAATGGATGTCCTCAAGCCAAAAGCCGAATTACTTTCTATTCAATTGTCCACAGTTATTAAAGAACATCCAATGACAATAATTCAAGGTGATGAAAAACGGTTAATGCAAGCGATTTATAATATTATGGATAATTCGATCCAGCATTCCCCATCTGATAGCCATGTTGTTATTGAGGTGCGCAGCCTTGGTGAAGCGTTGAGCGTTAGTGTATCTGATAATGGCGTAGGAATGAACGAAGAGGACCTCAAGATAGCCAGAGAAGCTTTTCGGCAAGTCGAAGGTGGTCATAAGAGAACTGTTAACGGTATTGGACTAGGACTCACCCTATCCAATATGTTCATTGAATTGCATGGTGGTAAAATTAGCATTAGCACTGAAAAAGGGAAAGGAACTATAGTTGAAATAATAATTCCAAAGAAGCTATGATTGTAGTTCTGTTCAAAAGTGGAAAACTAATAGGAGATATCCAGTAATAGCTGTTGAAAAGGTGTTTCGCCAAGTCAGCAGTCAGTTTAACCTGCCTTTCATTATTTTAGTGCTCTGCTTCAATATAAAATGTTATTGAAACCTCTTAGTTTAACCTCCTTCATTATTTTCTGAGCCAGAAGCTGTAGTATCAAATTTTTTTTATTTGAAACTTATAAGAAATTTTCCCTAAAACAAACTATATAGTTACGGATGAACTTAATAAAAGTTATGTTTTAAAGTCAAACTCTCCAACATTTTTATGCATGAGGATCAGCTCTATGCAGCTGGTGAGTGACTTCAAGTAGTATAAGCAGTGAATAAAGATATGGGGGCTTCCAGTGACTATTTTAATTACCCTACTGACTAGGGTATCTGTAATGACTGTCAGTCATTATTCAGGCTAGACAATATAATAAAAAGTGTTGATTGCACTTGCCTTGTTGGAAATTAGGTGAGAATTAATGAAAATATGAGACTAGTTATGCTGAAAAAAAATAATGATCAAAATAAAGTAAAAGAAGTAGATAAATTAGCGCTCGCTAACAAAGAGTTGGCCTTCCAAAATGAAGAGAAAGAAAAACGAGTCGATAAATTGGCCCTCGCTAACAAAGAGTTGGCCTTCCAAAATGAAGAGAAAGAAAAACGCGCCGATGAATTAGCCCTTGCCAATAAAGAACTCGCTTTTCAGAACGAAGAGAAAGAAAAACGCGCCGATGAACTAGCCCTTGCTAACAAAGAGCTGGCTTTTCAAAATGAAGAGAAAGAAAAGCGAGCGGATGAGTTAACGGTTGCTAACGAAGATAAGGAAAAGCGGGCCGGTGAATTAGCCCTCGCTAATAAAGAACTCGCTTTTCAAAATAGAGAGAAGGAAAAGCGCGCTGATGAATTAGCTCTTGCCAATAAAGAGCTGGCTTTTCAAAATGAAGAGAAGGACAAGCGAGCGGATGAGTTAACGTTAGCTAACGAGGAAAAGGAAAAGCGGGCTGGCGAAGTTACTCTCGCTAACAAAGAACTCGCCTTTCAAAATGAAGAGAAAGAAAAACGAGCAAATGAATTAACGCTCGCTAACGAGGATAAAGAAAAGCGAGCTGATGAATTAGCCCTCGCCAATAAAGAGTTAGCCTTTCAAAATGAAGAGAAGGACAAGCGAGCCGATGAATTAGCCCTCGCGAATAAAGAGTTAGCTTTTCAAAATGAAGAAAAAGACAAGCGGGCGGATGAGTTAACGTTAGCCAACGAAGAGAAGGAAAAGCGAGCAGACGAGCTTGCTCTTGCCAACAAAGAACTTGCCTTTCAAAATGAAGAGAAGGATAAGCGAGCCGATGAGTTAATTCTTGCCAATAAAGAGAAAGAAAAGCGAGCCGATGAATTAGTTCTTGCTAACAAAGAAAAGGCAAAGCGAGCGGATGAGTTAATCCTGGCTAATAAAGAATTGGCTTTTCAAATAGAGCTTGATGGTTATCGTTCTGAAATGGAGCGTGTTGCGCAGGATTTGACCCTACTGATTGACACGGCAAACGCCCCTATTTTTGGTATAGATGCAAAAGGGAAGGTTAATGAATGGAATCAGCAAGCAAGAAAGATAACGGGTTTCAGCAAAAAAGAGGTGTTGGGTCGTGACCTTGTAGCTGATTTTATAACCGATGATTATAAGGTTTCAGTGAATGAGGTTCTAGCGAAAGCTCTCAAAGGTAAGGAAACTGCAAATTTTGAATTCCCGTTGTTCACCAAATTAGGAGACCGTGTCGATGTCTTAATGAATTCAACAACACGGCGCGACGCCTCAGGGGAAATCATCGGTGTGGTTGGCGTAGGTCAAGATATTACTGAATTGAATAAAGTGCGAGTTGAGCAGGTGAATATCGCTAACGAAATGACACAGTTAGTCGATACGGCTAACGCACCTATCTTTGGTATTGATGCAAATGGAATGGTGAATGAATGGAACCAACAAGCAGAAAAAATTACGGGTTTTGATAAAGAAGAAGTAATGGGTCTCGACCTTGTAGCCGATTTTATTACCGATGATTATAAAGCTTCGGTCGGTGAAGTCCTGGAAAGAGCCCTACGTGGGGAAGAGACGGCTAACTATGAATTTCCATTGTTTACCAAGTCGGGAAATCGGGTCGACGTTCTGCTGAATTCAACGACACGACGGGATGCCTCTGGTCGAATTATTGGTGTGGTTGGCGTAGGTCAAGACATTACCGAACTGAATAAAGTGTTGGCTGAGCAAGCGAGTATTGCGAATGAAATGACCCAGTTAGTCGATACGGCTAACGCGCCTATCTTTGGTATAGATGCGCAAGGAAAGGTTAACGAGTGGAACCAGCAAGCAGCCAACATCACTGGGTTCAACAAGATGGAGGTCATGGGTCTCGACCTTGTAGCCGATTTTATTAAGGACAATTATAAGGCGTCGGTAGGAGAAGTTTTGGAAAAGGCACTTAAAGGCGAAGAAACAGCGAATTATGAATTCCCGTTGTTCACTAAATCGGGTGATCGAGTGGATATTCTTTTAAATTCGACAACACGACGAGATGCTTCTGGCTGCATAGTGGGTGTGGTTGGGGTAGGCCAAGATATTACTGAGCTCAATCAAGTACGGGTTGAACAGGAGACAGAACGCAAATTAGCTGCAGCCCAAATTATTCAGTCGTCCAAATTAGCGACATTAGGTGAAATGGCAACATCGGTTGCTCACGAATTAAACCAACCACTCAACGTCATTCGGATGGCTGCAGGCAATAGCCGACGAAAGATCTTTAAAGGTATCATCGATCCACAATATCTGAATGATAAACTTGAGCGTATCGAAGGGCAGACTGCGCGAGCCGCTGCAATTATTGACCATATGCGAATGTTTGGGCGTGAGGCAAAGGAGAGCCCTGAGCCAATTGATCCTCGAAATATTGTCATCAATGCGCTCGACCTAATGGGCGAGCAATTGAGATTAGCAGGCATTGAAATTGTGACTGAGTTTGCTGAAAACTGCACCTCTATTTTGGGCCATTCCATACAAATGGAACAAGTGATCTTAAACCTGCTAACTAATGCCAGAGATGCAATGGTTGAAGCTGCTGGAGAGGCAAAAATCACCTTAAAAGTATTTCAAGTGGATGATTTTATTCACATTACCTCAGAAGACACTGGTTCAGGTATTCCTGACGATGTTTTGTCGCGTATCTTTGAACCGTTTTACACAACTAAAGAAATGGGCAAAGGCACGGGTTTAGGGCTGTCGGTCAGCTATGGTATAGTTCGAGACATGAACGGCACAATTTTTGCTGAAAACATTCATAATGGGGCTCGGTTCACAATTACTTTACCAACAGTTACCTAGTTGTTGGATTGACGGGAGAAGGGTAATCGCAATAAAAATACTAATTGTTGATGATGAAGACATTATTCTCGAAGAGGCGGCTGAAACCTTAACGGACGAGGGTTATGACTGTCTTGTTGCAAGTAATGTCAAAGCCGCCGTTGACATGATTAACTCGACGCCAGGAATTACTCTAATTCTTACAGACTTAAGGATGCCGGGTGGAACGGGTGCTGACCTGATTAAGATCGTTGAAACAACCTTGGAACATAAAATAAAGTTCATTGTCATGTCAGGTCATGCCCGTCCCATGATTGAAAAAAACGGGGTTGATCTCTCACTATATCCTTTTTTAAAAAAGCCATTAGATATAGAAACTCTCATAGAAAAAGTTGAGTCAGTGCTAGAATTAACTGAATGACAGTGTCCATAAATAAAATTCTCATTGCAGAAGATGAATCAAAAATTCGGGAAGAACTTGTTGAATGTTTAACTGATGAAGGCTTTGACTGTGTTGAAGCTTCCAACGGCGAAGAAGGGCTCAATCTTCTGTGTCAGGATTTGGATATCACGATTGTTCTAAGTGATATTATTATGCCTCGGAAATCGGGTTTGGAAATGATTCTGGACGCACAGTCGGTAATCGATAAAAATCGTGACCTTGAATTTATTATCTTGACAGGTCATGGTGGGTCAAAAGAGGCTATTGAAGCCCTGAAACTAGGCGCTATCGATTTTCTTGAAAAGCCCATTGATCTAGATCACTTGGTTCACGTTGTTCATCGAGCAGAGGAGTTGGTTGGTTTGAAACGTGCCAGTCGTCAATATGAAGCCAGTCTAGAAGCGGACGTTCAGGCCAAAACATTGGAAATACAAAAGCTTCTTGATAACCTTAAAAGTGCTTACAGCGAGTCATTAGAGTGTCTTGCCGCAGCGGCTGAATACAAAGATCCAGAAACAGGTAATCATATTCGTCGGATAGGGGAATATTCGCAAGTCATTGCCAAAGAACTTGGATGGTCGAAAGAACGTCAAGACCTAATGTTGCTGGCAGCACCTTTACATGATGTAGGCAAGATCGGCACGCCAGATAATATTTTATTGAAACCGGGTAAATTAGATTCAGACGAAGTCGTCATCATGAAACAACATGCGCAGAATGGATATGACATTTTGTCTCATTCTAATCACCCCGTTATGCAGGTTGCTGCTAATATTGCTAAAAATCATCATGAGCGCTGGGACGGTAGTGGCTACCCCCAAGGCATTAAAGGTGCTGAAATACCCATAGAGGCTAGGATTACTGCATTGGTTGACGTATATGACGCATTAAGATCGAAGCGGCCTTACAAACCAGAATTCGATCAGCAAAAAACGCTGTCTATTATACTTGATGGTGACGGAAGAACGGAGCCTTCACACTTTGATCCAGAGCTCATTAATATTCTTCTAAAAGTGTCGGCTCAGCTTGATAAAATTTATATGAAACTGGCTGACTGAAACTTTAACCTTGGATGTCATAATGTCTTTGGTGTTACTCAAAAGGAACCTTTTTTATGATTAAAATTCTCTGCATCGAAGATGACGACGCACAACGCCTCGAAGTAGTTGATGCCTTAACTACAGAGGGATTTGAAGTAATTGAAGCGCAGGATGGAAGCTCTGGTCTTAAACTAATACTTACCGAAACAGTTGATCTTATTCTGTGTGATAGGATGATGGACGGCAAGTCTGGATACACACTTCTAGAAGAGTTACGTACCAACCACCCAGATAAAAAAGACATTCCTTTTGTATTTTTAACTGCATTGGATGATAGAAGAGATAAACTTGCAACGACTCACCTTCACCCGACCGAATACCTGACTAAACCATTAGATTTTTCATTGCTGATTGAAAAGGTCAGAGAGTTAACCGACTAAATTTCATTTGCTTTTTAGATTGAGTCGCAACATAAAAATGATTAACTGAGGGCATGATTCACAAGCTAGTCTAAAACCCTAGATTTTAGAAGTTTGTTGTGGCTTGGCTTCGGATAATAAGGGCAATTCCTTAAAAAGACGGCCAGCTGTTATAATTCGTCATTCTTCTCGCCAAAGAAAAACGCACAATGAATTTTCAACAACTGACCGAGGGAGAGACTCAGAAGAGATGTCCAAAGCTACTTATACAAATATGTGATGCTGAAGATGTTCGGATATTGAAAAGGAGTGGTGAGTAAGCAGCCTGTGCATAAACAATATCCACCGAGAATATTGATTAGTGATCTAGTCAAGCGAATGAAAGAGAGACCGTCAAGAATATTGTAAGACCAGTATCTAGAGTTAAAGAAGCGATATTGGAGCAGACATTTCTGGGTGATAGCTTTCGGTGGATGGTCTAGGGGAAATGTCACAGACGAAATGGTTCAAGAATATTTGAAGTATCACAGAGATCCATCGAATGGTGAAACAAGTAATATCATCTGCGAATAAGATACCGAGTTTTCAGTCCACAGTTTTTTTGGATACTTTCAGCTAGTTCTAAACTAACGTTTAACATAGCCTAACTTTTCTGATAATTGGTTACCGGCTTCCATAACGATTGCGACCCATGATTCTCGACGCCTTTCAATCGGTGCCGACACGGATAAACCCGCAATAGCAATGTTAGAATTGTCAAAAATAAGTACGCCAATACAGCCAACATCAATTTCTGCTTCTTCGTTATCCAGCGCATACCCTCGTTCGACAGCGGTGAGGCACTCATCCTGCAGGCGCTGAACAGTATTAATTGTGTTACGAGTATAGGCGGGTAGGTTGGTGCGTTGGGCATAACCCTCGACTGCCTCAACGCCAGAATGTCCCAATATTAATTTCCCTACAGCGGTAACATGCAACGGTGCTCGACTGCCGATTAATTGTTGGACATGCATCATTCGTTTGGGCGTTGCTTTTTGAATATAAACAACTTCATCTCCTTCTCTAATAGTTAGGTTAGCCGATTCATTTAACTGTAGGCATAAGGCCTCCAGTACGGGTGATGCCAGACTGACTAAGTCAATTTTGTTATGGAGACGAGCACCCAGCTGTAATAACTTTAAGCCAAGCTGATACTTACCTGATTGATTTTTTTCGACAAGATGGTTTTGAATTAATGCAGCCAGAATTCGAAAAGTGGTCGAACTGTGAAGTCCAGTTTCTGCGCTGAGTATTTTAAGACTGACCGGCTCTGGGTAGCGTGCAATAGCATCCAACAGGTCAGTTGCCCTGTCGATAGATTGAATGTGGTAGGGCTTATTGCTTTGAGTCATAGTCACGTTATTATTTTTTATATTATAAAATATTCAATATTTAATTTCAATTCTTAAGCGCCTGTCTCTTATACACATCTCCGAGCCCACGAG
>CAJXUC010000003.1 GCA_913061315.1 uncultured Gammaproteobacteria bacterium | reverse complement strand
CGAGATAGCGTAGCGTCTCGTGGGCTCGGAGATGTGTATAAGAGACAGATATTAGTCCCTGAGTTCAATAGCGATAATACAGAAAGAAAGTTATCTATTATTTCTTCTTAACTTTTTTATGAGTCCATCTGTTGACATGCCAACAAATGGCCTTGACTTCGCCTGCTATTAGACAAACGATAACTTAATACAATTAAATTCTTGTCGTAATGTTAATAAAAAATTCTCAAAACACAATAAACGTTCGTCCTGATACCAATAAACAAACACAACTGCCCCCTTTCATACTATAAAGATGCAATACCTAGTATTGGCATTTCTCATTTGCCATTCAATTGGAAAGGCGCAGAATACCGTTACTTTATTTAATCCACTCTTTTATCAAATTATTAAGGACTCCCTATGAAGATAATATTGCTAGGCCCCCCAGGTTCAGGGAAAGGCACTATATCAAAAGCCTTAAATAGGCACGACGGTTCGGTTCAAATATCGACAGGTGATATCCTACGTAGTGCTATTGCAGAAGGTACAGACCTTGGTAAAAAAATTGAGGCCGCTATGTCTTCCGGTAATTTGGTCACGGATGATTTAGTAATTAGTATTATGGAAGAACGCTTACTTAGAGATGATTGCAAGGAAGGTTATTTACTGGACGGTTTTCCTCGCACGACTGTTCAGGCAGATGCGTTAAAGGTAATTCTAGAAAAAACCGGCAGTAAATTAGACTGCGTTTTAGAGCTAGTAATTCCAAGAGCTACCATCGTTGAGCGCTTATCGACCCGAAGAACCTGCGTCCAGTGCAGCGAAATCTACAATATTAAATTCAAACCAGCAAAAGTTGATGGTACCTGTGACCTTTGTGGTGGCAACATTGTTCAACGTGAAGACGAAACCCAAGCAGTAATTGAAAATCGACTCGAAGTCTATAAAACAAAAACTGCACCATTAGTCGATTATTACCGCAAGGAAGGTTCGTTATTGAGCGTTGAGACCTCTGACTTTGAACCTGTTCTCGCGGCTTTAAAAGCGCATATTTAAACCATAAAACCACTTGGGTAAGCAGACTTAAGTGGTTTTTATTTCGATGATTCCATCTCGACACGCTCAACATCTGCCACAAACACCTTACGCCCTTTAATCGTTGTAAAACTATCTTCAGTGACATCTTGACGTTGCGCTTGATAACTTGTCCGCGAATTCGTTTCTGAATTAATAACATGTACAGTGACGGTCTCATAGTCACCCTTCAATTCAAAAAACACAATAACGCCAGCCGCTAAAACCATCAAAAACATAAAAGCAAAAGCACTTCTAGTCAAGAGCAGCTTTCGTTCATTATCTTTTTGGGTAAGTTTTCTTTTTAGTGGCTTTAACTCTTGATTCCGCTTTGTCGAAGCAAACCACAGACAACCCGCAATCACAGCTAGAGTGAAAATTATTTTAGTTAACATTCTGTATCATTCAGTTAGGCACTCTGCTGTATTACTTTGGCGTTATTGTTATTAAGTCTTAATGTCAACTATGTACTTTTAATCAAATGCAACAAGGTGATTAGTATTGTATCGAATATCAATTAGCTTTTAATGTGATAATCGTACTGGTTGATGAGAGGCATAATACTTCAATGCTGGCGTATATGTTTAGATAATACAGAAATACATTGTTTGATTATATTGATGCATTGCAACAGACATCAAACAAAGCTGTCTGATTTATATTACCTGACAACTTCACTTTGCGCGAAAATGCTCTATGCGATGCCAACTTGCAACCCACACGGCCGATTTAGAAGTCTCTTGTAGTGTTGTTGAAAAACTCTGACTCCAATTGCAATAACAAGCGATAACTATGGTTCGGTTTTCATATGAACGAAAAATTAGCGTACTATTAAACTCTAATGCGTTTTTTAGAACAACATTAAGTGATCTAGTGACAACTTAATTCCAATTTCTTCACCAATTTCATGATTATGGTGAGAGTCTGCAAAGCAGTATAAGGTTTGATTTCCTGCTATTAATACACGATATAAAAAGTGTGTCCCACGGAAACGCTTGCTTATTATGCGTCCGGTTATAGGACTACCATCCAAATGCAACACGTCATCAGGACGGATAAATACTTCGGCTTTGTCACCTACTGCAAAACCATGAATTCGGTCGCTACATAAGTGACCTATAGGCGATTCTACGCAGGTTGTGCTACTAACATTGCACGCTAAAAAGTCACCTTCACCGATAAAGTCAGCCACAAATCGTCCGTCAGGCTTATGATAAATATTATAGGCTGTGTCCCACTGCTCGATACGACCTTGGTTCATTACCGCTACATGATCCGCCATAGTAAAGGCTTCTGTCTGATCATGAGTGACTAACAATCCAGGGATCTTTTCATGGCGTAAAATCGCACTGACTTCTGGCACTAGCTCTTCTCTTAACATGGCATCAAGGCCAGAGAAAGGTTCATCTAGTAACAACAAACTAGGCTTTGGTGCAATCGCTCGGGCTAAGGCAATACGTTGTTGCTGGCCTCCAGATAAAGCGTGAGGATAGCGATCCTGGTAACCATTGAGGCCTACCAGATCTAGCAGTTCCTCAACACGCTGCATTTGTTGTGGCTTGGGCCAGTGATGCAATCCAAAAGCCACATTGGCAGCAATGTCAATATGGGGAAACAAAGCTACGTCCTGAAACACCATGCCAACATTGCGATTCTCTGCAGGCAGACAAAAATTATCGTTAGCCAGTATTTTATTTGCCAAACTAATAGTGCCAGACTTTAAGGGCACAAAGCCCGCAATAGCTCGCAATAATGTAGATTTACCACAACCACTAGGACCCAACAAACAACCAATTTCACCTACGGCCACAGCCAAGCTGACATCTTGGACAATAGTGTGTTGTCCGTAGGCAATGCTGACCTTATTTACCAGCAAATGATGATCAGAATTGTCGAAGGACATGGTCATTTAAAACTTCTCATGTAAGTGTGGCCTTCGGCGGGTAATGGAGGCATGCAGCATCAATACCGGTATCAGACCAACGATTACAATCATTATGGAAGCAGGCGCTGCATCTACAAGACGTTCGTCTGAGGCAAGTTCATAAGCGCGTACTGCCATAGTGTTAAAATTAAAGGGCCGTAGTATGAGTGTTGCGGGCAACTCTTTAAGTACATCTACAAATACAATCAGTACTGCAGTAAGAATTGAGCCCCGCATTAAAGGCACATGAATTTTACGTAATATTGCTAGTGGATTATGACCCATTGAACCACCCGCATGGTCTAAGCTAGGTTTTATTTTCTCTAGGCCAGATTGAACACTCCCCAGAGCAACTGCCAAAAAACGTACCGTGTAGGCAAACAGCAAAGCAACTAAACTACCCGACAAAAGCAAACCTGGACTATCCCAACTCATGTATTCAAATAGCGCCATAAGTTTATGATCTGCCCATGCTAATGGGATTAATATGCCAATGGCAATAATAGTTCCTGGCAAGGCATAACCAAAACCTGCCATCGTAATCGCAGTGTTAATTGGCTTAATCGGTTTGGTTCTTTTTGCGTAAGACAAAATAATGGCGAGCAACACTGTAATGATGGCTGCTAGAAAAGCCAAACTAAATGAATTCCATGCCAGAACAACAAAGTCCCAACCTAAAGGTTCTGCCTCGAACAAAGCCCATAATAACAACTGAGTTGCTGGAATAATAAAACCTAAGATTAATGGCACTAAGCAGATAGCAACCGCCATAATAGCCTTACTACCCACTAAAGGGATTAGGTCCGCCCGAGCCCGAGATTCTGCTGCAGAATGATAACGTGCTTGGCGCCGAGAATACCGTTCTAACAACACTAACAAGATCACAAAAGCTAATAAGCTCGCCGCCAACTGGGCCGCTGCTGCTGCATCTCCAAAACCATAAAAGGTGCGAAAAATACCCGTAGTAAAGGTACTGACTCCATAATACTGAACAGTACCATAGTCCGCCAAAGTTTCCATAAGAGCTAAAGATAATCCAGCTATGATGGCTGGCCTCGCCATAGGTAAAGCCAAACTCCATATTGCGCGCCAACGCGAGTAACCTAAACTACAACCCACTTCAATACTACTGACGGATTGTTCCAAAAACGCAGCTCTAGCCATGAGGTAAACATAGGGATACAA
The DNA here is from genome assembly GCA_913061315.1 of uncultured Gammaproteobacteria bacterium. Lineage (GTDB taxonomy): Bacteria > Pseudomonadota > Gammaproteobacteria. The sequence continues at coordinate 113,759 of CAJXUC010000003.1, read as the reverse complement.
CACCAGTGACAACATTGTAATGGCTCCACCAAGAGAACGAATCTCAAAAAACCAATAATCACCGTAGCTGAGACCAGTAAACTCTCTTATCCAAGTTTGAACCGGTCCTGCAAAATCTAGTAAACCAGCATAAGTGTAGGCAATAATATACGCGGGAACAGCAAGTGGAAGCAAAAGTGCCCAACTAAACCAACGACGTCCAGGAAAACTACACATGCTGGTTAACCAGGCAGTGGGCACACCCAATAAGAGGACTCCAGCACCAACTCCAAGCAAAAGCAATAACGAATTCACAAGGTATTCATTAAGCACCGTGTCAAACAAATGCTGCCATAGGGCCCCATCTGCTTTCACTAGGTAGCTTGCAATAATAATAACTGGAAGTGATATAAATGCTGCAATAACAACCGCAAAAATACTTAGCCCATGGCTTTTAAACATTTTTAATATTGTCTATCTCCAACCGGCCCGATCCATTAGTTGCACCGCTTGTCGATTATTTTGGCCTAATATTTGCAAATCAATCGGATCCATTTTGTAGCTACCAAATCCTTTAAGTGTTTGTGAGATTTTTACCCCCGTTACTACAGGGTGCTCGTTATTGATGTTTGCATACCAAGCCTGTGCTGGTGCAGATGCCAAGTATTCTAATAACATTTTAGCCTGTTTCGGATGCTTGCCGTATTTAGTAAAGCCTGCACCACTAACATTAAAGTGAGCGCCGCGGCCTGCTTTACCTTGACCGAGCTGGTTGGGCCAAAATACTGCCAATTTACTCGCCATAGCTTGTTCAGTTGGTTTACTGCTTTTAATTTGGCGAGCCAGATAATAAGTATTGGCAATAGTCACGTCACACACTCCCGCTGCTACGGCTTTTAACTGGTCCGTATCACCACCTGAAGGCGCTCTAGCCAGATTATTAACCATCCCTTTAATCCAATCCTGTGTTGCTTCAGAACCAATCGCATCTATGGTTGCGGCCACCAGAGACTGGTTATAAACAGACTGAGAAGAGCGCAGACAGATACGACCGTTCCATTGATTGCCTGCCAGGGCTTCATAAGTTGAAAGTTCATCAGGAGTGACCCGATCCTTAGCATAAATAATGGGTCTTGCTCTGAGGGTAAGGCCATACCAGTAATTTTCAGAATCTCTTAATGCTAACGGAATTCTTTTGTTTAACGCAGGCAAGGAGATTGGTTTCAAAACGCCAGCTTCTTTAGCGCGGTGTAAACGACCGGCATCCACGGTGATGAAAAGATCAGCTGGGGTTGCACTTCCCTCTACTTGCAAACGTTTTAACAGAGCATCTGCCTTTCCAGTAATAAGATTTACCTTAATGCCCGTGGTGGCACTAAATTCATCCAGCAAAGGCTTAATCAAAGCTTCTTTACGGGCTGAATAAACGTTAACGACTTCAGCAGATTGAACTATTGTAACAGTAAATAAACTCGCAGCAACAGCTGATAATATAAAATTTTTAATGAGATTCATGGGTACCATTTATTGAGACTCGCTAGTTGCATTTGTTGTTTTGATTGAAGTTAGTAAGTTGCACTTACTGTGCCGTAAGTAACGCCAACAGCGCTTAAAAGGCTGCCAATACAAGGTTGCCAGTTGGTGCTCCTCAAGCTTTTGACCCAGTAAACCGTAACTTAAATTCTGTGTGTTAGATCCATACGCCAAGGTCTTACCCAACCGATCCCACAAGGCAATAAAAGCTCCAAAATTCTTATCCCAATGTTGGGACGCCTGAGAATGGTGTATTTGATGTTGAGCAGGAGAAATAAGCCATTTTTCTAAAGTTTTCCCGTAACTAATAGGCACAGGTGAGTGACGTAAATTAGATCCCAGCAGGTTTAAAACTGAAATAAATAAATTTCCACCGAGCAAGCTAATTAATGTCACTCTGTCAGCAAATACAAACACAAATATACCAATCAATAAGCCCTGCACTAAGGCACTTCGGAAGCCGAATAATATGCCTTCTACAGGGTGTGTGCGCAAAACCGTGAAAGGCGTTAAACACTCCGCTGTATGATGTACTCGATGAAATGCCCACAATACTGGGCTGCGGTGCATGAATCGGTGGAGATAATAGCGGCTTGCGTCATCAACTACGAACAAACATAAGGTAAAAATAACTGAAACCCAAAAAATAGATATATCAGCCGACCACAAGGGTCGAGATACCCAATGACTAAACGTATAAAATAACGAAGTTGCGAGGGCTAATTTACTTAAAAGAAGAGGACTCAGAAGCAGCATAATTGGTTGATTAAGAAACATCATCTGATAATCAGATTTATTCGAACTAGACCACCATTTTTTTCGCTGAAATAGCCAGCGAAAGGATGCCGTGAAACTAAGTTGCCGCTGCCATATAAGCCAAACAATAGCTATGACAGCAGCACTTAGCATATAGCCAATAAATAAACGCTTACTGCCTTGACTAACTAAACCCGTAAGTTCAGAAAACCAAGACTGTGTAAATTCAAAAAACCAATCCATGGTCAATTAATTAAACATCTAGTCATTTTCTGCTGCAGTTGCTACACCAAGTGAATTAACTAATTGAGCTAAATTTGCAGTCACATCCTTATTACGCGCTTCAACTCCAAAGTCATCAATCATTAGCTTTTGCAAATTAATCATCTGTACACGATACTCTGACAAACTAACGGAGGAACTTTGCACGAACTCGCCGCCAACAAAGGCTGCAACTTGGGTATTACCCAAGAGCACTGGGCTGTAGCCAATGAGTCTATTCAAATTCACACCGGTTTCACCTAAGTTAACTCCACCCGCTTCCAGTGCTAATGCAAAACCCTTTAACTCACCCCAATGTTTAGCATACTTACGATAAATCTTTTTTGCGTCACCATTGGCTTCGATAGTGGCTTCTAATTTTTCAATATCACCATAAACAGAGCCTGCATATTTAAACACAGCTTCAGCAATAAGACGCTGCCATTGAACCTTAATTACTTGGACGTAGCCCATCAATGTAGAACGTTGATCATCTGTTAGCGCTTCACCATTGGCAGAAGATATCAAGTTACGACCATCAAGAAAGGCCTGAACAATGGTATGTAAATAAGTAGTTTTTCCACCTTTGTCAAACGAAGCTGCATAGTATGCATGAGCGAAGGCCATCTCGGTAACTAAAGAAACTTTACCATCATTATTGTAATCTGCCTTGTCAAAACTATCAGCTTTCTGTTTGGCAATTCCATAAACTTCAGCAGCAGTCAATTCCATAGTATGAGCGGGTGCACCAAAATAACCAAAAGCTTCATCCCACACGTGCTCTTTACCAGTATAAGCTTTACCTTTCTTGTAAGCTTTACTATTAGGATGAACATCTGCTGCTAACTTTTCATCTAAATAATTATCAACAGCTTGGTTGTAAAACACCGCACCCATGGTAAATTTAGAAATTAATTGTGTGTAGTCATAGCCAGTTAAAGGGTCAAACCCTTTTTCTGTAGCTGCTGATTTCTCCAACATAAGATCAAGTAATTCAGCACCAGTGAGATTACCCGGCATGCCAGAAATTAAACCTTTGTAGGCTTTCCCAGACAAATTCTTACCTTTTGATATTGTATCCATATGAGTTTCTAACACTGGAAACCCGTCTTTTGAAACAGGACTGATAATAATACGGCCTGGTTCCTTGGTATTAAAGTATGCTGTAGTTTGATCTAAACTAGCACCTTTAGAAACCAGCTTTTTGGCTGAAGTATGTAATACATGGCGAGCCATCTGACCAGTATACGCCACAGAATGAGTTTTTTTGCCCGCATAGTTTTTTACAGTAATTGGGAAGTCTGCATATACTGTGGCCTGGGCTTGACCTTTTTTTGATGCGGTTGTGGTTACGCAAGCAGCTAAAGTTACGCTGGCAGCAACAATAGAAAGAAGTACTTTGTTCATGAATTTCCTCTGATTAAAGCTAAATTGATATTGAATTAAAGTTGAATTGACGCATGATAAGATCATGAATCAAGATAAAATCTTATTTTAGTGGATTAGAATACGAATGTAAATAATAATATTTCTCATTAGCAACAAGAAACGAACTAATGCCAATACAACTTCCACTCCTCGAGAATGAACAATATGCTTGGGCACACTTGCAATCATTGCTGCAAACACAGAGCGATCACTTTGATACTGACTTTAAAAACAACATCCAACACTTGGCTATATCAAGCACTTATGCATTGAATCAACTATGCCGTACCCCCGCCCTATTAGGTAACTTGTATAAATTAAAGCAGTTTAACCTCGATCAAACGACGCTTACAAAGGCTTCTGGACAAACTAAAGAAATTGGTGAAATTCAAAAAGTCCTTCGACAGCATCGTCACGCCAAATTAACGGAAATTATTTACCTCGATGTCATAGGCTGCATGCCTCTGAAGCAAGTTTTGCTTCACCTAAGTGATTTAGCCGACCAACTAATTAAATGCGCCCTAACAGCGGCCGAAAGACAACTCGTTACGAAACACGGACAACCTGTCGACATCGACGGTAAACCAATAACCCTTAACGTTATTGCGATGGGAAAACTAGGAGGACGAGAACTGAACTTCTCTTCTGATATTGATCTGATTTGCAGTTACGCTAATGAAGGTGATTTATCAGGATATGGTCACCTTGCTTACCAAGAATTTTTTACCCGCGTCGTAAAGTTATTGACTAAACTTTTAAACGATGTGACGGAAGATGGTTTTGTTTACCGAGTGGATCTCAGGCTTAGGCCCTGGGGTGATTCGGGACCAGTCGCACTTCATCATCTAGCACTGGAGCACTACTACCAACTGCATGGCCGCGAATGGGAACAATATGCGATGGTAAAAGCCCGAATGGTCACCGGCAGCGATAGCGACCGAACATTTATCCAATCAATTATAAGACCGTTCGTCTACCGTAAATATCATGATTATCGCGTTTTTGAAGGATTGGCAGGTCTTAAAGATCAAATTGACCGTCAAGCCAGATTAAAGAATATGCATAACAATATTAAAGTGGGTAACGGCGGCATCAGAGAAATTGAATTCTTCATACAGGCATTCCAGATATTGAAAGGTGGCCGCAATAACCGGCTACAAAGCCAACAAATTTTTATTTGTTTCGACATTTTGCAAACACAGAATATCATTCCCTCAAAGACTATCGATGAATTGCGTGAAGCATATGTATTTTTGCGTCAACTAGAAAACAAAATACAAATGATGGCTGATGAGCAATCACATAGCTGCCCACAAAATAATTTGGTACAAAAACGAATCGCCTTCGCACTTCGCTTAAAGGATTGGAAATCAGTGCAACAGTTACTTGATGGGCACCGAACTAAAGTACATCATCATTTCACTGAACTATTTAAACGAGAAACAGGAACTGACAACAACATTCCCCTATCAGATGCCTTCAGTAAGAATAAAACTGATAATCAACAAATTGAGTTATTAGAGACCTATGGACTCGACCAAACTGCAGAAATAAATCAAAAACTCACTGATTTTTTTACATCGAAAGCTTGGGAGTTTATGTCGGCAAAAGCAAAAAACCGGTTTTCAACTCTGCTGCCCGATCTTTTAACATCGATCAGTCAAACTAAAAACCACCTAGTTTTGTTTAACCGATTGATGAACTTATTTTCATCCATTGCAGGTCGTAGCGTTTACTTTGAGTTACTTCACCAGAACAGTCATTTGCTCGATAAGTTAGTAGGGTTGTTTAATAAAAGTGAATGGATCGCTCATGAAGTGGCACAATATCCCATATTACTGGAGCACTTAATACAACCTAATAACAATGAAGGTAAGTATAACCGAGATCAAACAGCAAACAGTCTACAAATTCAACTCGATAACGTCGCTGGCGATACCGAGCTCGAACTCGATAGTTTAAGATTGTTTAAGCGCGAACAAACCATTGTCATTGCCATCGATGAATTATCGGAACAAATTACACCACTGGCGGTTAGCCAATATTTAACCGAACTGGCCGAAGTAATACTCCATTCAGTTTATCAATTAGCTTGTAACGCTTTAGAGGGTCAATATGGGAAGCCAGAGTGCACTGTCAACGGCGTTGTCCGAGAGGCTAACTTTGCAATTATTGGCTATGGCAAATTGGGTGGACGGGAAATGCACTATCAGTCTGATCTGGATGTTATCTTTTTGCATGACTCAATCGGAAGCGAACAATTAACAAGTGGCAAAAAAAGGATAGATAATAGCGTCTTCTTCGCACGACTCGCACAAAAAATAATAGCCATGACCAGTATTTTGACCAGCTCAGGTAAGCTATATGAAATCGACTCTCGGCTTCGACCCGAAGGTGCCTCTGGACTATTAGTCACATCAGATCATGCCTATCTTCAATATCAACTAAACAAAGCATGGACGTGGGAACATCAAGCATTGGTTCGCGCTCGGCATGTCGGTGGTAGCCCAGTTCTCAAGTCGGTCTTTCAAGAGATGCGTCAAAGCATTCTTTGCATTAAGCGTAATCCACAGGAATTAAAACAAGACATTATTAAAATGCGAGCCAAAATCGGACAAAGCAAAGTCCTTAATGACGGTGATTATTGCAACCTGAAATATTCCAAGGGCTGTATGGTTGATATCGAGTTTATGGTTCAATACTGGTCGTTACTGCATGCAAATAAAGTTAGCTCCATTTCGACATATTCTGATAATATTGGCGTTATAAATGAACTGTTTCGGTTAAACCTTATCTCCAGTCGACAATCTCAACTGGTAGGTATCTACCAAACCTATCACCGTTTGTTACATAGAACCGTACTACAAAATAACCCGGCTGAAATTTCTAGCGAAAAAATCGCAGTAGCAGTCGAACATGTTAATCATTGCTGGAACGAGTGTTTCGGCTAAGCAGTCTGGAGTAAGTGCAATGTCAATGGCCGATCGTGATGGTCTCATCTGGTTTGATGGCACAATGGTGCCTTGGAGAGAAGCCAACATCCATGTGTTAACGCACACGTTACATTATGGCATGGGCTGTTTTGAAGGCGTTCGTGCCTATAATGCAGAACAAGGTACCGCTATTTTCGCACTCGAGGCGCACACTCGTCGCTTGTTCGACTCTTGTAAAATTTTGGGTATGGAAATGCCCTATACGCCTCAACAAATCAATGAAGCTCAAATTGCCGCGGTACGTGAAAACAACCTTGAAAGCGCTTATATTCGTCCTATGTGCTTTTATGGATCCGAAGGTATGGGCTTACGCGCAGATAATTTAACGGTCCATTGCATGGTTGCCGCCTGGGAATGGGGCGCTTATCTTGGAAATGAAGCACTAGAGAAGGGTATTCGTGTTAAAACGTCTTCTTACACTCGTCATCACGTTAATATTGCAGCAACCAAAGCTAAAGCCAACGGTCAGTACATTAACTCAATGATGGCCTTAAGTGAGGCATTAAAAGATGGTTATGACGAGGCCCTACTTCTCGACCCTGAAGGTTATGTTGCTGAAGGCAGTGGTGAGAATATTTTCGTCATTCGTGATGGAGTAATCTATACACCTGAAGTGACCTCTGCTTTAAACGGTATTACTCGCAAAACCCTTTTCACATTAGCAAAAGATGCAGGATATCAAATAGTTGAAAAAAGGCTGACACGTGATGAAGTTTATATTGCAGATGAAGCTTTTTTTACCGGTACCGCTGCAGAAGTTACACCAATAAGTGAACTTGATAATCGTCTCATTGGGTCTGGAACGAGAGGGCCTATCTCCGAGCAATTACAAAAAGATTATTTTGATTTGGTACACGGCAGAAACGAAAAACACATCGACTTATTAACTTTCACGAACCCCTAGAGAATAAGATGGTCAACCCTGACACAGCAGCAAATCAAAGTAACTATTCTCAATCCAATACTAAATCTGCAGTTGAGGTGAAAGCAACTGATCTGCCAATTCATTGTCCAGTGGAGGGTACAAGTCTATGGAACTCGCATCCTCGAGTTTATATTCCAGTTAATGAAAATGGTGGGGAGTCTAAATGTCCGTATTGTGGAACAATGTTTAAGTTGTTATCTGAAAAGTAATTTTAACCACTAGAGCTATCATTTTATAAAATGACTTTTGATCGTAAGGATGGCTCGATGAAGCTCTTGGTATAATATTCAGGAGATTTCTTTTATCGAGCCTCTTTATTTAAATGTCGCCATATGTCTTATTAATCGTATTTCTAAGTCATTTGCGAGCATTGAAAAACCACCGGCGTTAAGTATTTCAATCGTACTCTCAGCCGTGCACAATCCACCCTCACGTTGATTACGCCTCAAGTGATAGACAGAGGGTTTATTTAATAAGAGTTTGACTGCTGGCAACCCTTTCAAATAAGGACTTCGATTATATATTTTCTGTGCTTCTTGCCAGGTACCGTCAATAATAAGGTAGTTTTCAAAATCAGGTGCCTCTGAGACAAGCTGACTATCGACTGAGGGAAACACTAAAGCAATAGAACCTTCAGCAATTTTTTTTAAGAGTTGAGGATTAGGTGTCACCCTATTCCATACAACAATCTGCGCACTTTCCCCTAATACGTCGAGAACCAACGAGCCTGTATTCGTATTTTTGTTACACTCTCTTTCATGCGTTAACAGAATAATAGTCATAATTTAAAGGCAATGATTCAACGCTATGTAATTTGTTGATTACGTCCTAAGGAATTCAGAGCTTTATCATAATAAACATTATTAACTTACAATAGTAAGATCGTAATATAGTTAAGCCACTTCCAATAATTTTATTAAATCTATAAAAAAAGGGCGCTATATAAGCACCCTCTTTAATTTAGCTTTGAACTAATTTAACTTAAGCTGACTCTGTTGTCTCTGCTGCAGCGTCTTCTGCTACGGCTTTCATACTTAAACGAATACGACCTTGACGATCGACTTCGAGTACTTTGACCTTGACCATATCACCTTCAGTTAGCTTGTCGCTGACATTCTCGACACGTTCATCTGAAATTTGCGAAATATGAACGAGTCCATCTTTTCCAGGAAGAATATTGACAAATGCACCAAAGTCCATGATCTTGGCAACCTTACCTTCGTAGATAGTTCCAACTTCGACCTCAGCAATAACCATTTCGACTCTGCGTCTTGCCTCATCGCCGGCGGCTTTCTCTACCGAGGCTATTTTGACTACACCGTCATCATCAATTTCAATGCTTGCGCCTGTTTCTTCAGTAATTGCTCGGATGGTAGAACCACCTTTACCAATAACATCACGAATTTTTTCAGGATTAATTTTAAAAGTAACCAAACGAGGAGCAAACTCAGACATTTCCTCACGGCCTTCGGTAATAACCTTAGACATTTCGTCAAGAATAAACAAACGACCGTCTTTAGCTTGCTCGAGCGCTTTCTCCATGATCTCAGTAGTAATGCCGTCTATCTTGATATCCATTTGCAACGCAGTAATGCCATCTGTAGTACCCGCAACTTTAAAATCCATGTCACCTAGGTGGTCTTCGTCACCCAAGATATCGGACAATACAGCAAAGCCTGCATCTTCTTTAATCAAACCCATAGCGATGCCAGCCACGGGAGCTTTTAGAGGTACACCTGCATCCATCATTGACAAACTCGCGCCACAGACGCTAGCCATTGATGATGAACCATTGGATTCAGTAATTTCTGCTACGACTCGAATGACGTAAGGGAAATCATCCACCGACGGCATGACGGCTTGAACGCCACGCTTAGCTAAACGACCATGGCCAATTTCTCGACGCTTAGGTGTACCAACACGACCACACTCACCAACACTTGATGGTGGAAAGTTGTAATGCATCATAAAATTTTCTTTACGCGTACCTTCGATTGCGTCAATGATTTGCGCGTCACGACCAGTACCCAGAGTTGTCACTACAATGGCCTGAGTCTCACCACGGGTAAAAAGTGCTGAACCGTGTGTTCTTGGAAGCAAACCAGTGCGGATCGCAATCGGACGAACGGTGCGAGTATCACGTCCATCGATACGCCTTTCGCCAGAAATAATTCTATCGCGAACGATTTTCTTTTCTAACTTGCCAAATGTTTCGCGAACAGCTGACTCACTAGGTGAACCGTCAACATCGCTGACTAGAGCAGCAACAGCACTGCTTCGCACTGCTGATAAATTTTCCTGGCGATCTAGCTTGTCAGCAATAGCATAAGCTTCGGTAATCGCTGCGGTTGATTGATTGCTGACAAGATTAGCCAAAGACAAATCAGCTTCAGGTGCCGCCCATTCCCAAGGAGTGGTATTAACTTCAGCACTGAATTCTTTAATTGCCTGAACCACTGTTTGAAGTTGCTCATGACCATAAACTACTGATCCCAGCATAACTTCTTCTGACAAACGATTGGCTTCAGATTCAACCATTAATACCGCTTTGTCAGTACCAGCAACCACGAGATCAAGATCGGAATCGACCAGTTGGCTAATGCTCGGATTTAAAATGTATTCACCATCCTTATAACCTATTCTCGCAGCACCAATTGGGCCGTTGAATGGCATACCGGAAATAGAAATAGCTGCAGAGGCACCAATTAAGGCTGGGATATCAGGGTCAATATCAGTGTTCATTGAAATAACAGTAGCAACAACCTGAACTTCATTCATGAAACCTTTTGGAAACAATGGCCGTATAGGTCGGTCGATTAGACGACAGGTTAATGTCTCTTTTTCACTTGGACGACCTTCACGCTTGAAAAAACCACCTGGGATTTTGCCCGCAGCATAAGTCTTTTCAATGTAGTCAACAGTTAATGGAAAAAAGCCACGACTAGGGTCGGCTTTTTTCATACCTACCACGGTTACCATCACGATGGTATCCGCCATATTAACAAGAACAGCACCGCCTGCTTGACGCGCTATCTCGCCAGTTTCCAAGGTAACTTCGTGCTCGCCGTACTGAAATGTCTTTTTAATTGGATTCACACTTTATCTCTCTAGAGTTATTCAAAGTCATGGTAAATATTTTACTAGCGGCGTAGACCCAACTTTCCGATCAACTCTCGGTATCGACCCTGATTTTTAGATTTTAAATAGTCTAATAAGCTACGACGCGTATTAACCATTTTAAGCAGGCCGCGACGAGAGTGATGGTCATGGATATGCTCTTTAAAATGCTCAGTTAAATGCTTAATTTGGTGTGAAAGTAGTGCAACCTGCACCTCAGGTGAACCTGTATCACCTTCGGATTGCTGGTGCACAGAAACGATTTCTCGCTTTTGATCAGCTGTCATTGACATGGATATAACCTCGTAGACCCGAAAAGGCTGGTATTCTACCTAGCAGAGCAGGCAGTAACAAGGCCTTTTATGGAATTCTACCAGTTTAAATTCCGACCCTTTAGTGCAGCGTTTATCTTGCTGTATTCATTAATCTCTTTGGCGCTATCAAACCATTTGGTAATATCTTCCCGATGCCGATAAATTCACCACTTTCGGCGACAAGGCTTAATAGGCTGCTATGCTTTGCATTATGGGCTTCAACTGCGACACCGTTTTTTAACAAATCAACCGCCGTAGTATCAATTATTAGTTCTGGCAAATCTGTTAACGCACTTTTTACTGGTAGCAAGCACTGATCTAAAACGTCGAGGCCTTGTTCAGCTAACTCAGTTAAATAATCCAGAGTATAACTAGGCTCTTGCCAATAAGGATGAACCGCCTTACGATCGAGTAAACTGACGAATGCACCACAACCCAACGCACTTCCAATGTCTTCAGCGATAGTACGAATATAGGTACCCTTAGAGCAATGAACGTCTATTTCTAATTGAAAACCATCAAAACTTAGCTGAGCCAGTTTATATATTTCTACGGTTCTTGCTGCACGCTCAACTTCCTTGCCTTTTCTCGCTAACCGATAAAGCGGCTGCCCTTTGTGCTTTAAGGCTGAATACATTGGCGGTATTTGTTGAATCGACCCAGTTAACGATTTAAGTACTGCAGTAATATCAGCCTCAGTCACATTAACAGTAGATTCAGACGTTATTTCCCCTTCAGCGTCACCTGTTGAGGTTGTTTTACCCAGATGGCAAATAGCCCGGTAACTTTTACTTGCATCCAGTAGGTAAGATGAGAATTTTGCCGCCTCACCAAAGCAAATAGGCAACATGCCTGAGGCTAGCGGATCAAGACTGCCAGTATGCCCACCTTTGTTAGCTTTAAATAGGTGTCGAGCCATCTGCAGCGCTTTGTTTGAAGTAATTCCAAGGGGTTTATTCAGTAAAAGAATGCCATCAACGTCACGAAATCCTGCTGGTTTACTTGAACCTCGACCCATTATTCGGATGAATTCGCCTTGTCTTTTTCAATAGCTGAATCAATTAATTCAGACATATTGCGACCACGAATATCTGTATCGTCATAAACAAATAATAACTTTGGGGTCAGTCGAGATTTCAAAACACGACCAATTTCGCGCTGTAAAAAGCCACTAGCGCGTTTAAGAGCATGGAGCGTTTCCTCCGCCGCTTCCTGATCGAGTACACTAAAATAAACTTTAGCTTGAGATAGATCCTTAGTCACTTCCACTTCAAGCACACTTGAGGGTGACATCCGCGGATCCTTGACACTATTATTAATTAAACCGGCCAACTCACGATGAATTTGTGAGGCAAGCCTGTCACTACGTGAATAATCCTTAGGCATTAATCTTGTCGAAGTTGATTGATTGAAAGTTCATGTCAGGAAGCTCAATAGCTTTGTGTAACTAAGCAAGAGAACGCGCAATTTCTACTCGCTCAAATACTTCTATTTGATCACCCGGGCGAACGTCATTATAGTTCTTCACCGCGATACCACACTCAGTACCCATTCGAACTTCTTCGACTGCATCCTTGAAGCGCCTTAATGACTCAAGCTCACCTTCATAGATAACAACATTGTCGCGTAATACACGAATTGGAAGACCTTTACGAACAACACCGTCGACAACCATTGATCCAGCAACATCACCAAACTTGGGCGAGCTATAAACTTCTTTAACGGTCGCTAGACCCAGTATGTTCTCGCGAGCTTCTGGTGCCAACATACCTGACATGGCAGCTTTAACGATATCAATGACTTCATAGATGATACTGTAATAGCGAATATCAACCCCACCACTCTCAGCTGCACGTTTTGCAGCATTGTCTGCACGAACATTAAAGCCAACGACCATGGCAGATGATGCCGCAGCAAGATTGATATCTGACTCACTCAATCCACCAACACCACAGCTAATGATATTAGCGCGTACTTCATCTGTAGATAGTTTGTGTAATGCTTCACGAATAGCTTCAGCACTGCCCTGTACATCGGCCTTGATTAATACGTTGACTTCAGATATTTCTCCTTCTGTCATTGCATCAAACATACCCTGCAGCTTAGTTTTATGCTGATCGGTAAGCTTAGCTTCGCGTATCTTAGATTCACGAGCTTGAGCGAACTCTCTCGCCTTGCGCTCATTCTCAACAACAAATACCTCGTCTCCAGCGTTTGGAACACCAGAAAGGCCGAGCACTACAATGGGAATTGATGGACCAGCACTGTCAACAGCTTTTGACGTCTCGTCATACATAGCACGAACGCGACCATATTGAGTACCTGCAAGAAGTAGCTGGCCTTTCTTTAACTCGCCTGACTGAACCAAAATGGTAGCAACAGGGCCTCGCCCTTTATCAAGCGTTGCCTCAACAACAATCCCTTTTGCACTCCCCGTATTAGGGGCTTTCAATTCCAACAGTTCAGACTGAAGTAAAATTGATTCAAGTAGCTTTTCAACACCGTCTCCAGTAATCGCAGAGACATGAATGAACATGTTTTCACCACCCCAATCTTCAGGAATGACTTCTAATGCCGCTAGCTCACTCTTTACGCGGTCTGGGTCTGCATTTTCTTTGTCCATTTTGTTAACTGCAATAACGAGTGGTACGTTGGCGGCACGAGCGTGGTCAATGGCTTCTCTAGTTTGTGGCATAACACCATCATCAGCGGCAACAACCAATACAACAATATCCGTTGCTTGAGCACCACGAGCACGCATAGCTGAAAAAGCAGCATGACCCGGTGTATCTAAAAAGGTAATCATACCGTGATCAGTTTCTACGTGGTAGGCACCGATATGCTGCGTAATGCCACCAGCTTCTCCTGAGGTTACACGTGACTTACGAATATAATCGAGCAGAGAAGTTTTACCATGATCAACATGACCCATGATGGTCACCACTGGAGGTCGAGACCATGTCTCTTCACTCGCATCAGCAACATTCTCGAATAACTTATTTTCAAAATCATCCTCGGTAACGACAGCAATGACATTATGACCCATTTCTTCTACGACCAACGTCGCGGTATCAACGTCTAGGATTTGATTAATAGTCGACATGCTACCTAATTGCATCAAAGCCTTTACAACATCACCGGCCTTAACTGCCATTTTTTGAGCCAATTCGCCAACCGTCATCGAATCAGAAATCTCAACGTTACGAATAATTGGCGATGTAGGCATTGCAAAACCATGCGCATTATCAGGATCATTGACCTGTCTGCGACTCTTTTTAAATTTTTGCTTGCGGCCGCCAGCACCTTGCTTGCCTCCGGGTTTCACATGTAATTCTTTGCGGCCGTAGCGGGTCCCTTTGTCTTCACCACGCTTACCTGACTTACCACTTTTCTCGTCATTTGCTACGGCTGCTGCTGCTGCTCGAGAAGCTTCTTCTAAAGCCACTTTAGCAGCGTCTTCCGCTGCTGATGCGGCAGCAGCATCTGCCATTTTTTTAACAATAATACCTTGCGCTGCCTCAACTTCCTGAAGGCTTTTTGAGTAAGCTTGCTTTTCCGCTTCAGCATGCTCTTTTTCCATGACTAGTCGAGCTTGATCTGCTTCACGAACAGACGCTTTTTCAGCTTCTTTTGCTGCTGCCAAAGCGACGGGATCAACAACCTGCTCAAGCACCTCTTCAACAGCAGTAATTTCAACATCTGCTGAATTTTCTACAACAGGTGCTATTTCACTGTCAGCAAGGGCTAATACGCCAACCTCTGGTTCAACGTCCGATGGGCGAGCAAACGTTCGTTTTTTTCGAACCTCAACATTAATTGTTTTGGTGGTGGCATTACGGCCCGACACACCGGACACTTTTAATTCGCTTTTACTCTTGCGATTCAAAGTTAATTTTGGCGGCCCACTTGCCTCCCCATTACCTTGATTGATTCGAAGAGATTCAAGTAGTTTTAATTTATCTTCTTCAGAAATTGGATCATCCGCACCCGCGACTTTCACACCGGCTGCACTCAATTGATCCAGCAGCTTGTCGACACTGATGCCAATGACTTCTGAGAGTTGTTTTGCTGTCGCGTTTGCCATGTTTATCTGTCCTAATGCAAATGGTTGATAGCTGGTTTCTTTAGCTTTTCGTTACAGATTACTTAGCGCCGTCTTCTGCAAACCACGGTTCGCGCGCTTTCATTATTAACTGACCAGCGAATTCAGCGTCTAAGCCTTCATTCTCTTCAAGCTCATCAGTTGATTGCTCTGCAAGGTCTTCCATGGAACAAATACCACGTTTTGATAGCTGATTAGCCAATTCATCAGTCATAAATTCCATATTCAGAAGGTCATCTTGTGGTTTAACTGAACCACTGGCTGCCTCTTTTGCAATGGCCAAAGTTAACAGTGCATCACGAGCACGGCCACGCAATTCTTTAACAATATCTTCATCAAATTCATCTATTTCAACAAGCTCAGCTTCAGGAATATAGGCGACTTCATCAATAGTCGTTAAGCCCTCTTGAACAAGAATTACGGCCACTTCTTCGTCGACATCAAGCTGCTCCATAAAGTTTTCGACTAGCTGTCGAGACTCACCTTCAGATTTCTCTTCTGCGGCGGCTTCATCCATAACGTTAAGCGTCCAACCCGTCAGCTGGCTAGCCAACTTGATGTTTTGCCCACCTCGACCAATGGCTTGTGATAATTTATCTTCTGGGACAGCAATATCCATTGACCCTTTTTCTTCATCAATAACAATCGACGTTACCTCTGCAGGTGACATGGCATTAACAGCAAATTGAGCTGGATTATCATCCCATAAAATAATATCTACCCGTTCACCCGCTAACTCGTTAGACACTGACTGAACGCGAGAACCGCGCATACCAACGCAGGCACCTACAGGATCCATTCTTGGCTCATTACTTTTGACAGCAATTTTAGCTCGCATACCTGGATCACGAGCGGCTGCGATGATTTCGATTAAGCCCTGCCCTACTTCAGGCACCTCAAGCTTAAATAACTCCATTAGGAATTCTGGAGCAGTACGACTAATGAATAATTGAGGACCCCGTACTTCAGATGCAATTTTGTATAAGAAACCACGGACACGGTCACCCGGGCGCATTGATTCACGTGGAATCATTTCTTCACGTGGGATAAATCCTTCGGCATTATCACCAAGGTCAACATAAACGTTTCCCCGCTCCACACGCTTAACTTGACCCATGACGAGACTATTTTCTTTTTCTATGTATGCGTCAATTACTTTGCGACGTTCGGCTTCTCGAACTTTCTGGACAATTACTTGTTTGGCTGTTTGAGCGGCTATTCGACCAAATTCAACAGAATCAATTTGTTCCTCTATGAACTCACCCAGTTGGATTTCTGGCTGTTCGTATTGGGCTGCTTCAAGACTTGTTTGTCGTAAGGGCTCTTCAAGACCATTATCGCCCGACAATACGACTTCCCAGCGGCGATAAGTATCATAGTCACCCGTTTTTCGATCAATATCAACTCGGACTTCAATTTCCTGGCCGCGCTTCTTTTTAGTGGCAGATGCTAAAGCGGCTTCAATTGCTTCGAAAATAACTTCGCGATCAACACCCTTCTCATTTGAAACTGTATCTGCTACTAACAGAATCTCTTTATTTTCCATTGTTGTTTCTCATAATATATAGAATGCTTTGAATTTCTTCGTTCTAACTATAATCTATAATCTGTACATCTACTTATTAAAGGCACCACAGGCCGGTGAGACCAACATTAAATAATTAAAATTGACCTACCAAGTTAGCTTTACCGATATCTAAAAAAGGTAGCTGAAAATTCTCACCATCAACATCGACCTGTACCAATTTTGACTGAACCACACCATTCAAAATGCCTTTGAAATTCTTTCTCCCGTTAAGGGCAACATCTAACTTAATCTTAATAATCTCACCAACAAATCGATCATAATCACTTAACTTAAATAGTGGCCGATTGATACCCGGTGATGATACCTGAAGATCAAATGCCTGCTGAATGGGATCTTCCACATCAAGAATAGCACTCACTTGATGGCTAATTGAAGCGCAATCATCGACATCTACACCCTGCTCACGGTCAATGTAGATAGACAATGTGCCATGGCCAGACCCACCAGTAAATTCAACACCGACGAATTCATAACCCATCGCCTCTACCACTGGTTCAAACAATTCAGATAAATCTTTCACGCAGTTAGACCTTAAAATTAAACCAATAAAAAAGGCCCATAAAGGGCCCTTTAAAACTGACTATAAACTTGCTTTCTGACATCAAATAGTCAATAGCCAGTATGTTTGGTAGCGGGGGCAGGATTTGAACCTACGACCTTCGGGTTATGAGCCCGACGAGCTACCAAGCTGCTCCACCCCGCATCAGAAGGACGGCATAATAGCCATGTTGGTTACTATTTACAAGCAGTAATTAAGAAGTTTTTATCAGAATACTATTAAAACTAAAAAGTTAATTTAAGAGACTAGCAACCCACTACTTTATGACAGAATAAGAACTTAACTGAAAGCCAAAATACAATAGGCCATTAAACCAGAGGGGAATATACCAAGCCCAAGTAGACTCAAACCATTTAAGCTCAAGAGTATTTTTACATCTAATGATTCTTTAATGGTTAACTCACGACCTTCATCAGATGGATCAAAGTACATAGCTTTAACCACTCGTAAATAGTAGAAGAGACCGATAACTGATAATAAAACAGCAACCACCGCAAGCCAAACCATATCAATGCTAACAACCGCCTGAATAACACTTAACTTGGCATAGAAGCCAACTGTCGGTGGCAACCCAGCCATAGAAAATAGTGCAATAGCAAGTAAGGCAGCATACCAGGGGTTTTTATTATTGAGCCCAGTCAAATCGTCAATATTTTCAGCTTCAAAGCCCTCACGGTTCAGTAACATTAATACACCAAACGCTACAGAGGCCGTAATCGCATAGGTTAAGGTATAAAACATAGCCGCCGAGTAACCCACCTCTGTGCCAGACAATAGTCCAAGCATAATAAAACCAACATGAGATACTGTTGAGTAAGCCAACATTCTCTTAAAGTTGGTTTGTACGATAGCAACAATATTACCCAGCGCCATCGAAACAACGGCCAGAACTAGCAGCATTTGAGACCACTCAGCTTGCAAATCAGATAGACCATCAACTAGCAGTCTTATTGCCATAGCAAAGCCAGCAATCTTAGGCGCAGTTCCAATAAACAAAGTAACTGATGTCGGCGCTCCTTGGTAAATATCCGGTAGCCACATGTGGAATGGCACCGCACCCAGCTTAAATGATAAACCAACAACAATAAAAGTCAGGGCAAAAGAAAGTGCAATCGGATTTTCGGTTAATTGCATCCTAACAACATCCGATACTTGATTAAGATCGAGCGTTCCAGTAATGCCATAGAAAATAGATATACCGTACAAAAGTAGACCCGAAGCCATAGCGCCAAGTACAAAATATTTCATCGCTGATTCTGATGCCTGAATAGACTTCCGATTAAAAGCAATCATGGCGTAAAGCGATAATGATAGTAATTCCAGACCTAGATAAACTAATAAGAAGCTGTGAGCCGAAGTCATGATCATCATGCCCAGCACTGCGAATAAGCCAAGCACATAGTACTCACCTTTATAAATATCGTGATCCTTGAGGTAGTCACGTGAATAAATAAATACGAGAGCACTAATCAAGAGGATGGCCACTTTTAATGTTACCGCAAGTTGGTCCAATATAAAGGACCCGCCAAAGGTTGAAACAGTATCAGCTGGCGCTATGGCGATTACAGCGGCTGCTGTAAGTAATAAAGTGAGTACCGTGAGAAATAAGGTAAAGCCTCGTTTGGCTTGAGGTAAAAATAAATCGACCACAAGTACTAGACAGGTCATCGCCAACATTACCATTTCAGGTATTACTGGAATTAAATTAGGCTGGATGAATTCTGACATAGGATGCTTAAATCTTTGAGATCATAATATGGTTTAACAAGTTATCGATGGTGACATGCATTACATCGACTAAAGGATCTGGCCAGAGTCCAAGGGCCAGTACCGCCATTGCCAGGATCGACAAGAAAAAAAACTCGCGGCGATTAATATCAGTCAACGCTCTAACGTTATCATTGCCTGTATCGCCAAAGATCACTCGCTTCACCATCCATAGTGTATAGGCCGCACCGAGAATCAAGGTGGTTGCAGCTAGAAACGCAATCCAAAAGTTAGCCTGAAAGCTCGCCAAAATAACCATGAATTCACCAACAAATCCTGATGTACCGGGTAAACCTGCATTTGCCATTGCAAAGAACACCATAAATCCAGCAAACATTGGCATAGTGTTAGCAACTCCACCATAGTCAGCAATTTGACGACTGTGCATGCGGTCATACAATACGCCAACACATAGGAACATAGCGCCCGAAATAAAACCATGAGAAATCATTTGGACCATGCCACCTTCAAGCGCTAGAGCTGCACCCTGAGTCCCATTGCCGTTATCTATGATTCGGAATATTATAAAAAATCCAAGCGTGACAAATCCCATATGAGCAATAGAAGAATAGGCAATAAGCTTTTTCATGTCCTGCTGAACTAGTGCAATAAAACCGATATAGACAACAGCGGTCAGTGACATTGTAATCACTAACCAGTCTAACTCTAGGCTGGCATCTGGCGTGATCGGAAGGCTGAATCGAAGAAAACCATAGCCGCCAATCTTCAACATAATTGCAGCCAAGATAACAGAACCACCCGTTGGTGCTTCGACGTGTGCGTCAGGTAGCCAAGTATGCACTGGCCACATAGGCACCTTAACTGCAAAGGCAATCAAAAAAGCGAGGAATATGAGTATCTGTTCGTCTAAATTTAGTTGAAGTGCGTGAAAATCAAATATTGAAAAGCTGCCTGATTTGTTATACATATAAATTAGGGCTACCAACATTAATACCGAACCGACAAAGGTATAGATAAAAAACTTAAGCGTTGCATAGATGCGGTTGGCACCGCCCCATACACCAATCACTAAAAACATCGGAATTAACATCGCTTCGAAGAAAATATAAAACAGAATTGCATCAAGGGAAGAAAAAGTACCGATCATGAAACCTTCCATAATCAGGAATGCAGCTAGATACTGTGAGGCCCGATATTTAATTGATTCCCAAGCAGCAATTATGACAATAACCGTGGTGAACGATGTCAACAAAATAAGTGGCATTGAGATACCGTCTACACCGACAAAATAATTGATGTTGAAGGCTGGTATCCAGCTATGTCTTTCAACAAACTGCAGTAGGTGGGTGTCCACGTTAAATTCGGTGTAGAGCGGTATGGTCAACAAGAAAGTGACAATTGATACCAGTAGGGCTAACTTTTTAGCGCCTGATGAATCTTCTTTATCGCCAGCAAACAACACCAAGATACCACCTACAATAGGCGTCCAAATAACGAGGCTTAATAATGGCCAATCAGCGTACATAGTTTAAAATTTACCTTTTATAATTATTAGGAATGACAGTCTATGAGTTAAGCTTGCAGGCTTAACCCAAAATGGCCCAGCCAAGCAACAAAATTAAACCGGAAATCATTGCAAATGCATAGTGGTTGAGATAACCCGTTTGCACCTGGCGAACAACGCCTGACATCCAACCCACCAGTTTAGCACTGCCATTAACAACCAAGCCATCGATCATCAAAGCATCACCGATCCGAAACAATACATGTCCAATACCTCTGCTTGTCGTTGCAAAGACTGTTTCATTGAATTTATCAAAGTAATATTTCTGGTCTAACAGATTATAAATAAAACTAAAGGTAGTTTTAAACCACTCAGCAATCTCAGGTTTCTTCAGATAGATGTACCAAGATGACGCAATGCCCGCAAAAGCAAGGTAAAGCGCTGGCTCAGAGAAACCATGAGCAACAAAACTGGCCGGACCGTGGAATGTTTGGCCAACGGTTGCCATAGTATCGTGTTCACTGAGAACGAAAATAGGTTGATCCAGAAAACCACTAAATAGAATGCCATCTATTGCTAACCAACCAATGATAGCGGAAGGAATAGCGAGCAATATTAGAGGCAAGGTGACGACGGGTGGTGTTTCATGTAGGTGCTCTCGAGTATGCTCATCCATTCGTTCTTTACCATGAAAAACTAGAAAAAACATACGGAAGGAGTAGAAAGCAGTTACAAACACTCCTAATAGTACCATCCAATAAGCATACCCAGCGCCAGGAATACTTGAATTGTGGACGGCCGAAATAATTGCATCTTTAGAAAAGTAACCAGAGAACCCAGGAAAACCAACCAGTGACAAAGAACCAATCAACGAGACCCAATAGGTAATTGGCATATATTTTTTCAGCCCACCCATCTTGCGAATATCTTGCTCATGGTGCATAGCAATAATCACTGAACCAGCAGCAAGAAATAACAACGCTTTAAAGAATGCGTGCGTCATTAAATGAAAAATAGCGGCAGAATAAGCTGAGGCACCTAAGGCTACAGTCATATACCCCAACTGTGACAAAGTTGAATAAGCAACAACTCGTTTAATGTCGTTCTGGACAATGCCAACCAAGCCCATAAAAAAGGCCGTCGTCGCACCAATCACGATTACAACAGACAGCGCAGTTTCTGATAGTTCGAATAAAGGGGACATACGAGCCACCATAAAAATTCCAGCTGTTACCATGGTGGCTGCGTGAATAAGGGCAGAAATAGGAGTTGGTCCTTCCATCGAATCAGGCAACCAAACGTGTAGTGGTACCTGTGCCGACTTACCCATAGCGCCAACGAAGAGCAAAATACAAGCTAACGTTATTACCGACCATTCGATCCCCGGAATGACTTCCATTGTTTCAGACGTCATGCGACTTGAGTTGCTAAACACTTCGTAGTAATCAAGTGAACCGGTATACATCAATATAACCGCGATACCCAACAAAAAACCAAAGTCACCGACGCGATTAACCATGAAGGCCTTTAAGTTGGCATAAATGGCCGTTTCTTTTTTAAACCAAAAGCCTATCAGTAAATAAGACACCAATCCGACAGCCTCCCACCCAAAGAAAAGCTGAAGAAAATTATTCGACATAACGAGCATTAACATTGCAAAAGTAAACAATGAGATATAACTAAAAAATCGTTGATACCCAGGATCATCATGCATATAGCCAATCGTATAAATATGCACCATTAAAGAAACGCTGGTAACAACCACCATCATGATTGCGGTTAAACTATCGACCAGGAATCCAATTTCGAAACGGATACCATCACTTACCATCCAGGTATACAAGGCTTCGTTATAGACGGCGGCACCATCAAAGGCGACATCTTTTAGAACAACTAAAGCCAAAATAAACGAAGTACCAACACCTAAAATGGTCACCCAATGAGCAATATTACGACCAATTTGCTTACCAAAGAATCCGGCAATAACTGCACCAAATAAAGAAGCTAGTGGAATGGCAAGATAGACAGATTCCATGCTCATCCTTTTAACTCATTGATATCAGCAACATTAATAGACTGTTTGTTACGAAATAAAACAACCAGTATAGCCAGCCCAATAGCCGCTTCGGCCGCAGCAACTGTCAAAATAAAGAATACAAAAACCTGGCCAGCTAAGTCATTAAGATAATGCGAAAAGGCAATGAAGTTCAAATTGACCGCTAACAACATAATTTCAATCGACATCAATAAAATTATAATATTCTTTCGGTTAATAACAATTCCAGCGATACTAATACTGAACAAAACCGCAGCAAGAATTAGATAATGGCTTAAAGAAACAGTCATGGCTATTCGTTACCTAGTGATTCGTTACTCAAAGTTTTGCTGCGAGAAGGTTCGCTGCTTGGAGGCATTTTGACAATACGTAATCTATCTGCCTTGGTCACTCTAATTTGGGCCGAAGGACTTTGATATTTGGTGTGCGTACGTTTTCGCATGGTTAAAGAGATTGCTGCAACGATCGCAACTAATAAAATAACCGCTGCAATCTCAAATGCGAACACATATTGGGTATATAAAACTCGGCCCAGTGCTTTTGTATTACTGTAATCAGCAGCTTTAGCGATTGGTTCTATTACGCTATCACCTGAAAAAATACCGCCTGTAATAACACTCACCATCATCACAAACATGATAACTGCAACCGCAATACCGAGGGGTAAATAACGGACAAAACCTTCACGTAACCGAGCAATATTGATGTCTAACATCATCACAACAAACAAAAATAACACCATCACCGCGCCCACATAAACCAGCACAAGACTAATGGCCAAAAATTCAGCTTCTAACGTCATCCAAATAATGGCACTCGTAAAAAAAGTCAACACAAGAGATAAAGCGGCATGCACTGGATTTCTGACAGTTACAACAGCAGTCGCTGCGACCACTGTCATCAATGCAAAAACATAAAAAATGATAGTTTCAGTCATCTGGCTAAATTACCGGTAAGGAGCGTCAGCTGAGCGATCCGCAGCCAATTGAGATTCATATGTGTCACCAAATTCTAGTAACTTTTCTTTTGTCATAATATTTTCACCACGATTCTCAAAGTGGTATTCAAAAATATTAGTTTCAACAACAGCATCAACAGGACAAGCTTCTTCACAAAACCCACAGTAAATGCATTTAAACAGGTCGATTTCGTATTTAGTGGTTCTTCTAGTTCCATCATCTCTTTCTTCTGATTCGATCGTAATGGCTAGAGCAGGACAAACAGCTTCACACAATTTACAACCAATACAGCGTTCTTCTCCGTTAGGGTAACGGCGAAGTGCATGTAAACCACGAAAGCGCGGACTAATCGGTGTCTTCTCTTCCGGATATTGAACCGTGATTTTCTTACTGAAAAAATATCTTCCAGTCACGCTCATACCCTTGAGTAACTCAAGTAAGAGAAAACTTTTCAGATAATATTTTATAGTAGCAAACATATAATTTAGCAAACCGTCTAATTAAACCAAGGACCGACTTTGAAATAGACAAGAAACCCTTCAACTACAAGCCATACAATAGTCACCGGAATTAAAACCTTCCAACCTAATCGCATTATCTGGTCATAACGATATCGTGGAAAAGTTGCTCGAAACCATAAAAATAACAACATGAAGAAGCCTGTCTTCAAGAATAACCAAACGATGTTATCGCCCATCAACGACGGCAAAGGACTTAACCAGCCACCGAAAAACATAAGTGAAGCAAGCATTGCTATTAAGATCATATTGGCATATTCGGCAAGGAAAAAGACCGCAAAGGTCATGCCAGAATATTCAACATGAAAACCAGCGACGATTTCAGATTCACCTTCCGCTACATCAAACGGTGCTCGATTGGTTTCAGCTACACCAGAAATTAAATACACCATGAATAGTGGGAACAATGGAAGAATAAACCAATGATAAATACCACCCGCTTGACTATTAACAATATCGCCAAGATTCAAACTACCTGCAGCCATCAGCACGCCCACTAAAGAAAAGCCCATAGCAATTTCGTAAGCTACAATTTGTGCAGCCGAACGCATGGCACCTAACAAAGCATATTTAGAGTTAGAAGCCCAACCAGCAATAATTACGCCATATACTCCGAGTGACGTCATTGCCAAAATGTACAACAGGCCGGCGTTGATATCAGCAAAAACCAAGGTGTCAGTAAAGGGCATAACGGCCCAAGCTGCCATTGAAGGCGCAAAGGTCAGAATGGGGGCAACAATGAACAAGTAACGGTTTGACTTAGTCGGAATGATGATCTCTTTAAACATCAACTTAAACATATCAGCAAAGGGTTGGAATAAGCCTTTGGGGCCCACTCGGTTAGGACCTATACGATTCTGCATGTAACCAATGACTTTACGTTCAGCCAACGTGTAATAAGCGACCACAATAAATAATGGCACTAAAATAATAAAAACCTTTAAAAGTGTATAGCTTGTGAACTGGATACCGTCGGGCAAAGATAACCAGAGATTAGTCACTATATCGGTCACCCAACTTTCTCCAATTCAACTTGGCCATAGGCCCCAAACAGGTCCTTCACCACATCAATGCCTGTCGGTACGTAAACACAGCCAGCTGGAACATTTTCATCAATTCGTAAAGGTAAAATAGCTACACCATTACCCTGCTTAACTTGAATTTGCTCATTATCCATTAGTTTTAGTTTATTCGCCTGCACCTGATTCATTGCAATAACGCATTGCTGACTCATCAGAGGTGTTTTTTGAAGAGGCAAAGCTTCAATCACTAAACTGTCAGTCGAATAAATGGGCGTAACACTAACTTTTTGAAGTGACTTAGGCTTAGTTGGGAGCTTAGTATACGTTGATTGAACACCACAAATATTATTCAGGCTAAGGTCACGACAAGCTTCCTTCACTTCGTTACGCACTGCTATAGAATCAGAATACTTAAAGTCATCTGGAACTAAGAGTTGCCCTAATGCTGTCAATATTTTCCAACCCTGGCGAACACCACCTTCAGGCTGGATAAGGCCTTTAAAGCTTTGCCACAAGCCCTCAATATTAACAAAAGTACCTGAAGTTTCTGTAAAACAGGCTAGAGGTAGGACTAAATCAGCATTCTCGCGCGTAAAATCGTTAGTAAAACTATCGACGGCAATTATAAAATTATTATTACTTGATAGCTGCTGGGCCACTCCCGGAACATTTGTTTCTAGTACGGGATTCACTGCAAAAGTGAGTAAAACTTGATGTTGCGAAGCCAAAATTTCTGCTGTGTTTTGGCCTGTTTTTTCAATTTTTTGTCCCGCAACGCCTCGATGCGGGACGACACCCGCCAAGCTAGCGCCAGCACTGTTGGCCGATGGTGATAAATAACCCAGAGATGCACCAGTTAAGGTAGAAATCGCCTCACAGAGCTCCTGAATTAAGGAAAGGTATGGGCTTGATAATGACTGAATGCCGACAATTACAGCGGCATCTTTGGCTTTGCTGAGTGATTTAGCGATCGCTTTATGCTGTTTACTCGCTTGACAATCAGCAATAGTGGCCTGAATGTGAGTTGGCAGTTCGGCCGGTAGTTTAGCCTGAGCAGCAAGCGCCGCCAAAACACCAGCCAGATCGGCTACTAATTGTTCAGCTGAACCCGCTAGTTCATGCTCAAGTGGAAAGTTGTATTGCCCACATAAATGACTGATTGAGGAAACTGCTGCACTATTATTAATAGCCGCCTTACGTAACCGATGCGCCAAAATTGGCTGCTCTAAACGGAGATTGCCAGCAACTAATAAACAAGCATTTAAAGATTCAATTGATTCTAATGATCGACCTAACCAAGGCATAATAGCCACTTCAGCTTGGCTAGAAAAGTCAACTTGACTGAGTCGAAAATCAATGTTGTTAGAGCCCAAGCCCCTGAATAGTTTTTGTAACAAGAACTGTTCTTCTAGTGTTGATTGGGGATTAATGAGGGCCGCTATTTGATCACCGTCCTTATTAGCTGCAGCCGATAACTTTTCAGTTGCTACGTTAACCGCAGTCTCCCAATCGACTTCCTTAAGCTCCCCGTTTTGACGCAACAAGGGTAATTTAATGCGAGAATCACTATTTAAAGCGGTGTAACTGAAACGATCACGATCTGAAATCCAAGATTCATTAATCGATTCATTTTCACGCGGTATAACACGAATTACCTTGTTATTACGGGTATGAACATACAAATTGGATCCAATACAATCATGCGTTGAAATGCTTGGATGTTGAGTTAACTCCCAAGCACGTGCGGTGTATCTTGAGGGCTTTGCCGTTAGGGCTCCAACAGGACAAATATCAATGATATTACCAGACAATTCTGATGAAATAGCTTTCGCAATGTAAGTTCCTATCTCCGCATTTTCACCTCGGCCGGTTAAACCCATTTCAGGTAATCCCGCAATTTCATCACCAAAACGAACACAACGTGTACAGTGGATACAGCGAGTCAAATCAGTTGCGATCAACGGGCCAATATTTTTATCCATGACAACACGTTTTTGTTCTGTGTAACGTGAAACATCAGAACCAAAACCCATAGCAACATCTTGCAATTCACATTCACCACCTTGATCGCAGATTGGGCAATCTAAGGGGTGATTAATTAATAAAAACTCCATTGTCGATTTCTGTGCTGCAATGGCTTTAGATGAACGAGTGTGAACCACCATGCCAGCTGCAACTTGCGTTGCACAAGCTGGCATTGGCTTTGGCGCGCGCTCAACTTCAACCAGACACATGCGACAATTAGCAGCCACTGATAATTTTTTGTGATAACAAAAGCGAGGAACCACAATATTGTTATCATCAGCCACATCAATCAACAATCGACCAGCTTCTGCCTCGATTTCCTGTCCATTAATGGTGAGTGTAATACTGTCGCTCATTGCTGTATTTACCTTTGTCTCTTTTCTAAAATGTACCAGCAAGTATTTAATATACTAGCTTGCTTACTGTATAAAATATTGAACCGCTATTAACGCATTAGACTAACTTAATGTATTAACCGAAATTAACTTAAAATCGAACGTTTATGATCGACGTAATACTGGAATTCATGTCGGAAATGCTTAATGAAGCTCCATACGGGCATTGCTGCTGCGTCACCCAGCGCACAAATAGTACGCCCTTCAATTTTATGCGACACCTCTTCCAATAGCTCTATATCTTCTGATCGGCCCTTACCATCAACAATGCGGCAAAGTACTCGATACAACCAACCCGTGCCTTCACGACAAGGCGTGCATTGGCCACAGGATTCTGAAAAATAGAATCTCGAAATTCGGCGTAATGCTTTTACCATGTCGGTGGTTTCATCCATTATCACGACAGCTCCCGAACCTAACATCGAGCCAGCTTTGGTAATTGAATCGTAGTCCATTGTGCATTCCATCATCATTTCACCCGTTAAGACAGGGACAGAAGATCCTCCTGGAATGACAGCTTTCAACTTGCGACCATCTTTTACACCACCGGCCATGGCTAACAAGTCCTTAAATGGTGTGCCCATATTGATTTCAAAATTACTTGGCTTATTCACATGTCCTGAAACCGAAAATAATTTAACACCACCATTATTTGGTATACCTAGGTTAGCAAACCATTCTGGTCCATTACGAATAATGGCAGGTACAGAAGAAAGTGACTCCGTATTGTTAATAGTGGTTGGTTTACCATATAAACCAAAGTTGGCTGGAAATGGTGGCTTGAACCTAGGCTGACCTTTTTTACCTTCCAATGACTCTAACAAAGCCGTTTCTTCACCACAAATATAAGCACCCGCACCTAAGGCTGTATGCAGCTCAAAGTCAAATCCACTGCCTAATATGTTTTTACCCACATAGCCGGCTTCATAGGCTTCCTTTAATGCAGCCTCAAAGCGCATGTAGGGCTCATCCATAAATTCGCCCCGCATGTAGTTGTAACCAACCGAGGCACCAATTGAGTATCCGCCAATGATCATGCCTTCAACCAGAGCATGCGGATTAAAACGTAGTATATCTCGATCCTTGCAAGTTCCTGGTTCTGACTCGTCCGAGTTGCACACTAGATATTTTTGACCTGGTGCACTGCGAGGCATGAAGCTCCATTTCAATCCAGTTGGAAAACCAGCTCCACCTCGGCCCCGAAGTCCTGAAGCTTTAACCAAATCGATTACGGCTTCTTGACTAATTTTTTCGTTAATAATCTTCTTGAGCGCTTGATAACCACCTGTCTTAAGGTAGTTTTCCATAGTCCAAGGTTGCTCATAATGTCGGGTAGTAAAACATACGTCATTAGCCATGATTATTTTAATCCATCCAAAATTTCATCAACTTTTTCAATTGTTAAATTCTCGTGGTAAACATGATTTACCTGCATCATTGGACCGGCAGAACAAGCGGCAAGACATTCTTCTTCACACTTCAGAAAAATGCGGTTGTCTTCAGAACTTTCGCCAATTTTAATCCCCAACTTATTTTCGATATGCTCAACAATAAGATCTGAACCCATCAACATACAGCTAA
Organism: uncultured Gammaproteobacteria bacterium; assembly: GCA_913061315.1. Classification (GTDB taxonomy): domain Bacteria; phylum Pseudomonadota; class Gammaproteobacteria. The sequence continues at coordinate 84,416 of CAJXUC010000003.1, read as the reverse complement.
TATTGGTGCAAATTGCAACATTATTGCGCGCAACAGGTTTTGTCTCATACATCGAATAGAAAGAGGCCACCTCGTAAACATGAATGGCAGCCATATCTAAATAATCGGCTACCGCATCCATCAGTTCCGTTGTAAGAAAACCGTGATTTTGATGCTGGGCTGCATTCAAAGCCCCAATTACTGCTGACCGTTTGCGGTCCTCAGGGAACTTGGCTACCCAATGATCAATTTCTTTACGAGTATGATCCGAAAATATTTCGAATTTTGAGCTTTTAATCTTGACCATTATCTATCGATCTCACCAAAAACAATATCTTGCGTACCAATAATTGCAACAACGTCAGACAGCATGTGCCCTGTTGCCATTTCATTCATACTCGACAAATGAGCAAATCCAGGTGCCCGCACTTTTAGCCTGTAAGGTTTGTTAGCGCCATCTGATATTAAGAAAACACCAAATTCCCCTTTGGGGTGCTCAATGGCAGTATAAACTTCACCTTCCGGTACTGTGTAGCCCTCTGTAAAAAGTTTGAAATGATGAATCAAACCTTCCATGTCAGCCTTGGCCATTTCGCGCCTAGGTGCCGCTACCTTGTGATTCTCTGATAAAACTATACCAGGATTATCTTTTAGCCAGCTAATACACTGCTTAACGATCCGGTTGGACTGACGCATTTCTTCGATGCGCACCAAATAACGATCATAACAATCGCCGTTAGTACCAACTGGAATATCAAAATCCATCCGGTCATAGACTTCATAGGGTTGCTTTTTACGCAAATCCCATTCAACACCCGATCCACGCAACATAGGTCCTGTAAAACCGAGTTGAAATGCCCGTTCCTGTGTGACAACGCCAATTCCAACCGTACGCTGTTTCCATATTCTGTTATCCGTTAGCAGGGTTTCATATTCGTCAATGTAACCAGGAAATCGGTTAGTGAAATCCTCTGTAAAGTCAAGGAGACTGCCCTGCCGGTTTTCATTTAAACGGGCTGCTTCCTTCTTGCTGCGCCAGCGACTTTCTTGATATTGTGGCATAGCATCCGGCAGGTCACGGGCAACGCCACCCGGACGATAGTAAGTCGCATGCATGCGTGTACCAGAGACGGCTTCATAAAGATCCATCAAATCTTCGCGCTCACGAAATGCATATAAAAACATCGTCATGGCGCCAACATCTAGCGCGTGAGTTCCAATCCACATGAGATGGTTCAATATGCGCGTAATTTCATCAAACATGACACGAATATATTTGGCACGTTCTGGAATCTCCAACTCAAGCAACTTTTCAATCGCAAGCACATAGCCATGCTCATTACACATCATCGACACATAATCGAGCCTGTCCATGTAACCAATATTTTGATTAAAAGGTTTAGTTTCTGCCAGCTTTTCGGTACCGCGATGCAGCAACCCAATATGCGGATCAGCTCGTTCGATAACCTCACCGTCCATCTCCAGCACTAAACGTAAAACACCATGTGCGGCTGGATGTTGTGGGCCAAAGTTCAGCGTATAGTTTTTAATCTCAGGCATCGCCCTTAGCCTCTTCCTTTTCTTGAATCATTTGCTCATCAGAAATATAGCGATGATCTTCGCGTATGACTTTGGGAACTAATACTCTCGGTTCAATACTAACGGGCTCGTATATGACCCGTCTCTTAACCGAGTCATAGCGCATTTCAACATTGCCAATCAGTGGAAAATCTTTACGGAACGGGTGCCCAACGAATCCATAGTCGGTCAATATCCTTCTTAAATCGGGGTGACCACTGAATAATAATCCAAATAGATCAAAAGCTTCACGCTCATACCAATCGGCAGAAGCCCAGACGTCAGTAATCGTTGGCACCACAGGAAAGCTATCATCAGCAGCAAAAACCTTAAGGCGCAACCGACAATTATTTTGATAAGATATCAGATGGTAAACTGCTGCAAATCGAGCGCCATTATCAACAACTGACTCTAATTCATCACCGAACTGCAACCGACCCGTAGTTGTTGAGACGTCAACACCTCGACTAAAACCTGCATTAGATGCATCATTAGTTTGCCACTCAGCCACACCGAATTGAGAGTAATCAACGCCACACAGGTCAACGAGCTGCTCAAACTTAAACTCTTCACTTTCTTTCAGTTGAGTAGCCACCTCGATTAAATTTTCGGGCGTGACAACGACAGTTACCTCTTGGTATTTAATCTCAACAGAAACCAGTTGCTTACCAAAATTTCTGCCTAAAGAGTCGGCTAACTGTTTTAAAGAAGTCGCCATATTATCGGGCTATCGTATTAGTGTTTTTAATTTTATTTTGCAATTGCATAATGCCATATAAAAGCGCTTCAGCTGTTGGTGGACAGCCAGGCACATAGACATCGACGGGCACCACTCGATCACAGCCTCGCACAACGGCATAAGAATAGTGATAGTAACCACCACCATTAGCACAGGAACCCATAGATATGACCCACCGCGGTTCAGCCATTTGGTCATAAACTTTACGTAACGCAGGCGCCATTTTATTAACCAATGTACCCGCAACAATCATCACGTCAGACTGACGGGGGCTGGGACGAAAGATTATTCCAAATCGATCCAAGTCGTAACGAGCTGCACCTGCCTGCATCATTTCAACAGCACAACAAGCCAAGCCAAATGTCATTGGCCACATAGAGCCTGTTCGAGCCCAATTAATTAATTTATCAGCAGAGGTAGTCATAAACCCTTGCTCGAATACACCTTCTACTCCCATTCGAGCGCTCCTTTTTTCCATTCAAAGATGAACCCAACAACAAGCACACCCAGAAAAATAGCCATTGCAACTAAACCAAACGTACCGATCTCATCGAGCGCAATTGCCCATGGAAATAGAAAAGCTATTTCCAAATCAAAAATAATAAACAATATAGCAACCAAATAGTAACGCACATCAAACTTCATACGACTATCTTCGAATGCCTCAAAACCACATTCATAAGGAGAATTTTTTTCAGCATCTGGACGAGATGGACCTAACAGCTTGCCTGCAACGATGAACATCGAGCCCATAACAAGAGTGACAGCCATAAAAATTAATATCGGTAGATAGTTACCTAACATATGAAACAAAAGGCCTCTAAATAAATGCTAGCGCCAGGAGAGCGACTAGCCTATAACGGTAATAGTTGAGGGTTAAAAATTTAACCCAAACGATAAGTATATTTTAACAAATATACCCAATTTATGACAATAAAATTGTATTTAAAGTTTCAAACTTAACTCTAAAAAATGGTGCCGATGGCCGGAGTCGAACCGGCACAGCTTTCGCCACTACCCCCTCAAGATAGCGTGTCTACCAATTCCACCACATCGGCTATATTTCATTAGTCAGCAGGCGGTAAATCTGAACCTGATATCACATTGGTTGATGCGTCAACAGGTGGCATATCACTTTCTACCAACGTTGTTTCTTGAGACGCTTCAGCATCAATTGAAGTCACGCTTTGCATCAGAGTTCCAGAGTCATTTCGATGGCTGCCTAAATATGCTAACGACATACAAACAACAAAAAACAACGCGGCTAGAATCCCAGTTGTTTTACTTAAAAAGTTACCAGAGCCTTTCGAGCCGAATACAGTTGATGAGGAGCCACTTCCGAAAGCGGCACCTGCATCAGCTCCTTTACCGTGCTGCATTAGTACCAAAACAATCAAGCTTATTGACAGAATGACCTGAACAATAAGCAATGCGCTATTTAAATTTTCCATCAAAATTCCTAAACGGATTGAGCAATTGCTAAAAAGTCGGAAGCTTTCAATGCCGCACCACCTATTAAACCACCGTCAATATCAGGTTGCGATAATAAGTCTTTTGCATTTTTTGGGTTCATGCTTCCACCATATAAAATTTGTACTTTATCTGCAGCCACTGAATCCAGCGCTGCTAACTTATTTCGAATAAATCGATGAACTGCTTGTGCTTGGTCAGGTGTTGCAACTTCACCCGTCCCAATTGCCCAAACTGGTTCGTAGGCAATAACACTTCCAGCAATTGCTACAATACCCTGAGAGTCAATTATGGCATCTAACTGCCTAGCGACAACCGACTCTGTTAAACCTTCTTCACGCTCTTTTAACGATTCACCAACACATAAGATTGGTATTAAACCTGACTTAACAGCCATTGCAAATCGATCCGCAACCTGTTGGTCTGATTCTAAGTAAAGCGCTCGACGTTCAGAGTGCCCGACTAGGGCATAACGACAGCCACACGCCTTTAGCATAGTGGCTGATACCTCACCGGTAAAAGCTCCCTCTGCCTGATCACAAACGTTTTGAGCGCCTAGTAGCACACCAGTATCGCCTAACATACTACTAACTTCCATTAGGAATATAGACGACGGACAAACGACGAGTTCTGTGTTTTCAAACTGACCGGCCCCAAGCCCAAACTGAATGCCTTCAACCAGCTCGATGACACTGGCTAGACTGCCATTCATCTTCCAGTTTCCAGCAATTAGGGTGGTTCTCATCTATTTTTACTACTGATCAAATCGGCGCCAAAGGTTACTCACCTAAAGACAATAAATCAATCGACAAATGAATAAAATACACAAATAGTTAAGTTGATGCCGATACGGTGACAGAGGCAGCAATTTCTAATGCCAGTTTATTTACTAAAACGGCATCCTCACCTTCCACCATTACTCTAATTAATGGCTCAGTACCCGACGCTCTTAGCAGCACTCTGCCTTTGCCGTTGAGCTCAGACTCTGCAGCACTCACAGACTGCTGAACTGCTGGTAGCGATTGTAAATCGATCTTTTTAGCAATAGGAACATTAATCATAATTTGCGGATATAATGACATACCATTGCAGGCTTTGGTCAAAGTGATATCCTTTTCTACCAACCAATCAAGTACTTGTAATGAGGCAATAATGCCATCGCCAGTTGATGTCTTGTCGAGGCAAATAATATGTCCCGATGACTCTCCACCAACAGACCAGCCTTTGTCCATTAGCTTTTCCATAACATGTCGATCGCCCACATTGGCTCTTTCGAATTCAATACCTTCTTTTTTCAGAGCATGCTCTAGCCCTAAGTTAGTCATCAGTGTACCGACCACCCCACCGGAAAGACGCCCTGTCATTAATTTACTCTTAGCAATAATGTACAGCAGTTGATCGCCATCTTTAACATCACCTTTAGAATCCATCATCATCAAACGATCGCCATCGCCATCAAACGCAATGCCCATATCAGCCTGATTTTCTAAAACCATCGCACGCATATTGTCAGGATGAAGTGCACCGACATCCTTATTAATATTCAATCCGTTTGGCTTGGTTCCTAATTCAAGCACCTCAGCACCTAATTCACGAAACACAGCGGGAGCAATATGATAAGTTGCTCCGTGGGCACAATCGACTACTATTTTCATCCCTCTCAATGTCGTGTTAAACGGGATTGAGCTTTTGCAGTACTCAATATAGCGACCTTTCGCATCCTCCATTCGAGTGGCTTTTCCCAATAACTCGGACTCAACCATCGTCAATGGCTGGTCAATCATATCTTCTATTGCTTGTTCAACTTTATCCGATAGTTTGTAGCCGTCAGCATTAAAAAACTTAACCCCATCGTCATGATATGGGTTGTGCGATGCACTAATCACAATACCCGCAACCGCTCTTCGAGCTTGTGTCATATAAGCAACAGCAGGTGTCGGCATAGGACCTAGTAATATGACATCCAGACCCGCTGCGGCCAAACCTGCCTCTAGAGCTGATTCAAACATATAGCCAGATATTCGAGTGTCCTTTCCAATGACAACGCTTCCTTTACCCTGCTTGGCAAGTACCTTGCCGGCTGCCCAGCCAACCTTCATTACAAAGTCGACCGTCATTGGTGGAACGCCTACTTTGCCTCGAATGCCATCAGTACCAAAATATCGTCGGCTCATTACAATTCCCTCTTATTTATTTTTATATTCTAACCAAGTTTATCCACTTAGAGACCTAAATCAATCGAACTGCTGCAGCGCATTTACCATTGCAATGGCATCTAACGTTTCAGGAACATCATGAACACGGACTATATCAGCCCCTAGCATCGCTGCAATAACAGCGCTCGAAACGCTGCCATGAAGACGCTGATCCACTGGCTTGTTGAGTATCGTACCGATCATGCCCTTTCGTGACATGCCCACTAGTAAGGGTACGTTCAAAGATTTAAATTCCGCGAGTGATTGCAACAGTTGCAAGTTATGTTGCAATGTTTTTCCAAAGCCAAAGCCAGGGTCAACAATGATATTATAGGGCTTGATGCCTGCATTTATTGCAGCATCAATTCGATGCTTTAAAAAATCTAGCACATCATTCACAACATCGTCATAGGTTGGATTTTTTTGCATAGTTTCTGGCGTTCCCTGCATATGCATAAAGCACACTGGAACATCGAGGTCTGCTGCCAATTCCAATGAACTTTCTAATCGCAAGGCCCAAATACTGTTAATCATGGTAGCCCCAGCGTCAACTGCTTGCTGCATTACATCGGGTTTATTAGTATCAATTGAAATGGCCACATCTGATACTTCTCGAATTAACTTAATCAGTGGAACAGTGCGCGCAAGCTCTTGATCAAGGCCGACTTGGACTGAACCAGGTCTAGTTGACTCTCCACCCACGTCAAGAATATCAACGCCATCATCAATCAGTTTAAGTGCATGCTGAAAAGCATTATCTATAGCCGAAAATTGCCCACCATCAGAAAATGAGTCAGGTGTCGTGTTTATTACGCCCATCACTTGAATGTGTTTTCTTGGCTTTGATTGCTCTAAATTGTCTTTAAATGAGTTATTGGGACGCATAAAAAAGCAAAGACCGATTGCACGATCTTTGCCCTATATTAAAGTTAATGGAGCTTAGTGGCTGGGTCAGGAAGATCTGAATTTTCGTCAGCCTTATCTTTCTCAACCTCGGCTGGAGCACTATTGCCACCAGAACCAGAAGAGCTAGACTCGTCATCTGTCCAGTCTTGAGGTGGGCCAGGCACTTTACCTTCCATGATTGAATCAATTTGACTAGAGTCAATGGTTTCGTATTTCATCAATGCGTCAGCCATTACGTGCAGCTTATCTTCATTTTCTTTCAATATATCAACTGAACGTTGATAGTTTCTATCAATAAGCGTTCGAATTTCTGAATCAATGGCCCGAACCGTCTCGTCTGATACTGTTTTTTGTTTACCCATGGATTTACCAAGGAACACTTCGCCCTCTTCTTCACTGTACGAAAGTGGCCCCATACGGTCTGATAGACCCCACTGCGTCACCATACTTCGGGCAATACTGGTAGCTCGCTCAATATCGTTTGATGCACCCGTTGTAACCGCGTCAGCACCAAAGATTTGTTCTTCAGCTATACGCCCACCATACAAGCTAGACAACTGACTTTCGAGCAACTTTTTACTGTAACTGTAACGATCTTCGACTGGTAAAAACATCGTAACGCCGAGTGCACGCCCACGCGGTATAATACTGACCTTATAAACGGGATCATGCTCAGGCACTATTCTGCCAACAATTGCATGCCCTGCTTCGTGATAGGCCGTAAGCTTCTTCTCACCATCATTCATGATCATAGACTTACGTTCTGCGCCCATCATAATTTTATCTTTGGCTCGCTCAAACTCACCCATATGCACCAATTTCTTATTGCCTCGGGCAGCAAACAGTGCGGCCTCATTGACTAAGTTAGCAAGGTCAGCACCAGAAAAACCAGGCGTACCACGCGCAATTACCATGGCATCCACGTTGTCAGCAGCAGGCACTTTACGCATGTGAACTTTCAAAATTTGTGCACGGCCACGAACATCAGGCAGGGGGACAACAACTTGGCGGTCAAAACGACCTGGCCTTAATAAGGCTGGATCTAACACATCCGGACGATTAGTTGCGGCAATTACAATAACACCTTCATTTCCTTCAAAACCATCCATTTCGACCAGTAGCTGGTTTAATGTTTGTTCACGCTCGTCATGACCGCCACCCACTCCAGCGCCACGATGCCGACCAACAGCATCAATTTCATCAATAAATATAATGCAGGGTGAGTGCTTTTTGGCTTGCTCAAACATGTCTCGAACACGAGAGGCACCAACACCAACAAACATTTCAACAAAGTCAGAACCAGAGATTGTAAAGAACGGTACTTTAGCTTCACCCGCTATGGCTTTAGCCAGTAGCGTTTTACCCGTTCCAGGCGAGCCTACCATCAAAATGCCACGAGGAATTCTACCGCCGAGCTTTTGAAATTTAGAGGGGTCTCTCAAGAATTCTACTAACTCACCGACCTCTTCTTTTGCCTCATCAACGCCAGCAACATCATTGAAAGAAATGTTGATCTGATCTTCACTCAGTAACCTTGCCTTGCTTTTCCCAAATGACATGGCCCCTTTGCCGCCACCGCCACCTTGCATCTGGCGCATAAAGAAAACCCACAAGCCAATTAAAACAATAAAAGGAAACCAGCTTACAAATATATGTGCAAGTAAAGAAGGTTGCTCAGGTGGCTTGCCAACAATGGTTACATTGGCACGGTCCATTTCACCGATTAATGCAGAATTGTCTGTCTCAGGACTATAAGTCATAAAGGCGATACCTGATTTCAGCTGACCTGTGATGCTCTGACCTTCAATCAAAACCTCTTTCACCTGACCTTGCTTCACTTGGGTAAGAAAATCTGAATACTTCAAATTAGTGCCACTATTGCTAGTGCGCCCACCAAAGCTCTGAAATACTGTTAATAAAACAACAGCGATCACCACCCATAATATTAAATTCTTTGCTACATCATTCACTTGTCAACACCTTATCTTGTGTTTACTAAGTCAGCATATTAAAAACTAACTTAGAATAATTTCGAATCGACACTTTAAGCGTCATACCACTATTAAACGATTAAAATACTAGCATATTCATAATCGAATTCTTTATTTCAAACCACTACAAACCGCATAAATTTCACGAGATCTTGCCCTTGATGCATCCGGCTTACGGTACTTGACAGACTTGAAAGCCAATTTAAATGACGAAATAAGCGCCTCGTACCCTTCTCCCTGAAATAGTTTGACTACAAATTGTCCATCTTTAGCCAAACAGTCTTTCGCTAATTCGAAAGCCAGCTCCCCCAAATACATGGATCGAGGTTGGTCAACTGAATCAACTCCACTTAAGTTGGGGGCCATATCAGATAAAACAAGGTCAACTGGCTGCCTATCAACCAAATCAAGAATTTGCTCTAATGTATCGGCTTCTGTGAAGTCTCCTTGAATAATTTCTACGCCCGCAATTGGATCAACTGGTAATAGATCAATTGCAATCAGACGGCCTTTGGGACCAGCAAAATGACTTACGTATTCACTCCAACCACCAGGCGCAGCGCCTAGATCAAGCACAAACATACCGGGCTTTAGCAGTTTGTCTTTTTGCTGGAGCTCTATTAGCTTATATACTGCACGTGAACGATAGCCTTCTTTACGTGCCTGCAAGACGTATTGATCATCATGGTGTTCCTGAAGCCATTTTTGGCTGCTTTTGGAGCGTGACATGCTTTAATTCTCGAAACCTGTATGAACAACCTGTGTTAGTATGACCAACTTTAAAGCCACATCAGAACTTAGCATTAGAATGAACCTATCAAAAGTACAGAATAAACGTTTAAGAGCTGAATCTCATCTATTAAAGCCTGTCGTGATGATCGGCCAGAATGGTTTAACCGAAGCCGTTCAAAATGAAATAGAAATAGCTATTGAACATCATGAACTGATTAAAATTCGAATACCCGCCTCAGAAAAATCAGTCAAAAAAAAAATGATAGACTCTATTTGCGCTCGTCACAAAGCTGAGTCAATTCAAGCCATCGGAAATGTTGCTGTAATTTATAGGCGTAATGTTAAGTCTGACCGATTTGGTAAGATCGTCAGCGACAAACCTTTACGCTAAATTTTAACCATGAGTAATATCCCGAGGCTACAACACTCCCCGTAAATTTAACGATAATGAACCGCGGTAACCTCGTATTCCCGGTCACCACTGGGTGCACGAACAATAACTTCATCACCTTCTTCTTTACCTATCATAGCTCTCGCAATCGGGGAGCTAATAGCGATTCGATTGAGCCTAATGTCGGCCTCAATATTGCCAACAATCTGATAGATTACCTCTTCATCACTTTCGACATCAATTAACTCGACGGTGCAGCCAAAAACAATCTTGCCCGTTTGATTTAACTTTTTAATGTCAATAATTTGAGCATTACCTAACACAGACTCTAACTCAGCAATGCGACCTTCCATAAAGCCTTGCTCTTCACGAGCCGCATGATATTCAGCATTTTCTTTTAAGTCACCGTGATCTCTTGCAACCGCAATGGCTTCAACTACAATAGGCCTTTTGACATATTTCAAATCTTTTAGCTCAGCTTTTAACCTTTCAGAGCCTTCTGCTGTTACTGGTATTTGGTTCATAAGTACTAATCCTGGTGCAAGGTTTGAAGCCTGTATACATCTCCAATTTCGTGATGAGACATGGCCTGACAGATCGCGTTTCCGCCCGAAATCGTCGTAGAATAACAAACAGAATGCATCAGCGCTTCTCGTCGAATCGCGTAGGAATCACTAATAGCCGAGCGACCTTCGGTCGTATTGACGATTAATGCAATTTCATCATTCTTTATCATATCAACAATGTGGGGCCGGCCTTCTTTCACTTTATTGACGTGCTTGCATTCAATACCCGCAGCCTGAATGATTTTTGCCGTGCCACTGGTTGCAACTAAATTAAAGCCCTGGTTATGAAGCTCTTTTGCCAAAGTAGCAATTGATCGCTTATCGATTTCACGCACGCTTAAAAATGCGGTGCCAGACATCGGTATACGAACACCTGCCCCTTGCATGCCTTTCGCAAAAGCTTCTGCAAAAGTACGGCCAATTCCCATTACTTCACCGGTTGATTTCATTTCTGGTCCAAGAATCGGGTCAACCCCTTGAAATTTAGCAAAAGGAAATACAGATTCTTTGACCGATACAAAGTTAGGTATTACTTGCTTTGTCTGCCCTTGATCAACCAATGACTGCCCAACCATACAACGCGCCGCTACTTTTGCTAACGGAACACCAGTTGCTTTAGAGACAAAGGGCACGGTACGCGAAGCTCTTGGATTAACTTCAAGAATATAAATTTCTTCACCTTTAATAGCAAACTGTGTATTCATTAAACCCACAACATTGAGGGCTTTCGCCATTTGCGTTACTTGAACACAAAGCTTTTGCTGAATGTGCTCAGGCAGTGAGTAAGGTGGTAGTGAACAAGCTGAGTCGCCAGAGTGAACTCCCGCTTGTTCGATATGCTCCATTAAACCACAAACCACAACATCCTTGCCGTCACAGATGGCATCGACATCGACTTCAATTGCTTCATCAAGAAAGCGATCAAGTAAGATTGGCGAATCTTTAATAATTTTTACCGCTTCCTTCATGTAATTGGCCAAATCGTCTTGATCGTAGACGATCTCCATAGCTCGTCCACCCAGCACATAAGACGGCCTTACCACGAGTGGAAATCCAACTTCATCCGCCAATGCAGCAGATGATTCGACATCAAAGGCAATACGGTTAGGCGGTTGAAGCAAGTCTAAGTCATGAATCATTTTCTGAAAGCGCTCACGATCTTCGGCTAAGTCAATCGAATCTGGAGTTGTACCAATGATGGGCACACCCGCAGACTCGAGTGCACGGGCTAGATTTAACGGCGTTTGTCCACCAAACTGAACAATCACGCCTTTAGGTTTCTCTAAATGAACTATTTCAAGCACATCTTCATAGGTTAAAGGTTCGAAGTACAATCGATCAGAAGTGTCGTAATCCGTCGATACAGTCTCGGGGTTACAGTTAACCATAATCGTTTCATAACCATCTTCACGCATTGCCATCGCCGCATGAACACAGCAATAGTCGAACTCAATGCCCTGACCGATTCGATTAGGTCCACCACCCAACACCATAATTTTATCTCGACCACTCGGCTCAGCCTCGCACTCTTGCTCGTAGGTTGAATAAAGATAGGCAGTGGAAGATGAAAATTCAGCAGCGCAGGTATCTACTCGCTTGTATACGGGGCGAATACCCAGCGCTCGGCGCAAGTCACTGACTTCTATCTCATCAACTTCGAGTAAGGTCGACAGTCTTCTATCAGAAAAACCTTTCCTTTTTAACGCAAAAAATTCATCAGCACTAATCGACTTGGCATCTCGCCCCTTTAGCTCTTTTTCACAACGAATTAAGTCTTCAATCTGCGCTAAGAACCAAGGATCGATTTTAGTTTCGTCAAATAGCCGTTGAGCACTATATCCAGCGCGAAATGCATCAGCAACATACCAAATACGATTCGCACCAGGCAGCCTTAGCTCTTTACGAAACAGATCTTCAAGTTCGTCTTTATTAAGATTTGGTTCAACAATTTCATCCAGACCAAAGACACCGGTTTCTAGTCCTCGTAGCGCTTTTTGGAATGATTCCTGAAAGCTTCGACCAATCGCCATCACTTCACCAACCGACTTCATTTGAGTCGACAAACGATCATCCGCCTGCGGAAATTTCTCAAAAGTAAAACGAGGTATTTTAGTGACGACGTAATCAATCGACGGTTCAAACGATGCCGGTGTTGAGCCACCAGTAATGTCATTTTGTAGCTCATCCAAGGTATAACCAACAGCTAACTTGGCAGCCACTTTGGCAATCGGAAAACCCGTTGCCTTTGAAGCCAAAGCGGAAGAACGTGACACTCGCGGATTCATTTCTATTACGATCATTTCACCATTCTCAGGATTGATCGCAAACTGCACGTTAGAGCCACCCGTCTCGACCCCAATTTTCCGTAATACATCAATCGAGGCATTCCGCATGATTTGATATTCTTTATCAGTCAGCGTTTGTGCAGGCGCAACCGTAATAGAATCACCCGTATGTACGCCCATCGGATCAAGGTTTTCAATTGAACAGATGATAATACAATTGTCGTTTCGATCACGCACAACTTCCATTTCATATTCTTTCCAGCCGAGTACTGATACTTCAATTAATACCTCAGTAGTTGGCGATAGCTCAAGTCCACGCTTGATAATATCTTCAAATTCTTCGCGATTATAGGCAATACCCCCGCCGCTTCCACCCATCGTGAATGAAGGCCGAATAATGATAGGAAAGCCAATTTGAGCCTGCCCTTGCCAGGCTTCTTCCAAGCTGTGGGCAACAAAAGCTTTGGGTGTGCTTAAACCAATATCCGTCATTGCCTTGCGGAATTGATCGCGATCTTCAGCCATGTCGATGGCTTCGCGACTCGCACCAATCATTTCTACGTTGTATTTTTCAAGCACCCCTTCTCTGTCAAGGTCGAGCGCACAATTAAGCGCTGTCTGACCACCCATGGTCGGCAATAACACATCGGGACGTTCTTTTTCAATTATTTTTTCAACTGCCTTCCAGTGAATCGGTTCGATGTAGGTCGCATCTGCCATGCTGGGGTCAGTCATAATAGTGGCAGGGTTGGAGTTAATTAATATGACTCTTAAGCCTTCCTCTTTTAATGCCTTACATGCTTGGGCACCCGAGTAGTCGAATTCACAAGCTTGACCAATAACAATTGGTCCAGCACCAATAATTAATACTGATTTAATGTCTTTTCTTAATGGCATTAGACTTCTCCACCAATATTCGAACGATCCGCTTTCTGATTGATATAAACCGCTATCAACTCAAAAAAGTGATCAAACAAAGGAGCTACATCATGTGGACCGGGGCTCGCTTCAGGATGACCTTGAAAGCTAAAAGCGGGTTTATCCTTTCGATGAACTGCTTGTAAACTTTGGTCGAATAAAGAAATGTGCGTGGTACGTAAATTATTAGGCAAACTGGTTTGGTCGACTGCAAAGCCATGATTTTGACTGGTAATCATTACAGCGCCAGTATCAATATCCTGAACTGGATGATTAGCACCATGGTGACCAAACTTCATTTTCATTGTTTTTGCGCCACTTGCGAGCGCTAACAGCTGATGCCCCAGACAGATGCCGAAGACAGGAACATTTGTTTCAAGAATTGTCTTTATCGCTGATATTGCATAATGACACGGCTCTGGATCACCAGGCCCATTTGACAAAAAAACGCCATCGGGATTCATTGCCAATACTTCTTGTGCAGGAGTCTGTGCTGGAACAACCGTTATTTTTGCGCCACGTTGGGCGAGCATGCACAGTATATTTTTCTTAATGCCATAATCATAAGCAACGATGTGGTAACGGTTGTTGGCGGGCTCTTCATAGCCTTGCTCTAAAGTCCAAGTAGACAGAGACCAGTCATAGCGTTGCTTAGTGCTAACTACTTTTGCCAAATCCATACCTTGCAGCCCCTCAAATGACCTAGCAGCTTCAAGTGCTTGTTCTAAGGAAGGATTTACGCCAGCAACTATAGCGCCATTTTGAGCGCCATGATTACGGAGATGGCGCGTTAGTTTTCGAGTGTCTATGTCGGCAATTGCAACAACATCTCTAGCTACTAAGTAGTCTTGAAGACTACTTTCGCTGCGCCAGTTACTGGCAAGTAGGGGTAAATCTCTGATGATTAGTCCACTGGCGTGAATATTCTGGGCTTCTTCATCTTCACTATTTACACCAGTATTTCCAATATGGGGGTAAGTTAGTGTTATGAGCTGAGAACAATATGAAGGGTCGGTTAAGATTTCCTGGTAGCCAGTCATTGATGTATTAAAAACCACCTCACCGGGGGATATACCGTCGGCACCGATCGATATACCCTTAAATATAGTTCCATCTTGCAGGGCTAATATTGCTGGGTTTGGCACAAAACCTCCAGGTTCAAAAAAATGCGCGCGCACGAAAACAGAAGGAACAATAGTTCTTTCCATTAAAAATTAAATTTAAAATCTTACGCTGCGAAAGCAGCAACTTCTTTGAGGTGGAATTCTACGATAAATGCTATTTTTCGTCTATGTTTAATAGGTGAAATTGATCAAATATTGATAATAATTATTTAACCATCTTCAGCTGTAGGAATGCAGACTGGATCAAACAGTAAAGTCTTACGCTTCCCCATGATAAAAATATGGATATTTCACAACTAGTTTTGAATAGACTGTGAGGATATTTAAATTTACTAGGACGTTAAAAACTCATGTCAGGCATTACTATATATTCGTCCATGCTATGCGGTTTCTGTCATCGCGCAAAACAACTTCTCAAGCAAAAAAACCTTCCCTTTAAGGAAATTGATGTTGGAGGACGACCTGAAGCCTATCAGGCAATGCTTAAAGTGAGCCATGGCAGCACTAGTGTGCCTCAAATATTTATTGGCGATACGCATATTGGAGGTTGTGATGAATTACTAGGAATGAACTCAAGCGGTGAGTTAGACGACTTGATCGCGGAATTAAAGCGAGCTTGACTATTAGAGAGATCCCTCCTTTTAAATCATCTAAAGACAGAGCAATTTTCAATCCGATTAGTAATTTAATTTATTCAAGGCCCAAGAATGGTCTTTTTTATCCTTAACAAAGCTTTGGTTCGAGTCCAACGACTAGATTTTATTATTAGTGCTTCAGTCAGCAATTAAAACTAAACAATACCAAAACATTGACAAATGTAACCTGCAGTTTAGAATTTAGCTCAGGCTTTCATTTGCAGCGCTTGCATGAGAAAGCATCTTAAAATCAAATTAACCGATTGACTGGATGGCCCACTGCTTTGCCCGATAAAAATATCGATTTTGCTAAAGCAGTAGCTTTTATTTTACTCGCATTACTTCTGTTCGATACTCAAGCTGCCATTATTAAACATCTGGGTGATCGTTATCCAGTGCAACAATTAGCGACTTTTCGCAATATATTTGGTTTACTGCCCTCTATCCTAGTATTAATTCTTTCACAGGAGTGGCACCGTAGTGGACGAAAATGGTGTTTTCTGCAGTGGCGCTTTGGCTTATTCAGGGGCTTAATTTTAGGAGTCGCACAATACTGCTTTTACTTTGGAATAACCAAGTTAACTTTCGCTACAGCCACAACGCTTACCTATATAGGGCCTATTTTCATTACCATCTTGTCAATCCCAATTCTCAAACACACGGTTGGAATTTGGCGTTGGGCCGCTGTTTTTACGGGTTTTATTGGCGTTTTACTTATTATTCAACCCGCGACCCATATTTTTACCTTTTACGCCCTACTGCCACTACTTGCATCACTTGGTTATTCGCTTTCCACCATTTGTGTAAAATTAATTGATAAATTGATTCCAACAGCACTCATCAACTTGTATGCGTCTATTGGCGCATTAATCTGCAGTTCCGGAATACTGTTCTTTACGACAGGTTATATTACTGTGACCCAAACAACAGATTGGCTCTGGTTATTGACAATGGGGGTGGTTGGCGGGTTTGCTGTTTTTTGCATGATTACAGCTTATCGATTGACCAAACCGAGCAAACTCTCCCCCTTTGAATACTTTGGTATTCCATTTGCATTTATATTTGGCTGGGTGTTATTTGATGAAACACCTTTTGAACAACTTTTTCCTGGTGTTATATTTATTATTTCAGGTGGTTTACTTGTCGCCTGGAGGGAGCAAAAAAACAATATTGCCAAAGTCAAAAGTTGAACTGAATAACATTTTATTGATCGCGTTATTGTTCTATTTATTGGTAAGGTCTTACTTTTGTTATAATGGCTTTACGCTGACACTAGACGAATTTCTGTCTTCAAAGGACAAGTAGGAATGGTGGTAAATATCGACATTATTTCTAATTATTAATCTGGCAGTGATTTCTTAACTTGTTATACAACATTAGGTTCTTTATTTTATGGGTAATCGATTATCGGCAATCGTCACTCGCACGGGTGATGAGGGCAGCACGGGGTTAGCCGACGGGTCCCGTCGTGCTAAAGATGACGTCAGAATTCACTGCCTTGGTGAAGTAGATGAGCTCAATGCCGTCATTGGAGTGGCGTTGAATGCTATTGAGGGCGAGCAGGTTCGAAAGGTCCTAACTATAGTCCAGCATGACTTATTTGATATTGGCGCTGAACTGTGTCAACCAAGCACGTTGTTAATAAAAGCGATGCATGTCGATGGCATAGAATTGGCAGCAGAGGAATTCAATGCTGTATTGCCACCATTAAAAGAATTTATTTTACCCGCGGGCTCTCCTGCTACTGCCTTTTTGCACTTGGCAAGAACAGTTTGTCGTCGAGTGGAACGCTCATTAGTCACGCTCAGAGCAAAAGAAACTATAAACCCAATCACCTGCCAGTACATTAACCGACTGTCAGATTTACTTTTTATACTATCCCGATCTGTTTCAATACAAAATGAAGGAACTGAGGTTTATTGGCAGTCAAGGTATTCGCGTCTCAAACAGTCGTAAGCAGAGGAGCTTGAACTTAACGAAGAGACTACTTGATTAAGTCCACTAAGTGCGCTCTTAATCTGACTGACTTATTTTAAACTTATCGAATTAACTCGACTGTTACACGTCGATTGGCGGCCTGATCACCGGCAGAATTGCCTTTTTGAAGAAGCTGACTTTCTCCATAGTAGTTGACTCGAAGTAAATCTAGATCGACGCCTAACTGCACTAACAAATCATAGATGTACCAGGCACGTCTTGAAGTTAAGGTTTCGTTGTAACACACGCTGCCTGTTTGATCGGCATAACCAGAGATGACGACTTGTTTAATTGATTGATCCACGGCAAGGTAGTTCACCATATCAGAAAATGCAGTTTGCTCATCGGCCATTAGCGGAAATTCTTCATCACTACCAAAGTGAATCGTTGAAAATTTAACATCGTCATAATGGATGGGGTACAAGCCACTAACACAGCGTTCAAATGCGGGCTCAGCGTCACGAAAGCGAACTGTTGATATGAACACGGACATTGAGTCGTAAAGCTTTCTATTTTTTGTAAAAAAGAAACTTGGCTGAAACCCATCATGTAACTCAAGATAAGTTAATTTTGCTACTCTTTCAGGTATGTCTAACCACGAACTCTGTCCATTGGTTTCTAGACTGGCTAACTTTATTGGATCAATCGATGACTTCCAACTCGGAGATTGTGAGACTAGTTCAACTTTAAGACCGTTACTAAAACGTTGATCTGTAATTAATTTTAAACGCAGATTTCGGCCAGATTCACGCCAGAAAACAGCTTTCCCAAAATACGGAATGACGTGCTCCATTTCACAAAGCAGTGGAGTGGCTGATGTCACTGTCCATTTGGATTCTTCCATGGGCGCAAAATACCGACGGTCGATTGCAGTCGATTCCGATATGAAGCCCATTAGCATAGTGCACAGTGGTATTAGTAGCTTGGCTCGCATATAACCATTATCGGTAGGCCAACCTAATTCTTAAGAAGAGTTTATTGATTTCTGAAAAAATTCATTACGGCGTCTGCAAACTGTTTGGGCTGTTCCGCATGGAGCCAATGGTTGGCATCATTAATTACTCTAAAGTGTGGTTTTTCGAAGTGGTGGTTAATTACACCTTTACCTATTTCATCAACATAATCAGACAGCTCCCCGCTAATAAAGAGTGTTGGGATATTTACTTTCCAGCTGCCTGGTTGAGCTTCTTCTGGAAATTGAAAGCCGATAATTTTATCACGATGCTTTTTTATCGCAGACCAATTATTTTTCCATCGCCAGCCATGAGGCTTACGAGCCAAACTTTGTAACAGGAATTGGCGTAACTGAGAATCAGCAATATCAGTTTGCAGCGCTTTATCGACGTCAGTACGAGTATCCATTTCATCGAGCTTTAACGCAATAATCGGATCAATCAAGTGGTCGAAGTTATGCTGATAAGAAATCGGTGCTATGTCCACCACAACTAGCTGTGAAATAAGTTGCGGATACTGTGAAGCAAACAACATTGCGACTTTACCACCCATGCTATGTCCCATTAACCGACAAGACTTAATCTCTAACTGGTTAAGCAAATGATGGACATCTCTGACCATACTAGGATAGTCCATCACATCACTATGAAAAGACTCTCCGTGATTACGTAGATCAAGCGTTAATACATCAAAAGATTGAGATAAAACTTTTGATATTGATTGCCAGTTTTTATTAGAACCAAATAACCCATGTAAAATAATAAGCGGTTCACCCTCGCCGATTCGAACAAAGTTAAGCATGGGATTGTTATTGCCCATTAGGTTCATTGTCTAAGGTAATCATAATGACTGTCATTAATTAAGATGAATGCCAGCCTAAGGTCGTTATTTGCGTTTGGGAATATACAAATCAGTAATGGTACCTTCAGCCATCTCAGCTGCAAAATTAAAGGTTTCTGATAAGGTTGGGTGAGGGTGAATGGTCA
Organism: uncultured Gammaproteobacteria bacterium; assembly: GCA_913061315.1. Lineage (GTDB taxonomy): Bacteria > Pseudomonadota > Gammaproteobacteria. The sequence goes on along the minus strand of CAJXUC010000003.1, from coordinate 64,990 downwards.
AGCTTATATCTTCCATGTCGGCTCCCATTTCAAGCGCAAGTACAGCTTCTGCAATCAATTCACCGGCATTCACACCAACGATTCCTGCTCCCAAAAGGCGTTTGGTGTCCTTATCAAAAAGCACCTTAGTCAATCCTTCATCCCGATCATTACCGAGCGCTCGACCACTTGCAGCCCAAGGAAATGTGCCTTTCTCGTATTCAATTCCTTGCTTCTTAGCTTCGGTTTCAGTGAGACCCATCCAAGCAACCTCAGGGTCGGTGTAAGCGACCGAAGGAATTGTTTTTGGCTCAAAGCACGACTTCATGCCACTAATAACTTCCGCGGCAACTTTAGCTTCATGAGTCGCTTTATGTGCCAGCATTGGGCCGCCAACAATGTCACCAATGGCAAAAATATTAGCTACGTTGGTACGCATTTGATTATCGACTTGAATAAACCCTGCTTCATCAACTCTGACGCCTGCTTGATCAGCACCTATTTTCAACCCATTAGGTCGACGCCCAACAGCAACCAGAACTTTATCATATATCTGCGGTTCCGGTGCTTTAGCACCTTCGAAACTCACTTTCAAACCAGATTTTTGAGGTTTTATATCAGACACCTTAGTGTTCAAATAAATGGCTTTATATTTCTTAGAAATCCGTTTGCTCAAAGGTCGAACCAAGTCTTTATCACAACCCGGCATAAGGCTATCCATGAATTCTACGACGGACACTTCTGCACCCAACGCATCATAAACAGTTGCCATTTCAAGCCCGATAATACCACCACCCACTATTAGCAATGTCTTCGGAATACTGCTTACATCAAGAGCATCAGTTGAGTCCATTAAACGCTTGTCATCATTTGGAAATACGGGGATCTGTGTTGGTTGAGAGCCAGCAGCAATAATACAATTATCGAAATAAATTAACGTTTCAACACCCTCTTTTATGACTGATAAATGATGCTGATCAACAAATTTACCTGCACCCGTAATGACATCAACTTTACGCTGCTTCGCGAGCTGCTTAAGACCACCTGTTAGTTTGGACACGACTTTATTCTTGAAGCTATTGACACCAGCCAAATCAATTTTTGGTTTACCAAAGTCAACGCCATTCGCTTTCATATGCTCGGCTTCATTAAGCATTTGAGCGGTATGCAACAGTGCTTTTGAAGGAATGCAACCGACATTTAAACAAACACCACCGAGTGAATCATAACGCTCAACCAAGGTAACCTTTTTACCTAAATCTGCCGCTCGAAAGGCTGCGGTATAACCGCCAGGGCCTGCACCCAGCACCAGCAATTCTGTCTTTATTTCCATCTTTTTTCCTGATACTAATGCTTTACTGTCTGTTGAACCGGTTGACACCGCATCCTCCTGGTTGTCGTTATTCGTTAATTTGGCTTGATGATCGTTGGAATTAATTTCTGCTGTTGATACTTCATCCACTTTAATACTGCACAGTACGCTACCCTCAGCAATTTTATCACCGACTGACACCCGTATTTCACTGACTGTACCGGACTGTGGTGACGGTATATCCATTGATGCCTTTTCTGATTCCAAAGTGATGATAGGGTCTTCAAGGTTAATTTGGTCGCCAACAGCAATATGTAATTCAATAATTTCAACGCTGTCGAATCCACCAATATCTGGCAGCTCTATTTGTTTAATGCTCATGATTATAATAATACTCTTCTGATATCTGTAATTACCTGACTCAAAAAACTAGTAAATCTGGCTCCTTGGGCACCATCTATGACTCGATGATCATAGGACAAAGCTAAAGGTAAAATTAATTCCGCACTAAAGGTGCCATCGTCCTGGTAGACTGGCTGCATTTTAGCTTTTGCGACACCCAAAATAGCGACTTCCGGGGCGTTCACAATGGGAGTGAAATTAGTACCACCAATCCCACCCAAACTGGATATAGTAAAGCAACCACCTTGCATATCACCCGGTAACATTTTGCCTTCCCTTGCCCTTTGTGCGGTTAAGGCTAGTTCTTCAGCTAGGTCATATAGTCCTTTTTTGTCAACATCACGAATAACTGGCACCATTAAGCCGTTGGGCGTATCCACTGCAACGCCAATATGAAAATACTTTTTCAATATCAAACGTTCACCACTACTGTCTAAAGATGCATTAAAGCGAGGAAATTCTTGCAGCGCAGCAACCACAGCTTTCATCATAAACACGAGAGGGGTTAGCCGAACACCCTTTTTTTCTGCTTCACTTTTGAGTGATTTACGGAAGGCTTCTAGCGCAGTAATGTTGGCTTCATCAAACTGAGTGACGTGAGGAACACTTACCCAACTTCGATGCAAGTGAGCTCCTGATATTTTTTGAATACGACTCAAGGTTTCAACCTCAACCTCACCAAACTTTGAAAAATCGATCGTTGGCATGACCGACACTGAAATTCCACCCCCCGATGGCGAAGCCGATAGGGTGGCTTTAATGAAAGCTTTAACATCCTCTTTTAAGATTCGGCCTTTAGCTCCCGTCCCAATCAACAATTCTAAGTTAACACCCAGCTCTCTGGCGTGACGTCGGATCGATGGACTTGCATGGATGAGCTTATTAGTTTGATTTTCTTCATGTCTCGTGGGCAAAATTGGCGGCAACTTAGCTGTTTTTTGATCTGCAACATCTTTTTTCTCTCCTGTTACTTTAATTTCAGGAACAATCTCAATCACTTTTTCTATTGAAGTTGGCACCTGTTCTTTTTCTAACGTCACAGGCTCATCCTGTTTTACTTCAGCTGCCTCAAGTTTAGCGATTGTAGTGCCCTCTGAAATGCGATCACCAACTTTGACGTGAACCGACACCACCTTACCGGAGTAAGGACTCGGTATTTCCATCGTTGCCTTGTCGGACTCTAAAATGATAGTGGAGTCTTCCGCTTCAATTTCATCACCAGGCACTATCAGCACTTCAATAATTTCGATTTCGTCGAAGTCACCCAGTGCCGGTAGCGTTATTGTTAATAGTTCTGACAAAATTATTTCCTCTACTACTGACTATACTGTCATTGGATTGGGTTTTTCGGGATCGATCTTATATTTCTTAATGGCTAACTGAACGACCTTATCTTCTATTTCACCCGTGTCTGCCAAAGCTTTAAGTGCAGTGACCACAATATAGAAACGATTCACCTCAAAGAAAGTACGTAAATTGACTCGCGTATCACTTCGCCCATAGCCATCCGTTCCGAGGGTTGTAAATGGCATTGGAACATGTTCGCGCAGTTGACTGACGAATGCACGGGTGTAGTCAGTCGCCATAACTGCGGGCCCTTTACGCCCGTCTAGCTGCGTTTGAAGGTAGCTCTTTCTTGCTTTTTTCATTGGGTGAAGCTGATTCCATCGGGTACAGTCTGAGGCTTCACGCGCTAGTTCGTTAACACTAGTGACACTCCAAACATCAGAATTAATGTCAAAGTCTTGCTTGAGCAATTCTGATGCTTCCAATACTTCACGTAAAATCGTGCCAGACCCCATTAACTGAACTTTCTTACCTTTTTCATCACCCTCTTGCAGACAGTAAATACCCTTAATAATACCTTGCTCAGCACCTTTTGGCAGAGCTCGATGGCTGTAATTTTCATTCATCACGGTGATATAGTAAAAGACTTTATTATTTAACTGAAACATACGTTTCATACCATCGTGAATAATAACAGCCAATTCATAAGCATAGGTTGGATCGTAGGAAACACAGTTAGGAATGGTACCTGCAACGATAAGACTATGACCATCCTGATGTTGCAAACCTTCACCTGCCAGCGTTGTTCTGCCGGCTGTGCCGCCCATCAAAAAACCTCTGACCTGCATATCGCCTGCAGCCCAAGCCAGATCACCAATTCGTTGAAAGCCGAACATCGAATAATAAATGTAGAAAGGCATCATATTGATGCCATGCGAACTATAAGCTGAGCCAGCAGCAATCCATGAAGACATTGCACCCGCTTCGTTAATACCTTCCTGCAGGATCTGACCTTTGACATCTTCGCGGTAATACATCACTTGATCTGAATCCATGGGTTCATATAACTGCCCTTGAGAAGAGTAAATACCCAACTGGCGGAACATGCCTTCCATACCAAAAGTACGAGCTTCATCTGGCACTATAGGCACAATATTTTTACCAATCTGCTTGTCACGAGTTAGAGTTGATAGGATTCGGACAAATGCCATTGTAGTAGAAAACTCCCTATCGCCACTATCTTTGAGTAATGCACTAAACGTTTCGAGGCTCGGTATTACCAGTGGTTCTGCAGTATCCTGTCGCTGCGGCATATAACCACCGAGCTTTTCGCGCTGTGCACGCATATATTTCATTTCTACACTGTCTTCTGGAAACTTATAAAAAGGTGCTTCCGCAATCTTTTCATCATCAACCGGAATATCGAAACGATCGCGGAATGCTTTAAGTGCATGCTCACCCATTTTTTTCTGAGAATGCGTAATATTCTGTCCTTCACCCGCTTCACCCATACCATAGCCTTTAACCGTTTTAGCCAAAATAACAGTAGGACGATCCTCATATTCGACAGCCTCAGCATAAGCCGCATAGACTTTGTGTGGATCATGCCCACCCCGGTTTAGTCGCCAAATATCTTCATCTGACATATCGGATACCATTTCGAGCAATTCCGGATATTTACCAAAGAAGTGCTCTCGCGTAAAAGCGCCCCCTTTAGCTTTGTAGGATTGGTACTCCCCGTCAACCGCTTCTTCCATCCGCTTTAGTAGATGGCCATCTTTGTCCTTGGCTAACAAAGGATCCCAGTAAGAACCCCAAACGACCTTGAGAACATTCCAACCAGCACCACGGAATACGGCTTCTAATTCTTGAATGATTTTTCCATTACCACGAACGGGGCCATCTAAACGCTGTAGGTTACAGTTAACCACAAACACTAAGTTATCCAGATTTTCACGGGATGCTAAAGAAATAGCGCCCAACGATTCGGGTTCGTCCATTTCGCCATCACCCATAAAAGCCCAGACTTTACGTTTCTGCCTTGGTAAAATCTCTCGATTCTCAAGATATTTCATAAATCTGGCTTGGTAGATGGCCATCAGGGGCCCAAGACCCATCGACACTGTAGGGAATTGCCAGAAGTCAGGCATCAGCCAAGGGTGCGGGTAAGACGACAAACCATTAGGATTACTGGCTTCTTGTCGGAACGCTTCAAGCTGCTCTTCGCTGAGACGTCCTTCAAGAAACGCTCTGGCATATATACCGGGAGCGGAATGTCCTTGGTAAAATACGAGGTCACCTTTATTTTCTTCAGTGGGGGCACGGAAAAAGTGATTAAAAGCAACATCATACAAGGTAGCCGCCGAGGCAAAGCTTGCAATATGGCCACCAAGCTCAGAGGACTTGCGATTGGCATGCACAACCATCGCAGCGGCATTCCAACGAATCACTGATCGAATTCTATGTTCAATAGCTTGGTCACCAGGAATAGGCTTTTGCTTCGAAACAGGGATAGTGTTCACGTAGGCTGTCTTGGCGGAATAGGGCAAGTAGGCACCCGAGCGCCTTGTTTTGTCAATTAATTGCTCCAGCAGAAAGTGTGCCCTTTCTGGACCTTCCCGATCTAATACGGACTCGAGAGATTCAATCCATTCCAATGTTTCTTGTGGGTCGAGATCTATTTCATTTGCCATTGATCACTCACTTAGCGTTGGTATTTGATCAGGGTTATCTTTATCTTTGGTACCCCTGATAACTGTTATATACAACTTTATAGCCTGTTATAATATATCGACACAAATTAATTAATGTCATTATGTAAAACTTTACGGCATATTAACTGTTAACGCTCAATTAGCGTCATAATTAGTTTTAATATAAATAGCTCGACTAACATTAAAAACTAATCTTTGCAGATGGTATGATGACTTTTATCCATAATTATTCCCACTATTGAACATCTCTATGAATAAGCTCACCATAATTAAACCTGACGACTGGCACCTACACTTGCGAGATTCACCCTATCTTGCTGCTGTCGTTGGTGATACCGCCAAACAATTTGGTCGCGCTATAGTTATGCCCAATTTAAAGCCACCTATTACCAATTGCGAAGAGGCGGAATCATATCGACAGAGAATATTGTCTGACCTGCCAGTGGGCAGCCAATTTCAACCGTTAATGACACTTTATTTAACGAATAATACACGGGTCGAAGATATTGCTCTCGCCAGTCTATCTCACAACATTCTGGGTGCAAAACTCTACCCTGCGGGTGCAACAACTAATTCTGATGCTGGTGTCACGCATATCCAAAAAATTTACCCTGTTTTAGAAGCCATGCAAAAACATCAGTTTCCACTACTTATTCACGGTGAGGCAACCGACAACAAAGTGGATATTTTTGATCGTGAAAAGCACTTTATTGACTCCACTATGCAGCAGATTCGAAATGACTTCCCTGAATTAAGGATCATTTTTGAGCACATCACTACTCGTGAAGCAGTCGATTTTGTGCTGGCGCAAGACGATGATGTTGCAGCTACTATCACCCCACATCATTTATTGATCAACCGCAATGCGATGTTCGAAGGGGGCATTCGCCCTCATCATTATTGCTTACCCATTGCTAAGCGAGAAGAACATCGAGTGGCGCTACTGAATGCTGCAACGGGTCATTCGGGTCGTTTTTTTGCCGGAACCGATAGCGCACCCCACAGTCAGACGGCTAAAGAATCTGCCTGCGGCTGTGCTGGAATTTATTCGGCTTTTTGTGCGATAGAGCTATACGCCGAAGCTTTTGAATTGGCTGGTGACTTTTCTCATTTTGAAGCATTCATGAGCTTAAATGGACCCAAATTCTACAGATTACCAGTTAATACTCTACAAATCACAATAGAAAAATCTGAATGGCAGGTGCCGCAAACATTAGATTATCCCGGTGGATTACTTATTCCTTTTAAAGCAGGAGAAACACTGCAATGGAGCATTGTTTAAAATGAGTAACATCGTTGCGATGGCGCAAAGGTTCCGTGGCTATATGCCAGTGGTAGTCGATGTAGAAACTGGTGGCTTTAATGAGCAAACTGATGCCCTACTTCAAATCGCTGCGGTGATAGTTGATATTAATGATCAAGGTCAGTTCTATTGCGCTGAGACCATTACCTGTCACGTCAATCCCTTTCCTGGTGCCAACCTTGAACCCAAGTCAATGGAGGTTAACGGTATTGATGTCGATCACCCTTTTCGAATGGCTATCGATGAAAAACAGGCTTTACCTAAAATTTTTAAACCGATTCGGGAAGCACTAAAAAAGCACGGCTGCACTAAAGCGATACTGGTTGGCCACAATGCCAATTTTGATTTGAAATTCATCAATATTGCGGCGCAACGCACGGGAATTAAACGTAATCCATTTCATCCCTTTAGTAGTTTTGACACAGTGAGTTTGTCTGGTTTGATTTATGGACAAACCGTATTAGCTCGATCTGTTCAAGCCGCAGGATTAAAATGGGACTCTAATGAAGCACATTCAGCTATTTATGATGCAGAGATCACAGCGGCACTGTTTTGTAAAATCGTTAACGAGACATCGTTTATAGGCACATAAGGTGGCTTTGAATTATATTAGAAAACCAATGAAACTTTAATTTAGACAATAAAGCAGAGAGCACTCAGAACAAAAAAAGCCCTATTGCAACTCACAGGGCTTTTTTGCTTCTAATCAAAAAACTTTGTTAAATAGTTGAGACCGTCTATTAAGATTTTTTCTCAACAGCTTCAGCCGCCATTTTTTGCAAATCACCAGAGGCATGCATTTCTAAAGTGATATCACATCCACCAATTAGCTCACCGTCAACATAGACTTGGGGGAATGTTGGCCAATCGGCAAATCTCGGTAAGTTTTGAAAGATATCGGGGTCTGACAATACATTGACATAAGCAAACTCTACCTCGAGTGATTTCAGAGCCTCTACGGTTCGGCTCGAAAATCCACACTGAGGCAACTGAGGTGTGCCTTTCATATAAATCAATACAGGATGACCTTCAACCTGTTGCTTAATACGATCTAAAACGTCCATCTGAATTCCTCTGGTTGGGTGGCTGTATAATAACTGACTAAAGTAGTAGGTTATTATGATAACTGTTTTTCTGACTGATTAAAATCAGAGTAACAAATTATTTGCTGAATCTGAGTATCGCGAAAAGCTCTACTTTAGGGTAAGTGTATCGAAGCACCGCTTAAAGAACCGCCTCATGTATGGCATAGAGGAAATTCCAGCATGGTGCTATCGCCAAAATGGTAGTAAAAGTGGCCTTTTTGAGAAACCTTATATTTGTTGCTGCAGCCAATATTCTAACAGTGCACAGTGCCAAAGCTTACTACCATTAAGTCGAGTGAAATGTTTTTCAGGCTCTTTTAATAGTTTGTCTACATACTGTCGGTTGAAAATTCCACGTTCCAAACTTGCCTGACTGTTTAAGGTATCAGCCATGAAGTCATAAAACTCACCTCGCACATACTTTAGTGCTGGCATCGGGAAGTAGCCTTTTGGACGGTCAATAACAGCGTCGGGAATTCGTCCACGTGAAATTTCCTTCAAAATACCTTTGCCGCCATGCTTCAACTTTAATTCAGGTGGGCAAGCTGCTGCTAGTTCGACTAATTCATGATCTAAAAACGGCACCCTGGCTTCTAGCCCCCAAGCCATGGTCATATTATCGACTCGTTTAACTGGATCATCAACAATGAGTGTCGTTGTGTCGAATCGTAATACTGCATCCATAAACGTGTCTGCATGTTCGGTCTCAAGCTGTTTCTCAATGAACGCCGACGTATGATCTTCACCTCGATAAGCCGCATCAACTGTTTCACAAAACTCATCATGGTCACGATCAACATAATTCGATGCAAATCGTTGGACTGATGAACCAGAGGCTGCCTGCATTCGGTCGTACCAGAAATAACCGGCAAACACTTCGTCAGCACCCTGCCCGCTTTGCACGACTTTAACTGATTTTGATACCTGTTCTGACAGCAAGTAAAACGCAACCGCATCCTGCCCTACCATGGGTTCAGCCATGGCTCTTACTGCTTCAGGTAGTCTTGTGAGCACCTCTGCATTGGGAATTAGAAACTTGTGATGATCAGTATTGTATCGTTTGGCAACCGGGTCAGAGAATTCAAATTCATTGCCTTTTTCCTCAGGCTGGTCTTCAAAACCGATACTGAAGGTTTTAATTTTACCCACTCCAGCTTCATCTAACAGCGCAACCAATAGACTGGAATCAAGCCCACCTGATAGCAACACACCCACGGGTACATCAGCAATCTGAATGCGCTTTTTGACGGCCTTTAAAAGAGCCTGATGAATTGCTTCGTTCCAGTCTTGCGAAGACCATTGTGTTTGTTGTCGTTGAGCTGACAAAGTCCAGTAACGACTTTGCGATAAAACCCCATCGGCCCCAATTTGCATGTGACAGGCTGGTTTACACTTTCGAATCCCTTTAAACAATGTTCGAGGTGCGGGAATAACTGCATGCAAACTCAATTGGTGATGAAGAGCGACCGAATCAATTGAGGTATCACATTGACCAGTGGCAAGTAATGCCTGCGGATTCGAGGCGAAGTAGAACGCAGTTAAAGTTTTAGCGAAATACAACGGTTTAATGCCAAGACGATCCCGAGCGAGGAAAAGACTTTGCCGCTGCTTGTCCCAAATTGCAAACGCAAACATTCCTGTTAATTTTTCGCTACAGTGTTCACCCCAGCAGGCATAAGCATTAAGAATAACTTCTGTGTCACTGTGCGAATGAAACTGATAACCTTTCGTTAGTAACTCTTCGCGGAGCTCTGGGTAATTATAGATGGTGCCATTAAAGACAATACTAAATCGCTGCTGAACATCATGCATCGGCTGATGTCCAGCAGCCGAAAGATCAATAATTGATAACCGACGATGTCCAAGCATGACAGGGCCATCAAACCACTCTCCCTTATCATCAGGTCCACGGCGGGCAACTTTTTCTGACATTGCTTGAGCCAATCTTTTATCAATGCCTTGATTGGTAAAACTCAAAGCTCCAAACAAACCACACATATAACCTCACAAAAATCGGGTGGAAATCTCAATAATTTCTAATAAATTTCAACACTGCAACATTGTCTAATTGCACCGCCTAATTAAAGTCCTTATAATCCTGCCCGTACAAGAGGCAAGAGCGGTCTCGATGTTACTTAATTAAGACATATCGCACCGCACATTTTAAACAATAAATTTCAGGAGTCATCAATGAATCCGTTAAAGTCTATCATCGGTACTATAGCGTCCGGTATTGTTATTTCCGCTATCCTTATGTTCATTTATAAAGATGGTGCGAGTCACCCTGCAGGAATTACAGTTTGGATTCATGCCTTAGCAGGTGTTGCTTGGATCGGTCTTCTATACTATTTCAACTTTGTTCAGGTTCCTGGTGTAGGACAAGCGCTTGCAGAGGCTAATGATGGTGGCCCAGGTGCAGCTGGCATTAATAAGTATATTGCACCTCGTGCATTGTTGTGGTTCCGTTGGGGTGCGTTAGTCACTTGGTTAAGTGGTGCTTCAATGTTAGCTCAATACGGTATTCTTGGTGATGCATTTATGCTCAAAGGCGGTGCTGCTGTTATTGGTATTGGTGCTTGGATGGGTACTGTCATGCTATTTAATGTTTGGATATTAATTTGGCCAAATCAAAAGAAAATCTTAGGCCTTGATGGCAAAACTCATGAACCTGCAGTAATTGCAAAAGCTAAATTTGTTGGATTAATGGCTTCACGGGTCAATACAGTTTTATCTATTCCCATGTTGCTAACAATGACTGCTTACGGCCACGGTGGTTTACCCTTCTAGTACCGCTATTTGCTTTTAGTAAAGAATCAATTGAAAGACCCTGCACATGCAGGGTTTTTTGCTTAAGACAATAATAAATAGCTTGAATTCAATTTAAATAAGCGTAACTTGATCCGTTTTTTTCATGCGGCAATAGTTATGTCTGAGCACTTAGTCAAAGCATATAATTCCTTATCCACTAGCTTCACCCGAGGTGAAGGCATTTACTTGTGGGACTCAGAAGGAAAGCGCTATCTTGATGCACTTTGTGGTATATCTGTCACCAATCTTGGGCACAATTATCCAGCAGTGACCGAAGCAATCCAACAACAGGCATCGACCCTACTCCATACCTCCAATATTTACTCAATTGAATGGCAGCAGAAACTGGCTAACCTGATTTGTGAGGTATCAGGTATGGATCGAGTATTCTTTGGTAATTCTGGCGCTGAAGCAAACGAAGCCGCAATTAAAGTTGCGCGTTTATACGGCCATAGTCAGGGCAATAGTGACCCTCATATTATTGTTATGAATAATAGCTTTCATGGTCGTACCATGGCTACTTTGAGCGCCTCCGGTGGCAGAAAAGTTCAAGCCGGTTTTGAGCCACTGTTATCTGGCTTCATTCGAGCGCCTTATAATGATATCGAATCGATTCAATCCATTGCCAAAAATAACCAGAAAGTCGTCGCCATATTGGCTGAGCCTGTTCAAGGAGAAGGAGGCATTATTGTCCCTGATGAGGGCTATATTGAAGCACTTCGTCAAATATGTGACAAAAATAATTGGTTACTGATGCTGGATGAAGTTCAGACTGGCATTGCTCGCAGCGGTAAGATGTTTGCGTTTCAGCAAACCAATATTATTCCAGACGTCCTAACTCTGGCAAAAGCACTCGGCAATGGCGTACCAATCGGTGCTTGTGTCACTCGGGGTAAAGCAGCAGAAGTAATTCAACCTGGCAACCATGGCTCTACTTTTGGTGGCAACCCTTTGGCTTGTCGTGCCGGATATACCGTATTGAAAAGTATACAAAAAAACAACATATTGGATAATGTCATTAATTCAAGTAAGCAGTTAATCTCGCATTTAAAAAGTGACTTAGCGGGTCACCCAGATATCAAGCAGATTAGAAATCTGGGCTTACTCATTGGCATTGAAATGAAACACAATTATCAAGCCTTCGTTATGCATGCATTTCAGCGAGGTTTACTTTTAAATGTGACCGCAGAAAAAGTCATTCGTCTATTGCCCCCGCTGATATTGGACAAACAACAAACTGAAGATATGGCTCAGCAAATAATAGGCTGTATACACTCTTTTGAGCCCACAAAAACGAGCAGTTAGTCATGAAAATTCGACATTTTTTAAGCCTGTTAGATTTCAGCACCGATGAATTGCATGCGTTACTCCACCATGCTATTGATGTCAAGCAGCGACTTAAACAGGGTGTTTTACATACCCCATTAACAGGTAAAGTGATGGCTATGATTTTTGAAAAGTCATCAACTAGAACCCGTGTATCTTTCGAAGCAGGCATGAGCCAACTGGGTGGGCATGCTATGTTTCTGTCACCAAAAGATATTCAACTGGGTCGGGGAGAAGCAATTGAAGATAGTGCCAGAGTAATTTCAAGCATGGTCGATATCATTATGATACGTACTTTTGGCCATGACAGACTGCAAACACTTGCCAATCATTCATCAAGCCCTGTGATCAATGGTTTGACTGACTACGTACACCCCTGTCAACTGCTTGCTGATATGCAAACTTGGTTTGAACTGCGTGGTAATATTAAGGGTGCTACGGTGGCATGGATTGGTGATGGTAATAATATGTGTCACTCCTATATTAATGCGGCTATTCGATTCGGCTTTACTTTAAATATTGGCTGTCCAGACGGTTATCAGCCTAATGAAGACTTGGTCAAAAGTGGTGGTGATCAGGTACACATTTTTAATAGCGTCAATGAGGCTAGTAAAGATGCTGATTTAATTGTCACTGATGTTTGGGCTAGCATGGGACAAGAACAGGAACAAAAAGCTCGTGAATTAGCATTTGTACCTTTTCAAGTATCGAAACAAACAATGCAATGTGCCGATAAAGACGCTTTATTTATGCACTGTCTGCCGGCTCATCGAGGCGAAGAAGTATCGGCAGACGTTATAGACGGTAATCAAAGTGTTGTTTGGCAAGAAGCCGAAAATCGTTTGCACGCCCAGAAGTCTCTAATTGAAATGCTACTAAAATAACTTGGCACCACCATTGAAATAAAGCTTACTGGATTACTTCTAGCCGGTTACGTCCCTTTTCTTTGGCTACTTTAAGTGCTGCATCAGCCTTCGCCAATAGAACGCTTGAGGATGACTGATTAGTGACAAGCTGGCAACTCATACCAACACTAATGGTCAGGTAAGGTGAGACTCTTGACTTAGCGTGCTCTATTTTTTCTGCGTTTAATACCTTAGTCACTTTCTTAATAAACCGCCTAGCATTTTCAGTGCTGGTATTGGGTAAAATATAGGCAAACTCTGCTCCATTTAACCTAGCCAATAACTGATCTTTGTGCGAAATTTCAGACATTAGTATTTGTGCAACTTGATAAAGGTTTTTATCCCCATCCTCACTTCCGTAGTGTGCGTTGTATTCGTGGTAGTAGTCAATATTCAACCTGACCAACGCGACTTGAATATTCGACCCACTATTTTGGCGCCAAATTTCTTCGAGACCGACTCGAAAAGCACGATAGTTTGAGGCACCCGTCAATTCATCTGTAATCGAAATTTTTTCCAATGCCTTATTAGTATTTGAAATCGATAAAATGAGGCGCTGTAGGTCATCGACCAACATTGCGTTATCGAAACGGTAATAAAGGGCTTCATTAATTAATCTATTCATTCGTTTGACACCGCTAGAATAGGCCACCATCAAAAAAAGATAAAGTGAGCCTAAAATATAACCGTCCGGGGTATCGCGAAAGAACAGCCAGATTGTAATTGGCAGCATAATCGAAATTAAATAAGCAATGTAGATCCTTAAAGAAGTTGATAGGTAAGCAATTCCACCACCCGCCATACCTAACAATAAAGAATGCAAAATAAATTGAACGTTAGACGTCACGTAAGGCATTAGTAAAACGGCCCCGCAACCTTGCATAACACCCGATGCCACAATCCCCATAAGAAAACGATTACGCCATTGCCAGTAGGGAAAGTCATTTTTATCCTGTATCAACAGAAAGCGACGCAACAACACATATCGGCCAATCAATACTAGGATAAATAACACAAACCAACCTAATACCCAATGCTCGCGGCCTTGAATAGATAGCTCTATGAAAGCAAGGGTAGAAGCAATACTAGAAATAAATAGCGTAATGAGCATGGCGATAGTCGAACGCTCATACAAAAAATTAACGACCTCTTGATTCTGTAAGCGATCGCTACTTATTTCATGTTTTTCGTTAGAAGAACTCATGTTTAAGTTCCGTTTATGTTGCTATTTTTAACCATTGACATTAACCATTGGCACTAGGTCAAGACCACTAAATGGTATAGTATATTTGAATTAAAGCATTTGTTTGGAAATTTTAGATTAATGAGTACTAGCGAAGAATACATACAATGGTTTAGGGGTGCGGCTCCCTATATCAAAGCCCATCGCAAGAAGACTTTTGTTATCCTTATTTCCGATGAATTCATCCAGTCAGATCATTTTATCGGGCTAATTCATGATATTGCACTACTTAATCACCTTGGTATTAAACTTATAATTCTCCATGGTAGTCGTGACAGAATTAATTTAAGTTTATCCCAAAACGGTATCACATCAAAATTTAACCAGAACATTCGAATCAGTGATACTGAATCTTTACCCTATATCATTCAAGCCATCAATGAAGTAAAAACAAAGATTGAATCTCATTTATCAATGGGGTTACCAAATACGCCAATGTCCGGGTCAGAGATATCACTAGTAAGTGGCAATTTTGTAACCGGTATGCCCTTGGGTGTCATCGATGGCATTGATATGCAACATTCGGGTAAAGTTAGGGAAGTGAAACATGAGGTGATTGAAGCCTTACTCGGCCAAAACCATGTTATCTTGATGTCTAATATTGGTTTCTCTCGCACAGGTGAAGTGTTTAATTTACCGGCAGAAGAACTGGCAAGCGAAGTCGCTAAGTCAATTAAGGCAGATAAACTGATATTTATTCATCACCATCAATGGCAGGAAACACTTCCAGACACACTTTCAAGCAGTGATTGTGAAACTCTAATTCATACAAAACATACGCCTGATGATTTGAAGCATCTGCTAAGTCATGCTGTGAAAGCAGTTAAATCGACGGTAAAACGCGTTCATATTATTGACCAATTAGTAGATGGCGGATTGTTATTGGAGCTTTTTACGCGAAATGGTTGTGGCACTCTGATAACAAATCTATTTTATGAGGGCATACGGGTTGCGAACATTAAAGATATTGGTGGCATATTGGGCTTAATTGGACCCTTAGAGTCTTCTGGCATTTTAGTCGAGAGATCACGAGAGCAACTTGAATTAGAAATAGGCTCTTTTAATGTCATCGAAAAAGACGGCATGATTATCGCCTGCATTGCTTGTATCCCTAATTCTGAGTATCGTGTTGCAGAGATTGCCTGCCTTGCCGTTCATGAGGACTATCAACGTGTGGGGTTTGGTGAGCAGTTATTAAAAGTTGCAGAGCTTCGCGCGCATGAGCACGGTATCGTGCAAATCTACACTTTGACAACGCAAACTTCGCACTGGTTTATAGAGCATGGTTATGCAGAAACGACTTCGTTTGAACTTCCCCCTCATAAATTGACTCAGTTCAATCAAAAGAGACGTTCGAAAGTTCTGCTTAAAAAAATTAACTGATATACCCTTTGCTATGCCATTTGATCTAACCAACTATCTTGTCATCGGGGTTTCCTCACGGGCACTTTTTGATTTATCTAAAGAGAACGAAATCTATGAACGTGATGGTTTAGAGGCTTATTGTCGCTATCAATTAGAGCATGAAAACGACATTTTAGAAAAGGGTACGGGGTTCGCGCTGATTGAATCTATGCTCCGAATTAATCGAATTGACGATAATATCAGACGCGCTGAAGTGGTAATTATTTCTCGTAACTCTGCCGATACTAGCCTGCGTATTTCAAATTCAATTGATCACTATCAATTAGATATTACACGAGCAGCATTTACCGGTGGAGAACCTGTTGCAAAATATTTGAATGCATTTGAAGTTGACCTTTTTCTTTCAGCCACTGAAGAGGATGTACAGGGGGCTGTCGAATCTAATGTGGCGTCCGGGCTAATCTATGACGGCCCATCAAAAAATTTACCCGGACCATTAGAACAAATTCGAATTGCTTTCGATGGTGATGCCGTGTTGTTTTCTGAAGAGTCTGAGATGGTTTATCAACAGCAAGGATTAGAAGCATTTATCGCTCACGAAAAGCTCAATGCACAGAAGCCATTACCCGAAGGGCCTTTCGCCAAATTATTGAAAACACTATCTTTTCTTCAATTTGACCTCGATAACGGAAGCCAAGAAGGCACATCACAAATTCGCACTGCTTTAGTTACAGCTAGAAATAGTCCAGCCCACGAAAGAGTTATTAGAACTCTACGCACTTGGAAGGTAAGAATAGACGAAACATTTTTTTTAGGCGGGGTAGCGAAAGACAAAGTACTGGGTGCTTTTTCACCCCATATTTTCTTCGATGACCAACATCAACATTGTGATGCCGCAGCCAAAATTGTTCCAACGGCAAGAGTACCCTACAAGGGAGGCAAAAAAAAACAAGCCTAAAAACTTTACTTTAAACCTATTAAAATGTAGGGAATTTAACCAATTGACCGGCTAGCTAATCATTCTGCACAAATCAGTCATCGCGGCGTTGTTTTTCTAAACGTTCGTGCTTCTCTTGTGCTTCTACTGTCAAGGTTGCAATTGGTCTAGCTTCTAATCGAAACAGACCAATCTCTTCACCAGTCTCATCACAAAAACCATAAGATCCATCCGCTACGCGGCTTAACGCTGAATCTATTTTAATTACCAGTTTACGGTACCGGTCGCGAGTTCGCAGTTCTAATGCGGCATCGGTTTCTAATGAGGCACGATCATTAATGTCAGGCTCCTGCCAGTTTTCTTCCTTTAAATGTGAAATAGTGTCATTAGATTCGGCTAATAATTCTTCACGCCATGTGAGTAATTTTTTACGAAAATATTCAACTTGTGTTGTAGACATATACTCTTCATCGATTGAAGGAGTGTAGTCGTCAGATAATTCAATTGTCATTGATCGGATCTCTAATGGTGAACATCGATAATCAAAACGGTGCGCATTATAGGTCGATTTTTTGAGTTCATCAAGTCATCTTATTATTAATTTAGGCTTCAGCATAATTGACTATCATTTAACACGCCCCTCTTGTTAAAAATAAGACGGGGCCAGATCAATTGGACATTAAATCTAACCATAAACCAGTTCTACTCTAGATGACAATTGTTCTTTCAGTGATTTAAACATAAACTAACCGTTCGATTATTGAGTTATAAGCAAGGTTTTAAATAAACATTATGATTATCAGAATAGTAATGCTCTTCCTAATTGTTGCTGCTGTTTTGTGGCTACTTAAACGGCTATTTGCTGGCGCAGCAGAACAAACAGATGATTCACAGGCCCCAACAGATCAAAGTGAGAACATGATTCAATGCAAGTTTTGTGGGATTCATTCACCCGAATCTATTATCGTTGTAGATCATGATCAAAACTATTGCTGTCAGGACCATGCAGACCAAGACCAGTAATCGACAGCCTCTAAAAAAGGAAATCAACCTTCACAAAACTAATTGGATTTCAGTTCGTTTACTCAATGCTTATCGACTTGGATTAGCCTCTCTATTCTTCAGCCAAAGCTTTATTGATCAGTCACCTCTGCTAAAGATCGTTAATTTGGCATTGTATTCATGGGTCAGCTTGACATTTGTTATTTTGTCATTGATTTGGATACTAGCCTCAGAAATCGAAAACCGTATATTTGAAAAACAAGTATCACTACAAATATACAGCGATACTGTTCTGATCATATTAATCATGCATGCCTGTGGTGGAATTTCTAGCGGCCTAGGCATGCTTTTAATCATACCGATGGCGTTTACTAGTTTACTTGGAAAACAGTCACTTTCTCTTATATTCTGTTCATTAGCATCTATTGGCTTGCTCGCAGAATATATTTACTCACTAATCTATATTATCGGTCATTCAGATAGTTCTACTCAAGTCGGCATTCTCGGCGCAACGTTATTTGCGACCGCAATAGCAACCCATAAACTCACATTAAAGTTACGAAGTAGCGAACAATTATTAGCACAAAAAGAGCACGATGTTTTACTTCTATCCGCACTCAACCAAGAAATAATTGAGAATTTACAAGCGGGTGTTATCGTTCTCACTAAAAATAGTTCGGTTCGACACATTAATAGCACCGCGCGCAAAATGCTGGATATGACATCAAAATTAACTGTATCACTAGAGAATAATCATCCCGAAATTCTCACCGCTTTGGCTCAATGGCAAACATCTATAAAACCAGACGATCCTTTTCTGACATTTCAAACTGGGCTTAATAATTTACAAGTTAGCTTTCGACTTTTAAAGAATAAAGGCCAAGAAAATACCTTGGTTTTTCTAAACGACTTTTCATCAATTAAAGCGAGTATGCATCAAGCTAAGCTTGCGTCACTAGGACACTTGACGGCAAGCATTGCTCATGAAATCCGTAATCCCTTAGGCGCGATTTCACATGCTGCAGAACTGTTAAGTGAAAGTGAGGAGCTACCCACAGCGGAACGACGTATGACTGAAATAATTCATCAACACACGAACCGTATTAATCATATTATTGAAGATATTATGGAAATATCTCGCGGTGCACCGACCATTATGGAAGCCATCGATTTAAAACAGTGGATGCGTGAATTTCTTGAAGCCTTTTGCCTTAATGGAAAATCAAACATAGATTGCTTCAATGTTGATATGTTAATTCCTAATTCGATTATTTCATTTGATACCGGGCATCTTAATCAGATAATGACTAATCTTTGCAATAATGCTCGTACACATGGCGATGCCAAGAAACCAACTCATATTAAGGTTTATCAGGACCAGCACCAGGCCCTTCTTATAGAAGTGGCTGATGAAGGCCCCGGCATGGAGCAATCTCGCCTAGATAAAATCTTTGAACCTTTCTACACCACTAGCCATCAAGGTTCAGGCCTGGGGTTGTGTATAGTCGATCAACTATGTTCACTGAACAATGCTACTATTGTTGCACGTCAAAACCCATATGGTGGCACAAGTTTTTGTGTTTGGCCAAGCCTAGACATACCCCCCTAAAATAACCATTAAACAATGACAATGAATAAACAATGCGTATTAATTGTAGATGACGAGCCTGATATTCGTGAATTACTCGAAATCACATTATTACGAATGGGTCTGAAAACTCATTGTGCTAAAGACTATAGCGCCGCAAAACGCTGGTTAATAGAAATCAATTTCGACCTTTGTTTAACTGATATGAAACTACCTGATGGTGACGGCATTCAACTCGTAGAACATATTCAAAGTCATTATCCCAACACACCAACGGCTGTTATTACGGCTCATGGCAGCATCGATATGGCCATCAAAGCCATGAAAGCAGGTGCTTTTGACTTTGTCTCAAAACCCGTCTCGCTCGAAACCTTGAGGAATCTAGTTGAAAAGGCGCTGACCTTGCCCAACAGCATCCAACAAACCCAAAAATCGTCTGCAGCTCAATATCAAATCATAGGTAAATCAAATGTTATTGCTGACTTACGCAGCTCAATAGCCAAGGTTGCCCGCAGCCAGGCCCCCGTTTTTATTCAAGGCCAATCAGGTACTGGCAAAGAGCTGGTAGCGCGTCAAATTCACTTACAAGGCTCCCGTTCTGACGCACCTTTTATCGCCGTCAACTGTGGCGCAATACCATCAGAACTGATGGAGAGTGAATTTTTTGGACATATCAAAGGTAGCTTCACAGGTGCTGTGAGCGATAATGCAGGCCTGTTTAAAGCCGCTCATGGCGGCACCCTATTCCTTGATGAAATAGCCGATCTGGCATTATCGATGCAGGTCAAACTATTACGTGTTATTCAGGAAAAAACCATCCGTCCTGTCGGCAGCCAACAAGAAGAAGTCACCAACGTCAGGATTATCAGTGCCTCCCACAAAGATCTTGAAAGCATGGTGAAACAAGGTACTTTTAGACAGGATTTGTATTACCGCATCAATGTCATCGGTGTATCAATACCCACCCTTTCTCAGAGACAATCTGATATTGAGCCACTCACCCGACATATCCTGGAAAAACACTATCTGGAAAATAACTGCCAATTAAAGCTGGATTCAAAAGCCATGGAAGCATTACGTAATTACAGTTTTCCCGGAAATGTGAGAGAGCTAGAAAACATCTTGGAGCGAGCCACCGTGCTGAGTGACGGAGACACTATTAGCGTCGATGATTTACAACTGCCGGAGACGCCACCTACGATTGAAACAGCCATTAATAATTTAGGAGAAATGATTCAATCGATAGGGAAAGAAAAAATAGTACAGGCATTAACTCAAAACCGATGGAATCAATCCGCAACTGCCCGTGACCTTGGCATCACCCTCCGCCAGCTAAGGTATAAAATGGAAAAGCTGGAACTTAACAAACTATGACAATAATTGTTAAAATCTGACAAAGTTGTCAATTAGTTTTAAATACTGACCATATCCAGTTCGCTCCAATAAAACCTAAATCAATGTTTTATATGACTTTTAAAAGATAATGAAAACTTGGCATCCGCCTTGCTTTGTTAATACCATGAAACGGCACAGTTCGATTTCTAATCGGAATTTAAGCTATTAATAACAAGAGGCACTAAAAATGAAGAAAGCACAAGCAGGTTTTACATTAATCGAGTTAATGATCGTTGTAGCTATCATCGGTATTTTGGCAGCAATCGCGATTCCACAATATGCTGATTATACGCAGCGTACTAAAGTAGCTGGAGCACTGGCAGGAGCCAGTACATGGAAAACCACTATTTCACTTTGTTATCAAGAAAATGGTGCCTTCACAAACTGTACCGCTGGTAGCAATGGAATTCCGACTGATATAGCTGCAGCGGGTACGATTAATTACATCAATTCGTTATCTACTGGTGCTAACGGGGTTATTACCATTAGTACTGAAGGTCAAACTACTGCTCCAGCAGATATGGTATTAGTTCTTACTCCTACGCTTGTTTCCGGAGCTATGGACTGGGCAATGACTGGAACAGGTTGTTCTGAAGTTGGACGAAGTATTAATTGCTAAAATAAGTTAAAAAAACCTCCACTTATTAAAAGGCGTTGGTTTCATAATCAACGTCTTTTTATTTTCGAAGGGTTGTAAGATAAAGTCATGCGATTATTGAAGCGCAAGTTTTATTTTTTCTCCCAAACATCTCAGAATCCGAAATTTATAGAAAATATTTACCCGTTTACAACATACTCAGGATTGAAAAATCTTATTCGAATAAGTCATAATTGAACTCGTATGGTCAAAATTAACATGAATCTGAGTGGAATTGCCAGAAAACTGATACTCAATAATCATCTCGATGAGGCTTCAGCCATAGAGGCTCTTCAAAAATCCAGTCAAGAGAACATTTCCCTTGCTGACTATCTATTTAGAGATAAAGTTGTCCTCCCTGCAACTCTTGCGATGATATCATCGCAAGAGTTCGGCTTACCCGTATTTGACTTATCAGTAATGGATATTGACCATACAGCAATAACCTTGGTCGATGAAAAGCTCATAAAAAAGCTGAATGCCATCCCCCTATTTAAGAGAGGCAACCGTTTGTTTGTTGCGATTTCAAATCCGACCAATACCCAAGCACTGGATGAATTCAAATTTAATACTGGTTTAATGACTGAAGCTATTTTGGTTCAACAAGATCAACTCAATAACTTTATTGAAAAATTATTGAGTTCCATGGATTCTAGTATGGAAAGCATGCTAGACGATGACCTAGAAAACCTAAATATTGCAGAAGAGAAAGCTCAGGAATCAATCACTAAGGCAGATATAGAAGATGCACCTGTAGTCAAGTATGTGAATAAAATTTTGGTTGATGCTATCAACAGAGGTGCATCAGACATTCATTTTGAACCCTATGAAAAACGATACCGAATTCGATATCGAATTGATGGTATTTTGTCTGAGGTTGCTTCTCCACCGATTACTATTGCAGCAAAGTTAACTGCACGCGTAAAGGTGATGTCACGGATGGATATATCTGAAAAGCGTGTCCCACAGGATGGACGAATTAAGCTCAGGCTGTCATTAAATAGAGCCATTGATTTCCGGGTTAATACCTGCCCAACATTATTTGGTGAAAAAGTAGTTTTACGCATATTAGATCCTTCGAGTGCCCAGCTGGGTATAGATACTTTAGGTTATGAGCCTGATCAAAAAAAGATCTATATGGATGCTCTTTCAAGTCCATATGGCATGATCTTAGTTACTGGCCCCACCGGTAGTGGCAAGACCGTTTCTTTATATACGGGTTTAAATATCTTAAACGTATCCGAAACCAATATTTCTACAGTGGAGGATCCAGCTGAAATTAACCTTGAGGGCGTTAACCAAGTTAATGTAAATGATAAGGTTGGACTTAGTTTCGCTGAGGTATTGAAATCATTTTTGAGGCAAGATCCAGATGTCATTATGGTTGGTGAAATTCGTGATTTGGAAACTGCTAGCATTGCAATCAAGGCCGCGCAGACGGGGCACTTAGTCCTTTCAACTCTTCACACTAAAGACGCACCCCAAACTTTGACCCGTTTGATGAACATGGGTGTCCCTGCATTTAACATTGCTACCTCAGTTAATTTAATTATTGCACAGCGACTTGGGAGGCGACTTTGCAAACATTGCAAAGCCATTGATGACTTACCAAACGATGTATTGTTAAGTGAAGGATTTACAGAAGAAGATTTAACACGATCACCTAAGATATATAAAGCTGTCGGTTGTGAACACTGCTCTAACGGGTACAAAGGTCGAATAGGTATCTACCAAGTAATGACAATATCAGAAGAGATGATTCGACTGATTATGAATGGCGCTAACTCCCTTGATATTGCTGATCAGGCAAGAAAAGAAGGCATTGCTGACTTGCGTCGTTCAGCACTTAAAAAGATTATGGCTGGGTTAATTAGTCTTGGAGAAGCAAACCGAGTAACCAGGGATTAGATTAGATTAGAACAATGGTAAAGAAACCAATAAATAAAATCGAATTTTCCTATGAAGGTAGGAGTCGGGCTGGCACAAAAGTAAACGGTGAAATCGATGCATTGAGTGAGACTCTGGCTAAAAATGAACTACGCAAGCAAGGCATCAACCCAATTAGGGTGCGCAAAAAATCAAAACCGTTATTTAGCGGTGAAACCAAAATAAAACCCTCAGATATCGCTATATTTGCCCGTCAAGTTGCTACTATGATGCAGGCAGGCGTACCCTTAGTTCAATCATTCGAAATTATTGGTGAAGGTAGTGATAATAAATCAGTTAGAAAAATGATCTTTAGTATCAAATCAGATGTTGAAGGTGGCGTATCTTTTGCCGATGCATTAGCCAAACAACCCTTATATTTCGACGCCTTATTTGTCAACTTAGTATCCGCTGGAGAGCAGTCTGGGGCCTTAGAAACTATGCTCGATAAACTTGCTACTTACAAAGAAAAAACTGAAGCATTAAAGGCTAAGGTTAAAAAAGCCTTATTTTATCCAATTGCGGTATTGTTAGTCGCCTTTATTGTTACTGTCATTCTGTTAGTTTTTGTTGTTCCTCAATTTGAAGAGCTATTCGAATCTTTTGGTGCAGACCTCCCCGCCTTGACACAGTTTGTTATCCATTTATCAGAGTTTATGCAAGTTTGGTGGTGGGTCATAATAGGTGGAATATTTGGTTTTTTTTACATGCTGTTAAAAATCAAAAAAACATCACCAAAGCTACAGAAGGCTTTTGACCAGATCGCATTAAGGGCTCCCGTAATTGGAGGAATTATGACGAAGTCAGCAATAGCTAGGTTTGCACGCACCCTGGAAACCATGTCAGCAGCCGGGGTGCCACTTGTTGAAGCGATGAACTCTGTGGCAGGTGCAACTGGAAATATCATCTACTACAATGCCAGTATGAAAATTAGAAACGAAGTTTCACAGGGTACACAGTTGCAGACCTCGATGCGAAATACGGGGTTGTTTCCTAACATGGCGATTCAAATGATTTCAATTGGCGAAGAAGCTGGGTCACTCGATCGGATGCTAGGTAAAGTAGCTGACTTTTACGAAAATGAAGTAGATGATGCAGTTGACGCACTTACTTCATTATTGGAGCCAATCATAATGGCTGTACTAGGTATTCTAGTCGGCGGATTAATCATCGCGATGTACTTGCCTATCTTCAAACTTGGGTCAGTTGTCTAGGGGTTTATTGAATTGATTACAGATCTTGTTTTATTTTTTCAGTTACACATAACTGCCTATCTTACGTCAATTTTTATACTAGGCTTGCTTATCGGTAGCTTTTTAAATGTCGTGATTTACAGACTACCGATTATGATGCAACGCGAATGGCGTTCTGACTGTCTTGATTTTTTAGAACAACCTTTAGAAAACAGAGGTGAAAATTTAAACCTGATTATTCCTCGTTCACGTTGTAGTAAATGTGGTCATGCCATTAGTGCTTTGGAAAACATACCAATCCTCAGTTATCTGGCACTTAAAGGTAAATGTAAGGCCTGTAAGACGTCCATCTCCATACAGTACCCTCTGATTGAATTATTAACTGGAATCATTTCGCTAGTCATTGGTTGGCATTTTGGGGTAAGTTTCCAAACACTCGCTGGATTATTCTTTAGTTGGTGTTTAATTGCTGCTAGCGGCATCGATTTAAGCCACAAATTACTCCCGGATAATATTACTTTACCTTTAATGTGGTTCGGTATCCTACTCTCTTTCTTCAATGTTTTTATTGATTTAGAAACAAGTGTTATTGGTGCTATTGCTGGCTACCTCTGTCTATGGAGTGTATTTATACTTTTCAAATTAGTCACTGGAAAAGAGGGCATGGGTCATGGTGACTTTAAATTACTCGCTGCTCTCGGTGCTTGGTGTGGGTGGAAAATGCTTTTTGTTATTGTACTAACATCCTCTCTAGTTGCTGCCTTCATTGGTATTTTGATGATCGTGCTCAGCAAAACAGAACGCAATACCGAAATTCCGTTCGGTCCCTATCTTGCTTCAGCTGGATGGATTAGCTTTATCTTTGGGCCTCTATTGCTCAATACTTACCTTAATATATTTTAGAATTTATGTTAATAATAGGACTTACAGGTGGAATAGCATCAGGTAAAACTAAAATAAGTGATTTATTTAGTCAATTGGAAACACCAATTATTGATACTGACACCATCAGTCGAAAAACGCTTGAACCAGGCCAATCGGGCTATTTAGCAATAGTAAATTACTTTGGGACCCACATAGTGCAAAATGATTCTCAGATTGATCGGCGTAAACTGAGACAACTCGTATTTAATGATATTGCAGCTAAGCAATGGCTTGAATCGGAACTCCACCCCATTATATTTGAACAAACTCAAAATCAAATTTCACAGTATTATCAGAAGGAGTATATCGTGGTTGTTATTCCACTCCTTTTTGAGACCAATTTTAGGCAGCTCGTTGACCGTGTATTAGTTGTTGATTGTGTTGCTAGCACCCAAATCGAGAGATTAATCCTTCGTGACAAAATTGATGCGGTTCTTGCACAAAAAATGATTGATCGTCAATGGTCAAACCAAAAACGTATTCAACATGCGGATGACATTATTCATAATAATAACGACGAGGATTTGAATGATCAGATCTATTCATTACATCAAAAATATTTAGCACTCTCGAATCCTTAAAAAATTTCACTACAGCCTTTATATGATTAGCGTTTTGTCAAAATAAAAACTATCACTGGTAGGTGAGTGTTGAGTTAAAACTGACCGCGTAATTTTAATTTTTATTCGTTATAATTAAACTACATTACATAGTACTTTTTAATGCCATCAAAACATATTATTTTTGAACAGCCTCTCAATGAACGAATTCGTATGTGCTTACGTATTGAGACATTAATGAAGCGATTTCATTACTTTAGTTCGTTAAAGGGTAACTGGAGTGCCTATTCTGCCTTGGTAGGCGTACTTGAGATAACTTCACTGTTAGAACGAGGTGATCTAAAACAAGAGTTAATGAAGGAATTAGAACGTCAACATAGTGCTTTGAAATCGCTATCTGAGCATAAGGAAGTCGACAAATCTAAATTATCCCTCATCTTAAATAGGCAAAAGCAAGCACTCGAAGGCCTACATCAATTAAATGGAAAATTGGGGGAACACCTTAAGCGTAATGACTTTTTGTTATCCATAAAGCAACGCACATCTATTCCCGGAGGCAGTTGTGATTTTGACCTACCAGAACTTCATTTTTGGTTGAATCAGGATCATAACAAAAAACTAAAAGATCTTGAGCGATGGGCTGGTCCTTACTTGCAGCTTGAAACAGTTATCGAGCTAGTGCTGAGCGTCATCAGAGACAGTGCGACCTCAGAAAAAGTGGTTGCTGAAAATGGCTTTTTTCACCAAACGTTAGATTCCCAACAATCTAATCAACTTCTTCGGATCAGTATTCCTGCAAGTGAAGGTATTTACCCAGAAGTAAGTGCAGGTAAACATCGCTACTCTGTCAGATTTCTAAACCCTTTGCCAATTGACGGCCTTCCTTCACAGGTAAAAGATGACGTGACTTTTTCACTTACCCGTTGCTCACTGTAACTTCAATTTTAAAATTCATTAGTATAGAGTTTGACGCTCTCACTGATCACATTGAGGCTCTTCTTTCTCACTCCTAATTGAGCTTAACTTCGATATTCTGCGTTTATTTTAACATAGTCATAAGACAAATCAGAAGTCCAGATAGAGGCATTACATTGCCCTTGATTCAAATCAACTGTGATTTTTATTTCTTCTTTACTCATCTCGAGTTGACCTAGCGCTTCCCGATATTCACCATCAGGTATGCCTTTTTTAACTAGGCAAGTACCACCAAGATACAAATCAACACAAGATACGTCCAATGCTTCGATCTTAGCACGCCCTACTGCAGCAAGAATTCGACCCCAATTAGCGTCTGAAGCAAATAAGGCCGTTTTGACCAAAGGTGAATGCGCAACGGTGTAGCCAACTTCTTTTGCATCATCTATTGTTAATGCATTTTTCACTTCGATTTCAACAAACTTAGTGGCACCTTCTGCGTCACGTATAATAGACTGAGCTAAATATTTAAATACACGAATTAACGCTTCGATAAAGTGGCTAGATTCAGAATTAATTTCAACATTAGCCTGCCCTGTTGCAATCAAAATACAGGCGTCGTTGGTCGATGTGTCTCCATCGACAGTAATTGAATTAAAGGAGCAGGCCACAGCTTTCTTAATTAAAGCATCAAGCAATGATTTTTCGATTTTTGCGTCAGTAGCAACATAAGCCAGCATAGTCGCCATATCTGGCTTAATCATACCAGAGCCTTTTGTGATACCCGTTATGGTAACGGTTTCCCCTGAAACAACGACTTGCTCAGAAATCGCTTTAGGGAAAGTATCGGTTGTCATTATGCCTTGAGCGGCCTCCAGCCATTTGTCCTCGTCAAGCGAATCAAACAAGCGAGGTATGGACTTACAGATCTGATCAGCGGGCAGCTTAGCGGCAATAACGCCAGTTGAAAACGGCAACACTTTATCAACTGATAAGCTTGGAGCCCGTTCCGCTACGGCCTGACAACATGCAATTGCGTCTACATAACCTTGCTCACCTGTTCCAGCATTGGCGTTGCCTGAATTAATTAGTAAATAACGAATTGACGTTTGTTTTGCTAAGTGTTCTTTAGCAACAGTTACTGGGGCAGCACAAAATTTATTAGTAGTGAAAGTAGCTGACAAATTAGCTGAATCAGAAATCTCAACTAATACTAAGTCTGTGATGTCTAAATTAGACTTTATGCCACTATGAGTAGCACTGAGGCGCACACCAAGCACAGGTAATAACTTACCTGGTTGTTTTAGTCCAACAGCCATATTTGACCCAATTTAAGTTAGTTTACCGTGACATTGTTTAAACTTTTTCCCTGAGTCACACCAACAGGGCTCATTTCGACCTATTTTCTTTTCTTTTCTAATATAGGGTTGATGCTCATCTTCTGGAGATTCATTTTTACTACTTAACAGACTGTTAGCTGAAGCGTGCTCCATTTTGATATTTTCATCTTCGGTAGAGCGATTTTCTAAAGCCTCAACTTCAGACTCACTTTTTATTTGTACTTGAGTCAAATACTGCACTGCTTCATATTTAATATTATCAAGCATATCCGTGAACATCTCAAAAGACTCACGCTTATATTCCTGAACTGGATTTTTCTGTGCATAGCCTCGTAACCCGATTCCTTGTCGTAAATAATCCATCGCCGCTAAGTGCTCTTTCCATTGACGATCAGTTAAATGCAACACAAGCTCTTTTTCATATCGAGTAAAGACACCCTCGCCCAAGCCGTTAACCTTATCGCTATAGGCCTGTTCCATATGCTCGATTATTCGATCAAAGATAATAGTATCAGTAATTTGTTCGTCTTCATCAAACCAATTTTGTATCGGTAACTCCAGGCCAAATTCATTTTTTAACGACAACTCCAAATCAGCTATTTTCCACTGCTCATCGATTGAATTGGGGGCTATATGGGTTCGAAAGACACCTTCAATAACATCCAAACGCATAAAATTAATTGCTTCGTCTATATTCTCAGCCTGGAGTAAATCGTCTCTTTGTTGGTAGACCACCTTACGCTGATCGTTTGCGACATCATCGTACTGAAGTAGTTGCTTTCGAATATCAAAGTTATGGGCTTCGACCTTACGCTGTGCATTTTCTATGGCTTTACTAACCCACGGATGCTCAATTGCTTCGCCGTCTTCCATACCTAATTTTTGCATTAAACCCGCTACTTTTTCAGAAGCAAATATGCGCATTAAAGTGTCTTCCATAGACAAATAAAATCGAGTAGAGCCTGGGTCACCTTGCCGGCCTGAACGCCCACGTAGTTGGTTATCAATTCGTCTAGACTCATGCCGCTCTGTTCCGATGATATGTAAACCACCTGCTGCAATGACTTCTGCATGACGTGAATGCCATTGTTCGTTTAATTGTTCACGCTTTTCAGTATCTTCTTCTGCGATTTCACTCAAGTGAGCTTCGATATTACCCCCAAGAACAATATCTGTGCCTCGTCCAGCCATATTAGTTGCAATTGTAACCTGACCAGGAAGACCGGCATCAGCGATAATTCCAGCTTCTCGTTGATGTTGCTTAGCGTTTAAAATTTCGTGGTCAATTTTTTCTTTTTGGAGCAAATCAGACAAGTATTCGGAAGTTTCTACTGAGGTTGTGCCAACTAAAACGGGCTGGTTCTTTTTAGTGCATTCTTTAATATCTTCAATAATAGAGTCATACTTTTCTCTAGCTGTTAAATAAATCAAGTCTCCCATATCTTTTCGCACCATACTTTTATTGGTAGGTACAACAACGACTTCGAGTCCATAGATTTGCTGAAATTCAAAAGCTTCTGTGTCAGCCGTGCCCGTCATGCCTGATAATTTATCGTAAAGACGAAAATAATTTTGAAAAGTAATTGAAGCAATCGTTTGATTTTCGTTTTGAATATTGACGTTTTCTTTGGCTTCAATTGCTTGATGCAGTCCTTCTGACCATCGACGTCCAGACATCGTACGTCCAGTAAATTCATCTACAATAACTACCTGACCATCTTTTATAATGTAATCAACGTCTGTTACAAAGATAGCATGGGCTCGAAGTCCAGCATTAAGATGGTGAACCAAAGTGATATTGGCAGCATCGTATAAACTTTCACCCTCAGCTAACAATCCAGCTTTTACCATTAACAATTCGGCAGAATCATGTCCTGCTTCGGTTAAAAATACTTGCTTAGACTTTTCATCAATTGTGTAGTCACCAGGTCCATTCTCTTCCTCTACTTTAGTTAGATTTGGAATAATGGTATTGATTCGAGTATAAAGTTCTGAGCTATCGCTGGCCTGTCCTGAAATAATCAAGGGTGTCCTGGCCTCATCAATCAATATTGAGTCAACTTCGTCAATGATTGCAAAGTTGAGTTCACGCTGAACTCGATCCTCAAGCGTAAAGCTGAGATTGTCATGCATATAATCAAAACCAAACTGATTATTCGTGCCATAGGTGATATCAGCCTGATAGGCTGAACGTTTGGCATCGTAATCCATTTCACTCAATACAACACCAACACTGAGACCCAAAAAACTATAGAGGCGCCCCATCCAGGCTGAATCACGTTCTGCAAGATAATCATTCACAGTAACGATATGAACACCTTTGCCACCGAGCGAATTTAAATAAGCAGCCAGTGTTGCAACCAATGTTTTACCTTCACCCGTGCGCATTTCGGTAATTTGATTTTGATTCAAAATCATCGCACCGACACATTGGACATCATAATGACGCATGCCCAAAACGCGTGAGGAAGCTTCTCGACAAACAGCAAAAGCTTCTTCAAGTAATTGATCGAGGGTTTCGCCTGCTTCAATTCTCTGGCGGAACTCGACTGTTTTTTGGGTTAGCTGTTCATCATCTAACGCTTTTATATCAGCTTCTAACTGATTTATTTTATTAACGCGTTGATTTAAGCTTTTAATAGTTCGATCGTTACGGCTACCGAATATTTTTCTTGATAATTTTGACAACATTAGATTGGGAAATTCTACAGTCGGGGTTAAGTTAGGTGAATGCTATTTTAAGATAGCAAGCGCGGTTTTATTATTTAAGCGCAAAACTAATTCGATGCGTTTATAAACTTGACGGGATTAACTTGCTTGCCATTCTTTAACACTTCAAAATGTACATGTGGCCCTGTTGAGCGGCCAGAAGAACCTATTTTAGCGATTTGAAAACCTTTTTCGACAGTGTCGCCAACCGACACCAAAATTTTTGAATTATGGGCATATCGAGTAGAAAATCCGTTACCGTGAGCAATATCAATCACATGGCCATAGCCGTAGTGTTTACCAACATAAATCACAACGCCTTTCGCTACAGCAATAACTTCGCCACCCATTTTTCCAGCAAAATCTATGCCTTTGTGCATTTCCTTTTTACCACTCAGAGGGTGAGTTCTCATGCCATAGTAAGAAGATAGCCAGCCCTTTAAAATCGGACGTCCGCTAGGTTGAACTTCTTTTTGCAAATTCTCATTCATAACTATATCCTCAAGCACTTCTAGTTGATTCTCTTGATTGTCTAGATTGAGTCCTAGCTGGTGAATTGCCAATGATAACTCCGAAATTTCTGATGATTTTGGCTCAGCAAACTCTTCAGGTCCACCGATTGCTGGAATATTGTTAAAATCGAATTCATCATCATCAATACTTGCCATATGCGTTAGCTTTCGACCTAGCGCGTCAAGTCGCATGACATGCGCTTGAAGTAAACCAAGTCTGGAAGACATAGCATCAAGATTAGCCTCTGACTCTTGAGCTAAGTGCTTAAGGCCTACTTTGTGTTGGTGTATTTGTTGCTTCCAACCATCAATCAATGCTTGGTTATTCTGGGGTGGATTTAGAGTAAAACCCCAATAACCTGCACCAAAAAGCAAGCCTAAAACGATCACTGCCAACAAAAAAGCATGAAAGACATTAGCCAAATTAATACTGACAATCCTGCCTTTTTTAGATGACAAAAAAAGAATGTTCATAACAAACCTAGTTCGCTTCCACAGGCTGAGCATATGAAATAGGAGCCGAAGAAGCATCATCAAAGGTTACTTCCTCCCAAGCTTCTTTATCCTCTAACAAGGCGAGCAATAACTTGTTATTCAGAGCATGTCCAGATTTATAGCCTGAAAAGGAACCAATTAAGCTATGACCTAACAAATAAAGATCACCAATTGAGTCAAGGATTTTATGTTTTACAAATTCATTATCGTATCTCAAACCATCTTCGTTGAGCACTCGGTAGTCATCTAAGACGATGGCATTATCTTGGCTACCGCCTAATGCTAAATTATTAGAACGTAAATACTCAATATCCTTCTGAAAGCCAAATGTACGTGCCCTGCTAACCTCTTTAACAAAAGAAGTCGTTGAGAAATTGATGCTACAAGTTTGTTTTTGCTGTGTAAATAGTGGATGGTCAAAGTCAATTTCAAAGCTGACCTTAAAGCCATTGAATGGGTTAAACTCTACCCATTTATCACCGTCTTCGACTCTGACCGTTTTCTTAATACGAATGAAACGTTTGGCTTTATTTTGTTCAACAATGCCGGCTGACTGAATTAAAAAAACAAATGGACCAGCACTACCATCCATAATGGGAACTTCATCGGCACTTAAGTCTATATAAGCGTTATCAATTCCAAGACCCGCAATTGCGGATAACAAATGTTCTACTGTCGAAATCCGAACACCCTCATCAACTAAGGTGGTTGACAGGTTGGTATCACCAACCTTTTCTGGACGCGCCAATATTTCTACGGGATCTTCAAGGTCAATTCGTCGAAATCTAATGCCTGAGTCAATTGCGGCAGGACGAAGGGTCAAGTAGACTTTTTTTCCTGTATGCAACCCTACACCCATTGCGCGAATAACATTCTTTAAGGTACGTTGTTTAATCAAGGTGAGTTCCAAATTGATAGACTGTGAACAATTTTTCAGCTGATTTAAATGACTTGGCTGATTATCAAAGAATAATGGCCGAATTACGTTAAAAAATCAATCTAAATCCAGATCTGACCATGTAACGTATACGATTTTTTCACTACTATTTTAACTTCAAACTGTATTAAAAAAATACAGATTAAGATTCCTGCCAATAACCGTAATCACACCAATTTTACTTTATGACAATCGAACTAGTTTTATACAAGAATCTTTTACTTGAGGCTGAACTTGGTTAAAAAAGCGTTGTTAATCCCAACATTTTCACATTAACCTCTGTCATCATTAAAAAAGAGAGTTTAACCCGCTAAAATAACATCTAAAACAATGAATTCAATAATTAGGAATATCAATTGATAGGTAAAAAATACAATTTAAATATCTAATCAAGACCACCAACAATCATATTAAATCTTGGGATAGCGATCTTTTTCTTTTTCTAAGACAAACTCAACTCTTCGGTTTTTAGCTCTATTCTCCATAGTATCGTTATCTACTAATGGAATAAAATCGGCATACCCTGTTGCCGTCATTCTTTCTGGGTCAATCCCTAAACCAATAAAATAACGCAGCACGGTAGTTGCTCTTATGGCAGAAAGTTCCCAATTAGAGGGGAACTGTGTCGTCCCTATAGTAAGGTTATCAGTATGCCCACGAATTGCGATTTTATAATCTGCGTATTGGCTAAACAAATAACCCAAGTTCGAGAAGATAACCCTACCCCCGTCTTTCAACTCAGCTTTACCAGATGGAAACAGGTATCGACCGTCAATTTGCAGCATTACCTTATCCGCATTGAAAGCTAGGTCAACACTGTCGGATAAGTCAGTATTACCAATCATACTCTCTAGTTCCTCGACAATCGCTGGCCGTAGATTTTCGATCACTTGTTCAGTCGGGTTTAATCCAAGCATTTCCTCTATTGGTTTGAGAGGTTCCGGATTTCGGCCATTTTTAGTTGCATAGTCAATGACACTTATTTGATTACCATCACCATCCAGCACTTGAACGCTAGCGACCAACTTTCTATAAGCGGCATCTTCATAATCTGCCAAGGTATATAGCAGGATAAAAAAAACCAGTATCAATGTCATCATGTCAGCAAAGGTAACAATCCAAGCTCGCGCACTGTCATCTGTATCAATTATTTGCATAAAGGATTTTGTTGACATGTTAGGTTCGATCCTTCAATCGTTGCATTGGTTTACGCTTTTTAGCCGGCACAAATGATGAGAGCTTTTCATAAACAGAGAGAGGGTTATTATCCTGAAGAATACTTACAGCACCCTGAAATATGATTTCAAAGTTCATGACCTCTAGCATAGTCCTCGATCTTAACTTGCCTGCGATCGGCAAAAATATTACTGTGGCTAAAAGAGTACCGTAAAAAGTGGTGAGCAATGCAATCGCCATCGCAGGCCCCAACGTCTCAGGGTTTGCGAGTAAAGACAGCATTTGTATTAGCCCTATCAGTGTTCCTAACATGCCAAAAGAAGGCGCGTACATGGCCATTTTCTTAAATACGTCTTGCACTATGAAATGACGCATTTGAATTGAGTCAATTTCAGTACGCATCGCAGATCGCAACGTTTCCTCATCAGCCGAATCAGCAATCAAGGTACAAACCCGTTTCAAAAATGGCGAATTTGTTTTAACGTCCATTAAACTGAGCAGCCCTTTGTTACGACTCACAGTTCCTAGCTTGACCATCATATTAATCAATTCCTGTGAGTCTTGCTTGGGTGAGGTGAAAACGAAATAAGCGCTTTTAAAAGCGGTCAGTACATCATTCGATTGGAAGGTCAGCAATGTGGCAGCCATTGTGCCCCCGACCACAATCATAATACCGGGGATATTTAAAAAGTTGTGCACATCTCCGCCAGAGATAATGGCAGACACGATGAGCCCTACACCAGAAATGATACCTATAAGAGAAGCTAGATCCATATTTCTACCTGAGCCAATGTTTAATAGTGAATGTTATATAGTCAAATAATCATCGGCTGTTGTATGAATTTCTTTAAACTGGTTAATCACTTATCTAAAAGTAACTCAAATAAAAGTGAGTATTTATTTCAACATCGCACCAATTAAACTCAACTTTCCATTTTAAAAGTAATCACCACAAATTTGTAGTCTAGTTCTGTATAAAATGCTCTCGGTAATATTTCAGTTCTTCTATTGACTCTAAAATATCGTCTAAGGCTAGGTGAGCACCTTTTTTAGTAAAACCTGAGACTATTTCTGATTTCCACAATCGCGCCAACTCTTTAAGGGTACTAACATCAAGATTCCTATAATGAAAAAAACCCTCTAATTCGGGCATTAAACGGGCCATGAAACGCCTATCTTGACAAATACTGTTACCACACATTGGAGACTTCCCTGGCACTACATATTTTGCCAAAAAATGTAAAGTTTCTTCCTCCGCAGTACCGATTGTGTCTTTACTGTTTAAGACGCGTTGCGTTAATCCTGAATCGCCATGATGCGACGTATTCCATTCATCCATCGCATTCATCACTGAAAACGGTTGTTGAATTGCAATGACAGGACCCTGAGCTAAGATTTCCAAGTTTTTATTCGTTACTACAGTAGCTATTTCTATAATTTGATCCGTTTGAGGCTCAAGACCAGTCATTTCTAAATCGATCCATATCAAGTTATTTTCATCAATTGTCATACCAACTCCATAATGTGCTTTTAGCTTTAAAATTTTGAGGTAAACTATAACAAGATTTAGCTTGATTGGTTTAAGCATGCTCTCTTTAAAATGAAATATCTCGACTTTGAACTGAAAACTAAATCAATGCATTATAGTACCCTTACACTTTAGCAACAGAGCTTTTAAATTGCGTAACATCATCAACGAAACATGTAGTAACAATCCTGATCTAGCACCGAAACTGACTTCGCAAGAAGCCTTTGAATGGCTAACTGCAATTGATGACGATTGGATTTTAGACAGTCCCAACCAAACCATCACCCGAAACTTTGAGTTTAAAAACTATTATCAAACAATGGCTTTTGCTAATTCATGTGCTTGGATAGCACATCAAAACGATCATCACCCCGATATGACGGTGACATATCGACATTGCATTCTCAGCTTCACTACTCATTCTGTTAACGGTTTATCTATCAATGACTTTATTTGCGCTGCGAAAATCGACACTTCATTAATATGACAATAGTTTATTTGGTCCTATACGGCATGACCTTTGGATACATCGATGGCTAAACGAAGACTCAGTCACCATCAAAAAAAACGAATTCAAGCAACCCAAGACGCCATCAATTCTGACAACCAAAATCATATGCATGGACTGGTGATTTCACACCATGGTGGTAAAATAGTCGTAGAGTCTCCTGATGGCAGCCTCCATATTTGCGCCGTAAAATCCAATATTGGCATAATCGTTTGTGGTGACATCGCTGTTTACGAACGCATTAAAGAAAAAGAATTCCGCTTACTCGCCATACAGCCCAGACACAATCTGTTGCAAAGAATTGATGGGTTCGGGCATTTAAAATCAGTCGCAGCAAACCTCAGTCAACTGTTGATTTGTCTAGCAGTTAAGCCCGCACCGAACTTATTTTTACTCGATCAATACCTATTATCTGCCGAGCAACAAAATATTGACGTTGTTATCGTCTTAAACAAAGCAGATATGCTGCCTGATGGGTTTGTCGATCCATTTGATCTTAAGGCAATCTATGAACCCCTTGGTTACACCGTATTACTTGCTAGTGTGAAGTCCATTAATGGAATGGAGCCGTTGCGCACCTTACTTGATAACAATACTTCAGTTTTAAGCGGTGTTTCGGGCGTAGGTAAGTCCTCCATTACAAAGGCACTACTGCCTGAGATTGATGTCAAAATATGTGAGATTTCAGAAGCGAATGAGGAAGGTAGACATACCACCCGGACTAGCCGCCTGTATCATCTGCCAAACAGTGGTCACTTGATTGATACTCCTGGGGTGCGTGGATTTAACCCTGTATTGGACAACAAAATGCCGGTCAGCGCCGGATTTAGAGAGATCAATCAGATGTCAAACCGTTGCCGATTTGCCAATTGCCGGCATATCAATGAACCAAAATGTGCCGTCGTTGATGCGGTGTCGCAAAACGACATAGCTAACAGTAGATATCAAAACTACCTTCGATTAGTTGAAAAGCTTTAACATCTCTCAACATCAGTAAGTCAGTCATTTGCTTAACTTATGAAAGGCCACCTAACTGATGCCCACCCATAAGGTGAAGGTGTATATGGTAAACCTCCTGCCCACCATGTTGGTTGCAATTTATTACTAGCCGGTAACCATCCTCATCAATACCCTCCTGTCGTGCGATCTTTTGTGCCACCAACACCATATTGCCAATCAATTCAGCGTGAACGGGTTGGATATCATTTACCGTTGCAATCTTAACTTTTGGAATCACCAAAACATGAACAGGGGCCTGAGGGCTAATATCACGAAAAGCAAGAATATCATCGTCTTCATAGACAATGTCAGCGGATAACTCTCGATTGATGATTTTACTGAATATAGTTTCACTCATTATTTGTTCCCTAAGTCGCGATTGTGTTTCTTAGTTTCAAGTAATACTTTAGTCATATTGCTGCCGACCTGACAACGCGCGTGACAAGGTGCCACTATCGACAAATTCAAGCTCACCACCCAAAGGAATACCGCGCGCTAACCGGCTAGTTTCGATGTTATATTTGTGTGCCACATCAGCAATAAATTGCGCGGTAATATCTCCTTCTATTGTCGCGCTCGTTGCTAATATCACTTCACTTACGCCTCCTTCCTGCAATCGTTGCTCTAGTTGTTCAATGCCTAGCTGATCTGGGCCAACCCCATCCAACGGCGACAACCGACCTAACAATACAAAATAACCGCCTTGATAAGCCCCAGACGCTTCGATGGCTAACACATCAGCAGGGCTTTCGACGACACATACAATGCTCGAATTTCGACTAGGACGGTTACAGATATCACATACGTCAGTATCAGCAAAGTTACGACAGCGGTGGCAATGGCCTACTTTATCCAATGCATTCAAGGTTGCATCAGCTAATCTTCTGGCGCCTTCTTGATCACGCTCTATTAAGTATAAAGCCATGCGTTGAGCTGATTTCTGACCGACGCCTGGCAAACATTTAAGGGCATTAATTAACGCTTCTAGTGAAGGAGAGGAGGACATAAGTTCACCTAGAACGGCAATTTAAAGCCAGGTGGGAGATTGAGGCCTTCGGTTAAGCCCTGCATTGAATCTTGATTTGTTTTGGCCACTTTATGGACCGCGTCGTTCATCGCCGCTGCGATCAAGTCTTCGAGCATGTCTTTATCTTCTTCCATTAAACTAGAATCAATACGCACTGAATTGACTTCGTGAGTACCCCGCATAGTGATTTGAACAAGACCACCGCCTGATTCACCTGAAATTTCTTTTGCCGCTAATTCCTGTTGCGCCTTTTGCATATTTTCCTGCATTTCCTGCGCTTTTTTCATCATATCACCCAGCCCACCTTTCATCTTACTACCTCATTTTGAATTTTTCTAACGTTTATTTAAACTGCAATTATTCGACCACGTTTCTTACTTTTCATCTATTAATTTTACGCTTGATTCAATTAACTCGGCACCCAATTCGCGCTGTAATGTTTTAACTGTCTGTTCTTGCTTAATGGAATTGATTGCCAATTGCCGTTGTTCACGCAGTTTACGCAACCGGGTTTCACTTGGCGTTTCAGCATCAAGCTTATCTTGTACTTGCAAATCAAGAATTAATGATAACCCAAGTTTGGAAGCTATCGCTTGACAAATTTCATCTTGATTCTCCGAATTGACAAACTTCATAAAATCAGAGGTCAAAAACAACTGCAAGTGATTCTGTTCATAATTACCGACAACACTATTAGTCGCAATAGCCTGAGCAAAACCTTGTAGCCCTAAATCATATGATAATTCTGTCCAGTGAATGGCATCTGTCGCAATTGGCTTTGACTGCCCTATTTCTTTTAGCTGAGATAATGGTGGTTTATCATCAAAGCTTTGGGGAAGGGTCGGTTTGGGCGCTGCGTCATGAGTCCCATGATTTAATTCTGCTAGCTCTATCGTGGGCTCATATTCTGAAGGGAGTGGTGGTTGAAATTTGTCAGGCTGAACCTGATCTTTTCGAGCATCGCTCTCGAAAATGTTAGCCGCCAGAAATTCATTGGGCAATGAGTCAATCGGTGCAGATTCAATATGAGATGTTTTAGCGGGTAATGGCGGTTCGAGATTAGGATCAAGTGAAGTCGTATCATTTATTAAAATACTATCGAGCTGATCAGATACTAACAAAATCTCTTCAGGTTTAACTTCTAACGTATCGACCCTTATTACAGCGGGACTAGACGGCTGAATTACAGGCTTTTTTTTTCCCCTGTCGGTGAATTAGTAGGCAGACTACTGCCTTCATTATTAGGAGAAAAAGCCAACAGACGAAGCATTAACATTTCAAATCCACTGGCTTCATCGGGGCTAATATTCAGGTCTTGGCGACCCTGCAACACAATTTGATAGTACAGTTGAATTTCTTCAGCTGACAACCTGCCTGATAATACTGCAATGTGTTCTGCCAGAGAGTCATCTTCTGGCGCGATGCCTGCCGTACTTTGAAATAAAGCAATTTGCTGCAATAACGCAATCATTTCAGCACAAACTCTTTGATAATCTGGATTGCGCTCAATAATATTTCTAGCTTCACCGATCAAAGCGCTGGCATTTTGTTCAACTAAGGCGTTAAGCAAATTAAAGATGTAATCTTTTGAAATGGCACCCAGCATAGATTCAACTGCACCTTGAAGGACAGATCCTGCACCGAAAGCGATTGCCTGATCAAGCAGACTTAAGCCGTCTCGCATACTGCCGTCGGCAGCACTAGAGATCAGAGCCAATGCACCCGCTTCTGTTTCTATTTTTTCTTCACCCAATAAGAACTGAAGATGAGCCTGAATTTGTTGCTTCGACATACGTTTAAGGTTGAATTGTAAACAACGTGATAACACAGTTACCGGTACTTTTTGCGGGTCGGTTGTAGCGAGCAAAAATTTGACATGCGGTGGGGGTTCTTCAAGTGTTTTCAATAATGCATTAAAGCTATGCTTAGATAGCATGTGGACTTCGTCTATCAGGTAGACCTTGAAGCGACCTCGAGTGGGTGCATATTGCACGTTATCAAGCAATTCACGCATATCGTCCACACCCGTTCGCGATGCCGCATCGATTTCGATTAAATCAACACTTCGTCCTTCATCAACTTCAAGACAGGATGGACATTGACCACACGGTTCAGAACTGATGCCTACATCACAATTGAGTGACTTAGCAAATATGCGGGCAATTGTCGTTTTACCAACACCACGTGTGCCAGTAAACATATAGGCGTGATGTAAGCGGTCGCTATCGATAGCATTGACTAAGGCTTGCAGTACGTGCTCCTGCCCTACCATTTGTTTAAAGTTGGCAGGCCGCCATTTACGTGCTAGAACTTGATAACTCATGGCTTTAACCTATGCGCTAATGTTATACATTCATATCTATGCATCGAAGTGAAACTTAAGCATAAATAGAGGCATAAATATCGATCGGTTATCACCACAAGAGAAATTGGGAGGCGACCTGAATCAGCACACCCTCGCACCCGACGTCCCTGCTACCGTTGCTCCCTTCCAGGCCTGGCGGAGTTAACAATTAGTCGTCACGAAGGGACCAAAGCAGGTCACCATTGCAAGAGCGAGATAATATAGCTTGTGATGTCAAAATGAAAGCCAAGGACACCCCATTAAGGCAAATATTTATGATTCAGTATGGATCGATTCAATTTCTATTGTAAAGTCTTTGCATAGAAGGCTATTTCTAACATTCAATAAATAATTTAAATCAGCCTGTTTTCTAATCGCTATGACTTAAGATCTACGTTGTAACTCATGCCGCAGCCAGTCAGCAAAATCATTTGCTACTTGAGTTCCACCTTCTCTTGGGTTGACAGCCAAATAATGGTTATCAATTGCCGGTGCAGCTAAATTAACTGGCACCACTAAAGTTCCTGACCGCAGACTATCCTCAACAATAACTCGACTAACCAAAGCCACACCAACTCCGTTGCGGGCAAGTTCCAGAGCAATGGAATATGAATCAACCGAACACGATATGGCTTCTGGTGGTTTTAAACCGAGTGACTCACTCCAACTATACCAGGTGTCAGAAGAACCAACGGTATGAATCAGCCCACCTTGATACATTGACTCAATCGTTGAATGATCCGGTAATTTATGAGGCGCACAAACGGGAATAACTTCATCGCTAAATAATAGTTCAGCGCCTTCGCCAGCAAGCTCTTTTGACCCATATCGAATTTCGATATCGGCACCGACCAGTTTATTATCATCAGGCCATAACGTACTGACAATCTGCACCCGAACACCGGGAAAAGATGATAGAAACAGCCCGAGCCGAGAAGACAACCAAGCTAATGAAAAACTCCAACTACAGGCCACTTTTAAACTATTTTCTGTCCGCTGAGGCATAAACATAGCAGTCGCTTTCGTTAAGTCTGCCAAAGCTGGCGCTACTGAAGCCAATAGTTGACGTCCTGAATCAGTTATTGCAAGACCACGCGCTTTGCGAACAAACAGAATCGCGCCAAGACGCATTTCCAATGATCTGATATGTTGGCTAACGGCTGACTGAGTAAGGTTTATTTCTCGAGCTGCCGTCGTAAAGTTTAAGTGTCTTGCAGCACTTTCAAAAGCGCGCAACCAATTTAGGGGGGGTAATGCCTGCGCCATGAGCCTCAACCAAGAGATTAGATTTACTTATTACTATGACCTCTGTTTTATCGCTTGTCCAGTGTTCATAGAGAGCACAATGTAATCGATTAGTTTGTTGCCCCACTACCTCGATAATCGGTAGGAATCATGAGTTCAAAACAACCACCAGAAGGCATTATTAATTTAACACTCAATCGAAGAAGCTAGTTCGTTAACCGAAAACTGTTATCTAGTAATGAAGTTCTCCAGTCTGAAATACAGACCATATTTTATGCTGGATGGCTTAGCCTAGGTCGTGCTGATCGCTTTTAAAGAGCCAGGTCTATATGAAACTATGGAGATAGCGGATGTTCCATTGATTCTTACTTGCGATCAAAATAAAAAATTACGTGCTTTTAATAATGACTGGCGACACCGTGGTACACGCTTACTGGAAGGTGATAGTAAATGCCGCGTATACACTGCCCTTTTCATTGTTGAAATATAGTATAGACGGTCAGCTAATTGCTGCATCACATAACCAACGAGTGCATACTTTAGCCAGTTCAAATAGACAGATGGTAATGGTAGTTTATTAACAGCTGAACAAAGTCATGCCTAAGCAACAGAAGTAGCCAAGGTAACCGATATACTTGGATTTTTCCTAATATGACTTTTGCAGCAACAACGAAGCGATGTGGATTTATTAAGCCTATCTCCTAGGCCCACGTCGATGTGTTGTATACCAGACGCTTTGCTTTCCACAACAGTCTATAGATTTAATCGACTTTGAAACAAAGGTTAACTTCTACTATGAGCGTTTTGATGCTGCTGTTGGAGAAGATTGTATTGCACTTAAAAACCAACAACTCGGTTTAAATTCAGCCTTTACTCTTCCAGGACGTTACTCAGTCGGTCTGGAACCCAATGTATCAGCGTTTGCTAGTTGGTATGCGGCAAAATTCCAGTAAAAGGCTCAAATTCAAAGATAATTCAATTATCAACACACTTCTCGTGCACAGCTATTGTAGAGACTATCGAGATAACGTCATATTAGTCTTTAGCCGTTAGATTCTATAAACCAGTAAAAAATCACCATTCTAGTTAACAAAATGGTGATGAATTTAATCTAGGATTGATTTGCCTCTTGACCAAAGTACTCCTTCATGAAATTTCCGAGTGAGCTCTTATCTGCTCACTGCATCCTAAATGGATCGTCAATCGGTTCAACAGAAGTGTTGATCCACACCGTTTTCTCTCGAGTATAGTCGTAGACAGCCTCCAAACCTGACTCTCTGCCGTGACCACTGTGTTTGAATCCGCCAAATGGTGCCATTGGTGAGACAGCTCGGTAAGTATTGACCCAGACAATCCCCGCACGAATAGCTTGGCTCATCCTGATACCACGGCCAATGTCAGTAGTAAATACGCCTGAGGCTAGTCCATAATTTGTATCGTTCGCAATCTCTATTGCCTCTTGTTCATCCCGAAACTTCAACACACTCACAACAGGACCAAACATTTCTTTGTGGGCTACTTCAATTGTCATATCAGGACACTCTATAATCGTTGGTTCGTAATACAAGCTGTCATTATCAAACTGAGGAGGACGTCG
Source organism: uncultured Gammaproteobacteria bacterium (assembly GCA_913061315.1). Taxonomy (GTDB): domain Bacteria; phylum Pseudomonadota; class Gammaproteobacteria. Next base: position 21,767 of record CAJXUC010000003.1, on the reverse strand, counting down.
CCCGCCACAAACAAGCCTACCCCCCATTTCGATAGACTTAGCCACACTGTTCTCAATATTGGCTACCTGAGCACGGGTTGCTAGGGGACCCATCTGACTGTCATCATCAAATGGATCACCAATCCTAATTTCAGCAACTCGTTTAGCGACGCGCTGCAAAACCTCATCATATATTTTTTCATGAATTAAAAGCCTAGAACCCGCGACACAACTTTGACCACTAGCACTAAAAATACTTAACAGGATGCCATTAATTGCATTATCAATATTGGCATCTTCAAAAATAATCATTGGAGATTTGCCACCAAGCTCTGTCGATACTTCTGCAAAATTGGATGCTGCATTATGAATAATTTGTCGAGCGGTCTCTCCCCCACCCGTAAAACTAATTCGGTCAATTAACGGATGTGAACTCAATGCCTTTCCACAAGGATCACCGAAGCCGGTAACGATATTGACAACGCCAGGTGGTACGCCAGCCTCTTCAAATATTTTCGCAAACTCTAACATTGGGGCAGATGCATGCTCTGAAGCTTTAAGCACTACTGTATTTCCAGTTGCCAGCGCAGGCGCAACTTTTAGTGCGGTCAAGAACAACTGTGAATTCCACGGCACGATGGCAGCAACAACCCCCAGCGGCTCACGTATTGTCATAGCAAACATATTGGGTTTATCAATCGGTAGCGTAGCGCCCTGCACCTTATCGGCCAAACCTGCGTAGTATTTGTAGTATTTGGAAATATACGATGCCTGCCATCGTGTTTCTTTTAACAACTTCCCGGTATCAATACTTTCAACCTCACCCAATGCTTCAGAGTGTTTTACCAAAATTTCTCCAACACGATGCAGCAGTTCACCTCGTTCAGTTGGCAACATTGTACTCCACGGGCCACTGGTAAAAGCTTTATGAGCAGCCTTTACAGCACAATCAACATCATTCGCACTTGCTTCCGGTATAAGTGCCCAAGATTCTCCAGTAGAAGGATTCATACTCTCAAAGGTTTTACCCCCTTCTGCATCAACCCATAGACCATTGATATACATCTGATATTTTTTAAGCTCTGACATAAACCTCTCCTATTAATTTATTTAATTTCTGTACTCTTTGCTTTTATATCGACTAAGCCACCTAGTCTAACCGTCACTTTTCTGCCGAATAAAATGAATCTGTAATGTAAGCAACACACTCTATTTCGACTTTTATATCAACTAAAAAATCAGACACTAACGCTGAACGCGCAGGCTGATTATCTTTAAAATATTCGCTGTAGGTGAAGTTAAATCCGGGGAAATCCGCTCGATCTTTGAGCCAAACCATCGATTTGACTACATTGGAAAGATTACACCCACAGTCTGTCAGTGTTTTCTGAATATGTTCGATGCAGTTTTGTGTTTGCGCCTCAATGGATCCTTCTGTCATAGGTAAACCGTTTATCATCGGTATCTGCCCAGTCAGAAAAATAAAGTTTCCTGCACGTACGGCTTTTGATAATGATAATTTTCGATCATTAATTATTACTGGCCCTCCCAGCGTTTCTATACCTTCATTTAACATCATGATCGACTCCTCTGGATTAATTTCATTTAGACGAACTAGCCTTCTGTTTTATAATTCTGGTTATTCCGTAAACTCGTCTAAAAAACATGTCAGCAAACGATTCACTTGCTCTGGATCTTCAGCTAGAGCCATGTGTCGAAGACCCTTTAGAATTTCAAGTTGAGCATTAGGAATAGTGAACGCAATTCTCTGAGCCATTTCGGCTGAATTACCATAATCTTCATCACCTGTCATAACTAGTGTAGGGCATTTGATCGACGCAACACTATCTTCCAGACCAATATCAGCTTCCGCTAACAATTGATACAGTTCAGGATAAATCAAAGGGTCATTAGCCAGCACCCACAAACGTATTTTCTCTAAAACCGTTATATTTTTTTTTGCAAACTCGGTCGAAAACCAGCGTGAAAGGGCATCGGATACGGTTGCACCCGGCCCATCTACTCGGCATTGCGCTACTCTGTGTAAAATGCTGGCTCTCTGGTCTGGCGTTCTGCCATGTGCCGCATGAAGTATAGCCAGAGCCGAGATTCGATCTGGGTGAGCCAATGTAAAGGCTTGCACGATAAGACCACCTAACGAAAACCCAATCAATGCACAACGGCTGATGCCTAAGTCATCGATTAATTGACATAACTGGTCGACCATTTGTACCATATGGTAAGGACCGCTAGGCTTAGCACTGTCGCCATGGCCCAGTAAATCATAGGTAATAACTCGATAACCTTTTTTTAGCGCCGGCAGTTGCCATTGCCACATGGCCTGATTGAGCCCAAGCCCATGCACCAGAACGACCACAGAGCCAGCACCCACGTCTGCAAAAGCGGTTTCACCCATCATTAGAGATTTATTGTTCATTACCTTAATTTCCATCCGCTATTTAAACTCTCTGACTTGGGCCAATACCCTCAAAAAATGCCATCCAAAAACTCAAATTCTCAGGATAATCCCCCTTTTTCGCGATCGTTTGACTACCTAAAGATAATACCAGCTGCAAACATATCACTCACCAAAGAGATAGATTCGATCGAACACAACTGATTAACTCTGTTAAAAAAAAGGCACTTTAAACTTGTATTTCAAAACGTCATAGTTTTTAAAACACCAACAGACCAATGACCTAATCCAATAACTGTTAGCCTATTGAACCCCCTCAATTATCACGGTCACTGTGCAAAACACCGTTTCGTCCCCAGTCTTCATCTTGAAGGTCTTGAAAAATAATCATCACTCCTTCAGCAGGAACATCATATACATCGACAAAAGCCTTGGTTATTTTTTCCATTATTTCCGTTTTTTGCTGTTTGCTTCGACCAGCAATTTGTTGAACTGTGATGACAGGCACAATGGCGACTCCTATTACTATCAATTATTATAAAATTAGCCATCAAAAATAATCTCAGGCTATTTATGCCGTTGAAAAAAACGACCTCAACAACATAGACTATTGGTTTCAACATTTTGTAACACTCATTTTAAATGCTGAAAAACTAACTTAACGATGTTAGGTGAACCACTGCCGCCATTAGCCAGCCCCAGAACGCCGTCTATGACACGCTGTGCATCAGCTTGATTGAACCCGGCATGAGCTAATAGCATGTTGGCTTTAACAATCATTTCTTCATTACTGAGTGCGAACTCTGGATCACCTTTTGCTGAAGTTCTTTTTGCATTGAGGCGGTCTCCCTGTGTCGTCAACACCGTCACTGCTGAACCCCAATATACAGGATAGTTTGAGGCATAAGGCTCTGCCACCACAGCCGTAGTTTTTTCACGTAACCCACTCAATCGATCACGACTAGCCCCGGTAAAGGAATCAAAAACGACCTCACCCCCATCAAGAGCAGCTGCCACGCAATGATAAATTGAAAACTTAGCTGCGTACTCACTGTCTGGCTGAGGTCGATCACAAACATCCATCGCTGCTTGATAGGTTTCGACTTGCACTGAATCTACATCACGACCCGCCAACGTCTCATGCAGCTCCAATGCTGCATCAATAGCAGGATGAGTATGCCGACAACAAGGCCAAGGCTTTATTGACGTTTGAGTCAGTTGCCAAGGCGCATCAGGGTTTTCGGTTACCTTTTCTGGTTCTGCATCTAAACAGGTTGCCTCGAAGAATCCCTTTTCACCCTCTAATATTTTAGGTGGCCCAGTAAAGTCTAACTTGGCTAGATCAGCGGCAACTACGCCAGCCTCAGCTGCTCGTCCAGCATGAAGATGTTTGCTCATCGCACCCGTCTCCATAAACTCCCACAACCCAGATGATTGTGTACCCGCATTGCCTAGAGCGTGCATGGTCTGGTCTACATTTAAATCAAGTAATGTGGCGGCTGCCATTGCAGAACCAAAAGGACCACAGGTAGCCGTGTTATGCCATACACGATAATGAGATGGACCAACACCTGCGCCAACCCGACACATCGACTCGAAGCCATGAAGAATAGCCATGAGCATTTGATGAGCATTGCTTCCCTCGCGTTCAGCTAACGCAAATACCGCGGGGACCACAACGCATCCTGGATGAGTGACCGAAGCTCGATGTAAATCGTCAGTTTCTAAAATGTGCGTTAGTCCACCAGCAATAAGTGCTTTGCGCCCAGCATCCTGCCCTTGACCCTCTCCCCACTGCAATAATTTTCTACCTGGTTTGCTGTTACATCCACCTAGCATATTCGCAATGGCATCCAAGGTGAGAACAGCCGCTCGATCCAAATCATTTTGGCTAACTGGTTTATTGCGGATATAACTTATTAATTGCTGAGTTAATGTCATGATTTTCCTCGTTGACCCTGCTTTTATATAGTCTTAATCTCAAGCCAATCTGTCGAACGTGTTCGTTTATTACAGGGCCATTTTTTAAATTTATTATACATTACTGCTGCGGTGTATATTTTGTCGATTTTTCGTCAAAATAAGCTATATTTCGTCAAAATTTTACCACCCATAATAAAAATCGAGTTATTTTGAACCCCCCACAGAAATATCAGAATTATTCATAGCTTTGACACGAGATGTTTCAATAAATGAATATAAAGTACCTGGCCAAGAGGGTGCATTTTCAGTATCAGACCAAGCATAACGATAGTGCCCTGGTGATTTTCCAAAACATTTTAAAAAAGCGTAAGAAAAATGCGACATCGAGTTAAAACCACTAGCAACAGAAGCTTCTCGCACTGTCATATGGGTACTAGTAAGTAGAACACGCGCATACTGAAGTCTCAACAACTGACTAAACTGAACAAATGAACAACCCATGTATCGCTTGAAATAGCGCTCAAGTTTGCGTTGCGAAATACCAATATTGTAGGCAACTTCTGGCACTTTAAGCGGCTCAGCTATATTTTTTTCAACTAATTTAATGGCGGTGTAAACAATCGTTGGAACAGACTCAGTCGAAGTACCCAAAGAATGCCTTTGCGCAGAGTGTCCTTCTCTAATTGGAAAATGAAGTATCTGTTCCGCTATTTCTGACTTCAAGTGCTCACCATGACGTGCTCCAATCAAGTAAAGCATGAGATCAATCCCGGCGGTACCACCAGAACAAGTGAGAATGTTTTTATCAACCGTATATAATTGTTCGCTTATTTTTACCGTCGGAAATAGTTCTGCAAAACCTGCGATACAAGACCAATGTGTAGTTGCTACTTTTTGGGATAACAATTTAGCTCTCGCTAAAGTGTAAACACCTAACTCAACACCACAAATTTTTACAGCTTTTAGATTAAGCAAGCGTAACCAATTAAATAGTTCAGAATTGTTATAATGTTCACAGCCCCAGCTACCGACAACGAAAACTGTATCAAAATCATCTGGGTCATTATCCAAAACCATTGCTTTAACCGCTAGGCCATTACTGGCCGTTACAATAGCACCATCAAATGAAATATAACGCCAATCATAGAGAGGTTTTGGGGACAGATAATTAGCCACTCGAAGTGTCTCAATCAAAGTGGTTAAGGTCATCATATTAAAACGAGGTATTAAGATAAACGCGACTTTCAACAATTGGCGGTCAATTTTTTCAACTTTATTTTCTGTCATAAAACAGCAGTCTCCTCAATTTAGTAGCGCCAGTATATGACGAATTATAAGATGTTTCGTCGATTAATCGAAAACTCAAGGTTAATCTTCCCACAAACTGACATTAAACAAATGGAGAGGCGAAAACATGAACTATGAAGTAATTGTAACTTGTGCAGTCACTGGAGCGGGTGACACAACAGCCAAGCACCCAGGCGTGCCCGTTACCCCAAAACAAATTGCTGAAGCCGCCATCGAGGCTGCAAAAGCAGGTGCAGCTATTGCTCATATACATGTGCGCGATCCAGAAACAGGTAAAGGCTCTCGTGATCCTAAGCTATTTGCCGAAGTGGTCGACAGAATTCGCAGTTCAGATACTGACATTGTGATTAACCTGACTGCTGGCATGGGTGGTGACTGGGTGCCCAGCGAAGCTGACCCGTCAATGCCTGGTCCAGGTACTGACATGATCGGTCCTCTGGAAAGACTTGCCCATGTTGAAGAATTACTGCCCGAAATTTGCAGCCTTGACTGTGGCACTTTAAATTTTGGTAATGGTGAAGAAATATATATTTCAACACCACCAACTCTAAGAAAAATGGCCGCATTAGCAAAAGAATGGGGAGTTAAACCGGAGTTAGAAGTATTTGAACTCGGACACATTCGATTCGCTAGACAAATGATTGCCGAAGGTTTGATTGATGATCCACCAATGTTCCAAATATGTCTGGGCATTCCCTGGGGTGCTGATCATACCGTTGATACTTTAAAAGTGATGAAAGATCATTTACCCAGCGATGCAAGCTGGACCAGCTTTGGAATTTCTAAAATGCAAATGCCAATAGCGGCAGCATCGGTTGCTATGGGTGGAAACGTTCGAGTAGGGTTAGAAGATAATATTTATCTCGATCGTGGCGTACTGGCATCAAATGGGCAGTTAGTGGAGCGTGCCGTGGGAATTATAGAGCGTATGGGTGCGAGAGCAGTAACACCAGCAGAAGCTCGTAAACGCCTCAATTTAAGGGGTGCGTAAAAATCTCTTATAACCATTAGAAACCTTAAACCTGGAGACCATTATGGATATCGTTCTAAGCCATGAAAATGAAATGATTCTTGAAACCGTTCGCGCTTTCATGGAAAAAGAAATTTACCCTCATGAGGAGGAAGTTGATCGTCTCGGTTATGTTCCAAAAGAATTAGGTCAACAGATTGAACAGCAATCAATCGAAGCCGGGTTATATTCAGCTAATCTGCCAGAATCAGTGGGTGGTGGTGGACTCGACTACACGAATATGGCTGTTGTGGAACGCGAGTACGGAAAAACAAGCCATGCACTTCACTCATGGATTGGCAGACCAACAGAATTACTCATGGCCTGTCAGGGTGATCAAATCGAGCGCTATCTGACACCTTGCGTTCAGGCAAAGAAAAGAGAGTTATTTGCACTAACTGAACCTGAAGCCGGATCTGACGTCATGGCAATGAAGACAAATGCTAAACGCGACGGTGATGACTGGATATTAAACGGCTCGAAACATTTTATTTCTGGGCCTACCATGCCCGATTTTGCCATTGTATTTGCAGCCACTGGAATCGACGAAACTCCACGTGGCCCGCGTAAAAGAGTATCTGCCTTTTTAGTCGATGTTGGCACCAAAGGCTTTGACATTTCTGAAGGCAATCGTTGCGTGAGTTATCGTGGGTATAATAACTACCAGCTTTTCTTTTCGAATGTCCGTTTAGGGCCTGATCAAATGCTTGGAGAGGAAGGTAAAGGTCTTGAATTATCTGGAAAGTGGCTGGGTATGGGGCGTATCTGGGTTGGTGCCACCTGCGCAGGTAAAGCTGAACGGCTCTATGATCTAGCAGTCGACTGGGCCGCAAATCGCAAGCAATTCGGCAAACCGATTGGCCAATTCCAGGCAACTGGTTTCAAACTAGCCGATATGGCAATTGGTATTAAAACTGCCGATCTATTGGTAATGGATGCAGTTGCAAAAGCCGATGCTGGTACTCTTCAAGATGCAGACGCAGCCATGGTCAAAGTGTATTGTTCAGAAATGCTCAATCGTGTTGCTGACGACACTGTTCAGATTTATGGTGGTATGGGATTGATGGAAGAGATGCCCATTCAACGTCTGTGGCGCGATTCTCGATTGGAACGTATCTGGGACGGCACCTCTGAAATTCAACGCCATATAATTACGCGTTCAATTCTACGTCCTTTAGGCGCATGACTCCGAATCAACGAAAAAACTTACTGAGATTACTAAAGCCACGACACATTGCCTTTATTGGTGGAGCTGATGCTGAAACAGCCTTAAGGTCCTGCCAACGGATTGGCTTTTCTGGGAATATTTGGCCCGTTAACCTCAAGCGAAACGTTATGTGTGGCTTGCCTTGCTATTCAAGCATAGAACTATTGCCAGAAGTACCTGATGCAGTATTTCTTGCGATACCCACCCAACCTGCCATCGACACAGTTCGATGGCTTGCTGAGCATGGTGCTGGGGGAGTTGTTTGCTATACCGCAGGATTTGGTTCTGACGGTAAGGAGGGTGGTGAGTCTGATCAGGCTTTAGTAGAAGTCGCGGGTGACATGGCAATTGTTGGACCTAACTGTTACGGCGTTATTAACTTCATGGATCGAGTCGCGCTTTGGCCCTTTGCACATGGTGGCTTTAATCCCGGTTATGGTGCAGCTATCATCACCCAAAGTGGCATGTTGTCGTCTGACATAACCATGAACCAACGTTCAGTGCCGTTGGCTTATATGGTGTCAGCAGGTAATCAGTCTATTTTACAACTAGAAGACTATATTGACGTCATGTGCGAGCTAGAAGAAGTTCGTGCCATTGGGCTACACATTGAAGGACTAAAAGATATCGAATCATTTAGCCGAATCGCACTTAAAGCGCTCAAACTAAACAAACCGATTGTAGTCCTTAAAACGGGCACCTCAAAGATTGGTGGGCAATTAACTATAAGCCATACCGGTTCACTTTCAGGTACCAATGAACTCTATCAGGCTCTGTTTGACCGACTCAGTATTATTAGTGTGACAAACCCAGCGCAACTATTAGAAACACTTAAGCTTATTTGCATCAGTGGCATACCAAAAGGCAATCGACTAATGGGTTTCACTTGTTCTGGTGGTGGTGCGACTATGCTGGCTGACTTTGCAGAAAAGCTAGATTTAGAATTCCCTCAGCCGACTCTACTGGTCGAAAAAGACTTGATTAAAAAGTTACCAGCAATTGCTAACGTCACTAATCCTCTGGACTACACAACACCAATTTGGGGTAATCCAGAAAAAGTTACAGCGGTATTCGAGGCAGCGTTTGAAGATCACTATGACTTAGCCGTTATCGTGCAGGACTATCCCCTGCCAGATTGCGATGAGAGTAAGCCCTATTACCTTAATGACGCACAATCATTTATTCATGCACTGTCAAAGACAAACATACCCGGCATTCTGTGCAGTACGCTATCAGAAAATATTGATCAGAAAACACGTGAGTTTCTCATAGAGAATAACATTACCCCTGCTCAAGGCATTATTGAAACGGTGAATGCTATTGGTGCCTGCGTTTGGTACCACTCACAGCGATCTTTTGTATTAGATAAGGTGTCAAAAAAATTCACCATCTTAGATTGCACCAGTGACCTAGTTCAAATAGATGAACATGCGGCAAAAGCTGAACTTGGCGCGGCTGGTATCAATGTTCCAGAATCCAAACTAGTCAATACCCGCGATGTTTCCAAAGCAGCACAACAGCTTGGCTTCCCCGTTGCATTAAAACTTAACTCACAACACATAGCTCACAAGACAGAGATCGGCGCTGTGGCAATTGCTTTAAATGATAGGCTAGAAGTTGACAAAGCCACGCTTCAAATGCAAATTGATGTAGGCAATGCCGACCCGACACTCAGCACTGATCGCTTTTTAGTTGAAAAAATGCAACCCAAACCGCTCGCTGAACTTATGGTCAATATTCGCCAAGACTCGCAATTTGGAATGGTAATGACGCTGTCTAGTGGCGGTATTCTAATTGAACTACTGGAAGATGCAGTCACGGTGATCTTACCCGCATTTGAATCAGAAATTTTAAACGCAATTAACCAGCTTAAGATATCAACAATATTAAATGGTTATCGGGGTAGTCAGGCTGTAAATAAAACCGCGTTGGTCAATGATGTGAAAAGAATCATTGATTACGCCATTAAAAATAAAAACCGCATTGCTGAAATCGAAATTAATCCACTATTTGTATATTCCAATGAAAGCTATGCGGTGGATGTATTAATGCAGCTATATCAATCAAAATCCAAACCAACCACAGCTAAACTAGCTTAATATTGACCGCAAACAATAGGGGCAAAAACATGATTCCAGGTGATGACGAAGTTCAGATAGAAATTGATGGTCCCATAATGTTGGTGACACTTAACCGGCCCAAGGCCAATGCGATTGATTTACCAACCAGCCGAAAGCTTGGTGAAGCATTCGTCTATTTTAGGGACGCCCCCGAGTTAAAGGTCGCCATCATTACTGGTACTGGCGAACGAATATTCTGCGCTGGATGGGATTTAAAAGCCCTCGACAGCGGCGACACGCCCTTAGAGAACTGGTGGGAAGCAGAAGACCCAGAATTGGGAGGGTTTGCGGGACTCACTGAAATGTGGAATTTAAACAAACCCGTTATTGCCGCACTAAACGGTTTAACTATTGGTGGTGGCTTTGAAATTGCACTGGCGTGTGATTTGATCATAGCGGCTGAACATGTTGAATTTGCTCTACCAGAATTACCGTTGGGACTTATTCCTGATGCTGGTGCCGTGCAGCGTTTACCAAAGCGATTACCTTATAATATTGCCTTAGAAATGCTTTATTTAGGGCGAAGGATGCCAGCCAAAGAGGCGGCACAATATGGCCTCATCAACAAGGTAGTACCCGCAGAAGAGTTAATACAAACTGCAAAAGCATGGGCAGAAAAAATGGCCCAAGTTGCACCACTGGCTCTGCAATCAATAAAAGAAGTATTAAGAGCAATCGAAGGCGAAACCATAGAAAATTCATTTCAGAAAATGCGCTATGGAGAACTCCCAACCTACAAGGCGATGCTGTCATCCGAGGATGCGGGAGAGGGCGTAAAAGCTTTCGTTGAAAAACGTGACGCTACATTTAAAGGCCAATAAATTATGTTAAATCAAAAACCAGAGGACGTCCGCCACATTACTTGTATTGGCGCAGGACCCATTGGCGGCGGTTGGGCTGCACATTATCTGGCACAGGGATATCTAGTTACCAGTTATCTGCATGATGCCTCTGAGCACAAAGCCCTCATGCGTTTAATCGAAAATGCTTGGGTTAGCCTTGAGGAAATTGGGTTGGTAGATGGAGCCTCTCTAGATAATTTCAGCTGGACTACTGATCTTGCAAAAGCGACAGAAAAGGCAGAGTTCATACAAGAAAGTATTCCTGAAATACTCGAGTTGAAACAAACTTTATATCAAAAATTAGGAGAGATAGTCGATCCACAAGTTGTTATTGCGTCGAGCACATCAGGGCTATCTATGACTGATATTCAAGTGAATTGTGCAACACCCAAAAGAACTGTGGTAGCGCATCCATTTAACCCTCCCTATTTATTACCGCTGGTTGAAATGATTGGGGGGGAAAGAACTGCACCTGAGACCTTAGCGTGGACTGAACAGTTCTATAAAATAGCGGGAAAATCACCCTTGGTAATGAAAAAAGAAGTGCCCGGCTTTATTGCAACACGACTGCAGGAAGCAATTTGGCGCGAAGCTCTTCACATGGTCGCCAACGGTGAAGCAACAGTCGAGCAAATAGACCAGGCTGTGGTCAATGGCCCGGGCCCTCGTTGGGCATTAATGGGCCCTTGTGAAATATTTCACGTAGGTGGTGGTGAAGGAGGCATGGCTTACTGTTTGGATCAGTTTGGACCAGCTCTGAAACTACCCTGGACAAGACTGATTGCACCCGAATTAACTGACGAGCTTCGAAACGCGATGGTAGATGGTTGTGTTGAAATGACCCAAGGCAAGGACTTTGCAACACTGAGTCGAAAAATGAACGATGGACTGGTTGAGATCGCAAAGATGAAACGGCAGAAATAAGCTTTGGTCGTGTTTGGAGAATTATCATTACCACTTCAAACACGCCTTACTCACCTATTTAGTCAATTCCACCAAGAAACTATCTCAATTTATCTTCAGGTTTTACTTGTTAATCTGTTAATTTGAAACGAGAATAGAACTCCGCTTGTTGTTTGTTCTGTTACTTCTCTATGGTCTCAAAAAAGAAATCTAAAACCTCTGACAATACTATCGCGACGAATCGTGTGGTTCGCCATGATTATTCGATTGAGGATGATCTTGAAGTAGGTATTGTGCTCGAAGGCTGGGAAGTAAAAAGTTTACGTAACAATAACTTACAACTAAAAGAAAGCTATGTGATGGCTAAAAATGGAGAGTTATGGCTGATTGGCGCTCATATTAGCGCGCTAAATACCGCATCTACCCATATTAGTCCGATTGCCACTCGAACTCGAAAATTACTCGCTCACCAAAGAGAAATTAATCGTTTAATGGCCATGGTAGATCGCAAAGGCTATACCATTGTTGCCCTATCGGCCTACTGGATAAGAGGCCGTGCTAAGATAAAATTAGGCATGGCAAAGGGTAAAAAATCCCACGACAAACGCGCTTCCGAAAAAGATAGGGATTGGCAGCGTGACAAGTCTAGAATCATGAAGCATTCATAAACCAAGAATCAATTTAATAGCATTGATAACAAAAAATAATTGTAAAGTTTGGTTTAGAGGCCATTATTTCCAAACAGGATCTTCATATTTTGACGCAAGGAAAGCAACATAGTCCTCATTTGCCAAGACAGATTCATCAGAACCAGTCCAGATAGGTAATGGACCTGTCCTTTCAATTGCTCGTGCATTGAGATCGCGTGAATCGTCTTCTTGACCACTATCATCATCTAAACTTAGCGCTGTTTGCCCCCCTGTCATTGACAGGTAAACGTCCGCTAATATGCGTGCATCGAGTAACGCGCCATGTAAGCTTCGTTGACTGTTGTCGATAAAATAACGTCGACACAAGGCATCCAAGTTATTCTTCTGTCCCGGATGCTTTTGTCGTGCCAAAACGAGTGTGTCAAGCACACTGCACATCGAACTTATACGCATACTTTCACCATCTAACTTGGCAAACTCATAATCTAAAAAGCCAACATCAAAGGTAGCATTATGAATAACGAGTTCGGCGCCTTTGATATAGTCAACAAAGTCTTGTGCAACTTCTGCAAACAATGGCTTATCTTGCAAAGACTCGCGGCTAATGCCGTGCACTGCAAAAGCACCTGCATCTATCTCGCGCTCGGGATTAATATAAAAATGCCAATGCTTATCAGTAATGCGCCTATCAATTAGTTCAACACACCCAATTTCGATAATTCGATGGCCTTGGCTGGTTTCGAGGCCAGTGGTTTCTGTATCGAGTACAACTTGCCTCATGACTTTACCGCCGCCTGATCAATCGCATCATTTGCCAATTGATCGGCTGCTTCATTTCCTGGAACACCTGAATGCCCTTTTACCCAATGCCAATTGATGTCGTGTCGAGTCACTTCTTGGTCAAGCTGCTGCCATAGATCAACGTTTTTAACGGGTTTTTTGGCCGCCGTTTTCCAACCATTTTTCTTCCAATTCACAATCCAATCATTAATGCCCTGCAAGACATACTTTGAATCAGTATTGAGTTCAACTGCACAACCACGATTTAATGACTTCAAGCCCTCAATGACAGCCATCAACTCCATTCGGTTGTTAGTCGTCTCTGAGTCGAACCCTTTCAATGTTTTTTCACTGTCTTTGTACTTTAGGAGCACGCCCCATCCACCAGGTCCTGGATTCCCACGACAGGCACCGTCAGTATAAATCACTACTTTATTTGTCATATTTCATACCACGGCCGACTGAAGGACGCGCCACTTTACCCAATAGGAGTTTTCTTGCAACCCAACGATGGCGAATTGGTGTCATTGGGGAAATATTTTTAGTATAAACCAATACATTAAGTGCTGACAAAAAAGGCAACCAGCTTTTCATTCCCTTTTCCAGCCAAGACAGTTTACGAATCAACCCCGCATGGTGTATTGGCAGCATATAACCAACCTGCAAATGTTTTTGCTTATCAAATCCCAGTAGTTTCATCCAGTCAGTCATTCGTCTAGCGGTATAAAAATGGCCACTCCAAGGAACCTGTTCTAACCACGATTGGAAAAAGTGCCTTAAGCCCCAAAACGATATTGGATTAAAATCAATAATGATCAGTTTGCCCTCAGGAATCAGCACTCGAAAAGCCTCTCGTAAAATAGCGTGCGGTTCTTTTGTGTGAGACAAGTGATGCATTAATATCACCAAATCAACACTATCGCTTGCGATTGGTAACAAAGCGGGATGAGCATTGACATCAAGGCTGTTGCTATTGGCGTCCAGATTAAAATGATATCTTACCCGACAGGGTTCAAGCAATGTTTGAGCGTTCGGCGCACAACCGATTTGTATTGAGTAGTAACCAAAAGTTGTCGCCAGAACGGGGTCCAGACGAGACTTCAATTCACTAAACAAAATGTCGCCAAGTGGCGTTTGATACCATTGACTAATGGTCAAAAGCTTTTGCTGCTTTTTCTTTATCGGTTTATTTAAATTAAATCGCATTTGAATCTTAATTTTATGAACAGTACAATAAGACCTACTTTAGCGCCTTCATCCTCCCGTTACTAATAATTTAGATGGTTATCAATGAAACTAGGTTTTAACATTGGCTTATGTGCCGCACTTTCTTGCCTTTTGCTTGTCTCGGGCTGCCAAACATTAGGCTCTTTACAATTAGATCAAGCCCCGTTGGAACCAACGTTGACTGCAGCAAACGCTGACACAAACTCGGCTTCAGACACGACGAGTGACACTATCAGTATCATACTGGATACTGAACTTTCAGTGAATGCTAATCCATCTTCAGACACGCTTGAAGAACAACAAGCTGCCATGCATCAAATGGCCATTGACCTAGCTAAAGCTGAGGAAAATAGGCTTGCTAAGATCTTAGCACTAAAAGAAGTTGCTCTAGAGCAAGCCGAACTTAAAAAACAAAATGACGCCTGGTATCGCTTACGTCAGGGCATGCAGCTTGAACCAGTCGACAATAAACGGGTTCAAGCCCAATTAAAATGGTTTTTAGAACACAGAGCTTACCTGACTCGCGTGATGGAACGTGCTGCTCCTATTCTACCTTTTGTTTTAAATGAACTCGAAAAACAAAACTTGCCATCAGAATTGGCCTTACTGCCGATCGTTGAAAGTGCTTATCAAGCGTTTGCCTACTCGCCAGGCAGAGCCTCAGGACTGTGGCAAATAATACCTGCAACGGGGCGACATCTCGGCCTTAAACAGAACTGGTGGTATGACGGACGTCGCGACATTATAGAATCCACCCGCGCCGCTATCCGCTACCTGGTGAGCTTATCAGGGCAATTTGATGGTGATTGGGAATTAGCTTTAGCGTCCTACAATGCTGGCCCAGGCAGGATACGATCAGCGATTCGCCACAATAAAAAAATGAATCGTCCTACAGATTTCTGGCATTTAACCAAAATACATAGAGAAACTACAAACTACGTACCTAAGTTTATGGCACTAAAAGAATTATTTGGAAATCCCGAAAAATATAACCTTGAATTATTTCCAGTGGATAATAAACACAGTTATGCTGTGGTAGAGCTTGATGGTCAACTGGATCTTGCATTAGCAGCGGATCTAGCAGGTATTACACTTAATCAATTATATCAATTAAATCCCGCTTTCAACCGCTGGGCAACTGCACCTAAAGGCCCCCATCGCCTATTATTACCGCTTGATAAAGCTGACTCATTCAAAATTGCCTTACAAGCAGTACCACCTGAAAAAAGAATAAATTGGATTCGTCATAAAATTAAACCCGGTGAAAGTCTAGGCTCAATATCACGGCGGTACCAAACAACTATATCGCTCATAAAAAGCATTAATGAAATCAAGGGCACTCAAATACGTGCAGGTAAATATTTGATGGTACCAACCGCAACCAAGTCTTTAAAGGCTTACACGATGACTAAAAATGCGCGGTTAGAAAAAATACAAAATAAAAATCGATCAGGTACAAAAAAAGCACACATTGTTCGGTCAGGACAAAGCCTCTGGACCATTTCTCGAAATTATGGCGTTACAACAGCAGCACTTGCCAAATGGAACGGCATAGCACCAATAGACACTCTGCGCGTTGGTCAGAAACTCATCGTTTGGACAAAAAGGACCTCAGAAGTCCAACAAATCAGCCTGTCGTCTACTGGCCCAACTAAAGCAGTGCATGCATTAAGATATACCATTAGGAAAGGCGACTCACTATCGCGTATTGCAAGTCGGTTTAATATTCGTATTTCAGACATCAAACGTTGGAACAAGATTGGTAAATATATTCAACCAGGCCAAAAGTTAAAATTATATGTCGATATTACTCAACAATCTGGGTAATATTTTTTAGTCCGTTGGTGATCAACATCTCGGTATGGTTTTATAAATAGCCTAAGCTAACTTATTAGTAGTTTACAAAGTCAGAATTAATCTTTGTGCTGTTTTAGTTTGTTTAATGATTTAAATCTATGTTGTTTCTAATCATTCTGCTATTACAATCATTTTTACTGCCCTGATCTTAAGTATTGCTAACAGTAGTTTGCAGAAGTTAGGTCCTTTACTAACTAAATTGTTTTCAGAAAGCCAGCCATGCACCTGGCCTAAAATCTTTAGGCTTATTGTATCGGACTGAGCCATCGTCTATAACACGCAGCAACAGGTTGATGAAGAATGCGGATGAGCAATATTAATTATATTTTAAAGAACTTTCACTTAGCTTAAAGATATTACTTTCCTTTACGGTTTAACTTACTGATGAATATGCAAGAAAAGATAGCCATATTAGGAATGACTGATATAGGCAAAGTTAGGCATAAAAATGAGGATAGCATTGGATATGACAGCGCGCTTGGCCTGATTGTTCTCGCTGATGGCATGGGTGGTCATCGTGGTGGTGAGGTCGCTAGTAGTCTCGCGGTAGATCTTATAGTTGGTAATATTCAGCAAAAATTATCTAAGGAGGCACCGGGGGAAAACGTTACGCAAACTGAATTTACTTCAGCGTCAGTTTATCTCCAAGATGCGGTTAAATCTGCCAATAAAAAAATATTTGAAAAAGCAGAAACTGACTCTGAGCAAAAGGGTATGGGTACCACTGTTGTTGCATTACTGTTCCATAATGGCAACTTTTCTTTGGTGCATATTGGTGACTCCCGATGTTATCGACTTCGAGGCAGTCAACTACAACAAATAACAAAAGATCACTCTCTCCTTCAGGAGCTAGTTGATAGAGGGTTTTATACCTCTGAAGAAGCTCAAAAATCAGTGAAAAAAAATCTTGTCACTCGCGCACTTGGTATTGAACCAGACGTTAAGGTAGATCTTTTAGAAGATATTGTTTTAAAAAAAGACATTTATTTACTTTGTTCTGATGGTCTCACAGATTTGGTTGAAGATACCGATATATACTTAACCATTAACCAATTTAGTGATAACTTGGAAAAAGCCGCAAAGCAATTAATTAAAATGGCAAACCAGAAAGGTGGGAAGGATAATATATCCGTCATACTATGTAGGATTGATGAAAACTTTTCTAGTCGATTGGACTGGCGTACTAAAATAATGTCGTGGTTTAATTAATGGATTTAACCAATAGATACAACTTTAAAGGCTGGATATAAAATGGTCCCAAGATTGATCGCATCATCAATTTCTGGTGAACAAACAGTGTTTCTGCTATCCAAAGAAATCACGACGATTGGACGCAAGCCAAATAACGACATTCATATTGAGAACTTATCCGTCAGCGGCAAACATGCTCGGTTTATCACTGTAGGTGAAGATTCATTTTTAGAAGATCTTGGAAGCACCAACGGGACTTATGTTAATGGTAAACTCGTTAAGAAACATGCTCTACTCCACGGTGATAATATAACGCTAGGAAAGTATCAGATAACCTATCAATTTAACCCTAGTTCTTCAGGTTTGAATTCTAAACAAGGACTGGCAACTAAGCTAACGGGAGTCAGTCTGCCTCAGATACCCCTTGAAGGGTCACTAAACAAATCGGAGGAGGAAAGTTTAACCACTAATGTGGCACCTTCATCGGTCAAGGATAAAGAAGCTTGCTTACAACTATTAAGTGGTGCCAATGCTGGCAAGGTACTCGTTTTGAAAAAGGCGCTCACCACCATTGGTCAGCCTGGCATTCAGGTCGCAGCCATTACGCGCAGGCCTCAAGGTTACTTTTTAATACATGTCGACGGCGGGCCTAATAACGCCGTTCCCAAAGTTTCAGATATATCCATAGGCTCAAGTGCTTATGAGCTAAAAAGTCACGACATTATTGAACTCGCTGGTGTTAAGATGGAGTTTTATCTGAAATAAGCTAGGTTTCATAACCAGTGCCTTTATTTGCCTAAAACAACATAACTTTCTTCTGGGGGACGATCAATGCTAATTCAACGCATTTTGAGGATAACACTGGGTGGCATCATTCTCCTCGCGCTTCTGATCGACACTTTTGGCATCATCAAATATCCTTTCTTAAACCAACTAGAAAACTGGACTTATGATGCACGGTTAAACTACAAACGACTTAACACAATAGATGACCGGATTGTAATTGTCGATATTGATGAAAGCTCACTGGCCTTAGAGGGTCGATGGCCTTGGAGTCGAGATAAACTAGCGGCTATTGTTAATAACTTATTCGAGGTGTATCAAGCAGATGTCGTTGGGTTTGATATTGTATTTGCCGAAAAAGATGAAAGTTCAGGACTAAAAGAATTTGAATTTTTAGCGTCTACAGAATTAAAAGACGATCCACTCTTTCACAAGGCTTTAGATAATATTCGCCCTAGATTGGAATATGATCAAATGTTCGCTAAAGCCCTTAAAGATCGAAACGTTGTCATGGGCTACTACTTTAAATCTAATGTGTCTGAAAATGAAATTGCTCAATCAGGTCTCTTACCTCCAGCTGTAACAAAACTTAATAAACAATTGAGTGCTCGTTTACCGATTAACAAAGCACTGGGTTATGGTGGAAACCTTAATATTTTACAGTCTTCTGCACGTTCGGGTGGTTTTTTTGACAATCCTTTTGTTGATTCAGATGGCGTTTTCCGTCGTGTCCCACTGATTCAAATACATCAAGACCAAGTGTATGCTTCACTTGCGTTATCCACCACACAAGCATATCTTAAAAATTCTGATATTAAATTGAACGTTGTTAATAATGGAACTAAAAACGATCAGTACTACGCTCTAGAATCAGTTCATATTAATGAATTCAGCATTCCAGTAGATGGCAAGGGCGCTGTCTACGTGCCGTTTCGTGGGTTGTCTTATAGCTTCCCTTATATTTCAGCACACAAAATATTAAATAAAAAAATCGACCCAGATAGTTTGAAAGGTAAAATAGTTTTGGTTGGAACTACGGCTCCCGGATTATTAGATTTACGATCAACACCCGTTCAAAGCGTTTACCCTGGGGTTGAAATACACGCCAATATTATCTCGGGTATTTTAGATCAACGCATTAACCATAGCCCTGCTTGGGCGATTGGTTATGAATTTATAATTCTAATACTAATCGCTGCGACCATGGCCTTCTTACTTCCGGTTAGCTCACCTTTAATGGCTACTGTGGCAACAACAATAGTTTTAATTTTGACCGTTAGTGGCACTTTGATGGCATGGAATAGTCAGATTATTTTACCCCTTGCTAGCCCTGTATTACTGATTGTTCTTAACTATATTCTACACATGAGTTATGGTTTTTTCATCGAGTCTCGTGGCAAACGCCAGCTCGCTCATTTATTTGGCCAATACATACCACCAGAAATAGTCGATGAAATGAGTAAATCACCCGCTAATTTTTCACTAGATGGCGAAAATAAAGTGATGACTGTTTTATTTTCAGATGTCCGTGGGTTCACCACTATTTCTGAAGGCATGGATCCTAAACAATTAACCCAGTTGATGAATGCGCTTTTGACCCCTATGACCCGAGTTATTCACAAACATCGTGGCACTATAGATAAATATATGGGTGATGCGATTATGTCCTTTTGGGGCGCTCCATTAGAGGATCCAGATCATGCTCGCCATGCGTTGCATGCTGCAATGGAGATGATGGTTGAGCTAAAGATAATGCAAAAAGATTTTGAATCCCGTGGATGGCCGCCCATTAATATTGGCATTGGTCTTAATACAGGAAACATGAATGTTGGTAATATGGGATCTGAGTTTCGAATGGCTTACACCGTATTAGGAGATTCGGTTAACCTAGGTGCAAGGCTTGAAGGGTTGACCAAAGAATATGGTGTAAACATTATCGTCAGTGAATCAACCAAAGAAAGTATCCCAGAATTTACCTATCGTGATTTAGATTTGGTAAGAGTGAAAGGTAAAAATGAGCCCATAGCGATTTTTGAACCCATAGGTCATGAGGATGAAATTGATGAGGCAACCACATTAGAATTAGCCAGATATAATCAGGCACTTCAAAGTTTTCGCGCCCAGAACTGGGATCAGGCTGAGACAGATTTCTTTGCCTTAAGTCAAATACATCCTGATCGGTTTTTATATCAAGTTTACTTAAATCGCGTCACTCACTATAAAGGACACTTACCCAATGACGATTGGGATGGTGTATTTACACACACCTCAAAGTAGATAAAGAGGTTTATAAGCCCTCAGCTCTTTTACCAGAACTTTAACGCCTCATTTTACGTCTTCCGCGCTTTGCACATAGTTGATACGGATGCAACTGTGTGCGTGTTGAAATATCACTTCTTGTCATGGGACAATATTTTTCAGGATCAACCAATAACCCTTTTTTTGACATTGATACAACTCACGAGTTGCCATCATCTAACCTTCAAAGAATAACAATTGCCACAAAAAACGACTTCAGGCTGATGAGTATACAATCAAGAAAAAGTTATTTCGACTTGTAACAAGTCAATAGTTGTCTGAGTAGGCGGTCAAAAAAACAGCAAAATCAAATCATGGCATAGTAGCAACAATAATTTATATCACAAGACTGAATAACTATAACAATACCACACAGTGCAAGACTGGTGATTGCCATCGTATTACAAAACTGTTTTATGATCGCTTTGGTAGCGATTACAATGACTGTTAGAACACCAAGTAACATAAAATTAGACAGACTCAAAAAGCAATACCATTTGAATCACAAAACGGCGTCGTTTAAGGAAAATAATATTCAGAAATAATTTACCGCAAGCAGTGTTATTTAATAAAAGTACATCATTCGTTTTTGTCAAATGTGCCAAGACTCCAATAGATATTATTCATCAAATTGTTATCCCATAGCAAGAATTTAGTACGAGTGAAAATCCCAATAAAATATCAAGCGCCATACTTCAACAAGTAGTAATAATCAAAGCGTTAACTTGGAAAAAAACGTTACTCATGACACTTAGTCGTTAAATCATCACAGAAAATTTAGTAAGTTTCTTATCCTGCATGCTGGAAGAGTTGAAAATGATACCGTAACTAGAAATTCAACACTTGTAAAAATTATTCTCTGTGAACGATGGGTTACTCAAGGGTGAAAACTTTAAAATAATGAAGTTGATGAAATCAATCTTTTTAGAAACCAAATGAAACATTAGACTTAGTAAATAAATTTGGTTGCAGTAAAACAAAACTAGGTCGCTATATAGTTAAACACTGCCAACCTAAACAGAGTCAAAAAATATTTTATAACTTTAACAACAGTCATCAGAGGATGTCTAAAAAAAACTCTGATAGTTTTCCAAAACCCATTAGAACTAACCTATTCTTGTCAAATTACTAAAAAAAATTTAGTAGGACTCTTAATGATTTATTGGATAGACAATCATAAATAACGGTTAAAAATTAATTCAATTAATAAACATACAATATAAAATCTGTCTCTTATACACATCTGACGCTGCCGACGACTCCTTACGTGTAGA
>CAJXUC010000002.1 GCA_913061315.1 uncultured Gammaproteobacteria bacterium | reverse complement strand
AGCGTAGCGTCTCGTGGGCTCGGAGATGTGTATAAGAGACAGTTGATTGGTCGTAACCCGTTTTAGCGAAGTTTAAATAAACATCTCGTATCGTTTCTAGAGCTTAAAATGTAAATTATTGCTATGCTCATTTTTATTCATTTTTGTGGTTTGATAAACTCATGGTAGCAACGCTTAAAACTCAATTGTCGTCACTTGGATTCTTACGTTTAGGCTTAATTGGGTTGTCTTTATTGTCCATGCTACTGCCAATTTTTGAGTGGGTTGTTATTCAATTTTCAGGCCAGATTGCAGAGCGTTCAGTGCTAGGTTTTAGTGCTCAATTAATTGCACCAGTGATGGCACCTGTACTAATTGTCGTTATTTTATTGGATATTTTTATGGCCAAAATTAGGACAGCAGATGATCCTAAAGGCGTTGGTATTTTTTACAAAACGGTCAGCCGAATTGAAACGATGCTAATCGCCGTTATGATGGCCTTCTGGGTACCATTTTTCATTTATTTTATTTAAAGACGGTCACTAACATTGACCTATATAGTTTAAGTTAGTTTTTGGTCTTATCAGTGCCTGTTAATTTCTGGCGGCTTGTATCCAAAGATCTTAACTGGACTCTATTTGTTGACTTAGACGTAGGTGAGAACGAAAATAACGCGACAGACTGTCGATGAATATATTCAATATCGCGGTTATTAATATTAACAGTATGGCACGATCAAGTCTGATATCAGCCATCGCACTATCAATGAAAAAGCCCAAGGTAGCGATGCCTAAAATACCTAGAATGGCGGTTTCGCGCATAATTACTTCCCATCGATAAAATAGAAAAGCAAGAAACTGGCCGTACACTCGAGGCAATATTTCATAGCCATATAAGTTGAATCCCTTAGGACTATCGGCTCGAAGAACTAAGGATTGACTATACCGCCCAATCAAATGTGCAATGATTGCGCCATTGTGCAAAGACAAAGCTACGATTGCAGGCAACATCGAAGGCCCCCAGAGTTGTAAAAATATATAGGCAAGTATGAATTCGGGTGTTGAACGCAATACGATTAAAAGCAATTGACCGATAGTGCGACCCAATTTGCCAAAGAACTTATCTGATATTAAGGGAAATAACGCTAATGTTAAAAAGCCAGTACACACCAAAGCTATTTGGGTGAGTAACAGCGTTGCGATAATCCCCGGTAAAGCTTGATCGATGAGTAACATTTGCAGCCAGTCAGCAAAACTACTCCAGGTTTGTGTTAACGCCAAGTCGTGATCGCGTAATGGCGCCGGCACTATGTCACTGGTGAAAAAACGAATTACGTTATCAAATCGAATGCTGGCACCTTCACCTAATAGGAAAGGGGCGGCTACCAAATAGAACCCAAGTAAACGCGGCTTTAACCAAAATCGTAAACTAGCAATCAAACCATAAAACAACAACAGCAAAGCTGCAGCTTCAGAATAATTGCCTTCACTAAAAGCCGTTTCAAGATAGAATCCCATTGTTGGCAAACCGATAAATCCAAGTACTGCACTGGAGCGTAATCCACATTCAAATCGATAGCTGGTGTAATTTTTAATGTGTACCCAAACATCGGGTAAACGAGCAAAGAAAAAAATAGAGACGATGCCACTGCCTGCTGGCAACACCTGTAATACGGCTGGTTGGGACTCTTCTAACGTTTCGGCATAGACCTTGGCACAGATACCAGCATAGGGAATAGCGATGGCGAGAACACCAGTCAACGGGGTAAGACCTAAAATTTGCAACAGGATTAGGGCCCAAAATAATTCGTGAATAGCCCGAACAAAAGCACAACTCCACCTCACTAGTGCAATATGAAATACCTGTGCGAGGAAAAAACCAAAGAATGCGCCAAGGGCAACACCACACATCGCAAAAGCAATTGTTTGAATCATTACTTTGCCAATATTAGTGACTGCGAAAAAATTAGGTGTTACAAATCCCATCCCCATGCGTTTCATTTCTGTCCACGGGTCAAGTGTAGTGATCGATAAATCGGCAAAGACTAGACAACCAACCGCAACTACAACAAAGCCAAGGCTAACGGTTCGAGCTGTTGGGAATGTCGACAAGGACTTAAGCCGTGTAAAGAAAATCAAGATCGCTGCGCAGTAAGCTGTTGGTAGGCGCATCAAGAGCTATCTTAGCGTTTTTGATCCCAATAATTCGAGTGCTATACTCAAGCGCAAGCTCAACATCATGCATTGCTAGGACAACGGTTTCAAAACTGTCACACAAAGCTTGAATGATAATACGTGATTGGTGGTTGTCGACAGCCGACACGGGTTCATCCCCTAGCACTGCCTCACCTCCTTGTAATAATGCGCGACAAACAGCGGTGCGTTGTTGCTGACCACCTGACAGTTCTCCCGATCGATCGAATAGCTTATCGATTAGTCCAAGCTTTTCTACAATGGGTGAAATAAGAGCAATTTCTTTTTTTTGAGGCCAGATCAGATTGAGTAAATTGTAAAAGGTGCTGTGTTGACTCAAGCTACCCATATAAATGTTATGAAATACACTTAAGGTGCGAACTAATCCAGGATTTTGAGGAATAAAGGCACTATTGGTTCTATTGCGTGACTGGAGAGCCATCAGCAGGGTTGACTTCCCCGCCCCACTTTCACCCACTAGAGCGACTTTTTCACCTGCTTTAATATCAAGCGAAATACCGTTTAAAATGGTAACGCCCTGATAGCCAATTGCCTCGTTGTCGAATCTAAACAAGGGCGCCTCTAAAAACACAATTTTTCATAATGGTATGCATGGTCCTAGGAAAGCTTACTGTTGATATAGGACCAACACCATATTGCAAAAAAATAACATCTTTTAGGGACGCCCACAAGATTAGCCGTAAAAGCACTAATCGATGAGTTTAATTTCTTTAGCCATGTTAAGAATAGTATCGTAGTCACTGTTTGAGGCTGGAATAAAACTGCTACGAGGAAAAGAAGCCAGCAAGTCTTTATCCTTCATGTCCAATAATGCCTTAGTGACCTTTTTCTTGAAACCTGCGGACCAGCGTTGATCAACATCACCTCGAATTGTCCACTGATAATCGGGGTAGGAAGGGGTTGTCCAAATAATTGAAACTTTGTCAGTGTCGATCTTGCCAGCAGCTAAGTCTTTTTTCCACACCTGAAAATTAACTGCGCCAACTTCATAAGCACCTGACTGAACCAATGCAATAGTCTTCGAGTGGTTGCCACTGAAACCCACTTTACTAAAGATATCTTGAGGTGCTTTGTCGAACTGTTGGCGAATATGATATTCTGGCATTAGGCGGCCAGAAGTCGAACCTTTTGAACCAAAGGTAAAAGTCTTGCCTAACATTTCTCGAGGGAAGTCAACTGAATTTTTCAACCCAGTACTGGCATGGGCAATAAAATAAGTTTCGAAAAATGGGTCTTCAAAGCCTTGTGCAATAGCTTCTGACCTATCAACCAAGCTGCGTGCTCGTACGCCAGACAAACCACCAAACCAAGCTAGTTGGACCTGATCGTTGCGAAAAGCCGTGACTGCAGCTGCATAGGACTTAACGGGAATGTATTCGACATCAACACCAAGTTCTTTGCTTAGGTATACGGCGACCTTGTCAAAACGCTCTCGAAGTTGTGACTCATCTTGGTCAGGGATTGCAGTAAAAACAAAGCTATCCTTGGCTGATGCACCTAAACTAATGGTTAAGCTTAGGCCTAGAATAGTAGTGTGTAAAAGGTTTTTCAATAGATTCATAATTAAATTTAAACCGCTAAGTTGTTGAAAATAATGTAATAAATATATATATATCTTAACGTGATTTTAATGAGTGTTTTCTTCACAAATTAAAGGGTTATTCAATTTTAGACAGTCCGTTTTACTAAGAACTTTAGATTGTTGGGCTATGGGTTGAGCGAGAGTTCATTCAAAATGTGATGTGTAGGTGAAATCAATATCAGTTTTGATGCGAGGGTTTATGTCAGAATATACAATTTTAAACTATTCTGCTGTAATAAGTATTGCAATAGATACCAAGTGAGGAGATTGCCATGCAATATCGATATATCGAATCACCCATTGGGGAACTGCTCTTAGCGGGCGACGACAATGGACTGGCTATTATTGGGTTCAAGGAAGGTAAGAGATTCGTTGTTCCTGAACTTACTTGGCGCAGCATTGACGATTGTTTTAACGATGTTGAGCAACAGCTTAATGAATACTTTAGGGGTATTCGAAAAACATTTGACTTAAAACTGGCACCAGCTGGAACGAAATTTCAACTATCGGTGCTCAATGCGTTGTTAGATATTCCACTGGGTGAAACTAGAAACTACCTTCAAATAGCACAACAAATTGGCCGACCAAAAGCGGTTAGGGCGGTAGGTGCCGCCAATGGACGAAACCCTTTGCCAATTGTTATTCCTTGTCATCGAGTGATTGGTGCTGATGGCAGTTTGACTGGATTCAGTGGAGGTTTAGAAGCAAAACTATTTCTTTTAGAGTTGGAGGGTATAACAATAAATTAGACGTGCCATAGATGTTATTTTTAAAAAAGACAGGATTTGAGATCAGCAAATCTCGCCTAATTTTACGAACCATGAGGCCTCAATCAAATCTCAATGTCGAATGTTAATGCAAAATTGGATTAAACTCGATTAGCGCTTTTTCAAGCCAATTTGACGGCCAACCCAGTCTGGCTTCTCAGTTACTTCTGCTTGTTTAAGAGCGGTCTGAACCAATTCAGGCATTTCAATGGTGCGCGAATCTCTTGTACTGTAATGCAACACCATAAACTCTCCAGTGGCACAAAGTTTGCCATCAACAATCATTTTATGAGCGAACCAAATCTTCTTGGTATCAGAACCTAAAATGATGGATTCAACTTTAATCATGGCAGGAGAGCGAACATCATCTAAGTAGCGCAGGTGCGTTTCAACTGTATACAGCGCACAGCCAGTGTCTTCAAAATAGTCTACACCAATTTTAAATTCGTCTTGCAACTTCCAAGTGGTGTTGGTGAACGGCACTAAATAATAGGCTTCGTTAAGATGACCGTAAGCATCAAGCCAATTATCTTGTAGTGGTTCGGCGTGTAATTTGAAGTGAGTCATAAGCAGCATACAAGTTAAGTTAACGATAAACGCATTATAGTTTTATAACACTGGAAAACAAATTAAACAAACCCATGAAATAAATTATTTTAGGTAGGCATAACGATAGTCAAATAGTAAACTTGCAAAATGAAAACCATACTCAAAATATCGCAGCTCTCTAAAGTATATGAATCTGGCTACGAAGCGCTTAAGAAAGTTGACCTTGATATATATCAAGGTGAAATATTTGCTTTACTTGGTCCCAATGGTGCGGGCAAAACAACATTAATTTCAGCTATTTGTGGCATTGTCTCCCCCAGTTCTGGCTCTGTAACTGTCGATGGTCACGACATTATTACTGGGTATCGTGAAACTCGAAGCTTAATTGGACTGGTACCTCAGGAATTGACTTTAGGCGCATTTGATACGGTCTGGAATACGGTTAATTTTAGTCGTGGCTTGTTCGGTAAAAAGCCAGATTCTGCATATATTGAACAATTGCTTAAAGATTTGTCTTTGTTCGACAAAAAAGATACCGAACTTCGTGCCCTGTCTGGTGGTATGAAACGTCGAGTGTTGATTGCTAAAGCTTTGTCACACGAACCTCGAGTATTGTTTCTTGACGAACCGACAGCTGGTGTCGATGTTGAGCTTCGTAAAGATATGTGGGCTCTGGTTCGGGAACTGAATAAATCGGGAGTGACCATTATCTTAACAACCCACTATATAGAAGAAGCTGAAGAGATTGCCGACCGAGTGGGTATTATCAGTGGCGGTGAGTTAATGATGGTTGAAGACAAGCAAGCATTAATGCAAAAGCTCGGTAAGAAACACCTTGTGCTCGACTTAAAACAGACCATTACGTCCATACCAGAAAGTCTTCAAGCTTATCACCTTAAGTTATCGGTCGATGGCAATCAGTTAACTTACACCTACGATACTGCTTCTAACCGTACCGGTATTACGGCCTTATTGCAGAGTTTAAGTGACCAAGGTATTTCGATGAGGGATTTAAAAACGAGCCAGAGTTCACTGGAAGATATTTTTGTCAGTATGGTGAGGAAAGACGCATGAATGTTCAGGCAATGAAGGTTATTTATAAATTCGAAATGTTACGCGCCTGGAAAACTCTAACGCAAACAATCGCATCACCCGTTATTTCGACTGTGCTTTATTTTGTTGTTTTTGGCTCAGCCATTGGATCGCGCATTGAACAGATAGAAGGAGTGCCCTACGCCGTATTTATTGTGCCAGGTCTAGTAATGCTCTCACTCTTAACGCAAAGCATTGCCAACGCCTCGTTCGGTATTTTCTTTCCTAAATTCACTGGAACAATTTATGAAGTGATGTCTGCTCCAATTTCATTTTTTGAAATTGTCGTGGGCTATGTTGGCGCAGCTGCTACCAAATCGTTGATTTTAGGTGTTATTATTTTGATAACCGCAAACTTCTTTGTTGATCTTAATATAGCCCACCCAGTGTGGATGGTTGCTTTCTTGATACTTACCTGTGTATCTTTTAGTCTATTTGGTTTTATCATTGGTTTGTGGGCAACCAATTTTGAAAAGCTCCAACTGATTCCAATGTTGGTGATTACACCTCTGGTATTTCTGGGCGGTAGTTTTTACTCAGTCAGCATGTTGCCGCCAGCCTGGCAAACAGTAACGTTGTTTAATCCCGTACTATATTTGATTAGCGGTTTTCGTTGGAGTTTTTTCGAGGTCGCCGATGTTAGCGTAGGTGTCAGTCTCGCAATGGTTATTGGCTTTTTAATACTTTGCTTAGGAATTGTATGGTTAATGTTTAAAACAGGTTATCGCCTTAAACAATAAGTTGAATTGGGTAAAGAACGATGGAATTGAGCTAAATATTTTTTTAAGTTTTAAAAAACTTGGCCATCCTTGGCCAAAAAGTTGTACAGAGGAGAGAGTAAATAGTGTTGGTATAAGTCAAATAGCTACTATTACCAACGATTACCAGTTGTGACCGGTAGTGTGAAAATTATCGCTGCCAAAAAAACTTGCTAGATTCTCTAGCAACATCACCGTAATTCAGGCCAATATCTGCCAGCATACGGCTATTCATTTGCGATAGTTGCTGACGATCATTTGAGCGAGCTGCCCAGATTGAAACGGTTGAACGAATCTTTGAGATGAATGACTCAGCACCCTGTACAAAAGAGTGCAGGCTTGAACCAAGTTCAATATAGTGAGTTTGTACAGCGGTGTTCATTGTAGTTCTCCAAAAGTGCTACTGAGTAGCGGTGATTAAGCAATGGAGAGCATTATAAGGATTAACTGTTACCTGAACAGATACAGATAAATTAAAAACAGACCATAACAGATTGCGAGGCAGTGCAATCTGTTTGGTAATAGAATGAGAAAGTGACCAAAAAAGTAAATAAAATGGCATTATTAACGGTATTTCTAAATGGTTTATTCGCCTGATAACTCTAAAATGTTGATTTTTAAGGTTATTTATTTTACTTTATTGTTAATTTAAATTATTTAAAAAATGGACAGAAATCCCAAAATAAAGTCATACTCTAATCAAGAATACTTGTGTCACATTTTTTATCTAAAATAAAAGCAAAACAGTTTTAAATTACAAGTACAGTCGACCCAGTTGTCTTTCTAGACTCGAGTGCTTTATGGGCTTGTGCACAGTCTTTAAGTGCGAAAGTCTGGTTTACCTGAATCGATACGTCACCATCAGACACTACCTGGAACAGCCGTTCAGCACCTTCCTCTAACAAAGCCCGTGTAGCAATATGAGTCCCTAGGGTTGGACGAGTCACGTATAGTGAACCTTTGGGAGCCAATATACTTGGGTTAAATGATTCAAGCGGACCACTAGCATTGCCAAATGTCGCCAAAACGCCAAAAGGTTGAAGGGAGTCAAGCGAGGCGGAAAATGTTGCTTTGCCGATTGAGTCATATGCAGCAGCAACACCTTTGCCGTCAGTTAACGCACGAACTTTAGTTGGTATATCTTCATTACGATATAAAATGGTGTGATCACAACCATTGGCTTTCGCCAGTGCCGCTTTTTCATCCGAACCAACACAGCCAATCACAGTGGCACCGAGTAGCTTTGCCCATTGACATAAAATCAAACCCACTCCACCTGCGGCTGCATAAACTAAAATAGTGTCACCCTTTTTAACTGGGTAGGTACGAAACAGCAGATAATGCGCTGTGAGCCCTTTAAGCATCATGGCCGCAGCGCTCTGGTCCGAAATGTTGTCAGGTATTTTAACCAGCTTGTCAGCACAGATTAGACGAGATTCAGCATAAGCACCAATTTGCATGGCGTAGGCCACCCGATCGCCAACGACTAGAGAGTCAACACCATCGCCAATTGCTTCAACAATACCAACGGCTTCCATTCCAAGGATGGCGGGGAAACCAGCGATAGGATACAAGCCACTTCTGCCATAGACATCAATATAGTTTAACCCGCAAGCCGTTTGCTTTAAACGAATTTGACCTGACCCTGGCTTACCAACTTGAACTCTTTCCCACCTTAAAACATCGGGACTACCGATTTGATGAATTTGTATTGCATGAGTCATAATTTTATCCTTGTGATATTGAGTAGGGTTATCATCCTATACCTGCCTTAAATAGCCTAGTCAGAAAGTGAATTACTGTTTGAATTTGTCAATTAAGTTTGCTCAGGTTTAACCCAAATCGAGACCAATAGTACGGATATAACCAGTGCCACACCTAGCCATTGTAGGCCATTCAAATATTCGTTAAGAACGAGTACGGCTAATAATATAGAGATGACGGGTTCGAGGTTCAAAATGAAAGCGGCAGCAGCAGCAGGGAGCCTTGCCAATGCTTGGAATTGGCACAATACTGCAACCATATAAAATAATGTTGCAGTGAATAGAGCTAGTAATCCGCTCGTCGATTTGGGTAACGAAAACTGTGAATAGGCGATAGGAATAATAATGATTAAGCCAATTAAGCTTACCCAGAATGTCATTAGCAAAGGGTTAATGAGCGGTGCAACCGTCGCCCCTTTTATAAACGTTATTGCTGCGCCAATACTGGCTAATCCGGCCAGTACTAAACCCATCGTACTCAATTTTATTTCACCGCTAGATAAAGCTAAATATAAACCGATAAATGCCAGCATAAATATGGATAAAAGCCGAGTGGATGGTTTAAGTTGCTTTCGAAGCATGGCATAAATTAACACCAGCACAGGGTAGGCGTACAAAATTAATACTGCCAGACTAACCGATATTGACTCAACGGATAGCAGATAACATATCATCGCGATTGACCAAACAACACCAATTAGAACCAAGTTTAGTATTAACTGGCGTTCAACTTTAAATGAGTCTCGCCGAATACAAATCAGCAGGCCGAATACCAAGGTGGAAATTAAAAATCGGACTAACATGACGGTTAATGCGTTACCGCCATCACTATAAATTATTTTGGCCTGAGTCGTGATAGCACCTAAACCTAGAGCTGTTGCTAGGGCAAAGAAAATACCGATACTGGCTTTAGTTTTTAATGGCATATTTTCAGTAAAAAAATCTTAGTGATATGAAGGAGAAAATTTAATGTGGCATACTATATAGACTGCTTCCACCTCTTGCCAACCTACTATTGATCCGATATTGTCGAAGGGTATAGACAGTTATTTTAAAGAGACCATTGATGAGCAGATTATTAGTACCTCAGGCGACTGTCAGTGCACAATGGTTGCAGATAAATATGACCTGCTTGGATCTCATTATCTTTGATGGCAGTTGGCATATGCCTGCTAGTGGCCGTAATGGTCAGGCTGAATGGCAAGAAGAACGGATACCAAACGCACGTTTTTTTGATTTTGACCAATCTATCAGTGCAGCCAATTCAGACGATATGAATTGCCTCCCACATATGATGCCTGACGCAGGCCACTTTACGGAAGCGTTACAAACCCTCGGTTTAAATCAGCATAGTGCAGTAGTTATTTATGACAGTCTCGGATTATTCTCTAGCCCTCGTGTTTGGTGGATGTTGAATGCAATGGGATTTAATAACTGTGCGGTGTTGAGCGGTGGGTTACCAGCGTGGAAAAGTGCAGGTTATGAAACCGACAAAACGTCGGTTAATGAAGTATATGAGAAAGGTGGTTTCGTTGCACAGGAAGTTCTAGGTAAGTTCTGTGATGCGAATAAAGTACTCGATATGACTAAGGATAAAGCGGGTTCAATTCTGGATGCCAGGCCTGCACCTCGATTTAATGGTGAAGTAGAAGAGCCTCGCGCAGGATTGCGAAAGGGGCATATGCCCAACGCCAAAAACCTGCCGTTCACAAGCCTAATAGAAGATGGCAGTTTAAAGACGGCAAGCGAATTAAGAGCAATATTTAAACCACTAGTGCTGCCCGGTAATAGCATTATCTGTAGTTGTGGTTCTGGCGTAACAGCCTGTGTGGTTGCACTAGCGGCTTCAGTCGCTGGTTATGACAATGTTTCAGTTTATGATGGATCATGGAGCGAATGGGGTTTGCCGGGCTATTGGCCTGTTGTGGTCAGCTAGTATCGTCCATAGCTTAATTTTTCGTCTAAAATAAGTCATGGACGCCGGTTAAAGTAGTCACTCATATATCAATAAGCGGCCCTAGAGGGTTGTAGTAGGATTGATATTGGCTATTGGTATAGTAAGTTAAAAAAGTTAACCACTACCAAACAAAATGGAGACTCTACATTGAAACAGCCTACCTTACACTTTGATCGAGATGAGTATGCTCGTCGAATTGAAAAAACGCGGCTTGCAATGCAGTTAAAAGGCGTTGAATTAATCATTGTCTCTGATCCTTCTAATATGGCTTGGTTGACGGGGTATGATGGTTGGTCGTTTTATGTCCATCAGTGTGTTCTATTAGGATTAGAGGGTGAGCCTGTTTGGTATGGCCGAGGCCAAGATGCAAATGGTGCCAAGTTGACTTCATTTATGTCACACGACAATATAATTGGTTATCCAGATCATTACGTTCAGTCTAATGAACGTCATGCCATGGATTACCTGTCGGAGCGCATTAGTGAGCGAGGATGGGATAAAGCCAATATCGGTGTTGAAATGGACAACTACTGGTTTTCTGCCGCTGCTTTTGCCTCTTTATTTAAACACCTGCCGAATGCCAAGTTTTCGGACACTACTGGTCTGGTTAATTGGCAGAGAGCGGTTAAGTCACCGCAAGAGCTTGACTACATGCGAAAGGCTGCGCGCATTGTCGAGCGCATGCACCAACGCATTTTCGATAAAGTAGAACCCGGTATTCGAAAATGTGATCTGGTGGCTGATATCTACGATGCTGCACTGCGCTATGACGAAGCCATTGGAATTGGTGGTGATTATCCTGCAATCGTGCCATTACTGCCATCGGGTGAAGATGCCTCAGCGCCTCATTTGACTTGGAACGATCAGCCGATGAAAAATAATGAAGGTACTTTTTTTGAAATTGCCGGTGTGTATCGACGATACCACTGCCCTTTGTCGCGCAGTGTATTTTTAGGTAAGCCAACCAAAGCTTTTCTCGATGCTGAAAAAGCCGTATTGGAAGGTATGGAGGCGGGTCTTGAAGTCGCAAAAGCAGGTAATCTCTGTGAAGATATTGCTAACGCATTTTTTGACGTATTGAAAAAAAATGGCATTGAGAAAGATAATCGAACCGGTTATCCGATCGGTATCTCCTACCCACCTGACTGGGGCGAACGGACGATGTCTTTGCGTCCTGGTGATAAGACCTTATTGGAAGAAAATATGACCTTTCATTTTATGTCCGGTTTATGGATGGACGATTGGGGGTTTGAAATTACGGAAAGTATTATTATTGGTGAGCAGGGGCCCGAATGCCTAGCCAATGTGCCGCGTAAGCTATTCATTAAAGATTAGTTGTGAAAAGCTCACTTTAAAAACCCACGGAAATTGTAACTGTGAAAGTCAGTTCAATTTCAACGGCTGAGTCTTTTGATAGATAACGTAATGAAATAAGCCCATACTTTTAAAGTTAAGAGATCAAGGCCTTGCGCTCTCGATAAAAAGTATAAATGCCGGTACCAACCACAATGAGGCTTCCAATAATTGTTATGGCATCAGGTATTTCACCGAACACAAAGAATCCGAGTAGTAACGCCCAAATTAAAACCGTGTAACGAAAAGGAGAGACGAATGATATTTCGACATTGCGCATAGCTGCAATTCCGGCAACGTAGCCGATTAGAATAAACCCTCCAGCCGTGGCTAAATAAAGCAATATTTCGGGCGAAATATCTTGCCATTCCTGAGTCGCGCTTGCCAAACCTGCTAAAACCATGATGCTAATAGAAGTGATCAGCGCAACAAAAATAGACGGTGTTGAGCTATTGAGCTTGTGCGACAAAAGGTCCCTCAGCGTTACAAAGGCGACGGCACCCAGCGCCCAAAGTGAATAAATATTGAATCCATCTGTGCCCGGTCTCACGATGAATATGACACCAGCAAAACCTATAAGGATCGCCAAGTAACGTCGCCAACCCACTTGGTAACCGAGGAAAATTGATGCAGCTAATGTCACACTAAGGGGCAAGCACTGTAGGATAGCCGTGGCGTTTGCCAGTGGCATATTAAAGAGCGCAGTAAGGAAGCAAAAAGTTGCACTGACTTCGGCAAATGTGCGCCATGCAATAATTTTGAATTCATTAGATTGCGGTCTATGAAATATTACCTTTTTTTTCCAAGCTAAAATCCCTAAAAATAGCGTCGCAAAAAAACCACGCACAAACACCGCTTGAAATAGTGCCATGTCTTCAGACACCAGTTTAATCATTGTATCGTTTAAAACAAAACCAGCCATTGAAGCCATCATAAAAAAGGCTCCGCGCATATTATTAGTGTGTGCCACTGCGGTTTCCTAGGGTTTAAAATCGAAGTTAATAATACTCCGATTGAGATAAATCGATAATCTAGCTTTTAGCTTACCCTAATCGTCTAAGCCAGTGAGGCAAGAATCTGTTGTTCGGTTAATTGACAAAGTACGCCCATCATTAACTCTGAGCTACCGACATGCGCCGTTATTTGAAACAATATATGAGGATACTTTTTTTGTAATGGTTTGACTTCAGAAGGGATGTCTCGCATGACATGATTACCAGCGCAAAGGAAATAAGGCATAAGACAAACTTCCTTCGCACCTTGCTGAAGGCAACTTTCAATTGCTTCGGCAATCGATGGACGGGTTAACTCAAGGAAGGCAATTTCAACAATGGGATATTTACTATCTAATTTCTTAGCGAGGTTAACGACAAGTTGTTTCGCCTCATCATTTGATGACTGAAGGCGACTACCGTGTGCAATTAATACAATTGATTTCATGGCTCTCATTTTGTGTCAATCTGTTATAAAACAAGAGTGACCGTTGTGTTAAGTCGTTCAGATTGCCAATAGCGTTAACGTTCAATGCGATTCATTATTCAACAGAAAAACTTCATCTAACATTAGTTTAATCATCGTATCAGAACTCCTGATGGAAATAATCTTTAGCAAGGAAATCCGTAAGTCCTATTTCTAGTCACGTTTTTTAGGCATCAAATGACTTTTGCTATGGCTTCACAAAGAGCATCCATATTATTCTCTGTCATAGCGGCAACATTAAATCGACCGGAGTTGACTGCGTAGACCGCACTATCTTCTCGCATCTTAATAACTTGCTTTTGGCTCAAGCCAGAAAATGAAAACATACCATTCTGACGTTCAATAAAGCTAAAATCCATGGTTACACCCTTTTGCTTGAGGGTTTTTACAAAGAGTTTGCGCATGGCGTGAACACGATCGCGCATTGCGTCGACTTCGGCTTCCCATTCAGCGCGTAACGCGTCATCGGTTAAAATTATGGTGACGACTGCACCACCATGGGCTGGCGGGTTGGAATAAATCACACGAATAATGCTTTTTAGCTGGCTAAAAACCGTATTGGCAACATCGGCTGTTTTGGCTACGACGGTAAATGCACCGGTCCTTTCATTATATATGCCAAAGTTTTTTGAGAATGAACTCGCAACTAATAGTTCTTTACAGTGTTCAGTAAAAATTCGAAGCCCTTCAGCATCTTCTTCAATGCCATGGGCAAAACCTTGATAGGCAAAATCGAATAAAGGCAAAATATTTTTGTCGGCACATAAATTAGCCAGCTGAATCCACTGTGATTTATCAGGATCAATACCGGTCGGATTATGACAACATCCATGCACAAGCAAAACGTCACCAGACTTGGCATTTTGAAGATCGGATATAACGGCATCAAAATCAATATCTTTGACGTTTTCATCATAATAGCGATAACGAGCAATTTTAAGGCCCGCTGCTTCGAATACACCGATATGATTTGCCCAGGTTGGTTCGCTGACCCAGATCGTGACGTCGCCGAGTTGACGCTTAATGAACTCAGCTGCAATGCGTAAGCTACCGGTGCCACCCGGCGCCTGTGCGGTATGGGCGCGTTTATCACTAATGATTTGTGAATCGTTTCCAAATAGTAATTTTTGAACTGCTAGGGCGTATTCTGCTGTTCCAGAAATACTGAGATATGACTTTGTTTTTTCATTCTCTAGCAATTGGGCTTCGGCTTTTTTTACGCTGGGTAGTACCGGTGTATTACCATGAGCATCTTTATAAACTCCAACGCCTAAATTGATTTTGTTGGTGCGGGGATCTGCATTAAATTCATCATTGAGGCCCAGAATAGGATCAGCCGCAGCAGCAGAAATTTTTTCAAACATCGTAATTACCTGGATTATATTGTTAAAGGTATCAGTTATGTAAAAAGGATAGTTAACGCAAAAAGTAAAACCTTGTCCTACAATTAGGTCAAGTGCACCAATCAACTTTTAACGAAGGCGGAGCATAACATTAAAGTATTGGTTTTTTGTATTCAAATGGTGTTTTTTAGGTACTCACGGGAATATTAAATATGAAATCCTTTTAACGAATTTTTATGGCTTCTTTGAGGGCCTTAAAAGAAGCTGTCTACTTACTCAGTAACTTTAAAAATAGAAGTCTTGTTGGCTTAGCTTTAACTCAAATAACTAGTTTAGTGCATACTAAATAGACCTAGTTGAAATAAAATAATAGGATAGCCCCTAAGCTGGTTCAATTATTCTGAAAATGGTTGCATATTTTTCACTTTGACAATAATTAGACAAAGCTCTACGCTAGCAAGTGATTTTTGGCTAAATTAATACTGGCCTAGACATGTTTAGGCTCGAAAATTAATATGTATAGCATAAAATTAGATACATTACTTTATTCAACATAATCCTTAGAGAGGAAAGATTTATGAGCGTAAGTAAAATTTTCAAAAGGGCCGCAATAGGCCTAACACTGTTGTTTGGTAGCAATGTTGCTATCGCAGATTGTGGTGATGTTGTACTCGCAGAGATGAACTGGGCATCGGCAGAATTTATGGCGAATGTCGACAAAATAATTCTTGAGTCGGGATATGGTTGTAAAGTGTCAATGGTTCCTGGCGCAACAATGACTACTTTTGCTTCAATGAATGAAAAAGGTCAGCCAGATGTTGCGGCTGAACTCTGGACGAATGCCATGCGTGAGCCATTAAAAGTCGCTTTTGCTGAAGGTTCTTTGCATTCGGCCAATGGTCAGCCTATTACAGGTCTGGGAGAAGGCTGGTGGATTCCACCTGCCACCGCTAAGGCACACCCAGAACTGAAAACAGTTCTGGATGTGTTAGAGCGTCCTGACTTATTCCCTGATGCTGAAGATCCTTCGAAAGGCGCTTTTATTGGTTGTCCAGCGGGTTGGGGTTGTCAGTTAGTTAACGCTAACTTGTTCCGTGCTTTTGATATGGAGAAAAAAGGCTGGAAGCTAGTTGATCCTGGCTCAGCCGCTGGACTTGATGGCTCGATGACTAAGGCAGTTGAACGGGGTAACACTTGGTTTGGTTATTACTGGTCTCCAACTTCAATGATTGGTAAGCACAAAATGGTTAAACTACCATTTGGTGTGCCTTTCGGTGGCGCTGATAACTGGGACGGTTGTATAGTAAAATCGGCTCAAGATTGTGTAGATCCTAAACCTAGTTCTTGGACTGAGTCGGTTGTTCAAACGGTTGTAACTGATAAATTTAAGACTCAAGCCGGTTCAGATGTTATGTCTTACCTCGGTAATCGTGTTTATCCAGGTGACGTAATGAACGGCATGTTGGTTTATATGGCCGATAATCAAGCCGGTGGTGTTGACGCAGCGGTTGAGTTCTTGTTTAAACAAGAAGCTATCTGGACAAAGTGGGTCAGCGCAGATGTGGCCACTAAAATCAAAAACGCTTTAAACTAAGTAGTAATAGGAAATCCACGAAAATGGATTTTCTTTAATTTGATAACCTGCCTGAATCTTCAGGCAGGTTTTTTTTTAGGAGAGGCATTATGGACTTTGATCAATTTCCATCGATGGGTCGAGAGGACCTAAGAGACTTTAAAAAGGGAATCGATAGTGGATTTCGAGACTTTTCGCGTGAATTTGGTGAAGCAATTGAACTCTTCTTTGAGCCTCTGTTATGGTTTTTGGTTTGGCTTGAGCAATTGCTCCAAGCAACGCCTTGGCCAATTATCATTATTGTAGTGGGTGCTCTAGCTTGGCTTGGTTCGCGCAGCATCAAAATTGTGGTGGGTAGCGTATTGTCATTTTTTGCGATTGGCTACTTTGGCATGTGGGAAGATACGATGTCGACCTTGGCGATTATTTCAATTTCAACCCTTGTTTGTATTTCGTTAGGTATCCCAACGGGTATTATGATGGCTCGATCTGATCGGGCACAGAAAATAGTTACTCCAATTCTTGATATAATGCAGACAATTCCAGCATTCGTTTATTTGATTCCAGTCGTTATGTTGCTTGGAATTGGCAAGGTGCCTGGTTTGATCGCGGTCTGTATTTATGCAATGCCACCGGTTGTACGTTTAACTAATCTTGGCATTAGGCTGGTTGAGAAAGAGGCATTAGAGGCCGCAGATGCATTTGGTGCTAGCTCGACTCAACGACTTTTCGGTGTGCAAATACCACTCGCATTGCCCAATATTTTTGCGGGTGTTAACCAGACTATTATGATGGCGTTATCGATGGTTGTCATTGCATCAATGATAGGCGTTGCTGGTTTGGGTGTTCCGGTTTTGCGCTCTATCTCGAATCAGTATCTTGCGTTAGGCTTAATGAATGGACTTGCTATTGTTGTGCTGGCCATAATATTTGATCGTGTATCACAGGAATATGGCGCTCGATTGCAAAAACACCGACAGGGGACTCAACATGACTGATTCAAAAATCAAGATTGAAAGTCTATATAAGATATTTGGACCAAAACCCAAAGCAGTTTTGCCTTTAGTGCTTGAGGGCATTTCGAAGCAAGATTTACTCGAAAATCATGGTCATGTGTTGGGATTAAAAGATATCAACATCGACATCCCTAGCCGAGAAATATCCGTCATCATGGGTTTGTCTGGCTCAGGTAAATCAACACTCATTCGTCATATAAACCGTTTGATCGAACCAACTGATGGCAGGATTTTAGTCGATGGTGAGGATGTGCTAGGAATGGATAAGGCGGCACTGCAGAACTTTCGTCGTCACAAGGCTTCAATGGTATTCCAAAAGTTTGGACTGTTGGTTCACCGAACAGTGGCTGAAAATGTTGCCTATGGTTTAACAATACAGAGTGTTCCAGTCGAAGAGGCTAGAGAACGCTGCCAAAAATGGATCAATAGAGTTGGCCTGTCTGGATTTGAAGGGCACTATCCATCGCAGCTTTCAGGCGGTATGCAGCAGAGAGTTGGCTTAGCAAGAGCCTTGGCAACTGACGCTGAAATTTTGTTGATGGACGAGGCCTTCTCTGCCTTAGATCCTTTAATCCGTAATGATATGCAAGGTATTTTGTTAGAACTGCAGGAAGAGCTTCATAAGACCATTGTTTTTATAACACATGATCTGGATGAAGCGCTTAGAATAGGGGATCGAATAGCGATTTTACGCGATGGTGCTGTGATTCAACAGGGTAAACCGCAGGAAATCGTGATGCGTCCGGCTGATGATTATATTTTCGACTTTATTAAGGACATTAACCGGGGACGGGTTATAGAAGTGAAAACCATTATGACAGCAGGCGAGAAAGTAAAAGGTCCCGATTTGAATCACAATGTGCTGCTCGAAGAAGCCTTACAGATCGTATCTGATAGCGAGACTCGAGAAGGTAATGTGGTCAGTGATGAGGGCGAAGTCATCGGTAGTATTAACCTCGCTAAAATCGTTCAGGCACTGTCGCGGCCGAATGTTGAAGTAGGGGAAGAAACAAGATATCGGTAAACGTTAAAGACACTACGCCAGTTCTTTTCTGGCGTAGTGTTTTGTTATAAAGACAACTTAACTTTTGGTTGACTCATCAAGGGCTTCATCGTGGTTAAATAACTGATTTTTTTGATTGCAGAACCCGATGGGTGGACCGCATTGGCACTGCTCGGTTAACCGCCATTCGATACACGCAAACAATCCTGTACCGGTATGCAAAGCAGCCATAGCCCAGAACATGCCCTTTTCTCCATAGTGATCCATAATGCTGACGATCAAAATTGGTCTGACTACAGCGCTTCAATCACTAGTTAAAACAAATGCACCACTTGGTAGCTGAAAAATCGTGATGCCAATTACCGCCGCAGTCATAAAATATGAAATAGACTCGACATCTAAAACAAAACACTGACTATAAACAGGGCCGAGTGTAAAAAAAGTTGCGGTCATCAGGCCGACTGAAACATACTCACAATACCCAGTGGCGAGAGCCGATAGACAGCGAGTCAACTCATATTGACAGATTACTGATATTTTGGTGGTGATCCTGCTGATAGCAATAATGGCACAACCGCTATTGATATCAGCACTGAGGTTAAAATGAATAATGGAAATCCACTGGGGCTCTCAAGGTTTAAAAGCAATTGTCCACCACCGACCCCCGCATAGGTTACTATCATATAAAGAGACAATAATTCGCCCTTAGTTTCATTGGTCGCTCTTTCGTTTAATTAGTTTTTGGCAGCAATATAAAGTTCTGCAATACAAAAACCACTGAGCAACCTTAGGGCGATCCAAACTGAAACGTCAATAAATAACGCGTGGAGTAAAATAGTGGCTGTTGGCAATGCGGATAAAGCAGCCAATACTCGAATATGACCGACTGGTTGAGTTAGCTTTGGCGTTAAAAGTGAGTCAAGCAAAAAGCCGATATAAAATGTCGACATAATTAGGCCAGTGATCGTTGTTGAAAAGCCTTCAAGGTCAGCACGGATAGACAGAAGTGAGCTTTGTAAACCATTGCCCAGCATCAATATTTCAAAATTTAGCAATAAGGCCGAGCATACATTCAATTAGGGTCAATCTAAAGCTTGTGGCTTGGTTGGACAAAGTCTTGATTCCAATAACTAGTGATTGCTATCTAATTGAGTGGACTTATCTGCGCGTTAGTTGTCGCCAAATGAGCCCAAGTGAGAGTAAAGCAAATACAATCGCTAAGCTTACTGGCAGGCCATGTGGACCAAATTCAACCATTGCCCAACCGCCCATCACTGAACCAAATAGAGCACCAATACCCCAGATTACCGAAAATGCAGACATACCATCGATCAGTTCGGTACCGGTGAATCGGTCACCTAGTGATATAAGTGCAACCGTATAAAGGCCCAAGCCCGCGGCTCCTACAATGACTAATGTTGGCCACATTAGCAAAGAGCCAATTAGAGTCGGTAATACGAACAGTGCAATTGCTGCCATTATTGCACAAAGAAAAAGCATCCTTTGATGTGAATAATGATCAGCCAGCCAGCCGATGGGCAGTTGGAAAAAAACATTTGCCAAAATTAAAACAGTGAGCAAATTAGCAGAATCAGAGAGGCTCAAGCCAACCTTTATGCCATATACCGAGAAGAGGGAGAGTATGGCTGCATCAAAGAGAGAAAAAGTAAAGACACAGGCTAACAGCATCGGCGCTTTAAAGGCAAAACTAAAAATACTCGACTTTTGAACCTGTTCAGACTCAGGCCTATTGTCTAGTTGAATAAAGAAAAGGGGTATAACACCAAGGACGACAACAATCGTACCGATTATAAACGGCAACCAGCCCTGTATACCGATAATGCTGATAATAAATGGCCCAAGCCCAAAGCTGGCTGAAAGCACTGTACCGTAAATGGCGACAACTTTGCCCCGATGTTGATCTCCAGAGAAACCTACTATCCAGGCTTCACTGAGGACAAATAAAACTGAGATCGACATACCTTGAAAAAGCCGAATCAAAAACCAAGCTGATAGCGTATCAAATTGTTTATAGGCCAAAATGGTGATCGCAGTAAATAAGATTGCAGCGATGGCGACATTGCGTTCTCCAAAGCGTTTAGTTACGAACGGAATCACCATAGAAAATAACAAAATCCCAAGTGGCATCATTGCGCCATTTAAGCCAATGAGTTCACTCGAAACACCCCTATCTTCTAATATTAAAGAGAGCAGTGGGTAGGTTAAACCAAGTGGGAAACCAAACACGGTAACAGCTGCACAAGCCGCAATTACATTTCGCCAGTTGGGTTGGGTACTGATGAGTTTTGAAGTCATTGGTGCACTGCCTGAAGTTATCGGCGGATTCTATCTGGGATGGGTTCGCCAAGACAGTTCTATTTATAACTTGAAATTGATAACACGCTATAATATTGATTATGCTGTTACCAATTGCTCCCCATTTTAAACAGCCATTACAGCCTTTTATTACTTTAATTTGTCTTTACTCTCTATGAAAAAAAATTTTGCATTTTATGGCTCATTATTAATTGTTGTGGTGGTTTTTATTGGTCATCTAATGTCACATTATTCAGTGTCTGATTTTTTTGATCCATCAGTAATTGCTCAAATTATTACCAGTTTAGGGTGGTTTGCTATGCCCGCGTTCATAATTTTTGGAGCCTTGTTTACTTCGGTTGGGTTACCGCGACAAGTAGTCGCTTTTATCGGTGGTTATGTGTTTGGTATGACAGAGGGTGTCGCACTGGGAACCGTGGCGGCAGCATCGGGAGCGATATTAACATTTTATGCAGCGCGTTGGTTGGCGCGTCCATTTGTACTTCGGAAATACCCCCAACTGGTGTCCAAAATAGACCGTTTTACTGGCGATAGATTATTCCTAAAAATCATCTTCATTCGTTTTTTACCGTTTGGGACAAATCTGGCCACGAATCTAGTAGCTGGTGCCGCTAAAACACCAGTAGGTCCTTTTGCATTGGCTTCATTGATTGGCTATATTCCACAGATGACTATTTTTGCAATGAGTGGGCACGGCATTAGAGTCGAATCAAACACGCACCTAATAGTTGCTGTCAGCCTGTTCTTAATATCGATAGTAATTGGCAGTTACCTTTACTATCAATACCTTCAAACACCTAATTGAATTCAAATAATAAAAAGTTGACACTGCGTGGCATCTTGAGGAAAAGCTGGAGTCAAAATAGGGTGGATACATTTCACTCACCGAGATGTTACATATTAATGATTGATTAACCTTGATGAGAGTAGGTTAGTCAATAGTTGAATAACGCTCTCTAGGTCGCGGTTTGTGAAGAATATATTAGATCGTGTTATAACCTATCAGTCCTATATGGTGTAACGTCAAATTGATAAAGAAAACTGATTATCTAAAAACTGAGTCAAAAGCCTATCATGGCGCTATCGATTTTGAAGAGATTTCAGCTTTTGGCCTAACAGCCGATGCTATTGTTGATTTTAGCGTTAACAGTAATCCATATGGGCCAGCCTTAGCCGTCGTTGACGCTTTGCAAACGGCCACTATATCGCGTTATCCGGATAAGGCCTGCCTAGCTTTACGGCAGACATTAGGGCGTCAATTTAACTTGTCTTTAGATCAAATTATGGTGGGCAATGGCACGGCAGAATTACTTTGGTTGATTGATTTTGCCTTTATTGAAAAGACTGACAAGGTGGCAATTTTAGAACCGACGTTTGGTGAGTATCATCGAAACGCTCGGCTAATGGGCGCTGAAATTTGTGAATGGCGGGCACTAGTAGAGAATGATTTTGAACTGGACGAAGCTGTCATTGAACAGTTACTCGCCGAGCAACGACCGGCCATTTTCCAC
The DNA here is from genome assembly GCA_913061315.1 of uncultured Gammaproteobacteria bacterium. Lineage (GTDB taxonomy): Bacteria > Pseudomonadota > Gammaproteobacteria. The sequence goes on along the minus strand of CAJXUC010000002.1, from coordinate 167,541 downwards.
TTGTGTAGCCCTAATAACCCAACCGGTTACCAGGTGTCGAATCAGCTTCTAGAGCGATGGTCATTATTGTCGCCTGAAACGTTATTCGTGGTAGACGAGGCATACGCGCAATTTCTACCTCACTATGAATCAGCCATGCATGCTGGGCTACCGAATGTTCTGGTATTGCGCTCGATGACAAAAGATTACAGCCTGGCGGGTGTTCGGCTGGGTTACGTGACGGGACCAGTTGACCTGATTCGAGTGCTTGAACAGCTGGCTATTCCTTGGAGCGTGAATGAATTTGCCCAAATAGGCGGTATTGCAGCAATCGCATCTCAGCCCGAGTATGAAGCTATGTGGCATGATTTAGGTGAAGAGGCGAAACAGTTTAAAGCAGGCTTGAGGGCGTTAGGCTTCAGCCCTGTGGAGTCACCCATGCACTATTTTTTGATGCAGGTTGGTGATGCACGATCGTTGCGTGAACGGTTACTGGCAGAAGGCCTGTTGGTGCGTCTTTGCGAGTCTTACGATTTACCAAACTACATTCGTCTATCGACCCAGTTGCCCAACCAAAACAAACGGTTATTAAATTTTCTTCAGGTCGAAAAATCACTCCAGGCGTAAATTATCGAGATAGATGACTCTAAATTGTTTGAGATTGCTCGTAAAGATACGAAAGTTAGCGATGGATTCTATAGCCATTGGTCGTGTCTTTGGCGCAGAAATGACATCGGCGAGATTGATTGTCATGTGGTTCCAACCGGGTCGCAGCCGAGCTTTTTTGTGGAAGCGGTCATTATATAAATAGCCAACTTGTTCATGTTGTTGGTCGTGAATACGCGTGGTGATCGATAATGGTGAATTGTTAGGTAGATAAACGCTGAACTTTAGGTGTTTAAAACTCTTCCAGTTGCTGGGTAAAAAGTTTAAGGATGCGCCTGAATATCGGTTTGTTGTCAGTTCGATGCGAGCAGAAAAATCGCCATGCGCAGTAAAAGTTTTATCAAGCGTGATCTGGCCGCTAGATGTCCAGCGACCCAACTCAAGTGAGCTTTCAAAATCTGCCAGCATAGGGAAATTGCTTCTGGCCATTTGTTCATCGACTAAAGTGATTAGCAGTGGCATTAGCTGAATGCAAAGCAGTGCAGTAATAATTAATTTGAATTTAAACCCCAGTAATTGACCGGGATTTGATTTTGGGCGAGGGAAAAATGCGAGGGCAGCTAAGCCACCGAGTATGTTTCTGAGAATGTCTTGCCAGCCAGCTTGTCTACCAATGAAAAATTGAATTGACTCAATTAACACCCCGGCTACTAAACAAATACCAACAATCCAGTAAAACTGTTGAGCTTGTGTTGCTTGCTGAAAAAACGATACGTGTTTTAAAAGTAGAAATGATGCGGTCGCAAAAAAAACAATATGACCTAAATTCCAAGCGATTTTAAAGGATCGGGTCGGTACAATCTCAGAATTGTCGACAAAAAATAAAGCAAAAGTCAGTAATAGAAAAATACCAAACAGTAAATTAAGCTTTTTCATTCAGGTTGAAGTCAATGGTGAGAAATGGATCAAAATTTAGTCGATTAAGTCTGACATTAGCCTTCAAATTCATCCGTATCATATTGTCCCGACACTTTGCGACGAATGTGTGACCATGACATACCAACGGCTAAAACACCGATAAGAACGCATTCGGCGACCCAAATTAGAACTGAAGTATTGTTGAGCGCAAGCACGCCCCATTCTATGAGTAGCCAAATCATTACGCCAAAAAAAGCGGCAGCGAGTACCGTGCCGATCACACCCAGAGACATCCAGGTCGCACGTAAATACATTATCCAACCAATTAACAATAAAATCCCTGATGCTACTTTATACACGAGTGCGACATCTGAATTTAACCAATGCACCCACGAATAAGTCGATGGGTTATAGGTGATCATTACGAGGAAAAAAGCAATTATGAATCTGAATAAGAAACTGACTAGGGTGAAGCTATGTCTATTGGCCATCGATATTAACCTTGTAAATTAGCCCATAAAGGCAAATCCTACATATAAAAGAGAACGTATAGCAAGAACAAAAGGGTAGGTCTCGCACTTTAAACTAAACGCAGTGAAGCATACGCTTTAAGTCTGGCACTTAGGACAAAAGTAGCTCGACCTCTGGTTCTGTGTTAATTTTTTAATGTCCGTGTCACAGGCCGCACAAGACCCCTTAATGCCATATACCGAGAGTGATTGAGTGAAATAACCCGGCTTGCCATCGACCTGAGTGAAATCTTGCAGCGTTGTGCCACCTTGTAAAATGGCAGCATGCAAGATGGCTTTAATAGATGCGACTAATTTTCCGAGTCTTTTCTTACTGATGCTACCGGCTTTACGCAATGGGTTGATACCCGCTAAGAAGAGCGACTCGCAGGCATAAATATTACCGACACCAGTCACATTGTGGCTATCCATAATGACGGATTTAATCGAACTGGTTTTGTTTAGGCATTTGGCTCTCAGATGTTCGACATCAAAATTATCAGTTAAAGGTTCTGGGCCTAAATTTTGAAGTAGGCGATGGTGAAGCGGATTGTCTTTGCAATAGAGCAGGGCGCCAAACCGTCTGGGGTCTCGATATTTGAGAGACTGACCTGACGTTAATTCAACTTCGAGATGTTCATGAATTTGAGGGGGGGTGTTAATGGGTTGAATTGTCATGCTGCCTGACATACCAAGGTGCCAGATCAAACTGCCCTGATCGAGCTGCATTAAGATGTACTTACCGCGTCTCGATACGGTTTGAATCAAACGACCTGCCATGTCAGTAGTTTCTGGAGGAACAGGCCATCGCAGTTGATGATGCCTGACAATAAAACGGTGAATCGTTTGGCCACAAACATAAGGTTCGATGCCGCGCATGGTCGTTTCTACTTCGGGTAGTTCAGGCATTTTTTATTACTCTGTTTGATTTCTCATAATGGGCTAAAAATGAGTCATCAATAATCTTCTCTAAAAACCCAGGAAAAAACAATACCGGCCAACCAGGTCGATGTTTGGGTGACTAAGGGACTATTTTTGACAACCGAATTTTTTAAACTGTCGTAGCGAACAAAGCCACCAATACGGTAATCACCGAAGCGCTTGCTATAGGTGAAATCGCTACGAATACCACTAAAGCCGCGCTGTGCGTTATAGGCTGGGCGGTTGGCAGTAACATCAGTCTTGCTAACGGAATAAAAGTAGGCATGTTTTTTTTGGCTAGCATAAAGGGGACCACTTGCAAAACGGAGTTTCCAATCCTGTTTACGGTGGGAGGGATGAAGCCAGACCAGCCGGGGTTCGAACGCTGGACCAAGGTTTTGAGGGGTGTTTTCTAATGTAAAAGCCAACCGAACGGGTAGTTCAAGCCAAATCTCATGGGTGTCACCCTGGTGAATTTTATAATCTAATGAGGGACCCAGCTCTAGCGTTGCTTTTAGTTTATCCATACCCGAACGTTCGGGGTTATCCTCATCGACTGGTAAGGTTAGCCCACCACTGACGGTCAGTAGCAGTCGGTCTGAGTCAAGAAAAATACCTTTTAAACCATTGTCAATTTTTAGTGAGTCACTGCGATAACGCACATAGGGGGCTGGTAAAAATAATGACCTTGAATGAGATGACCCGCGATAGTCTGGTAAATACAATGAGACTGCCGAAACACCCAGTTCCAACTTCGGCAGCTTGTACTGGTCTGCTTTAGCGCTGAACGTTGTCAAGCCCAGTAAAACACAGATACCAACAACGCTAGTGTTTGGACATATCATTTTTTACTTACTGCCAATAGGTTGTAATACTGATCTTTGCTGAAATGATATTCCAATCCAAGGTCAGGACGCGCAATGATAATGTTGGGTTTAATCGACATCAGGAAAAAATCAATGTCTTTATCATTATCTAGGCTGGCGGTAATTTTTTGAAGTGGCGCTGCTTTTTTCTTAAAGGTTTGTATTCTTGACGCTCGTAACGTCTGCCAGTGGCTAATTATGGTGTTGAGCTGATCGGTGCTGGATGTGTTGTTATCTTGCCACCCACCACTGCTAGTTTGTGTGATTTGTAATGGCCCTATTGTGAGGCGACTAAAATTAATGGCGCGTGGCAATAGGCGCTGATCGATTAAACTATTCATGCCACCCATGATAAAAGGTAAATGTCGATCAGGCAGTAAAAACACGGTCGAATGGACCCGTAAATATCGCCGTTCACCGATCTGGTTTGTTGTGCCAAAGTGAATGTGAGTATCGTTTAGACGCAAGATGGCCTTAGGAAACTGAAGCCCTATGGTCGACAGATCGATTTCACTTGCAGGTAATTTAGAGTCTGTTTCGCTGATGGCAATGCCGAGTATTCTTTCAATGGTCATATTATTGGCTAGCCATTGTATTGGTGACACGATTTGCCAATGTCCATTAGTGCGGGTCAGGTTGATATTATCATCCGCGGTTTGAATCGATATTCGGTCAATGTCTTGAAGCTTAAGCGAAGTGATACGACTTTGCGGGTTGTACCCAGGTTCAACTCCGGATCGATTACCAATATAGGTAAATAACATAATGAGTAGGATCAATGCGTAATTGATGAGCCAACGTTTCGACATTAATTTCATTTGTTGTCAGTCTTTGTTTTTTTAAATGACATTGGTCTGATGTCGCCAGTTTAACGACTGCGACGCTTGAGCCAGATGAAAATGCCTGACCCCGCTAAAAGTAATGGCAAGACGAACAGAAAAATGATGGCAATACCTAACTGCTGAGTTTGAGATAGCGTTAGGCGAGTGTCTGGTGCGGCGCGAGGGCTAATCGATATGAGATTATCATCATGGCTTAGCCAGTTAAATAAGTTAAGGCCCAGTTCAAGGTTGGCGCCATTACCAAGATAATGGTTTGACAAGAAATCAGCATCGCCCAGCACCGCAATACGTTGCTCTGATGGCCCTGAACTATTTTCGATAGTGGACGATAAGGTTAATCCAATATTAAGTGGGCCATTTATCTCATCGGCATGGTCACCATTTTTTATTTCACCTTCCATCTCGCCTGTTTCATTCCAGCTAGAGTCGCCACTGGTTAGAAAGTTAAGTGATTGCCATTGTGTTTCATTACCGTGATATTCAAGCGCCTGTGCCTGCGGGTAAAGTGACAGGCTTGTTACATTTTGGGTGATTGGGTGTCGGGGATATTCCGCCACCAGAGCGAAATCCACACGGTCGAGTCCGAGCAGTCGGCTATTGGGGTCGACAATAACGCCGGACAAAAATTCAATAGCAAGTGCATCGGCCAAACGATCGATAGGACTTTGGATCGTACCCGGGTCTGCCAGCCAAACTAGATTGCCACCTTGCTCAATGTATCTTATAAGTAAATCAAGTTCGCCCGGCAATAGTGCCATTTGGGGGCTGGCAATGACTAGAAAGTCGGTATTCTGTGGAATACTACTCGTCTCAATGAGGTTTAAGTTCTCAATGTTATAACCCTTGCTCGCCAAGCGTGTCGCAAATTCACTAAAATCGTGATTGGCATCACTATAAGGGTTACGCTCACCATGACCCTGCAAAAAAACAACCCAACGTTCACCTTGTCTAAGTAGTCGCTGAATACTATTGGTGACGCGGGACTCTGTTGCTAATGAAATCTTCTCGCGTCGGTCTTGGTATTCGATGACGACCTCTGCCTCTTGTCGGATATCATATTGGCGTAACAAATCAGGGTAAAGATCGGGGTTTAAGGTTTCAACTTGGATTAAAGGTTGTTGATCCTGATAACGTTGAAACAGTTGATTGAGCATGCTGCCCATTTCATTGCTTGGGGTGGCAAAAATGGTGACTTTTAATGGCTGTTCTAAGGATTGAGCTAGACGAATACTTTCTGGAGATAGGCTGTTGCGTTGATTTTTAGTGAGGTCGATAGAAACTGAATACAATTGGCTGAACCAAGCTAAAAGTCCCATTACTAACAAAAATAAAATGAGAAAAACAGTCGATTGCAGTCGAATCTTAAGGCGTACTACTTTGTTCATCATCATAGCAGACGCCCTCGGTCCAATTGACGGATCGTAAGGACTAAAAAGACGGTGATGAATATGAGGTAGTAGGCGACATCAGCGCTATTAAATATGCCTTCGAGCATCGTTTGATGATGCTGTAATAGCGATAGATAGGATATAACCTCCTGATTGCGAGGCAAAACTTCACTGACCCAGTCGATGATCCAAAGCATGATCAGAGCACCAAATGTGCTGACTGCTGCGATGGTTTGATTGTCAGTCAAGCTTGATAGGTAAAGCCCTATGGCTGCGAATGAGCTAAGTAGCAGCAACATCGAAATAAAAATAGACAATAGTTTGCCAATATCTAATGGGGTGCCGATGAATAACGACAATGGCATCAGCATCAGCAAACTGACGAGGATAAAGACAAAGAAAAATAGTCCTAGAAACTTTCCTAACACAATTTCAGTCATGCTGATTGGCGATGAGACGAGTAGGGTGAGGGTCTTGTTGCGTTTCTCTTCGGCAATAGAGCGCATGGTGATGAGTGGCATGATCATGAGCAATATAATTGCAGCAAGCGAAAATAAGGGGGCAATTACAATATCAGTCACGCCGGGCACATTGTCTAATTGTGATAACTGAGGCTGTAGCAAAAAAAAGTTGTCAAGCTGAGCGAGAAACATATAGCCAAGCAAGACCTGAATGACTGCCAGAATAATCCAAGCCAGTGGTGATAAGAACAAGGTTCTGATTTCCTGTTGTGCAATGGTTATGATCATTTGTTGGTTACCTCAGGGTCAACTGAGGTTTCATCTTGGGTCAGTTCGATAAATAAATCTTCTAGTGACTGTTGACCGGGTATAAGTTCATACAATTCCCATTGCTGCTGGACTGATTGTTGAACAATGGCCTGTGCCGGTGACTCGCCTTCAAAGAATAACTCGAAACGTTGTTCGTCAATGGCTTTCACATGGGTGACTTGATCTAATTGCTTGAGTTGTTCGATTGTTGGTGGCTGATTTAATCCAATGGTCATACTGGGTGCTTGACTCAAATTTAAAGTTTCGATGGATGAGTGATAAATTAATTCACCTTGTTGAATGATTTGTACCTGATCACAGGTTGCCTGTACCTCCGATAAAATATGAGTGGATAATATAACGCTGTGTTCTTGTCCTAATTTTTTTATTAAGTGACGAATATCGCGCATTTGAATTGGGTCAAGACCCACTGTGGGTTCATCTAATATAATAACCGGAGGATTGTGAATAATGGCTTGAGCAATACCGACTCGCTGTTGATAGCCTTTGGATAAATGGCCAATTAAACGCCGTCCAACGTCGCTCAGCCCACACTGCTGCTTTGACACATCGAGAGCTTTGTTGATTGACTGTCTCCGAATGCCGCGTAACTGGGCACAGTATTTAAGATATTCATCCACACTGGCCTCACAATAAAGCGGTGGATGTTCTGGTAAGTACCCGATTTGTTGCTTTGCTTCACGAGGTGACTCGATGATGTCGAAACCCTTGATCCTGACCTGTCCTTCTGATGGTGCCAGATTGCCTGTCAAAATTTTCATCGTGGTCGACTTTCCGGCACCATTAGGCCCAAGAAAACCCAGCACCTCTCCTGCATTCAGGGAGAAGCTAAGGTTCTTTATTGCTGACTGATTCTGGTAAAAACGTGACAGGTTTTCTACCTGTACGACCGCTTGAGATGTCATATTTTAGTTAATTAAGTTTCATAATCGAATGATACGGATTTATTGGTTTTATTGCAGCCAAAAAAAAACCGACGAGAGTCGGTTTTATTTGAAATCTAAAACTGAATTAGATTTACTTGATTTTAGCTTCCTTATATTCAACATGCTTGCGTATAACTGGGTCGTACTTTTTCATAACAAGCTTGTCAGGGGTATTCTTTTTGTTTTTGTCGGTTGTATAGAAATGACCAGTGCCAGCGCTAGAAACCAATTTAATTAAATCTCTCATTATATAACTCCTAGCACTTCTCGCCGCGCTTTCGCATATCGGCAATAACTGAATCAATACCATTTTTATCAATGATACGCATGCCTTTAGCGCAAAGGCGAAGCTTTAACCAACGGTTTTCAGATTCAACCCAAAACTTATGGCTTTGTAGATTAGGTAAAAAGCGACGACGTGTTCTGTTGTTCGCATGTGAAACGTTGTTTCCGGAAACAGGTTTTTTACCTGTGACTTGACATACCCGGGACATGATTTACTCCGTCTTTAAATAGCGACATTGCTTTCGAGGGCGCGAACTTTACCAGAACAGAAGAGTAGCTTCAAGCATTTAAGGATATAAAATACGCTGTTTTTCAGTCAGTTGTGGATTCCTTTTCATGAGAGCGCAATATAAGATGTTACCTATAATTTTACTAGCTGGATTAATTGGATGGACATCGTTTTTATACGCGAATTACAGATAGAAACAGTGATTGGTATTTATGACTGGGAACGTAAAGTTAGGCAGATGATTAGCCTTGATATCGATATGGCAACGGATATTCACAAAGCAGCAACGACTGATCATATCGACGATACCTTAAGCTACAAAACGGTCGCAATGCATTTAATTGAGTATGTGGAACAAAGTGAATTTGAGTTAGTTGAAGCCTTGGCTGAGAAAATTTGCGCCATTATTATTGAAGAGTTCAAGGTGCCATGGGTTAAACTGACATTGAGTAAACCTGGTGCAGTCAAGGGTTCTCGAGCAGTTGGTGTGATTATCGAGCGAGGTAAAAAACCAGTATGATTAATAATGTTTACATTGGTGTCGGCAGTAATGTCGTTGCCAGATATAATATTGGACGGGCATTAGAAGAAATGCGCTTAACTTTTGGGGCACTCGATCAATCGCCAGTCTATCAGTCCGCTTCAGTTGGTTTTGATGGGGATGACTTTCTTAACCTAGTGGTTAAGTTTGAGACGAGTCTTGACGTCAATGCTGTAGTGAATCAACTGAGGATGATAGAGGATGCGTTGGGTCGAGACCGCACTCAGCCACGTTTTTCGAAACGGCCTATCGATTTAGATATTTTGTTATATGGTGATATGGAAACAAATCGACCCGGTATTCAGGTACCCAGAGATGAAATACTTGAATCCGCTTATGTCCTGAGGCCATTGTGTGATCTTTCTCCCCATTTACTTCATCCACAGCAGCAGTTAAGTTACCTCGACCTTTGGCTAATTATGGCACCGAATGCTCCACGGCTTGATTTGGTGCGAATGGATTAAAGCAAGAGTTCAAACTCAATCAAATTAATGGCCGTATCAGGTTAGCCAACCAAGGCTTTAAGCGCACTCACCAGTGCCTGGCATTCTTCATCTGTTCCGATCGATATTCTAAGGCGGTTATCAATCCGTTTAGCTTTGAAATGGCGCACAAGAATCCCCCGTTTTCTTAATTCACTGTAAAGCGTTAGTGCCAATACGTTCTGGTGCTCGACAAACAAGAAGTTGCTACTAGATGGTAATACGTTAAAGTTAAGCGCAACGAGTGCTTTGGTTAGCCAGTTCCTGCTCGCAACTACTTGATCACTGCACTGTTGAAAATAGGCTTCATCGCCTATAGAGGCGATAGCAATGGCGCTGGCCAAACTGTCTATCGGATATGAGTTAAAAGAGTTCTTCACTCTCTTCAAGCCCTTAATTAAATCAGCATGCCCCAGAGCGTACCCTACGCGAAGGCCCGCGAGGCTGCGTGATTTGGACAAGGTCTGGACTACTAATAAGTTAGGGTATAGATTAATTAAGCGAACGGCAGACTCGGTTCCAAAGCTAACGTAGGCTTCATCAATGATCACCACAGAGTTAGTGTTCTTGAGTATAGTTTCTATCGAATCTAGACCCAGTGCTATGCCAGTCGGTGCATTAGGATTTGGGATGATGATACCACCACTGGGCTGCGCGTATTCTTCTAGCGTGACGCAAAAGTTATCATCCAGAGCGATCTTTTTAAAATCAATCTGATACAAACCGCAATAGACAGGATAGAAGCTGTAACTGATATCAGGAAATAGTAAGGGTTTTGAATGTTTGAAAAAGGTCTGAAAGCTATGGGCTAAGACTTCGTCCGAACCGTTGCCGACAAAGACTTGATTAGATTCAAGTCCATGATAAGACGCAAGAGTATGGGTTAGATCAGTTGATTCAGGGTCGGGATAAGATCGCAGTGTTTCAATACCAAATGATTCTAAGGCTTTCGATACTACTGGCGAGGGCGGATACGGATTTTCATTCGTATTGAGTTTGATATATTGCATACCCTGCGGTTGTTCGCCCGGAACGTATGGGTCGAGCTGGTGTACGATGTTAGTCCAATATTGGCTCATTGTTCTCAATGACGTCCTATGTTTAGTTGGTTAAAAGACGACCGCCATCAACAGTGATGACTTCTCCCGTAATATAATCATTGTTGATTAGAAATAATACTGTTTGAGTAATATTTTCTAAAGTGCCTATTTTTTGTAACGGGATCTTATTCAGTATTGCCTGTTGCTCATCGCTACTTTGATTTGCTGCTGGCCAGATTATAGCACCCGGTGCAATGCCATTTACTCTTACCTTGGGTGCCATATCTAACGCCAGAGATTTCACTAACATTTGGTTGGCTGCTTTGGCAGAGCAATACAAACTATGGTCTTTTAGTGGTGAAGTCGCATAAATGTCGAGCAAATTAATAATACAGCCTTTGGTTTTTACAAGCGCTGGGTAGCAGGCCTGTGATAAGAACAAAGGGGCTTTTAAATTGCTACTGAGTAAGTCTGTCCAATTGTGTTCGGTGATTGACCCTAGTGGCGTTGAATAAAAGCGGGATGCATTGTTAACTAGAATATCCAGTTGACCAAACGTTTGAGATGATTTTTGTGCCAGCGACTCAATATCAATGATGTTTAATAGTTCAGCCTGATAACGTATCGATGAACCCGGTCGTAGGCTATTGAATTCTGTTTCCAGCGCTTTTGCATTGAGGCTTGACGTGTGGCTAGCATTACCAATGACATTCTGAGTCGAAGGGCGATGATGGATGATGAGATTTGCACCATTTTGATGTAAGGTTCTCGCAATCTGGGCACCTATACGGTTAGCTGCGCCGGTTACTAAGGCGGTCTTTCCAGCAAGCAATTGTTTTACAGCCAAGAATTTTCCAACAAATAGACGTTAAGAGTGCAAATAGACATAATGTCATCATATCATTCTCAAGAACAGATGCTAGCGCAATTGCCAGAACCAAGTGTGTTAGAGATCAAGCACAGTAGTGAGTTGATCGAACTGATTGTGAGTGACATAGAGCACAATGGTGCCATGTCCTTTTATGATTACATGAATCGAATTTTGTATGAACCGGGTTTAGGTTACTACAGCGCAGGAACTGCAAAATTTGGTGCGGCGGGTGACTTTATTACCGCACCTGAAATATCACCTTTATTTGGTCAGTGCCTAGCGCATCAATGTGAGTCAATATTCTCACAGGGGTGTTCTCACCAGTTGCTTGAATTTGGTGCTGGCAGTGGACGACTATGTGAACAAATTTTGTCGAGTTTAACCAGCCCAGTCCGATATAGTATCATTGAGGTCAGTGCTGATCTGAAGGTTCGTCAGCAGCAGTATTTGCAAGAAAAATTATCGCCCTCTCTATTCGCTTGCATCGAATGGTTAGAGGCATTGCCAGAGCATTTTAACGGCATTATGTTTGGAAACGAAGTGTTGGACGCGATGCCAGTAAACGTCGTTTTAAAAGACGGAGAATGGCAAGAATTGGGCGTCGGGTTTGATGATGGACGGTTTGTTTGGCAGCCGTATATAAGCCCAAATAACCTAACTCAAAGCGATGCAGTTAACACTATGTTAAAGATTGAGGCTGATCTTGTTGGCGCAGGTTTTGGCCCCTTGTCGGAGGGTTATTGCACTGAAATTAATCTTAACTATAGGCCTTGGCTCGAAGCGTTACATGCGAGCTGTGATCAAGCGGTTATTTTGATGATTGATTATGGTTATGAGCAGGCACAATATTACCATCCAGATCGAAGTAGTGGCACATTGACCTGTTACTATCGACATCGGACTCACCCCGACCCCTTTGTTTACCCAGGTCTGCAAGATATTACTGCATTTGTTGACTTCGATGCCTTTGCAGATGCTGCAATTGCCGCTGGCTTTACGGTTAGTGGATTGACTAGTCAGCGCCAGTTTTTACTTCATAATGGATTGTTAGAAATTGCTGAAGAAGTAAGCGTAACAGGGGATACTCAGGCACAAGTTGAAGTGGCACAGCAAATCAAAACACTCACTTTGCCTGGCGAAATGGGTGAAAGATTTTTAGTGGTTGGATTACAGAAAGACTTAGAGATTGAAATTAAGTCAATGACATTGCTGACTGGCAGAAGATAATGGATACGGTTCAAATCGTTATTCTGGCGATCGTCCAGGGACTTACAGAGTTTTTACCGGTATCAAGTTCGGCACATTTAATTTTGGTACCGATGCTGTTGCAGTGGCCGGATCAGGGGCTAGTGTTTGATGTTGCCGTGCATGTTGGATCGCTAATGGCAGTGCTTATTTATTTTCGTATTGAAGTAATTGATATGCTGATAGCCTGGACTCGTAGCTTAGCGGGTGGTGGCGTGACGTCCAATAGCCGTTTAGGTTGGTGGGTGATTTTAGGTACTGTGCCAGCAGTTATTGTGGGTTTTTTGTTTAAAGGTGTTATCGAGTCTGATTTGCGTTCACCGTGGGTGATTGCAGCCACTACTATTGTTTTTGGATTGTTACTTTGGTTTGCTGATACACGCAAGTCAAAACATCGTAGCGAGTATGAATTGAAGTTGCCAGATGTTGTCACGATTGGTTTATTTCAGGCCATTGCTCTGATTCCGGGCACTTCGCGCTCTGGCATTACTATGACCGCTGGACTACTAATGGGCATGACTCGCCAAGCGGCAGCAAGATTTTCGTTTTTACTATCGATACCCCTTATTTTAGCAAGCGGCGTCTTACAAACGGCTGATTTAGTGAAATCAGAGCAATCAATTGATTGGTTTGCATTAAGTTTAGCCATTGTTATATCGGCAATCAGTGCGGGACTTTGTATCCATTTGTTCCTGCGCTTAATTGAAAAAGTAGGAATGATGCCTTTTGTGATTTATCGGTTATTGCTCGGCGTGATTTTAATCGCCTTGCTGATTTAAATTGTTGGATAAGGGCACTCCGTTTGTATTGCATCTCAGACCGATTTGGTTTGGGTTGGCGTATGGTTTGTTGCTAGTCGTAACTGTGTTGTCCTTAGTGCCCGCTGTTCCAAATGTTGGTGGCAGTGATAAGTTGGGGCATTTTCTTTCCTACGCGTTTTTATCCATTGCTTTTAGTTTAATCATTCGCAAACGAAAATCACTATGGTGGGTCTTATTGGGATTAATTTTGTTTGGGATTTTGATGGAATATTTGCAGAGCTTAACCGAATATCGTTATGCTGATCCTGAAGATGCCCTAGCCAATAGCCTTGGCGTCGTCTTTGGATTGCTGTTCCATTTTTCACCTTTACGGCTTGTTTTGCTAAAGGTGGATGCCTATCTTTATTTTTTGAAGTTACCTTAGCGCCTGTTGTTCAGCTTTGATTAGATCAAGTCGCAAGTCATCTATAGCTTCGCCTAGTGCTTTGCCTTCGAGCTCGCTTTGAGTGACTTTACTAATATCTGCATTACAAAGTTTATCGGCTAATTGATTAATGAAATCAGCCTGAGGATACGGGTTACTTTCAAAGTGGGTTTGACCACGGACATCAGATAAACAGGCTTGTACCATCTTTTTGAATCGTTCTGGCTTTCTAAAGACATCAGTCTTAGTAAAGAGCTTGAGCAAGGTGGCTGGTTTAAGTTCAAATGCTCGATGCACATATGTGTGGTATTCGTTAGTGATCAATGCCAAATCAGTATGAGCTCTGGGTACCTTCCATTGTTTGCAAAAAGACTTTACTAATTTTACGCCATGTTGCTCATGCCCATGGTGGCTTGGTAAACTATTTATTGGTGTTGTGACTCTGCCTAAGTCGTGCATCAGTACGGCAAATCGAGTTTCTATATCAAAATTAAGTTTGGCACTGTTTTCTAGCGCCATCATGACGTGAACGCCATTGTCGACGTTAGGGTGATATTTTGCTGTTTGAGGATCACCGTAAAGGGTATTTATTTCGGGAAATAGAATACTGAGAACATTGCATAGGCGTAAAGTTTCGAAGAATATTGACGGATTTTGTTCACCGAGCGCGCGCGACATTTCTGACCAAACACGTTCGGCCACGAGTGTTCCTAATTCGCCACTCTTACCCATCTGTCTAATCAGTTGAATCGTTTCTGGAGCCAGTTTAAATCCAAGATGATGAAATCTGGCGGCAAACCGGGCGATTCTTAATACGCGTACAGGGTCTTCAGAAAAAGCACCTGAGACATGGCGAAGGATGTGATTTTTGAGGTCAGTTTGTCCATCATAAGGGTCGATTAAGTTGCCATGCTTATCTTCTGCAATGGCGTTGATGGTCAGGTCGCGACGGGATAAGTCTTGCTCAATAGTAATGGTCGGGTCAGTATTGAATTCAAAGCCATGATAGCCAGGACCAATTTTTCTTTCATTACGCGCTAACGCATACTCCTGTTTTGTCTTTGGATGTAAAAAAACAGGAAAGTCTTTGCCAACCGATTGATAGCCTGCAGTTTTCATTTGTTCGACAGTCGCACCAGTAATAACCCAGTCGATATCGGTGATTGGTAGGTCGAGCAAACGGTCGCGAACACATCCGCCGACGCGGTAGGTTTTCATTGTTTTGACTTTAGATCTGTATTGTTGTGAAGAGAATGATCTTGTCTAAAATCATCATAGTGTTTATTACGATTAAATAAGATGCTCATGGTTTGAATATATTGTGTCAGGCTGGTTGTACCGTGATCATTGGTATCACAAATACTTGGTGTTTGCAGTGAGCGATAATTATCCATCGTAAATAGCTTGCCAGGCAAGCGTTGTAATACGAAGGCTTGAAGCTTTGAAAGACGATTCCCCAACGGAATGATCATACAAGAGAATCCCATTGACACTTTAATTAGCTCTAAAATTTGTTTTAGGGTAAAGACTTCTGGACCACACAGTGGGTAGCGTTTGCCATGGGTACTGGTGTCATTAATTGCATTGATCACTTTTGTGACTAAATCACCTACGTAAATGGGTGTTAGTTTGCTATTGGCACAAGCCAACGGAAAGAAACCAAAGGCGTATTTTAAAATACCAGCAAATTGGTTAATAAACTGATCATTCAGACCAAATACAACGGAAGGTTGAAAGCTGGTTACATTGATGTCTTTTTGGCCAAATGTATGTAGTAGATTTTCACCTTCGCCCTTGCTTCGCAAGAAGAGGCTGGTGCCGCGGGCCTGATCAGCACCAAGAGCACTTAGGTGTAGGAGTCGTTTGACCTTGTTGTGGTTGCAGGCTGAGACTAGAGCTTTAACAAAATCAACATGTACTTTTCTAAAATCATTTTTTTTTCGTTCGTGCAAGATACCTACTAAGTTG
Source organism: uncultured Gammaproteobacteria bacterium (assembly GCA_913061315.1). Lineage (GTDB taxonomy): Bacteria > Pseudomonadota > Gammaproteobacteria. The sequence goes on along the minus strand of CAJXUC010000002.1, from coordinate 151,949 downwards.
ATAACCGTATCTTGACTTTGACATAGCCGGTTTAGCTGCATGCTATCCATTACATTCGACTTTACCAGCTGAATGTTAGCATGGACCGATAGGGCTCTGTGTCGATGGGGTCGACGACAAGGGATGGTGACTTGGCAACCTTTATTGGCGAGCTCAAAAGCTAATGCTTGGCCGATAAAACCGCTGCCACCTAATAGCAATACTTGATTTAAATACATTCAGAAATAGTCTCAGCTTTGTTACGGTTTGCTTTTATTCGAGTTATTGCTTCTTCGTCGCTGCGGCGAACGACTACTGGGTTTCTTTTTGCCATCTGTAACACGCTGGGGTGCCTTCGTTTTTTTCATTCTGACGGGCGGTAAAGGTGTTGCAACCATTTCATTACTGATACGCATGGTTGGCAGTGTGGTTTTAATGTAATGCTCAATATCCATTAAGTTCATTGCGTAATCTTCACAGGCGAAACTAATAGCGGTGCCTGAGTTACCGGCCCGTGCTGTTCGACCAATACGATGAACGTAATCCTCACCCTGATCAGGTAAGTCGTAATTAAAAACGTGAGTGACATCAGGAATGTGAAGTCCACGAGATGCAACATCAGTGGCCACTAGGATTGAATATTCACCTTGATGAAATTTTTTCAGTAGGCTTTCACGCTTGTTTTGCTGTATGTCACCAGAGATGATTGCGGCCTCAAGGCCATTACCTTGCAGATATTCCCAAATGCGGATCGTGGCATGTTTGGTGTTAGCAAAAATGATACTTCGCTCTGGCTTAAGTTGTTGTATCAAGCCAATTAATAAAGGAATTTTTTCCTGGTTGGACGGATGATAAACAGTTTGTTCTATGCGCTCTACGGCTGGTGTATCAGATTGAATTTGAACTAACTGAGGTTCGTTCATATGCTCGTATGCAAGCTCTAGGACCTTGTGTGCCATAGTGGCAGAAAACAGCATGTTTAATCGTTTTTCGGGTTCAGACAGACGGCGCAACATGAAACGAACATCTTGAATAAAACCCATATCGAACATACGGTCAGCTTCATCTAGAATGAGCACTTCAACTGATTTTAAGTTGAATAACTTTTGTTTAAAAAAGTCAATCAAACGACCCGGTGTGCCGATAAGGATATCAACTCCGTTATCAAATTGTTGCTTTTGTTGTTCATATGCCTTGCCACCGTAACAAATGGCGAGTTTCAGAGGAACATCGACTAGCAATGCACTCGCGTCAGTATGAATTTGTAATGCCAGTTCGCGCGTGGGTGCTAGTATTAACGCTCGTGGTTTGCCTGGTGAGGCCACGATCTGATTAGCAGACAGAAGTTTCTGTGCGCAAGCCAGTAAAAAAGCCATTGTTTTGCCAGTACCAGTCTGTGCTTGGCCAGAGACATCTTTGCCATCTAACAATAGGGGTATGGACTCGGCCTGAATAGGCGTGCAATGTTTAAACTTAAGCTTGTCCAGCGCGGCCAACAGGCTTGCATCCAGTGCTAATGAACTGAATTCGATGTCAGTTAAATGTTGGTCACTCATGGTTTGGGGTTTACCCTAAAGGTTATAAAGGCTTATAGTAGCAAATTGTAAAATAATCTGCGCTGTGATTTGAAAAACAGGTCAATCGCCCCAACATATAAAAATCAAATGTTACCAACTTGTAAAATCCTAATGCACTATAAAGTGAGCGGTTGTTGACAGTAAAAACTGATAATATTAAATTGGTCTTCAATTTGGGCTACAATTTATTAATTAAGTCCCTATTGATTTACCTATAGTTTGGAGAAGCACATGAGTGATAAAATTGTTTACCTTTCAGATGAAAGTTTTGACGTTGATGTTCTGCAAGCAGAATGTCCTGTCCTAGTTGACTATTGGGCTGAATGGTGTGGTCCTTGCAAAATGATTGCGCCAATTTTGGAAGAAATTGCCGTTGAGTACGATGGCCGTGTAACAGTTGCTAAGCTCAATATCGATGAAAATGCTGAAACTCCTCCTAAATATGGTATTCGAGGTATTCCTACACTGATGTTGTTTAAAGGTGGTTCTGTTGAAGCTACTAAAGTTGGGGCGTTATCAAAATCGCAGCTAACGGCTTTTATTGATAGTAATATCTAGAATAAGTAACCCTGTTAAAAAAATGATTTCAAATAGTGCCGTCTTTGTGGACGGCTTTATTTTACTGTGCTAACCTGATGTGATTGTAGTTATTCTTCTGAATGACTATTTCAGAAAGCGCATAATCCTAATCTTTCCAGAATTTCCAATTCAATTATCCGCCTGAAATCTCCTATAACCATCCTTGTGCATTCTTTATTATGAATCTTAGTGACTTGAAGCAAAAAACTGTTCCCGAATTGATTGATATACTCAAGGGAATGGGTGGTGATCATTCTTCACGTATGCGTCGACAAGATATTATCTTTAGTATTCTGAAAGCTCAGGCGAAAAAAGGAGAGGACATTTTTAGTGAGGGCGTACTGGAAATATTACAGGATGGTTTTGGTTTCTTGCGTTCTGCCGATAGCTCTTATCTTGCTGGCCCAGACGATATCTATGTTTCACCTAGCCAGATAAGGCGTTTTAATTTACGAACGGGAGATACTATAAGTGGCAAAATTAGACCCCCCAAAGACAACGAACGTTATTTTGCTCTACTCAAAGTTGATCAAATTAACTTTGACCTCCCTGAAAATGTTAAACATAAAGTTTTATTCGAAAATTTAACACCACTGCATGCCAATAGTCGTCTCAATCTTGAGAGAGGAAATGGTAGCACTGAAGACATCACAGCTCGAATTATAGATCTTGTTTCACCTATAGGTAAGGGTCAGCGTGGTTTAGTTGTTTCGCCGCCCAAGGCAGGTAAAACTTTAATGTTGCAAAATATTGCACAAAGTATTGCGAGCAATCATCCAGAGTGTTATCTGATCGTCTTATTGATTGATGAACGTCCCGAAGAAGTGACTGAAATGGAGCGTATGGTTAAAGGCGAAGTGGTTGCCTCGACTTTTGATGAACCCGCTAGTCGTCATGTTCAAGTGGCTGAAATGGTAATCGAAAAAGCTAAACGCTTGGTTGAGCATAAAATTGACGTGGTCATTTTACTTGACTCTATTACTCGTTTGGCTCGTGCTTACAATACGACTATTCCATCATCAGGCAAGGTTCTGACAGGTGGTGTTGACGCACATGCATTACATCGCCCCAAGCGTTTTTTTGGTGCAGCTCGTAACATTGAAGAGGGTGGTAGCCTGACTATTATTGCTACGGCTCTAGTAGAAACTGGTTCGAAGATGGACGAGGTTATTTATGAAGAATTTAAGGGTACGGGTAATATGGAGATCCACATGGATCGTAAAATTGCTGAAAAACGAGTATTCCCTGCACTCAATATTAACCGTTCTGGAACCCGCCGAGAAGAATTATTGCTGGGCCAGGAAGAACTTCAGAAAGTTTGGATATTGCGTAAGTTCCTACATTCTATGGACGAAATTGATGCGATGGAGTTTGTGTTAGGCCGTATGCAAAATAGTAAGACTAACGTCGAATTTTTTGACCAAATGAAGAAGTAAATTGTGACCCAGGTTCACTCGATTGAACCCATTATAGGTCGTAATCCCCGCATCATTATACTCGGTAGTATGCCGGGTATAATCTCGATTAATGCAAGTCAATATTATGCAAATCCGCGTAATTTATTCTGGATGGTTCTAGCGGATTTGTTCGATATCAACATTAACTGTAGCTACGAATCGAAAGTACAACAGGTGCAACAACTGCCCGTTATTATATGGGATACACTAAAATCCTGTCATCGTGAAGGTAGTCTTGATTCCAAAATCCTTAGTACTGATCTTGAAGCGAATGATATTGGTTCTTTATTGAAGCAATTCCCGACTGTGCAGGTTATTGCATTTAATGGCGCCGCCTCGGCTAAATACTTTGATCGTTTGGTAAAGCCTCAGTTATCAAAAGAACAGAATGTTGAATTTTTCAAAATGCCATCGACTAGCCCAGCCAATGCGGGCATGAAACAACAACTTAAGTTAGATATTTGGCGAAGACTTTGTCGATTTATTTAAGTTGATAGTATTTAAGGTTACCTTATTTAGGTTTTGAAGCCCGTATTGGAAATCCTTTAAACTTTGGGACTTGTGATATGCTTTCATACCAATCTGCCCTGTTACCCCAAAAAATATTGTCTTCAGGTCGAATGCCTGGGTCTCCGTTTAAACTTCCTGCGGGTATAATTAACTTTCCACTCTTTGGACTGATATAGGGTACCAGAGAGCCACAGTGAGGGCAGAAACTCTTCGAAATAACATCGGGTTTATCCGGAACAAAATGAATAACTTTATCCTCACCTGCTAGCCATTCGAGCCTATCAGGTGTGGTAAATATATTGGATGCATGAGCGCTACCTGTCGAACGTCGACATTGGCTGCAATGGCAAATATGAAAAGCGCTAAAAGGGCCTGTTGCTGCGTACTTTATTTGACCACAAAGACATTCGCCGCTTACTTTATTTTCCATTTAATTTCCCCTTATTGGAGTGTTTTTTGACTTTTAATCAGTCTCTCGATAACTTCATCAAAGCGATTTTGATCAATATTGGCAAACGCAAACCGAATGAAATTATCTTGTTCTGCACCAAAATAGCTTCCGGGTAGTGTGACGATTTCAAATTCCTGAATCAACCGTTTGACAACCTCACGTGATGGTTTCTTAAACGGGTGTTCAACGTAGGCAAAATAAGCTCCAGCTGAAATGAGTCTATATTTAAGCTCTGGGTGCTGGAAAGCCGCCTTAATTGCAATGGCTCGTTCTTGTAATTGCTGGGCTTTATCTGCTTTCCAATTATCTAAGTTTTGCAGGCCATAGAGTGCAGCCAGTTGCCCGACATGAGGTGCACTAATGGCGGTGCAGTCTTGTACTTTTTTCATTTGATCAAAGAATTCTGCGCTGGCTGCAACTGCACCTGTTCTATATCCAGTCAGGCTGAATACCTTTGAGAAACTGTATAAATGGATAAAATTATCACTCCAATCTGAACTTTGGAATAACGTGTGGGGAGGCACTGTACCGTCTGAAAAATCGCGATAAGTTTCATCTATAATTAATGCGATGTTATGTTGTTTAGCAATTTGATGAAAAACTGCAATGCATTCTTGGGAGTAGATCGCACCGGTTGGATTGTTAGGCGTTACTAACACAATGGCCCTAGTTTTTGAGTTGATTAACGGCGCTACCAAATTATGATCGGGTATTGCCGTTTGCGTATTAAAGGGTAAGAATTGAGTCTTAACTCCCCGAGCGGATAGCCACATTTCATGATTGAAATAACAGGGGAGGGGTATTATTACTTCATCTCCTGTGGCGCAAAGTGTGTCGATAACGGAACAAAAGGCTTGGTTGCATCCCGCGGTTATCATCAGGTCTTCAGCATTGATATGGGCTTGATAGCGATGGTTGATGTTATCGGCGAGTGCTTCTCGCAAAGCCGATATTCCACAAATGTCAGTATAGGTTGTTCCTTTGCCTTGCTTGATTAATTCAGCCAGGTGATCCAGTAATGATTGCGCTGGAAGATGCCCAGGCACCGCTTGGCACATATCGATGAGACGGCCTGATGTCGGGTCATTGACCCAGGACCAAGCTTCGGCAATTGGTGCGGAAGCACATTCGATAACGTTCGGATTAAATTTCATATTAATTTTATGTGTTTGCCGTTTGAATGATGTGGAATTATGACTTTAATGTCTTGTCCTGTGCTGTTGATCATGCCATCGTGACGCATCATATTTATTTTTTTTGTTAATTGGAGCATCCAATGAAATATTTACATACGATGGTCAGAGTACATGATCTTGACGCATCACTGGCGTTTTATTGTGATTTACTTGGGTTAGTTGAGACGAACCGATACGTGAGTGAAAAGAACCAGTTTACGCTGGTGTATTTAGCGGCACCCTATGATATGGCTCAAGTCGAGGTCGAGCGAGCCCCGTTGCTTGAATTGACCTACAACTGGGATGGTGAGGTTTATCAAGGGGGTAGAAATTTTGGACATTTGGCATTTGCAGTGGATGATATTTATGCTGTGTGCCAAAAAATGTTGGATAACAATGTAATTTTAAACGTGCCGCCCAGAGATGGACATATGGCCTTTGTACGTTCACCTGATAATATTTCGATAGAGCTATTACAAAAGGGTAATGCTTTGCCTGTTAGTGAGCCATGGCAATCCATGCTGATTACTGGTGAGTGGTAGAGAAATTTAAAAGCCAGATAAGTCGAAAAGACATACCTGGCTTGATTTTCATGACTAGACAGTCAAAGTGACTTTACATCAATTTTAATCCCAGTTGAGTGCGCCACCAGTTTGGTATTCCGTTACCCGTGTTTCAAAGAAGTTCTTTTCTTTTTTAAGGTTGGCCTGCTCATCTAACCATGGCAAAGCGTTTTGTGCACCAGGAAAAGGAGTTGCATGGTTAAGTTTGCTAGCTCGGCGATTAGCTATAAAACGAAATTGAGCAATATGATCAGTCGCGTTGTAGCCCAGAATTGGATCAGGTAATAAATAATGCGCATATTGAGCCTCTGCAGCTTCAGCTTCTTCCCACATATTCTGAATTGCTTTTGGATCAAGCTTTAACTTTTCTTCGATAATAATCTGGTTACAAACGCGAATACCAAATGAGGCATGCATCACTTCGTCACGCATAATGTATTGCAATTGTTCCGAGGTTCCTTTCATGAGGCCGCGACGTTGCAGGGCAAAAATTGGGCTGAAGCCATTATAAAACCAAGTGCCTTCAAAAACGCCAGAGAAGAAAGTGTAGGACATCACGAAATTTTCTAATTCGTCACGATTTGTCAAATCAATATCAGATCTTAATACTGAATTAAGCCGATCATTGCACATCTGAATTTTGTGATTAATTTCTGGAACCACGCGATAACGATTATAAATTTCACCTTGGTCTAGACCCATTGTTTCGATGCAGTGCTGGTAGGTCCAGGTGTGCATGGCTTCTTCGTAAACCTGACGAGCCTGATAGATTTGCAACTCAGGTGCAGTCATTTTTTCCATAACGGCAAGACCAATATTACGCATCGCTAGAATGTCTGACGTGGTCAAATAAGATAAGACATTTTCATAAACATGACGTTCTTCTAGCGTCAACTTATGCTGGAAGTCGTTTAAGTCTTGCGTCATATTAACGTCGAGTGGTGTCCAGTGATTTTTATTAGCATTCAGGAAATATTCCCATGCCCAGGGGTATTTAAATGGTGCTAGCTGGTTGATGTCAGCCAGGCCGTTCACAACGCGCTTATCTTCAACATTGACCGGCTTAGCGGCCACTGGGCTAAAGGTTGTTCTCTGATTGTTGGAACGCTCTTCCCGTCTTACGGCTGATTGTTTCGTACTGTCCTGATGAGCTGTGCTAGTGGGTTCTACAGCAACGGGTGCCGTTGTGTTAACAATGGCTAATTCTGGTGTAACGTCTGGCGCCCTAGGCGCTGGTGGTGCAAGTGGATTATCCCAATTAAACATGTTTTTCTCCGAAATGAATTTGGTTATTTATTAATAAGTTGTGAGCGCTACTGACAGGCATCACAATCTGGATCTAGAATCGAACAAACTGATGGTTCTGGTTCAGCCGAAGTGATTTCGTCCTCACGAGTACCCGCCTTCTCTGCTGCTGTTGCACCGAGTGAGCGAAGGTAATAGGTGGTTTTGAGGCCACGTACCCAAGCTAGCTTGTATAGGTTATCGAGCTTTTTACCGGATGGCTCTGCCATATATAAATTGAGCGATTGACCTTGGTCTATCCACTTTTGGCGTCGTGAACCGGCTTCAACTAACCAACCTGAATCAATCTCAAATGCAGTTTTATAAAGTTGCTTGAGCTCATTGGGTACACGGTCAATACCTTGTACGCTACCATCATAATATTTAAGATCATTAATCATGACGTCATCCCAAAGGCCGTGAGATTTAAGGTCCTCTACCAAGTAAGGATTAATGACAGTAAACTCACCTGACAGATTGGATTTAACGTAAAGGTTTTGATAAATCGGTTCAATCGATTGACTCACACCACAAATATTGGAGATGGTTGCTGTCGGCGCAATCGCCATAGTATTTGAATTGCGCATGCCCACTGTCATGACGCGTTGGCGTAAACTGTCCCAATTCATTTTTGAACTGTCATCTTGCTGTAAGTAATCACCTCGAGCAGCTTTTAGATCAGCAATGGAATCAATCGGTAAAATGCCTTGACTCCAGAGCGACCCAGGGTAGCTTGAATAGGTACCACGTTCTTCCGCGAGTTCGGTTGACGCTTGAATAGTATAGTAGCTGACGGCCTCCATCGACTCATCTGCAAATTCGATGGCTTGCTCGGAACTGTACGATATATGTTGCTTATAAAGCGCATCTTGGAATCCCATGATACCGAGACCAACAGGTCGGTGACGTAAGTTTGATGCACGTGCTTGAGGAACGCTGTAGTAATTGTAGTCGATTACATTGTCAAGCATACGCATGGCAGTGTTAATGGTTTTTTCAAGTTTTTCGAGGTTGAGTCCTTTTTCATCAATGTGCTGTGGTAAATTAACTGAACCTAGATTACACACGGCAATTTCAGCATCTGATGTATTCAGCGTTATTTCTGTACATAGATTCGAAGAGTGAACCACACCAGAATGACGTTGAGGAGAGCGGATGTTGCAAGGATCCTTAAATGTTATCCACGGGTGACCTGTCTCAAACAACATACCAAGCATTTTACGCCACAAATCTTGTGCAGGAATTTGACGATAAGACGAGATCTCACCACGGGCCGCTTTTGCTTCATAAGCTTCATAAGCAGTTTCAAATTCCAAGCCATAGAGTTCGTGAAGTTCAGGCACTTCTTCAGGTGAAAACAGTGACCATTGGGCGCCTTCGGTAACGCGTTTCATGAAAAGGTCAGGAATCCAGTTAGCCGTATTCATATCGTGAGTACGACGTCTCTCTTCACCGGTGTTTTTACGAAGCTCTAAGAAATCTTCGATATCAAGATGCCAAGTTTCAAGATAAGCGCACATAGCGCCCTTGCGTTTACCACCTTGATTGACGGCAACAGCAGTATCATTAGCGACCTTGAGGAAGGGCACAACACCTTGTGACTTGCCATTCGTGCCTTTAATGCGAGCATCCATCGCCCGAACCCGAGTCCAGTCATTACCGAGGCCCCCAGCAAACTTTGACAGCATGGCATCGTCTTTAATCGCACTGAATATGCCATCTAAATCATCAGGTATTGTAGTTAAATAACAACTGGACAGCTGTGGCCGTAAAGTACCTGAGTTGAAAAGAGTAGGCGTGCTGCTCATGAAGTCGAAAGACGATAGCAAGTTATAAAATTCGATGGCACGTTCTTCGCGATTCACTTCATTAATGGCTAAACCCATTGATACGCGCATGAAAAAAGCTTGCGGTAGCTCGAACCGGCATTCTTCATGATGAATAAAGTAACGATCATAAAGCGTCTGTAATCCAAGATAAGTAAATAGATGATCGCGCTCAGGCTTTAATGCATCGCCCAGTTTTTTGAAATCAAATTTAAGTAGCTCGGTGTCGAGCAACTCAAGATCAGCGGCTTTTTTAACATACTGATGAAAATACTGTGGGTATCGATCAGCCATTTCTATGTAGGTTGCAGTCGGCAGACCATCATCCATAAAAGTCAGTGTTTCAGTGCGCAATTCATCTAACAGTAAACGGGCAGCTACGTGTGAGTACTGTGGTTCATTATCAATTAAACCACGTGCACTCATCACAACAGTTGGGCTGACGTCAGAGGCAGGCACGCCATCGAATAAATTCTTAATGGTAATATTATAAACCCGCTCTGAATCAACACAGTCTAATCCGCTACAAGCATCAATAATTACCGTTTTAACACGTGCTAAATCAAGTGGTTGGAAACTACCATTTTTTAGTTTCACGTTTAAACCAATAGGCTCCTCGATGTCTTGAGTGGAGGCCGAGTCCTTTTTTTCTTGTGCCCGAGCATTCGAACGGTTTTCTCTATATAGAACATAAGCGCGGGCAACTTTTTGTTCGCTGTTGCGCATCATTGACAATTCAACTTGGTCTTGAATGTCTTCTATATGAAAGGTGCCACCATCAGGTTGGCGACGGGTTAATGTATCAACCACTAAATTAGACAGACGTTCAACTGTCTCATGTACGCGTGATGATGCTGCTGCTTGGCCACCTTCAACGGCTAAAAAAGCTTTGGTCATGGCAACGGCAATTTTATTTTTATCGAAGCTGGTCAGCTTACCGTTACGACGAATGACATTATAGATACTACCTTGAGTGTTATTTTGACTGTGAGAATTACTACTTTCTTGGCTCAACGCGTCAGCAGTGGCAGTTTCTGTGAGAGGTGAATTGATATTTTGCATTGTAAAAGCCCGGTTCGTTACATTTTTTTACTAAAAGAAAGCGAGTTTTTGAGACCGATTTTAATCAAATAACCATCCGATATAATAGACGATATCGATAGAGTGATAATTTGCGGACATTAAACATTCTTTCACTGATCTAATGCACTCAGATTTCCAAATTTCTTAGTAAATAGCTCTTTAAGGAGGGCTATTTGTTGGCTTCTAATAACAACAATAATAGAGAAGCTTGAGTCTAGTTAATCTGGCTAGAGTGTCTTTTATAATCCGAAATGAGTATAACGCCATAAATTAAAAATCACAACATAATGTGGCTAGAGATAAAATTATACACACTATATAGTGTTTTCCCTGTGGGATAGCGTAGGAGAACCTGTGGATAAGCTGGGTACTAATAGTATTAATCGTGCAATGATGTATTTATTATCAAACAACTTTAATGACTTTCAACGTTGCCAATGACAATATCAAGATTGCCATTAGGAATTAGTTTATGAATCATCTTAAAATCCAGAAAAATACTTACCGTTTGGGTATTGATTTAGGTGGGACTAAAATAGAAGTAAGGGTTTTAGATGAAAAAAAAAGGTCAGTATTTTGCAAACGTGTGCCAACCCCTGCGGACGATTATGATGCAATATTGTTACTACTTTGCAACTTAGTCTTTGAGGCAGAAACAGCCGTTGGGCAAAAATTAGCGATTGGCATTGGAACACCGGGTGCAATTTCTCCACGCAGTGGATTACTCAGAAATTCAAATACTATCTGTATGAATGGTCGTGCATTTAAAGAAGACTTTGAAAGGCAACTCCAACGTTCCGTTCATATTCAAAATGATGCGAATTGCTTTGCATTGTCAGAAGCCATTCATGGTGCGGGTCAAAACCATGCCGTTGTTTTTGGTATTATTATCGGAACAGGTACTGGGGCAGGTCTTGTTGTGAACGAACAATTAATTAACGGCCCCAATGCCATTACAGGGGAGTGGGGGCATAATCCATTGCCTTGGCATAGGGAACAGGATGGGAATCCACGTTGTTTTTGTGGCCAGCAGGCTTGTATTGAAACATTTATTTCTGGGCAAGGATTGGCGGCCAATTTCTACAGAACTTATGGTGTTGCATTATCGTCTGAACAGATAGTGGCGCAGGCTCGTTTAAAGGATAACCATTGTAAGAAGGCGATGACAAAATATTTTGATCAGATGGCTCGCGCCTTGGCTCATGTGATTAATGTAATCGATCCAGATGTTATTGTGTTGGGGGGTGGTATGTCCAATGTTGGGGAGATATATCAACAAGTACCTAAACAATTAGCAAAATATGTTTTTTCAGACTATGTGGAAACGCCACTATTGCCTGCAACGCACGGTGATGCCAGTGGTGTAATTGGTGCTGCATTTCTATCCGTCGATTGAATGAAAGCTTTTGGAATTGCTAATATGTATGATGTTTGCTATCGAGCCGCGTTAGATTTTTTTAACTTAGCGCTCAAATTTTAACTGAGTATGAGAGTCGCTAAACCCAGAAATGCAACAATACCGATAACATCAGTCACGGTAGTGAGTACCACCCCACCGGCGATAGCAGGATCGATGTTTAATTGGCGTAACGTGATTGGTATCAGCACACCCGCAAAAGCACCGGCGATAAGATTGATGATCAATGCGATACCGATAATCGCACCAATATTGAAATTTTCGAACCAGATAATTGAAAACGTTGCGACTATAAGAGCCCAGACCAAACCATTAAGTATGCTGACTAGAATTTCTTTTTTTATTAGCGAGCGGTAGTTTGAGCTGCCAAGCTGACCCAGTGCGAGCCCTCGTATCACTAATGTGAGCGTTTGTGACCCGGCGATGCCGCCCATGCTGGGCACAATGGTAATAAGAATGGCTAGGGCGACAACTTGTTCAAGTATGTTTTCAAAGAAACCAATAACCCCTGCAGCCAGAAAAGCAGTTAATAAATTAATTCCTAGCCAGATACCGCGTCGTTTTGCGCTGGTAATAACGGGTGCAAACATATCATCGTCTTCAGATAATCCAGCCATGCTCATAATAGAGTGCTCACCTTCTTCACGAATAACATCGACTACATCGTCAATCGTAATTCGACCGATCAATTTGTTCTGTTCATCAACAACTGGAGCGCTAATTAAGTCATAATTTTCGAATTCACGTGCGACTTCGGTATCTGAAATATAGGCATACATCGCATCAATATCGGTACGCATCATATCTTGAACCAATGCCTCTAAATCGTTGGTCAATAGGTCAGCAAGGTATAATGCACCTAGATAGTGATCGTGCCGATCAACAATAAAGAGCTGATCGGTTTGATCGGGTATATCACCTCTTATCCTAAGATAGCGCAATACTACATCTAGCGTTACATCGGCTCGAATGGTAACCTGATCAAGGTTCATCAGGCCGCCAGCAGTGTTTTCACTATAAGAAAGTACCGATTCTAGCCTTTCGCGTTTATGAGTATCGAGAGTATGTAATATGCTGACGAGCTTTTCTGAAGGTAACGAAAGTAGAAGATCGGCTTGGTCATCGACATCTGGTAAGCTTTCAATTATGTTTGTAATTGTATCTGTATCGAGTTCTTTGAGTTTGTTATCACGGACTTCGTCACCCGTCTCAAGTAGTACACCACCGAGTAAAGTAGGGTTTATTTTTGGCCAAATAAGGTCACGCTGTTGAGAGGGTAAAGACTCCAACAAGTTAGCTAATTCAGCAATACCGATACCATCAATAACACGTGTAATCGCAGATTCACTATTGTCTTCTAGTGCGAGCGATATATTTTGACGAAGTTGTTCGATGTTGTCCTCAATCATGATAGTGATTGTAGGCTATGCTGTTTTTAGAGCAACAAGTCTTTATGCTATTCGTTTTAGGGAAGGTAAAGATCGAATGTTGCATATTTGAAAAGTGGAATAACTGAGTTTACTGGCAAAGTTTAAGGTTATTCCGCTTCATCAAATCGATTAACAATTAACGTTGATATTGCTTCTAAGCAACGAATCTCATCACGGCCATCTACCACTAGACGTAGTTCTGTGCCCTTACTGGCTGCAAGCATCATTACACCCATAATGCTTTTTGCGTTGACTTGATTACCCTCTTTTTCAATTAAAACTTCACTTTCAAATTGACTGGCGCAACTAACCAGCTTTGATGCAGCACGGGCATGAAGTCCTAGTTTATTGATAATAGTAATGTCTTGAAAGATCATGATTTCAGTCCTGTATGGCACCCTTATGAGCTCCTTCGAGGGCTATTGAGGATAACGATTGAAGCGATTGATTAGGGTAGTTTAATACGCGTAATAGCATTGGTAGGCTGATACCACTAACAATGCTAATGTTCTGATCGGTCGCAACGTACTTTGCTAGGTTGTGGGGCGTTGCACCGCAGATGTCGGTCAATATTAAAATGCCATTGGCAATATCCAATTGGTGAATCATAGTTTTGACTTGGTCCGCATAGCGTCCTAGGTCACTTGGCTTAAGATTGGCCGAAATGGATATAAAATTTACTTCTAGTAAGTGCTTTCCAAGAATAGAAGCTGCGGTATCAATTAACTCTTGCCCGAGTTGGTTATGAGTGATTACCAACAAACTAACTGTCATAACAGTTCCCGATGTCTGACCGTACTATTATATTTTTTATTTTTCAACGATAGGGCAAGCTTGTCAGCCAGAAAAACTGAACGATGTTGGCCACCCGTACAGCCTAAAGAAATGGTCATATAGCTACGATTTTCTTTTTCAAAACAAGGAATCCAGGTAGTCAGGAAGCTGAAAATTGAATCAAACATACTGATAACTTCAGGAAAACTTTCAAGATATTCAATGATGGGAGCATCTCTTCCATTAAGGTCTTTTAGGTGACTTTCCCAGTGAGGGTTAGGCAAGCAACGAACATCGAAAACAAAGTCAGTGTCGGTCGGTAGGCCATGCTTAAAACCAAATGACTGAACCATTATAGCCAGTTCGGAAGAATTGTTCGGTATGAGTCGTTTGATGATCATTTGACGAAGCTGATGCACATTAAATTTTGATGTGTCTATGACAAGATCAGCTTTTGAATAGATGTTTCTGAGTAAGCTCTGTTCAAGTTTGATGGCCTCAATCAGAGGAATCCCTTGACGTGATAGTGGGTGTTTCCTTCTGGTTTCGCTAAATCGAGTAATTAGTTTTTTAATGTCAGACGTCAAAAATAAAATTTCTACAAAATCAGTCTGTTCTCGAGCTTGTTTGATGATTTTGTCAAAATAATTAATATCATCGACACCACTTCTGGCATCTATTGCGACTGCTACGAAATCATAGGTAGCAGGCTTGGCTTCCAGCATTGTGTCAATAAAGCTTGGAAGCAGGGTAATGGGTAAATTATCAACACAAAAATAACCGGCATCTTCTAAGGTGTGCAAAGCAATAGTTTTGCCGGAGCCTGATAAACCGCTCACAATGATCAGTTTCATTTCATTTGTTTTAGTGCTTTGGTTCATGTCATTAATCTTTTAACCATTTATTTTCCGCAATAGCGGTTTTCTGACGTTGGATGAAATCTTCTGCCGCATTGTAACCATTGATATTAAGCAAATGATTACGGGCCGCAGCTTCGACCAGTACAGCAAGATTTCGACCGGGTGCCACGGGTAGAGTAACTTCTGGTATTTCGAGACCAAGAACATTGCGTGTGGCAATATTGTTACCTAAACGGTCAAATTGAGCGGCATTTTCATGGGTGAGTGACACCATATTAACAATGAGCCTTAGTGCCTTATTTGATTTGAGAGCATTGGCTCCAAACATAGCTCGAATGTTGACGATACCTAAACCACGGACCTCCATAAAACCATTGAGAAGACCGGAGCACTCACCATCGACGACGTCTGGAGATATTCTTGAGAATCGGGTAATGTCATCTGAAATTAGGCGGTGTCCTTTGGCCACTAAAGCGAGAGCCAATTCACTTTTACCAACACCACTTTCGCCCGTTATGAATAGCCCTAGGCTATAGACTTCAACAAAAACACCATGTTCGTCGACATGATCAGCAAGAACGGGTGTTAGATAATGGCGTGTTTTATCCAGTAATTCAGAATCGTGCAAAGAAGATCGAAATACAGCAATGTTTTTTTGTTCGCATTGACGAATCATCAATTCAGGCAACTGATTTTCTGCACTTATAATGACTGCGCTGACAGGGCCTTGGAACAGGGTTTTAAGTAAGCTCGACTGTTCTAGCGGCGTTAGTTTTCTGATATAGCGAGATTCTTGAAAACCAACGACAACAATGCTGGAGGTGCGAATGACATTAAAATAGTCCACTGCTTCAAAGGTGTCGTTAGTTTGACGTGAAAACATGATTTCACGGTCCAAACCGACTGAAGCAGAAGCAAAACTGAGTTGTAATTTATGTTTATAAAGGTCGAAAAACTTAAAAATTTTGAGTGAAGGTTTCATTTCTCAGCTGAGTCAATGATCCGAATAACATCGTTGCCTGTTGTTACAGCTCTCATATCCTCACGAATCGCAGGCTGGGAAAATGCTTTAGCCAATGATGCTAATATTTGTAAATGCTCGTCAGTAGCCTGTTCAGGAATAATAATGCAAAAAATTAAATCGACTAGTTCATTATCAGGTGCATCAAAATTGATGGGCTTGGCCAGTTTCACAAAAACGCCAAAGGTTTCTTTTAGGTCTGGCAGTCTGGCATGAGGCACTGCAAAACCATTGCCTAAACCTGTGCTGCCTAGCCTTTCACGATCGAGTAAACTATTAAATAGTCTGGATTGCGTTAGCCCACATTGTTGCGTGACGGTGTTCGCTATGAACTCAAGTAATTTCTTTTTGCTAGAGATATTTGGATCAATAAAAACTCGATCGAGGGACAAAAGTGCAGTGACTGTCATTTGATGGGTAAACGATGATTAGTTATCGGGAAATTAGCGCGAATATTATCTCAAAGGACACAGTATGCAAGTCTTAAAAAAAAGAGCGGCGATTAACGCCATTACGAATATCGCCGCCAATGGATTTAAGCCTCTTTTGTTGAGTCGAAGGGTTCCTCAGTCGGTATCTCTACTCGACTTCGATGATTTTTAATTTTCTCCATATGTTTTTTGCCTTGTCGATCAAGTTTATCGATTAGTCCATCAATTGCAGCATACATATCTTCTTTCACATCGTCAGCGTGTATATTGTTACCACTGACATGAAGTGTGGCTTCTGCTTTATGTCGAAGTTTTTCAACTGTCAAAATAATACTGATGTCTAAGGCCTGGTCGAAATGACGGTCTAGTCGCTGAATTTTTTCGTGTACATAGTTTCTGATTGAATCAGTGATGTCGACGTGATGGCCACTCAAACTTACTTGCATCCGTTATCTCCTATAGTTGACTGACTCGCAGTATTGCGAATCAATAATTGTCTCAGAAGAGACGTTTTCGCTCATTAGAAGGGGGTATCTGAAGTGCTTCGCGATATTTTGCGACTGTTCTTCTCGCGACATTGATACCTTGATCTCCTAATAATAGAGCAATTTTATTATCGCTTAATGGTTTTTTTTGAGGTTCCGCAGCCACTAACTTTTTGATAATAGCCCGTATAGCTGTGGCTGAACATTCACCCCCATCTGCAGTACTCACATGGCTGGAAAAGAAAAACTTAAGCTCCAATATGCCACGGGGTGTGTGCATGAATTTGTTTGTAGTCACGCGAGAAATTGTTGACTCATGCATTTCGAGTAATTCAGCAATATCTCGCAACACCATCGGTTGCATGGCTTCATCACCGTAATTAAAAAAAGCCTGTTGCCGTTGAACGATTGCCTGGCTCACTCTCAGTAGGGTGTCGTTTCTACTTTGTAGACTTTTTATAAACCAGCGGGCTTCTTGAAGATGGTCCTTTAAGTAGGTGTTTTGTTCACTGTTGTCTGCACGTTTAATGAGTCCCGCATATTGGTCATTAATACGGAGTTTTGGAACATTTTCACGATTAATACTGACTGACCATTGCTCTTGAAGTTTTCGGACATAAACATCAGGCACTATATATTGCGCATGGTTTTCACTGATCAGGTGTCCAGGATGTGGATTGGTAGTTCGGATTAATTTAATGATGGCGGTTAATTCAGTATCAGTTGCCTGCAGTCGGCGCTTGAGCTGTGCCACATCATTATTGGCCAGTTGTTCAAGGTGCTGGTCGACTAATACCATTGCCTTAGTCAAATGAGGCGTCTCTTTACTGTATTGTTGGAGTTGTATCAGCATGCACTCCGCGGGTGTTCTAGCGGATACACCAATTGGATCAAAGTGCTGAATGAGATTTAAGACGGCTTCAACTTCGTCAAACTCAATACCTTCTAGTTGTGTTTTTAAACCGTTATAGATGTCTTCAAGTGACTGAGTTAGGTAACCCGTATCATCTGTCGAGTCGATTATTGCTAGGCCGACTTCATAATCATTTTCAGACAATCGCATGCCATTAAGCTGCCACAGTAAATGTTCTTTTAAGGCATCTTCTTGTTTTGTCTGATTTTCAAACATATCACGGTTATCGTCTTGATTGACCTGAGATGTTGTTGGTGCAGTGTCATAAATTTCGTCCCAATGAGCATCAACATCTAACTCATCGGGTAGGACTTGTTCAGCTCTGTTATCGGCAATGTTGTCAGCGCTTGTTTTAATTTCAATTTGGTCTTCATTTGGACTGTCAGTTTCGCTATTTTTAATCGTTTCGCGATCTAAAAGGTTAACTTCACTAAGCGCATCGTCTTGCTCAAGCAGGGGATTCTCATCAACAGTTTGTTGGATTTCAGATTGCAGTTCAATAGAAGAAAGTTGCAAGAGCCTGATGGCTTGCTGCAGCTGAGGTGTCATCGTCAGGCTTTGGCCTATGCGAAGTTGCAGGCTTTGCTTCATAGATGGACATGATCCAAGAATGAGAGGTCGTTGATATTTTTATTGTGTGTCATTACGGATAATTATATTAAGTCTCATAACTAGAGTTATAGCTTAAAATTCTTTCCTAGGTAAATCTTTCTAACAATTTTATTTTCTAAGATATGCTTTGAATCACCTTCAGTTAAAATGACGCCATCACCCATAACATAAGCTCTATCGCAGATACCCAAGGTTTCACGCACATTGTGGTCTGTAATCAGCACACCTATGTTCCGATCAGCAAGCTGGCGGATAATATTTTGAATATCAATGACAGAAATTGGATCGACGCCAGCAAAGGGTTCATCGAGTAAGATGAAAAGGGGTTCATTTGCGAGGGCACGCGCAATTTCAACTCGCCGGCGCTCGCCTCCTGACAATGTTATGCCCTTATTGAGGCGGATATGGCCAATTTGGAAGTCATCTAACAAGCTGTCTAGTAATTGATTTCGCTGTTTATTGTTTAAGTCTTTTCTAAGCTGTAAAACCGCTTTAATATTGTCTTCTACGGAAAGATTGCGAAAAACAGAGGGCTCTTGCGGTAGGTAACCAATGCCTTGGCGCGCGCGCTTATCAATAGGCAGGTGATCAATTGATCGGCCATCCAGTTTTATTTGACCAGAGTCGTTACTAACCAAGCCGACAATCATATAGAAGCAGGTGGTTTTACCGGCACCATTTGGACCGAGTAGACCGACAATGTCGCCGCTTTGAATATTTATAGATACGGACTTTACAACTGATCTTTGGTTGTAGGATTTTGCTAACTCAAAGGCTTCGAGTCGATGGGATACTGCGTCTTTTGTCATCAACTTCGATTACTAATTAGTGGGCTGTTTGGGCTGGATTAACATGCGCACTCGATTTTCTGGCTCTGCACCACCAGCCTCTATGTTATTGCTAACAATGTTGAAGTGAATTTTATTGCTTTCAATAACATCTTCACCTTGAGTTAACTTTGCCTTATCAAACAATAAAAGAGTTGATTCAGATTCGCGGTATTCAATCGTCATCGCTTGGCCAGTGATTACAACATCACTATCGTTAAGTTGCTTTAAGGTAGCGGGTGAGCCAGCCATTTTCATTAATGTGAGTATTTTGTTATCGTCGAAGTATAGGGTGAGTCGATCAGATCGTATCTCTAAGCTGCCCTGTGTTAACTTTACATCACCCGTATAGATACTGATATTGTCGTTTTCTCTGACTTCAAGACTGTCCGCTTCAACATGGATGGGTTGCTCATTGTCTGCAGTTTTAGACAGCACTTGATTAGGCAGCAGCAAACCCAACAGGCATATGAACTTAACTATTTTCATGGCGGTAAATGGCCTTAGTGTTTTTTAATGAATACACCCTGTTTTTTAAATCGAAAGTGGCTGCACTGCCATGAATGACGGCTGTGTCTGATTTGATTTCAATAGCTTCACTGGTACTAATAAGACCAAGATCAGGTTGAAATAATATAACTTCAGTTCGAACATGCAATGGATTCTTACCCATGCGATGCATGACTACATTTTTTGCTAACTGCAGACTATTTTGTTGATGGAACAATTTACCCGTCAGTGACTCTATCTGCCAGTCATTTAGATTACGATAAATTTGTATTGTAGGTTGATCGATGAGGCTAATGTTTGAGGCTATCAAGTGTTCTAGATAAGGGCTTTGCATCTCAAAATCGAGATTACCCTGTTCATTCATTGACTTATATTGCAGCTCTGCTAAGAAGTAATCTATGTTGGTTGGGATTTCAAGGTCTGAGCGACTGACTGTTATCTTGGGTTCGTAAAACCATCCGATAGTAACGGCGGCGATGGTGGCTACTGCAATTGTTGAAACTAGCAGAGTTTTTATTTTACTCATCATTTTAGGTACGAAGTTTGCAGATCATCTAATAAATTTTGACATCGCAAAATAAAATCAGTTATTTCTCGCACTGCACCCGATCCACCGGTTAACTCAGTCACCAGGTGTGCATTTTCTTTAACGAATACATGTGCATTACGAACCGCCACGGCTAAACCAACCTGGGTCATTACGGTCAAGTCAGGAAGGTCGTCGCCCATGTAAGCAATTTGCGATTTTTTTAGTCGGGTTCGATCAAGCAATGTTTGGAATGCGGGGCGTTTATCTCGGCACCCTTGAAAAACTAGTTCAACGCCGAGGTCATTCATGCGATTTTTGACGAGTTCTGACTGTCGCCCAGTAATAATAGCGACTTTAATACCGCTGGCGAGCAGCATACGAATGCCGTGACCATCGAGCGAGTTGAAGGTTTTGTATTCGTTACCCTCATTGTCAAATTGGAGATCACCATTAGTGAGTACACCATCAATATCAAAAATGACGAGTTTGATTTTTTGAGCTTTATTTTTGATGGTCTCTGCAGACACGTTCAGTGTTTGATTCATTTTTAAACCACGCCGGCTCTAAATAAGTCATGCATGTTCAATGCACCCTGAACGATCTTATCCTCATCCACCACCATCAAAGCGTTTATTTTACAATCATGCATGACTTTTATGGCCTCACTGGCAATGCTGTGCGCATCAATAGTGATGCAATTAGTGGTCATATAGTCTTTAACGCTTGCTGTTTCGATATTGGGCATTTTTTCAAAGGTTCTTCTAAGGTCACCGTCAGTATAAATGCCTAGAAGTACATTATTATTTGGGTCAATCACGCCAGCCATGCCAAGGCCCTTGTTAGTCATCTCAAGTAGTGTTGCTTTCAGGCTTGAATCTTCACTCACTAAAGGTATTTTGTCACCAGTATGCATAATGTCACTTACCCTGAGTAACAGTCTCCTGCCCAAATTACCACCAGGATGGGACATGGCAAAATCGTCTTCGGTAAATCCACGAACTTGTAACACCGCGATTGCGAGTGCGTCACCCATCGCCAGCGATGCAGTGGTACTCGATGTGGGTGCGAGTCCAAGTGGACAAGCTTCTTTACTCACACTTATATCAAGGTGGATATCAGCTGTTTTTGCGAGAGTCGATTGTGGTTTTCCGGTCAATGCGATGAGTGATATACCCATCCTCTTGAGCATTGGCAGTAACGATGTGATTTCATTTGTTTCCCCAGAGTTCGATAAAGCAATGACCAGATCGTGCTTGGTAATCATGCCTAGATCGCCATGGCTAGCTTCGCCAGAGTGCATAAAAAAAGCGGGTGAACCGGTACTTGCCAAGGTTGCTGCAATTTTATTTCCTATGTGGCCCGATTTCCCCATTCCCGTTACGACAATGCGGCCCTGACAGTTAAGGATTAATTCGCAGGCCTGTTCAAACCCTGAGTCTAAGCGATTGCACAATTCAGCAATGGCCTCAGCTTCAGCCTTTAAGACAGCAATACCTAAACTTAAATATGCGTGTTGACTCATTTCAGATGTTTCCCACCATGACGCCATAATACAAATATAATTGATAAATTACAAAGCAGCAAAGCAGGCACAATCCTTTCAGACGAGATAATGACTGGTTTGGAGAGGTAGGAAAGAAAGAAAAACAAAATAGTAAAATAGTTAGACCTACGACAACGGGTAGGTCGCGGGTGACTGCATGGGTGTTAATACTGAAGTCTGTAACTAGGGCGGGAAGACCGATGACGGCAAGTGAGTTAAAGAGATTAGAACCAATAATATTACCAATGGCCATGTCGGGCACCCCTTTCTTTAAGCTAACGATAGAGGCCGCCAGCTCGGGTAAGCTCGTACCTAAGGCGATAACTGTCAATCCTATAATGAGCTCACTAACGCCCAGTGCCTGTGCGATGTCAGTCGCTCCCCAAACCAAAATCTTGGAGCTGCCAACGAGAGCAGTAAGACCTACAAGCGACCAGATGATTGCTGAAATTAGTGTTATATTTTCAGGTATTGCTTCAGCTAGTTTGTCCTCAATATCATTCTTTTTTCGATCATTTTGATGAGACTTAATCAGGTAAATTAAAATAGCCGCAAGCACTAGAAGTAGGGTAAGGCCATCGATTTGATCGAGTGATCCATCGATCAGACATAAAGTTAATAAGACTGTTGCAATCACAAGCAAGGGGTATTCCCTTCTAAATAGGCCTTTTGCAATGGGTATGGGTGTAATAAAAGCAGTAACGCCTAATATTAAACCGATATTAGCAATGTTGGACCCCAGTGCATTTCCGATAGCGATATCGGGTGTGCCTTCCACAACAGCAACGATGGACACTAGAATTTCAGGCGCCGATGTACCAAAACCAATAATAGTGATGCCGATTATGAGCGGTGAAACGCCCAAATGATGCGCCAGTGATGTCGCTCCTTCGACGAACTTATCCGCACTCCAAACAAGTAGTATAAGACCAAAAATTATGGCGCTAAACGCAAGTAACATGATTTATTATTAAACCTATGCTAATAGATATTAAAAGCTGTCAGTAGAGGTGAATAATCCAACGCGTAAATCTTTAGCGGAGTAAATTTCACGACCATCTACCTCCATAATGCCATCTGCAATACCCATTACAAGTTTTCGCATAATCAGACGCTTAATGCTTATTCGATAAGTCACTTTTTCTGCAGTGGGTAAAACTTGACCAAAGAATTTCACTTCGCCAGCACCGAGCGCTCTGCCATGGCCTGGCCCACCTTTCCAGCCTAAATAAAACCCAATCAGTTGCCACATAGCGTCTAACCCTAGGCAGCCTGGCATAACAGGATCTGTATCAAAATGGCATTTAAAGAACCACAGGTCTGGGTTGATATCAAGTTCAGCCACAATCTGACCTTTATCAAACTCTCCACCTTGTTCAGTGATACTAGTAATCCTATCAAACATTAGCATTGGGGGTAACGGGAGCAAGGCATTACCTTCTCCAAAAACCTCGCCTTTTCCACAACGAATTAGCTCGTCGTAGCTGAAATTATTCTTATCAGTTAATGGATTTACCATAATTTTCATTTTAAGTTTTCTAGGGAGGCGAACACTAACGACTCTCTCTCGGATATGCCAGTAAAATTCGTTTAGTTTGACTCAAAATCCTTTCGTAAGAACCTT
This sequence comes from uncultured Gammaproteobacteria bacterium, assembly GCA_913061315.1. Classification (GTDB taxonomy): domain Bacteria; phylum Pseudomonadota; class Gammaproteobacteria. Next base: position 128,489 of record CAJXUC010000002.1, on the reverse strand, counting down.
ATTTTGAATGATTGATCTAAATGACTAAATGTGGAAATTATTTGCTACAATTTAATATGATTCTCCATTAATAATTTGAGTGGTGATATCAGATTTCAATTGTTAGTATACTTAGTGCCTTTGTGCATATTATGCAGTTAAGCCAGCTTTTTATTTAATTCAGGAATTAAATTGAGTGGGGTAAAATCTAATGTTTCAATCATTATGATTTATTAACCGTTTAGTCAGTCTCATTTAAACTACAGTCGTTAAGATCCAGTTATTTAATTTTAAAAGTTTAGGTTAAGGTAAACCAAATGTTAAAAAAATGCATAATGATCAAGTTCCTATTGCTTATGGCGTTATTTAGCCAGAACGTGTTGTCTACTGAAGTTGGTCCGCAGCAGTTGATCAAGCTCGCGACAGATCGAGTCCTAGAAGAAATTAAACTAAATTCAAATGATTATCGAGCCAATCCGGATAAATTATTTGCTCTGGTTGACGAGGTGGTGCTACCACATTTTAACTTTGTGGCTATGACCAATTTAGCTCTATATCGTCATCGAAAAGAATTTAACGACGAACAAAAAATGAGAATTGTTCATGAGTTTAAAACGTTGTTGATTCGAACTTATGGCAAAGCGTTATTAGAATATAATAATCAGGAAGTTAATTATTTGGATATGCTTGGTTCAGTTGAGAAAGGTAAGGTGAAGGTAAAAACCGAGGTCACTCAAACAGGTGGATCAGCTATTCCACTGAACTACAGCTTAAAGCGAGGTAAACAAGGCTGGCAGGTTTATGACATCCAGGTTGATGGTATCAGTCTCGTAACGAATTATCGTTCTAGTTTTTCCAGAGAAATTACGAAGAATGGTGTTGAAGGTCTCATTAAACTGTTGAGTGAGAGAAATCAATAAAAATTAGCCTTTTTTAATAGAGGTGTTTCTTACGTTTCTGTTAAATAACATTCAACCAAAAGGGCTTGTATTCTTGTCAGTCATTATCGGCAACATCTGGTAGAATACATTGCGTTTAACCTCATAATATTTCAGGCATAATGAATAAATTAATCATTACAGGTGGGATACCCTTATCCGGGCAAGTCCGGATTTCCGGTTCGAAGAATGCGGTATTACCGATTTTAGCGGGCACATTGTTAGCCAGTGGGCCTGTTGTAGTCAATAATGTGCCACATTTACACGATGTCACGACAACTATGGAATTACTTGGCCAAATGGGTGTGTCGATTACTATTGGCGATAAAATGAGTGTTGAGATCGATCCTACCACTATTAAAAACACCTTTGCTCCCTATGAATTAGTTAAAACGATGCGGGCTTCTATCCTGGTTCTTGGACCGTTATTAGCGCGTTATGGTACGGCCGAGGTTTCGCTGCCTGGTGGTTGTGCTATTGGCGCAAGGCCAGTAAATATACATCTTTCTGGTTTAGAGGCTATGGGGGCTGAAATTACTGTCGAGCAAGGCTATATTCGCGCAAAAGCGGATCGGCTGAAGGGTGCGCATATTGTTATGGATCAGATTACTGTAACTGGAACCGAAAATTTGATGATGGCTGCTAGTCTGGCTGAGGGAACTACAATATTAGAAAATGCAGCTCGGGAACCCGAAGTAGTTGATCTTGCAGACTTCATCAATGCAATGGGTGGTCGAGTAGAAAATGCAGGGTCCGATAAAATCACCATCTATGGCGTTGAAAAATTGCAAGGCTGCGAGTACACCGTATTGTCGGATCGGATAGAGACGGGTACTTATCTAGTTGCTGCGGCCATTACCGGTGGCAAGGTTTTGTTGAAGGATACGGACCCTAGCTTGCTCGATGCAGTATTGGCGAAATTGGTTGATGCTGGCGCCATAATTGACACTGGAGAAAATTGGATCGAGCTTGATATGGAAGGACGTAAACCAAAGGCTGTTAATATTCGAACTGCGCCTTACCCTGGTTTCCCGACTGATATGCAAGCACAGTTTTGTGCTTTGAACGCTATTGCAAATGGAACTGGCTCGGTAACCGAAACCGTGTTTGAAAATCGGTTTATGCATATCCAAGAAATGTCACGGTTAGGGGCGAAGATTCAGCTTGAAGGTAATACCGCCATTATTCAGGGTGTGGAAGATTTAAACGGTGCGTCTGTGATGGCGACGGATTTACGCGCCTCAGCCAGTTTGATCCTGGCTGGTTTGGTCGCTAAAGGAGAAACGGTTGTAGAGCGTATTTATCATATTGATCGTGGTTACGATCATATTGAAGAAAAACTGGCCTGCCTCGGTGCCAATATCCGACGAGTACCTAATTAGAGTCTAGTCTAAATGTACTTTAGACTAAATTAAACCAGACCTGATTGAACTGAATCTATTTGATAACATAATTATGTCCCAAATCTTAACCATTGCACTCGCAAAAGGTCGCATTTTAGCTGAAACACTACCGTTGTTAAAACGGGTGGGTATCGAACCAGTGGATGATCTTTTGACTAGCAGAAAATTAATCTTTCCAACGAACCATGCCAATATTAATCTGGTGTTGATTCGATCATCTGACGTCCCAACGTATGTTCAATATGGTGCTGCTGATATTGGCATCGCGGGTAAGGATGTTTTACTTGAACATGGTGGTGAGGGTCTGTATGAACGGGTCGATTTGAAAATTTCAGGCTGTAAATTAATGACGGCGGGGTTCCCTAATAAGCCATTACCTTCTGGGCGGCTAAAGGTGGCGACTAAATACCCTAGAATAGCACGACAGTATTTTCTTGATCAGGGACGCCAGGTAGAATTGATAAAACTCTATGGGTCAATGGAGTTGGCGCCAATTGTTGGATTGTCTGACTTGATTGTTGACTTGGTTGATACGGGTAATACATTGAATGCAAATGGGCTGGCACCACTCGAACATATTATGGACATTACGTCACGATTGATTGTTAATAGGGCCTCGCAAAAAATGAAAAATCAGGCTATAAAAGAATTCGTTTCTCGAATCCAAAAGGCAGTGATGGAATAATCGCTATGATTAAAATTAAACGTCTTGACAGTCAATCCAATAACTTTGGGTCCCAATTAAAAGATTTATTAGCATGGGAAGCCGAGTCAGATCAGGTTATTTTTGATACGGTTAATGGAATTATCCGCTCGATTAAGTCAAAAGGTGATCAGGCACTATTGGAATACACCGACAAGTTTGATGGTTTGGTGGTTAAAGCCGCGTCAGATTTAGAGCTATCACGAGATCGGTTAAAGAAAGCATACCAAAGCTTATCTGATATTGAGCGCCATGCACTTGATTCTGCAGCTGAGCGCATTCGCTCATATGCTGAGCACCAAAAAATAGAGTCGTGGCAATATGTGGAGGCAGATGGAACAGTGCTTGGTCAGCAAGTAAGTCCACTCGATCGAGTCGGTTTATATGTGCCGGGTGGCAAAGCAACCTACCCTTCCTCGGTATTAATGAACGCTGTTCCAGCTAAGGTGGCTGGCGTTGAAGAATTGATTATGGTGGTTCCAACCCCAAAAGGCGTTATTAACGAACTTGTTTTGGCCGCCGCCTATATTGCGGGTGTTGACAGAGTTTTTACCATTGGTGGCGCACAGGCAATTGCAGCTCTGACTTATGGAACAGAAACAGTTCCTGCGGTTGATAAAATTGTGGGTCCTGGAAATATTTATGTGGCGACTGCAAAACGATTGGTATTTGGCACAGTGGGCATCGACATGATTGCAGGGCCATCAGAGATCTTGGTTGTTTGTGATGGTAAAACAGACCCTGACTGGATTGCAATGGATTTGTTTTCACAGGCTGAGCACGACGAAAATGCGCAAGCGATATTGCTATCTCCAGATGCTGATTTTCTTGATCAGGTTCAAGCGAGTATCGAACGTCAAATTAAAGAGATGCCTCGGCAAGATATTATTCGGGCTTCTCTTACGGCACGCGGCGCACTGATTCACGTATCCGATATGGATGATGCGATAAAAATCACTAATTACATTGCCCCAGAACATCTTGAGCTATCGGTAGACGACGCGCCCGCTATGGCAAAATCCATTCGGCATGCGGGTGCTATTTTTATGGGCCGTTATACCGCTGAAGCATTGGGTGATTATTGTGCCGGACCCAATCACGTCTTGCCGACCTCTAGAACCGCTCGTTTTTCATCGCCACTGGGTGTTTACGACTTTCAGAAAAGGTCGAGCCTAATTGGCTGTTCTCTCGCAGGTGCCTCAGAGTTAGGTAAACTTGCTTCTGTGTTAGCGCGTGGAGAAGGATTGGTTGCCCATGCTTGTTCGGCGGAATATCGTATTAAGTAATCTAATTTATATTTAAAATGATTTGAGACTTTAGGTGTTTTTAGTGAACAGTTTTAGGCGCAGGTATTAACTATCTCACTTACTTACTATTTAAGAATTAGAGATAAGGTTATTACCTTGGCCTTTCGGTGGCAATTGTTTTAAAGGTGTATTTATCGGGCCCTCGATAAACAGTTATATTCAGAGTGTCGCCGGGCTTATGAAAGCTTACTTTTTCTAACAGGTCGCGAACCCCAAGCACTGATTTACCATCTATTGCAACCAGTATATCTCCAGACCGAATACCCGCCATGTCGGCTGGGCTATTAATGAAAACACCAACGATGAGTGCGCCTTTAATATTAGGACTACCGGTAGACAAGGCTGCTTTAGCAGTAATTTCAACACCTTCAACGCCTAACCATCCACGAGAAATTTTGCCGTAATCGATGAGTTGCTGCATGATATCAAATGCAATTGAGGTCGGAATAGCAAAGCCTATGCCTTGTGCGCCACCGGCCTGATTGAAAATGGCGGTGTTGATTCCGATCAACTCACCCTTAGCGTTAACTAAAGCACCACCTGAATTACCGGGGTTAATAGCAGCATCGGTCTGAATGAAGTTTTCGAAAGTGTTTAAACCAATTCGATTTCTCCCCGTCGCGCTGATGATGCCCATTGTTACCGTTTGACCAACATTTAATGGGTTGCCAATGGCGAGCACGACATCACCGACTCTAACTGGATTATTTGGTGCTATTTTAATGCTGCTTAAGCCACTAATGGGTATTTGTAAAATGGCAATGTCAGTTTCCTTATCTTCACCTATTAAAACAGCCTGGCTACCACGCCCGTCAGGCAGGGAGATTAATATTTCGTCCGCCCCGTCGATTACGTGCTGGTTGGTTATGATGTAGCCCTCATTGCTGATGATGACGCCTGAGCCGAGGTTGGTTTCTGTTTTACTGCGTTGTCGACGTTGGAGTTGTTCTCCAAATAGTTGGCTGAAAATGGGGTCGTCTAGTAGAGGGTGAGATTGTTCGACTATCATTTTGGAGGTATATATAGTGACGACTGATTCAAATGAGGAAGCCACAGCATCAGCATAGGAAGCGGTTGGAACTTGGATCAATAATTGATTGGTGCTTCGAGATTGTATTTCCTTCGTTGAAGGTAAGAGAAAGTTCATAATATCTTTGTTCGAGTGCTCGGATTGCCAGAACAAATATAATATTGCAATCGCCAAACCTAGAAGGCTAAATTGCAATAAAAATGCTAAGGTTTTGATTATTCTCATAATGAAATAGTATCATACGAATATGCCAGTAGAGGGTGAAAAATTATGCAGTTACAGAGGCTAAGCGACTTTTGTGCCGACTATCTCCGAGTTAATGACTTTAATGACTATTGTCCTAATGGGGTGCAGATTGAAAGTGTCAGTGAAGTTAAATCAATAGTCTCTGGCGTAACGGCCAGCCTTGATTTAATTGAGGCAGCAATCGATGTCCGAGCAGATACCCTGTTAGTTCATCATGGTTATTTTTGGAAAGGAGAGTCCCCAGTGATCGCAGGGTTCAAAGGTCGTCGTATACGCACGCTAATCAAAAACAACATTAACTTACTGGCCTATCACTTGCCCTTGGATGCTCATCCAGTGGTTGGTAACAATGTCCAGATAGCTAATATAATGGGGTGGGAAGTTCATGGAACTTTTGCTAGCGTTGGATGTCACGATATTGTGTTTTATACTTCATTGGAGTCGACCATAACGCTGGATGAGCTTACAAAGTCCATTGCTAATCAATTAAATACTACGCCATTGAGTCTTGCAGCCGGGAATAAGCCCGTTAAAAGCATTGCTTGGTGCACGGGTGCAGCACAAAGTTATATTGATCAGGCGGCGGACAGGGGCTTCGACGTGTTTATTAGTGGTGAGGTGTCCGAACATACGTTTCATTACGCAAAGGAATGTGGCATCCATTATATTGCTGCTGGCCATCATGCCACAGAACGTTATGGGGTGCAGGCATTGGGGCGGTTAATATCTGAGCAATTTGGATTAAAGCACCAGTTTATTGATATCCCTAATCCGGTTTAGAAGATTAGGGTGGAAGATTTGAATTTTTTTACACTTATGACGAGTTATGTCGTTAATAACCTCGACCGAAAAGTTAAATCAAGCTATTATGGCGACCGTTTTTTATGTCTGAAATAAACTACTCACGTTTTTTATTTCAGGTTTTCAAATTTCTCAATCATGGATTAATCGAATGTCTTCTGATGGTGTAGATAATAATCGCAGGCGTTTCCTGAGTGCCGCGACTGTTGTGGTTGGTGCAGTCGGAGTCAGTGCGGTAGCGGTTCCATTTTTAAAAACTTGGAGCCCAAGTGCGCGAGCCAGATCCGCTGGTGCACCCGTTGAATTTAATATAAGCAAAATGGAGCCGGGCCAGCAAGTTATCGTTAAATGGCGTGGCAAACCGGTTTGGATAGTGCGGCGTGATACTAACATTTTAGCAACACTGTCGTCTGTAGAAAGTGAGTTAAGTGATCCATCTTCGGATGCAAGCATTCAACCGGAGTACGCTAAAAATGAAGTGCGCTCTATCAAGCCTGAATATTTAGTAGTGGAAGGGGTTTGTACGCATCTAGGATGTTCTCCCACTTATCAGCCTGAAGTAGTTGCCGGTTTTCAAGGTTTCTTTTGTCCTTGTCATGGATCTAAATTTGATTTTGCTGGGCGCGTTTATAGTGGTGTGCCTGCTCCCACTAACCTACCAGTGCCCCCCTACTATTATGTCAGTAATGATGTGATTCGTATCGGTGAGGACGGAGCTGCCTAATGAGTAACGATAATACTGATAAAGGCCTGCTAGGTTGGGTCGATGAACGCTTTCCATTAACCAAGTTATGGGAAGAGCACATTTCAAAATACTATGCACCAAAGAACTTTAACTTTTGGTACTTTTTTGGCTCTTTAAATTTGTTGGTTCTCATTCTTCAAATTGTAACTGGTATTTTTCTCACCATGCATTACAAGCCGGATGGGGCACAGGCTTTTATATCAGTCGAACATATTATGCGCGATGTTGATTGGGGCTGGTTAATTCGCTATTTGCATTCTACTGGCGCATCGGCTTTCTTCGTTGTTGTCTATCTCCATATGTTCCGAGGCCTGATGTATGGATCTTACCAAAAACCACGTGAATTGATTTGGGTTTTTGGTATGTTCATTTTCCTTGCATTAATGGCAGAAGCTTTCATGGGTTATCTATTACCTTGGGGGCAAATGTCTTTTTGGGGCGCACAGGTCATTATTTCATTATTTGGTGCAATACCCATCATTGGTGATGACTTAACGTTGTGGATTCGAGGTGACTTTGTTATTTCTGATGCCACTCTAAACCGATTCTTTGCGCTGCATGTCATTGCTGTTCCTTTAGTTTTAATCATGTTGGTTGTGATGCACATTATTGCATTACATGAAGTTGGTTCGAATAACCCTGAAGGTATTGAAATTAAGAAGCACAAGGATGTAAACGGCGTTCCACTGGATGGCATTCCTTTCCATCCGTATTACACGGTGAAGGATATTGTTGGTGTGGTGAGTTTTTTAATTTTGTTTTGTGGCGTGGTATTTTTCATGCCAGAAATGGGAGGCTACTTTTTGGAGCATGCGAACTTTATACCCGCCAACCCGTTTAAGACACCTGAGCACATTGCTCCAGTATGGTATTTTACGCCTTTTTACGCCATTTTAAGAGCAGTACCGCACAAGCTATCGGGAGTTCTTGCAATGTTTGGTGCTATCGCGGTTCTATTTGTATTGCCGTGGCTAGACCGAGGCAAGGTTCATTCTATTCGCTATCGAGCTAACTCGTTTAAATGGCTGCTGGCCATGTTGGTGATTAGCTTTATCGGCTTGGGTTACTTGGGCGCATTACCACCAACTGAGTTACGTACCTTTTTTGCTCGAGTCTTTAGTCTTGGCTATTTTGGTTTCTTTCTAGGTATTTGGTGGATTAGCAAAAACGAAAAAACAAAGCCTGTTCCAGAGAGGATCCTGTAATGAAAAAGACGCTAATTGTTATGATTGGTTTTTTATTACCAGTGATGGGTTTTGCTGCCGGTGGTGGTGCCTCATTTCCAAGCGATGATATTACAATCGATTGGGACGACAAGGCCTCGATGCAACGAGGAGCTCGTACGTTTGTTAATTATTGTATGAGTTGTCATGAAGCATCCTATTCGCGATATAACCGAGTCGGGGCCGATCTTGAAATTGACGATGCTCAAGTTTCAGAGAACCTTATTTTTACTACCGATAAAAATGGTGATAAAACTAAAGTGGGCGCATTAATGACTAATAGTATGGGTGCAGACTATGCTTCCGAGGCTTTTGGTATAATTCCCCCAGACTTAAGTTTGATAGCGCGTTCACGGGGTGTTGATTGGCTATACAATTATCTGAGAGCGTTTTATGTGGATGAATCAAGGCCCTTTGGTATGAACAATGGTGTCTTTGACAAAGTGGGCATGCCGCACGTATTAGCCGATCTGCAAGGATATCAAGTACCTAAAATGGCTATGAAAGTGGATGCTAATGGCGACCAGATTGAAGCTATTGTTGGCTTTGATATAGTCAAACCAGGTGCACTCTCTAAATCTGAATTTGACCAAACCATCTATGATTTGGTTGGCTTTCTTGATTACGTGTCAGAACCGTATCGTCAAACTCGGCAAAATGTCGGAACTGGCGTTATTATCTTTTTATTCCTCTTCCTAATTTTGGCTTATTTCCTTAAGAAAGAATTTTGGAAGGACATAAACTAACCAAGGATTTAAATATGTCAATTGTGGCGAATCGTCGATCGGTAATGAGTTGTTTTTCATCACCAGTGGACCCCGAATGCCATCGCGCACGTATTGTGCTCGCTGAGAAGGACATTACGGTCGAAATCCATGATGTTGATATGGATAACTTGCCTGAGGATCTAATTGACTTAAATCCTTATGCGACAGTGCCTACAATGGTTGATCGTGACCTCGTGCTCTATAACGCGCGAGTATTGATTGAATATCTTGATGAGCGTTTTCCGCATCCGCCGTTGATGCCGGTTGATCCTGTGTCGCGTGCTAAATGCCGTCTGGCTTTGTTTCGGATTGAAAGTGACTGGTTCAGCCTGTTGGATGATATAGAGAAAGGTACAGAAAAAAAGAAGGAGCAAGCCAAAAAAGCATTAACTGAGAGCTTGATTAATTCAGTGGAGGTGTTTGCCGTAAAACCTTACTTTTTATCAGATGAATTCAGTTTGCTTGATTGTAGTATTGCTCCCATTTTGTGGCGCTTACCCTACTATGATATCGAACTACCGCCTTCTTGTAAGCCAATCACAACCTATATGAAGCGCGTTTTCTCGCGCCCTTCGTTTCAGGCCAGTTTGTCTGAACAAGAAAGAGACATGGTTGCATAATAGGCTCTTGCGATAATTCTTCGATTATGACTTCTAGCAAACCTTATCTCATTCGGGCACTCTACGAATGGCTGCTGCAAAATGACGTGACTCCGTATTTGTTGGTCGACTCCAACTTTTACGGGGTAATGATCCCTCAGGGGACTGCGAACGATGGAAAGGTTGTTCTCAATTTAACACCCAGTGCTATTCAAGCTTTAGAGCTTGATAACGAATTCGTTGCTTTCTCGGCTCGGTTTGGTGGTGTAGCTCAAAACGTCTATTGTCCGATGGCTTCTATTTTGGCTATTTACGCTCAAGAGAATGGTGAGGGCATGGTGTTTAATGAAGAGCCCCATACAGAGCCAGATCCAGAGGGTACTAAGGCTGATGGGAAGTTGGCTAGCGTCAAGCCAAGTTCTAAGCCACTTGAATCAAAAAGAACCAATCGCCCAAGCTTGAAGGTTGTTAAATAGTACTGTCAGCTGGACCCAGTAGCTGCAGATCAAGTAACTCACACAAAACGTGAATAATCAAAAGGTGGACTTCCTGAATTCTGGCGGTAACATTTGACGGCACTCTAATTTCGACTGAGTGAGTGTTTAGCTCTTGTTCAATGGAACCACCATCTCTTCCAGTTAGCGCAATAACGGCTATCTCATAATCATTGGCAGCTCGGATAGCTTCTATAATATTGTTAGATTGCCCACTGGTGCTGATGGCCAGCAATAGATCTCCAGGCTGTCCAAGTGCCATTATTTGTTTAGAAAAAATTTGGCTGTAATCATAATCATTAGCAATGGAGGTTATGGTTGAGCTGTCGGTCGTTAGCGCTATTGCAGGCAGGCCAGGGCGATCACGATCATACCGATTGAGCAACTCTGACGAGAAGTTTTGCGCATCACCAGCCGACCCACCGTTACCACAGCTCATTACTTTGTTACCGTTGAGAAGCGTTTGATTTAATAAGGCTGATGCTTGTTCGATTGACGCACTAAGCGCTATTTCTGAATTCTGTTTAGTTTCTATACTAGATTGAAAAGCTAGCTTGATTTGATTTTCTACATCACTCATGAAATTGTCACTCATTAACTTTTAGCGTTGTATACTAATCGAGTATTTGTCCATTTTATTCTACATAAAAGGCGTTTTGGATCCACTCTATATTAAGAGCAGAAAGTGATGACTCAAGTTGTATGATTAGCGCATCAAAGCGCATTGGCTTTTGTGCTATGGCCGGTGTTGCTGCAATATAACAATGAGCCGTCTTTATAATTTTTTGTTGTTTTGCGGCTGGTATTGCTGAAGCTGCGCCACCAAAAGCATTGCTTTTGCGAAACTTGACTTCAATGAAGCACAAGACTTGCTGATCAAACATTATGAGATCTATCTCACCAAATCGTGAGTGATAATTCTGATCAAGTAATTTCAATCCCTTTTTTTGTAAGTAACTTTTTGCGAACGCTTCATAGTGTTGTCCAATTTGGGTGCTGCTAGCCATATTCATTTACTTTACAGATAAGCGATTACTGAAATTTTAGTTGTTTTGCGCTACCTTTTTTATAGGTTGCCATTAAAAGTGATCGTTTAACTCTACCTTTATTATCAACGCTCAATACGCCGGTATGCTGGATCAAAGATTTCTGTGGGTTAATCTTCAATCGACGCAGGGATGGGATCAATCGATAAGCATCTATACCGAATGCAAAAAATCGACTAAACCGATTGCTACTATCAGGCCATAAATTTGAAATATTCTGATAATCCATATTGTTTTCATTATTCAACATCCATGGGATGTCGACGAATAAAATGTCATTCAAATCACGATCATCGTTGACATTGGCGTTGCCAGATGAAATATGTGAGGTAGAAAAAACGGGTAAATCCTGAGCATGGTGAAACTTTAATTGCGGTTTGATGAGTTTGGCTTGACGAGAGTTGGCTGCAACAAAAATCATATCAACATCCTGTCGACGCCGAGGTTCAAATTTGACTGACTGCCCAATCACTTGCTGAATCATTGACTTACGTAAATTACTAGTGGTTACATTTAACAGTTTTTTGATTGAAACGGCATAATCACTTTTCTTTGACGGGTAGGTTTCGCTGCCAACAACGTGTCCTCCTAACGCTTCAAATCTAGTTTTAAACGCTTGATGCAGGCGCTTACCCCACGAAGTGTCTGGTGCCAAGATAATAGCATGATGTTTGCCCTGAGCTAAGGCATAGTCAGCAATTTGTTTGGCTTCATCTTCTGGGCGTAAGCCAAACTGATATAAGTTTGAGTTAGATGGTTTGGATTCGTCGCCATAGTTCAATGCCAATGTTGGCACCTTTAGTTTACCTTCGGTTTGTAATCGTTCGACTAGTTCCTTATTAATAGGGCCAACAATAAAGTCAGCCCCATTTTTTATTGCCTGACGATATTGAAGATCAAATTCATTAACGTCTGTACTGGCATCGATAATTTCCAGTTTAACATCAAGCGCTGGATTCTGATTTACATTGTCTTCGTAGTAGGCGTAGAGAAATCCGTTTTGAATTGCCTTGGACACTTCCTCAAGCCTGCCTGATAATGGCAACATGAGCGCAATTCGCTCAGGTTTAATGTTGCTTTTCTTACTTTCTTCCACCAGTTTGAGTGCGAATAACTTTCCCGCGGCATGCCCGTCATAAACCTCATACCACTTATTTATCCAGGGTTGGATTATTTTTGGCTGCATATCTGAACGCCTTGCGATTAGATTCAACTCTAACCAACCCCGGACCGGATTACTTTGTGGTTTTGATAGTTCATTGACGATTGTACTTTCTGAAATTTGATTAAGTGCATTCCAGATAAAATCATGGTTTAGCTCGATTTCTGCTGGGACTGTCAAATAGCGACTAATTTGAATTCTTAGTTCAGTACTTTCTTTAGGTTTGCCTATGGCGAGTAAGCTTTTTGAGCGAATATTTAAAGCCAATACTTTATAGCGCCAATCGACTATTGCCTCAATTGAGGGTAACTCTAACAAGCTTTGATATATCTTACCCTCGTGAAAATAAGAGCCCGCAAGTAAGGTGGTTTTATAGTGTTGATCTTGTTCGACAATATCGCTTTTCTGCAATGAATTGAATAGAGTCAGTATGTCTGGAAAGTTACCCGCCTGATAAAGCATGAAGGCCGATTTAATTAAAAAAGATGACCGTTCAGGTTGGTCACTTTTTTGAGCCAAATCCTGATAAGCCAAAGCTGCGTCTGGCCAGTTTTGATTAGACTCAAGCGCAAAGGCAGCCAAAATTTCTTCAGCTGTCGTTGTAATTGTTGTTTCAAAAAGGGTATCTAGGTTGGTTTTGGGTAATTCTAGTTGGGTCGTAGTTTGGCAGCCCGAAATGGCGATTATCAGTATTGCTGAGAGTTTTAATTTGAGGCAAGAAAGTTTCATCGATTGACTGCCGCTTGAGGAGTAAAGGTGTAGTGCGAAGTAAGTTTAAATTAGATATTAGTGTACACTCTTTCGCATGACTGGCGTACTTTATATTGTAGCAACCCCTATTGGAAATCTGGATGATATTAGCTTACGTGCTATCGAAATATTAAAGCAGGTTGACGTTATTGCAGCTGAGGATACTCGACATAGCATTCGGCTTTTAAATCACCTCGGCATTCGCAATAAATTGATTTCACTTCATGAGCACAATGAAAGGGATAGGATCGACAGTATCATCGAGGACCTAAGGCAGGGTAGCAATATCGCTTTAATTTCTGATGCGGGTACGCCTCTGATTTCGGATCCAGGTTACCCATTAGTCAAAGCTGTCCAAGATGCGGGTCTGCGGGTTAGCCCTATCCCGGGTGCCAGTAGTATTATGGCTGCATTAAGTGCTGCTGGAATGCCTACCGCCCCATTCACTTTTTATGGCTTTCTATCACAAAAGAATTCGGAAAGGCTGTCGAAGCTCAGTGCTATAAAGCAACAAAATGGCACCTTGATTTTTCTTGAATCGACTCATCGAATCGAGCGTCTGCTTGAGCAGCTTTGTGAACTATTTGGTGACAGCCATATTGTCGTTGCTAAAGAATTGACCAAGAGCTTTGAACGTTTTTTGTCAGGCACACCATCCGAAATTCTGTTTCTAATGCAACAAGAGCCTGTATTAAAAAAAGGTGAGTTCGTGGTATTAATTGATAATCCAGTCACCATCAGCGAAAACAGCTTAAGTGACGAAGATGTTGAGATTTTGAAGCTCTTGTTGGAAGATCTTCCACTCAAAAAAGCGGTTCAAATATCAACCCGTATTAGTGGCAAAAAGAAGAACGATATTTATCAACAGGCGTTGCAGTTAAACGAGCTGATTTCTTAAGTTCCTTGGCTATCAACCGCCTTTAACTGGGGCTAACACTATGATTTCATCGTTTTCACTAATGGGTGTTAATGAAAGTTGATCGAGGTCTATTTTGTTGTCGTTGTGCAGTACCAGATAAGGCCTGTCTTTGGGGAGCGGAAGTTTTTTGAGTAACTGCTCTAAGGTCTCCCCCAATTTGAAATTAAGGAGGTAATTGCCAGCGCTTCTACCTGCTGGCATATAGTGGCGTAATTTACCAAAGACCTTAATCGTTATCTGCATTTCTTATTTATTTAAAGCGGCTTGATTTGTGTTCATTTTGATTGGGTTCATTCCAAAAAAGTCGATATCAATTTAGTCCAAGACGAGCCAGTGTGTCAGCTTTCGGGCGCCCCTCTTCATCCCAACCGCGAAGTTCGTAATACTCAGGTAGCATTTCTCCAAGACGGCACACGAGGCCCTTTCCTATTCCCACTTCGGCCGGCTCTTCAAGTATGCGTTTGGGCAGGGTATCGTCAGCCTTGCTAAGTCCAGCCAGTAAATTGAACTGACGTTCTAAATTCCAAATACGCTCTCCGGTTTGCTTCAGTCTATCCATGTCCCAGGTGCCCTCACAAGCACCGTCAACCAACTCGAGATAATCGCTCAAAGTCCAACCACAGCCACCCGGAAACAGGCATAAACCACTAGAGTCAATGAAAGAAATTTCATCCTGTGAATTCTTAACTATTGCTGCTTTACCTTCGATCTCAGTCGTATTAAAGTCACTTTCATAAGGGTCTGCGCGCATGTGACAGGCACCCCGATTGTTGGTTGCGTAAGCAAGGCCCATACCTTGCATGCTACGACCATCGTAACCCGCAAACTCCTGGCCTTTAACTGACATAGACAAATCAGGATGGCCATACTTTTGGGTGAGCCTTTTTGAACCCATCGCAATATCTTGACCAAAGCCTTCGCTACGAGCCGTCATTTCTGAAATAGTCACTAATGCTTGTGCTGAGCCAAATTCCAGTTTGATGCCACCTGTGTGCTTTTCGGTAATAGCGCCAATGTCAAACAATTCCATTGCCGCAGCAATAGAGCCACCGAGAGAAATAGGATCCATGCCATATTCATTACAGAGGAATCCAGCATAAGTAGCGGCATCGATATCATCGACACCACAGGCAGCACCCAATGCATAGGCAGACTCATATTCCAGACCGCCAGAGGCTTTGTGGTATTGTGGTTTATCCTTAACTGAAAAGTGAGTTGGGTCTATTTTGCAAATTCGACCACAACCAATTGTGCAGCCAAAGCAAGCACCGTTTGTAATCAAGTTAGTATGACCATTTTCATTGGGCGTTTGCATTGCACTTGGATTGAGCTTTTCAGTGCCTTCAAATCTTACCTGTCGGTTATTACGCGTGGGTAAACTACCAATACTGTTAGTGACGTCAATCATATCCAGCGTGCCATCGCGTGACATGCCTTCACGATCATTCATCCGGTTATTAACGGCATTCACTGTTTTCATAAAATGTTCAGGGTTGGCGTTCTTTACGCCTACTGTGCCACGGACAGCGATTGTTTTTAGGTTCTTTGAACCCATGACGGCTCCCACGCCTGAGCGGCCTGCTGCTCGGTGCAAGTCGTTTACAATACAGGCATAACGGCATAGGTTTTCACCGGCCTGACCGATAGAGGCAAAGCGCATTAAAGGGTCGCTATATTTTTTTTGAAGAAGGCCTTCAGTTTCCCAAACAGTTTTACCCCAAACTTCACTCGCATCGCAAAGTTCTACCTTTTCGTTCTCGATATGCAGATAAACCGCCTTTTCAGACTTGCCTTCAATAATGACTAAATCATAACCTGCTAGCTTGAGTTCGGCGCCAAACTTACCTCCTGAGTTGGAACAGGCAATCGCATCGGTTAATGGGCCTTTGGTGATGACTGACCAGCGGCCACCCGTTGAAGCCATGGTGCCAGTCAAAGGGCCTGTAGCAATAACGAGTTTATTCTCAACAGATAGCGCATCGACGGCAGGATCCATTTCCTCGAGCAGATATTTGCTGCCAAGTCCGCGTTGCCCCAAATATTCATTAGCCCACGTCATATTCAATGGTTCGATGTTGCAACAGCCAGTAGTTAAATTGACTCTTAGTATTTTTTGTTGCCAACTCATTGAATATTCCTCATGGTTTTTATCTTTCAAATTTTATTATATCTCTAGTTGTCATTCGTTCACAGTCATAATATTTAGTAATATGGAACATGAAGTTTTGGTGGGAGCGATTAAACTCGAATAGTCAATTCAAGCAGTTTGTTTATTGCAGCCCTGGTTAACTTAATAGTAGCCGGTTTGAGGATAGTAATTAAAGGTTGGAATTAGAGGCTAATTGGCTTATTAATTTCCTATTACGAGGTCAAGTAATTTTATAATGGCTAAAGTAATTATTGACGTGTTATTACCGAAGGCCTTGAATCTCATTATGAAAAGGCGCTTGAGAATTTACTTAGCGTAATGACTAGTGCGCCGGGCTATATCTCGGGTGTATCACTAGTTGATGCGCAAGCGTTTTAATCATTATGTGGTGATCGATGGTCGGTAGAAAGTGTCTGGACAACTTGGTTCTACTCAGAAGAGCGAAAACATGTTCTGCTGGTTATTGCACTATTTCTTTAAATCGATGAACAATTCACTTTATTAAAGTCTTTGGCTTACCATAAGTATTCCTAGTGTCACCCTTCTGAAGTTACTGCTAATTTAAACAACATACTTAAAAAGCCCCAGCCAGCGAGTTCTAATCAGTCAGTATTGGACTTTAGGTTATAGCCAAGAAAATAATCAACTATTTTCTGGGCTTTCGGGTATGATCCCGCCCAAGTCAGCTGGATAATCGCTGGTCAAAATATCTTCATGGTATTGGGGCTGGAGGAAAGTCCGGGCTCCACAGGACAGAGTGCCAGATAACGTCTGGGAGGCGCGAGCCTACGGCCAGTGCAACAGAGAGTAGACCGCCTGTTTTGATCTAACGATCACATTAGGTAAGGGTGAAAGGGTGCGGTAAGAGCGCACCGCGCTTCTGGTAACAGAAGTGGCATGGTAAACCCCACTCGGAGCAAGACCAAATAGGAAAACTATGGCGCTGTCCGCGCTGTTTTCGGGTTGGTCGCTTGAGACTAGAGGTGACTCTATAGTCCAGATGAATGATTATCCTAGACAGAACCCGGCTTATAGGCTGACTTAACTTTTCCCAGTTCAGGTTTATTTGTAATTGATAAATAAACCTGAACTGCCTCCGTATAATAAAAATCATCGAAGAAATAAAACACTCTTAAGGTTTTACATTAAGTTGTTTCAATAACCTTTCGTTTTATATACTTATATCATTTCCTAGCGAATAAATTTCTCTAAGTGATTGACGTTGTTAGGAAAAAAGCCTGTTTAACCAGTCTGAATTCACTTGACTTAAGTCGAAATTAAGCCATATTGTGTCTAGAAGTGGTTAATTGTGTCATTTCGTGTCACGCAACTGGGCTAAACGTGCGAAAATTCAGAGGAGTATCCAATTTATCATTAGATGCAAAAGGCAGAATAGTATTGCCTGCGCGTTATCGTGATCCGCTGTCTGAAATTTGTCAAAATGAGCTGATTATAACAATCGACACTGAGCAGCCATGCTTATTGATTTATCCGCTTAATGAGTGGGAGTTAATTGAAGAAAAGATTGAAGCCCTTCCCAGTTTCAACCCTACAACTCGTCGCATTCAGCGACTTTTAATTGGTCATGCTACTGATGTAGAGATCGATGCGAACGGCCGAATGATGATTGCTACTCCGTTACGTGATTACGCCCAACTGGGTAAAAAAGTAGTGATGATTGGCCAAGGCAAAAAGTTTGAATTATGGGATGACGCGATATGGAATAAATGTCGTGATGAGTGGTTGAATGATAAAACTGATGGTGAATTGCCAGCGGCTTTAGCTGAGTTAACTCTATGAACACCGCGCAATTCAAACATGCGCCAGTGCTTCACGCCGAAGTATTGCAGCATATGAATATCAAGCCGGATGGCTGTTACGTTGACGGTACTTATGGGAGAGGAGGTCACGCAAGTTCTATTTTGGCTCAGTTGGGAGCAAATGGCAGACTTATTGTTATGGACAAAGATCCTGATGCAATCAAGCAGGCCAATAGTTTGCTGAGTGCAGATAGCCGAGTGACGATACTGCACGATGACTATGAAAATCTCAGTTTGCATATTGCCGATCTGGGCATGGCGCAGCTAGTCGATGGGGTACTGCTTGATTTGGGTGTTTCTTCACCGCAACTAGATGATGCTGAACGTGGGTTCAGCTTTCAGCGAAACGGTCCGCTCGATATGCGTATGAATCCAGAACAAGGGCAGTCTGCCAGTGAATGGTTGGCTCAAGCTGAAGAGGCTGAAATTGCTCGAGTACTTTGGGAGTATGGAGAGGAGCGCGGATCGCGACGTATAGCAAAGCGGATTATCGAAGCAAGGGAGGAGGGTTGTGTTGATGACACGTCTACTTTAGCAGCGCTAATCAGTGCTTGCATTCCTAAGGGGAAAAACCATAAACATCCTGCAACCCGCAGTTTCCAGGCGATTCGTATCCATATCAATCAAGAGTTAGAGCACATCCATAATGTACTGGAGTCAATTTTTGATGTTTTAACAATTGGGGGTCGGTTGCAGGTTATTAGCTTCCACTCATTAGAGGACAGAGTCGTTAAAAGGTTCTTTAAAAAACACAGTACAAGACCTCAAATACCACGAGGCTTGCCGGTTCGGGACAGTGAAATAGAGTCGAATATTCGGTTTTCATTGATCGGTAAGGCAATTAAGGCTTGTGCTAGTGAGCTCAAGGGCAACCCAAGATCGAGAAGCGCAGTCTTACGCGTCGCTGAGAGAACGGCCTAATGCCCGGGGTATATGGGGTTTTGCTGCTGTTGGCTTTTGTTATCGGCAGTGCACTGTCGGTGATTTATGTGAAACATGAAAGTCGAGTTTTGTTTTCTGAGCTAAGGAATGTTCAAAAAAAGCAAGATCAGGAAATCATTGAATGGGGCCAATTACAGTTACAGAACAGTACGCTTGCCACTCACAGTAATGTTGAATCACATGCTCGCAAAACTTTAAAGATGAAATTGCCTAAAACCATCCAATTGGTGCGACTGCCGTGAATGAAACTAAAGGTCAGCCTGTTTTTTTTGGTGGTAGACATTACCTCGTATTATTTGTTCTGCTATGCCTTATGACTGGACTAGTTGGGCGTGCACTATATTTACAAATTGTCGAAAAAGAGTTTCTCGCTAGTCAAGGGGGCCAGCGTCAAATTCGTACTATCGAAACTCCAGCTTATCGTGGAGCAATTCTTGATCGATATGGTACCCCATTAGCCATTAGCACTCCGGTTGATTCTGTCTGGGTCAATCCATCAGAAATACTACAGAACTTGCCAGCACTAAAAAAAGTAACTCAGCAATTATCAATGAACTACAGTGAGACTGTTGATACTTTAAAGCGAAAAGCCAACAAGGAGTTTGTTTATCTTAAACGACAAATTGAACCTGAATTAGCCAGCCGGGTGTCAGATAATGTTGATGGCGTTTATATTCAACGAGAATATCACCGTTACTATCCTGCTGGTGAGGTGGTTGGACATCTCGTTGGGTTTACTGATATCGATGATAATGGCATTGAAGGGCTTGAGAAGGTTTACGACAACTGGTTGAAAGCTGAGGCAGGTGCACGCCGAGTTATTCGCAATCGAAAGGGCGCGGTAATAGAAGAGATTAATCAGGTAAAAGCGGCTCAATCGGGTAAGGATATCTATTCAAGTATTGATATGCGCTTGCAGTACATCGCGTATCGTAGTTTGGCTCGAGCGATTAATTATCATGCCGCTAAATCAGGTAGTGCAGTGTTGCTCGATGCCAGAACAGGCGAAGTATTGGCGATGGTCAATCAGCCATCTTATAACCCAAATCAGGCGAAACAAAAGACTTCAGGAAATCGTCGAAATCGTGCTTTAACCGATGTTTTTGAACCAGGTTCAACAATTAAACCCTTTACATTTGCGGCGGCTATTGACAAGGGTCTTTATAACCAAAAAAGTATTATTGATACCTCACCGGGTTGGTACACAGTGAGTGGTCATCCAATTAAAGATTATAGAAACTATGGACCTTTAGATCTAGCCGGTATTCTGCGTAAATCGAGTAATGTGGGAGCATCACGCATTGCCCTGTCAATGAAAGATGAGGAGCTTTGGAGGTCATTTAGTGACTACGGTTTTGGAAAGCCACCAGGGGTGATTTTTCCTGGTGAGTCCTCAGGCTACTTTCGGCACTTTTCAGATTGGCAAAAACTTGATCACGCGATTATGGGTTATGGCTACGGTGTATCTGTGTCCATTACCCAATTAGCCAGAGCTTACGCGATGATCGCCAATCAGGGGCAGCACGTTGATGTGAGTCTGATCCGTAAGGAGCCGGGGAAAAAAGTTGAAAATCAGGTTGAGCGACATGTCATGTCGTCCAAAACAGCCAAAATGGTCCTGGAAATGATGGAGGAGGTTGTTGGCCCAAAAGGCACAGCACAATTAGCCGCTATAGCGGGTTATCGAATCGGTGGCAAAACGGGAACAACAAAAAAGTCCACAGTCGGTGGTTATGATGAAGATAACTATTTCTCTGTTTTTGCAGGTGTTGCTCCAATTAGTGACCCTCGGTTAGTTATGGCTGTCATAGTGGATGAGCCAACTCAAAATGGTTACTACGGCGGCAAGGTGGCAGCACCAGTATTTCAAGAAGTGATGAGTAATGCTTTACGTATTCTGGATGTTAAACCAGACGATATTCCTTCATTGCGGGCGCAGATAGCCGATGCAGAGAAAGGTGCATGATGACAATAAATTCAAAACCAGTCGGCATGGCACTAACGGATCTATTGCTAGGGTTTAAGACAGTTCAGTCCGTCCCAAATATCAATATATTGGGTATTTCAATTAATAGTCATCATGTTATCCCTGGCTCTCTGTTCGTTGCCCTGCAAGGGCTTACAACCCATGGTATTGACTTTGCGATTGATGCTGTCAAAACTGGTGCCGTTGCTGTGCTGTACAATTCACAGGACCAATATAGTCAAAAGCAAGTTGATTTACTGAGTAAACAAATAAAAAGCCAGTTAATGGAAGTACAGTGGATTGGTGTTGATAAGCTTGATCAAATCAATGGTGAAATTGCCAGTCGGTTTTTTGGTGAACCCAGTAAGGCGCTAACTATTATTGGAGTTACAGGTACCGATGGTAAGACTAGTGTCACTCATCTGCTGACACAGGCTTTGATGAAACTCAATAAGGCAACCGCGAGTATTGGAACCTTAGGCTACGATGTCGGTAATAAACGCCAAGCCACTAGCCACACAACACCCGATGCTTTTACATTGCAATCCTACCTAAGCGAATTTCGTGAGCAACGGTGTGAATATGTTGTGATGGAAGTATCGTCTCATGCACTGGCTCAGCACAGAGTAAATGGTTGTCATTTTGATATTGCTGTGTTGACCAACTTAGGTCGAGATCACCTAGACTATCACGGCACTCGAGAAGCCTATGGAGCAGCAAAGGCTCGGTTATTTCAAGATTTTGAATTATTAGCAAAAGTAGTCAATGTAAATGATGAGCTAGGTCAAAGTTTGTGCGAACAAGTGGATGCATCAGTACTGATCCGTTTCTCCGTAAAGTCTCGAACTTCAAGTCAAGCCGGCCTTCAAATGAGTCAGTCGAATGATGTCGAAGTTAGACTGATAAAAAGTAATGTCACTGATCGAGGACTTCACATTGAAGTGGCGACTTCCGTAGGCAAAATTTTTGCTGATACAGCATTAATTGGGCATTTTAATATTGAGAATACCTTAGCTTGTATCTCAACTTTAATTGGGCTTGGATTTGATGGTGAGCAAATTCAGCTAGCAGTTACTGACTTGAAACCGATTCCAGGTCGAATGGAGTGGTTTAAAGGAACCTTAAATGACACAGTTGCAGTCGTTGATTTTGCACATACAGAGCAAGCATTACAGGCATGTTTGAACTCTTGTAGAGCATATACAACAGGAAAAATTTGGTGTGTTTTTGGTTGTGGTGGTGACCGTGACAAGGGAAAGCGTGAGGGCATGGGGCGGGTAGCCGAACAATTGGCTGATAAGGTGATCATTACAGACGACAATCCTCGTACTGAATCACCAAAACAAATTGTATCCGAAATTTTATCAGGCATTTCAAATCGGGAAAAAACAACCGTAATTCACGATCGTTTGGCCGCTATTGAATATGCATTGTCCGAAGCCAGCGCAGATGATTTGGTCGTCATTACTGGAAAAGGACATGAACTAGAACAAGTAGTGGGTGTTGAGCACCGGCCTTTTAGTGATCGTCAGGTTGTACAAAAAGTTTTGGGTATAACGGAATGATTTCGCTCAAGTTACAGCAGTTAGCTTCTGTTTTGGGTATTGAAGTTTTGGCAGCTACAAAGGAACAATCAGACCTAAAATTTAAGGGAGTGACTATTGACAGCCGCAGCAATTGCAGTGGGCAGTTATTTATCGCAATTAAAGGTGAGCGCTTTGATGGACATGATTACGTCGAGAGTGCCTTTAAAAATGGTGCTGTGGCGGCATTAGTTGAAAAAAAGCATAACTGCGATATTCCACAACTAATAGTCTCTGACAGTAAACAATCAATGGCAACGTTAGCCAATTTTTGGCGTCATAATTGTCAGGCGACTGTGATTGCATTAACGGGGAGTAATGGCAAGACCACCGTCAAAGAAATGTTATACCAAATATTAAAAAAACAGGCACTTACCCATGCGACCAAAGGCAATTTTAATAACGATATTGGCGTACCACTGACGCTATTTGATGTATCAGTAAAAGCTCGATTCGTCATTGTTGAAATGGGTGCTAATCATACAGGTGAAATTGCCAATCTAGCGAGAATGGCAGAGCCTGATGTTGTCTATGTAAACAATGTGGCAGCTGCCCATTTAGCTGGTTTTAAAAGTATTCAAGGTGTCATTGATGCGAAGGGTGAACTTTACGATTATTGCCAACCAAATCACCGTGCTGTTTTTAATATAGACGAAGCAGCAAGTCAGCAATGGCAAGCAACTTGTGTGGCTAAAAATACAATAAGTTGTGGTCTGAATACCCCGGCAAATGTTCAAGCACAATGGAAGCCAAATGACGAAGGTATATCGCTCAGTATTAAATATAAAGAACAAGCATATCAGGTCGAAATTCCTGTATTTGGTGAACACAATGCTCGTAATGCATTAGCAGCAATAACTATCGCTGTGATAGCTGGAATAGAATTTAAAAAAGCCGTATTAAATCTAGCTGGTTTTGAATCAGTAAAAGGTCGACTGCAAATGTTGCAAGGCCCAAATAATAGTCGTTTGATTGATGATAGCTACAATGCTAACCCAGGTTCATTAGAGGCTGGCGTTAAAGTGCTTTGCAGATTAAAAGGAGAACCATGGTTGGCATTAGGTGATATGGGTGAGCTGGGTAGTGACGCTGAGTTACTCCACAAAGAAGCGGCTGAAGTTGCAAAAAAACTGGGCGTTAAAAAGCTATTTGGCATAGGCCCCATGAGTTGTGCTGCCAGTGAGACTTTCGGTGACTCTGGATATTGTTTTGATACGGTCGAAGAAAGTGCCAGAGTCATTCAGTCGTTAACACATCCAGAAGTCAATCTGCTCATCAAAGGTTCGCGAAGTGCGGGTATGGATCGATTAGTAAAAGCTTTAGCAACCGTTGAAAAAAAATTAAAAGAAAATAACTCACTTGGAATGAACCCCGATAAATGTAAAGTCAACCATAAAAAACAAGGAGCAAAAAGTGCTCTATAGCCTTGCAGAATATTTATCACAATTTCATAGTGGATTTAACTTGTTTGGTTATCTAACCATTCGAAGCATTCTGGGAGTCTTAACGGCTTTAGTTATTTCACTCGTTATTGGACCCACTATGATCCGATATCTTAGTAGCTACAATATCGGACAAAGCGTACGGGATGATGGCCCAAAAAGTCATTTTTCGAAGGCAGGTACTCCGACAATGGGTGGAGCATTGATTCTGGTTGCAGTCGTTGTTAGTACACTGCTTTGGAGTGATTTGTCATCACGGTTCGTGTGGATTGTTTTATTTGTCATTATTGGATTTGGGGCGATTGGCTGGGTTGACGATTACAAGAAAATTGTTTATCGCAATTCAAAGGGTTTGGTTGGTCGATGGAAGTATTTTTGGCAGTCTGTGATTGGTCTTGGCGCAGCTTTAATTTTATTTAACACCGCTCAATTCCCCATTGAGACCCAACTTATTGTGCCTTTTGTTAAAGATATTTTAATTGATCTGGGTTGGATGTATGTTGTTCTAACTTATTTTGTCATCGTTGGCTGCAGTAATGCAGTGAACCTAACTGATGGGCTCGATGGCTTAGCTATTTTACCCACGGTTTTAGTTGGTGGCGCTTTGGGCATCTTTGCCTATCTCACGGGTAACTATAACTTCTCGACTTATTTGGGCATTCCTTATGTGCCAGGGGTGGGAGAAATGGTTGTATTTTGCGGTGCGATAGTCGGTGCTGGTTTTGGTTTCTTATGGTTCAATACTTACCCTGCACAAGTCTTTATGGGTGATGTCGGGGCACTGGCACTGGGCGCTGCTTTAGGTGTTGTTGCGGTAATTGTACGTCAGGAACTGGTGTTATTTATAATGGGTGGCATTTTTGTGGTTGAGACAATGTCAGTCGTATTGCAGGTTGCCTCGTTCAAACTGACGGGGCGCCGAATTTTTCGAATGGCGCCGTTACATCATCATTTTGAATTAAAAGGTTGGCCAGAACCTCGAATCATTGTCCGATTTTGGATTATCACGGTTGTCCTTGTGCTGATTGGGTTAGCGAGTTTGAAGGTTCGATGATGGTCAATACGAACACACCATTTAAACAACATGCTGACGTTAATTATCTTGTCGTAGGATTAGGTTTAACAGGGTTTTCTACAGCGCGTTATTTAATGTCAAAAGACTATTGTTGTCGCGTTCAAGATACTCGAGACATACCCCCTTATTTTCATGCGTTAAGAACTGAATTTCCATTGGTCGATATAATTAGACAACCATTGAACTCTGAGCTAATCGATTGGGCTGATGTACTCGTGGTCAGTCCTGGGTTATCAATTGCACAACCTGAAATTATACAAGCAATCGATTTAGGAAAATCAGTTATCGGTGATATTGAACTATTTGCACAGGTTGTGAATAAACCAGTGGTTGCGATTACTGGTTCAAATGGTAAGAGCACGGTGACTACATTGTTAGGTGAAATGATTGCTGCCGATAATAAATCAGTTGCGGTTGGTGGCAACCTCGGTATCCCGGCGCTAGATTTGTTACCAAAAATGGTTGATTACTTTGTACTTGAACTGTCAAGCTATCAACTAGAGACAACGAAATCACTGCAACTCGTGTCCGCAACAGTACTGAATTTTTCGGAAGATCACCTTGATCGTTACAATAGCTATGCTGATTATATTCAAGCTAAATTACACATTTATGAAAAAGCTAAAACCTGTGTCAGTAATGAAGATGACGAGACGACTCGTCATGATTCAAATGATATTTTATTTGGTTTAACAGGGACCAGTAAAGCTGAATTTGGATTAGTTGTAAATGACTCTGGCACTTGGTTAGCCCATAAAAATGAGCCTTGGATCAATGTTAAACAATTAAAAGTGTGTGGCCGTCATAATTGGGCTAATTGTTTAGCCGCAATGGCATTGGCTTGCACGCTTGATATTTCACGTCAGGCCATTATTAAGGCAATGATGGAATTCAAAGGTATTCCTCACCGAAGTGAATGGATTGCTGAAATTGAAGGCGTTGAATGGATCAATGATTCAAAGGCAACGAATGTGGGAGCGGCTCTAGCGTCGATAGAAAGTCAAGACCGTCCCATTATTTTAATTGCCGGTGGGCAATCAAAAAATGCAGACATGGGCGTTCTTTATGAGCCTATCAAGCAACGGGTGAAATTGGTGTTGCTAATGGGCGTTGACGCAGATCGAATCGAACATGCCTGGGTGGGTGCTGCACCTATTGAGCGTGTTGACCATATGGCGAACGCGGTTGTTCGAGCAAAGCAAGAAGCAGTGAGTGGTGATTGTGTTTTATTAGCACCCGCCTGTGCAAGTTTTGATATGTATTCCAAGTTTGAAGCACGGGGCGATGATTTTGCTAATCAGGTCAGGCAGTTACACCATGTCTAGCCAAGCAACCAGAAAAACGTCGGTGATAGATAAACCAAGTTTTGACTTTGGCTTAGACCTTGATCGAATGATTCTTTTTCTTTATATCACGCTGGTTTTATTAGGATTGGTAATGGTAGCTTCAGCCTCGATTGGAATTGCTGATCAGCAAATTCAAGATCCTTTTTATTATGCTAAAAGACAATTTATTCGAATATTAATGAGTTTAGTTTTAATCTGGATTGCCTGGAGAATCCCACTAGAATTTTGGAATAAAAATGGCATGGCTCTCATGCTTGGCTCGATCGTATTGCTCGGTGTCGTTTTGATCCCGGGTGTGGGCCACACTGTCAATGGAAGTACACGTTGGTTGAACTTTGGATTGTTCACCTTTCAGATTTCAGAAGTTTCAAAACTGTTTCTGATCATTTACCTTAGTGGCTATTTGACTAGGCGAGCTGCTGAAGTTCAAACCAACACTATGGGCTTTTTGAAGCCAATGTTCATTATGGCTTTTGCCAGTGGTTTATTAATTCTTGAGCCTGACTTTGGTGCCGCCACTGTCTTGTTGTTAACCGGCTTTGGAATGATGTTTCTTGGTGGCGTTCGGTTTGGACAATTCATTGTCTTCATTTTAGGCGCATTAGCTATTATGGTCATTTTGGCCATTTCTTCACCCTATAGAATGGCTCGAATTACATCTTTTTTAGATCCATGGGCTGATCCTTTTAATAGTGGATTTCAACTAACCCAGTCACTTATAGCAATTGGTAGTGGCGGATGGTTTGGAAGCGGGCTGGGTGGCAGCATTCAGAAGCTTTTCTATTTACCAGAAGCGCATACTGACTTTCTGTTTGCTATTTACGCTGAAGAGTTCGGTTTAGTTGGAACCGTTATATTGATTTCACTTTATGCCGTATTTGCGCTTCGTTGTTTTTCTATTGGCAAAATGACATTGCTTGGTCAGCAGGCCTTTGGGGCTTACCTTGCCTACGGAGTTGGGCTACTGATTACACTGCAAGCAATTATCAATATTGGTGTCAATATGGGGGCATTACCCACCAAAGGATTAACTTTACCATTTATCAGCTATGGCGGTAACAGCATCCTAACCATGTCATTTGCAGTGGGTTTAGTGTTGAGGGTCTATAAAGAATTTAAACAAGCGGGAAGCCCTAAACCAAAATCAGCACGAGGCAACAGTAGTAAACAGGTTATTGGTAAGGGTAAGTCTGGAAAAAATAAACGGGTGCCTGTATGACTATGGTCAAACAAAAACCAATTATACTGATGGCTGGCGGCACAGGTGGACATGTGTTTCCTGCTTTGGCTGTTGCCGAATATTTACGTGATCAAGGTGAATGTATAATTTGGTTAGGCACGCGCACCGGTATAGAAGCGACAGTGGTACCGGATGCAAGTTTTGCTATTGAATGGCTCAGTGTAAAGGGGTTGCGCGGCAGCAGCGTTATTTCACTAGTATTGGCACCCTTAAAAATTGCTAGAGCCTGCTGGCAGGCTCAAAAAATACTTCGTCGCTACCGTCCAAAAGCCGTGCTTGGAATGGGGGGCTTTGCATCAGGCCCTGGTGGTTTAATGGCGTGGGCATTAAACATTCCATTATTTTTACATGAACAAAATTCAGTTATGGGGCTAACCAATCGTTTGCTCTATCGTCTTGCTGTGCGTAACTATTTTGGTTTCGCCAAAGCGGCAAAAAACATTCCACGAAGTGAAGTAATAGGAAATCCTGTTCGAGCCGATCTAATTGGTCTTAGATTACCCAAAGAACGATTAACGGCACGAAGAAATAAAAACTTAAACCTTTTAATTATAGGCGGCAGTCTAGGTGCTACCAGTTTAAACCAAAAAATACCCGAAGCCATTGCATTGCTCAAGCAGTCAGATAGACCCCAAATAAAACACCAATGTGGTAAAAAACACAATGAAAGCTGTAAAAATAACTATGAAAAAAGGTATGTTGATGCGGAAGTGTTGCCCTTCATTGATAACATGCGTGCAGCATATGAATGGGCTGATCTTGTAGTCTGTCGATCAGGAGCGTTAACTATTGCTGAGCTATCAATGGTCGGCATAGCGTCTATATTAATTCCTTATCCTTATGCGGCTGACAATCATCAGTTTCATAATGCATGCTTTTTAAAATCAAAAAATGCGGCTCAAATTATTCATGAAGTTGATCTTGATGCAACGTCGTTGGCATCATTAATAATGCAGTACCAGAATAATAGAGATGACCTAATCACCCTGGCTATTAATGCTCGAACACTGGCAATGGATGGCGCGACTGAAAATTTGGCAAAAGGTATTCTGACTGGATCAATATTATGACCGTTAGTTCTAAACATTTTATGCGACGCATTAAAAATATCCATTTTATTGGAATTGGGGGTGTCGGAATGAGCGGCATTGCCGAGGTATTTCATAACTTAAATTATGTCATTAGCGGTTCAGACATTGCCGAGAGTGCTACTGTCAAGCATTTGCGAGGCCTTGGCATTAAAATTCATATGGGCCATCAATCAGATAATATTGACAATGTTCATGTGGTCGTCATATCGACTGCAATTGATGAAGAAAACGAAGAGATCATTGCCGCAAAAGCGAAA
The DNA here is from genome assembly GCA_913061315.1 of uncultured Gammaproteobacteria bacterium. Classification (GTDB taxonomy): domain Bacteria; phylum Pseudomonadota; class Gammaproteobacteria. The sequence continues at coordinate 99,466 of CAJXUC010000002.1, read as the reverse complement.
CGTATTCCGATTGTAAGGCGAGCTGAAATGTTAGCTGAATTAATGCGGTTTAGACAAGGTATCGCTGTGGCTGGAACGCATGGTAAAACGACAACAACGAGCTTGGTTGCAAGCGTGTTGGCTCAAGGTGGTATTGATCCAACTTATGTCATTGGTGGAAAGTTAAATAGCTCGGCAAGCCATGCAAAATTAGGCTTAAGTGACTACCTAGTTGCTGAAGCGGATGAAAGTGACGCCTCATTTTTATATCTACAGCCAATGATGTCCATTATTACCAATATTGATAAGGATCACCTGTCGACTTATGAAGGTGATTTCGAACGATTGAAGCAAACCTTTATCGAGTTTTTACACCATTTACCTTTTTATGGATTAGCAATTTTATGTATTGATGATCCCGTTGTTCGTGAAGTTATGAGTGATATAGCTCGTCCAGTGCTGACTTATGGTGAATCAGACGATGCGGATGTACGAATTACCAATATTGTTGCGAGGGGAGCGAAGACCGTTTTCTCTGTAATGTTACCCAATGTCCAAGAACCACTCGACATTGTATTGAACTTAACGGGTAAACATAACGTTTTAAATGCCACTGCCGCTATTTCGGTTGCGTATGAACTAGACGTTGACAGTCAGTCAATTATTCAGTCATTAGCTGAATTTGCTGGAATTGGTCGCCGCTTTCAAATTACCGAAGAGGTTAAAGTTGACGCGGGAACAGTTATGCATGTAGACGACTATGGGCATCACCCTAATGAAATTAAAGCAACCGTTTCAGGCATTCGAGCTGCCTGGCCAGAAAAACGGTTGGCAGTAGTTTTTCAACCGCATCGATATTCACGTACTCGTGACCTGTTTGAAGACTTTAGTCAGGTTTTGTCAGAAGTTGATCAACTGATTCTGTTGGACGTTTATCCAGCGGGTGAAAAACATATTAAAGATGCTGATGGTCGTTCACTAGCAAGATCTATTAGGGGACGGGGCAAAGTGGATCCAGTTTTTGTTGAGGAGCTTAAAAATCTTGATGAGGTTGTTAAGACGGTCCTGCAAGATAACGATATCTTTCTGACGCTTGGCGCTGGCAGTATTGGTGCATGGTCAGCGAAGTTTCTTTCTGAACACGGTAGATAGGAATAAGTGAACGTGGTATCAAATTTTTCATACAACGGTCAACTGTTGCGCAACGAATTAATGTCGAAGCACACAAGTTGGCGCGTGGGTGGAAAAGCAGATAACTTCTACATTCCGGTTAATTTAAAAGATTTACAACAATACCTAAAATATATACCCAGTAGCGCAGATATTAGTTGGGTTGGTCTAGGCAGCAATCTGTTAGTGAGAGATGGTGGTATTCGTGGGCATGTTATTGCAACGGTGAATGCAGTCAACGAAATAAAACTCTGTGATGATGGCTTTGTTTATGCACAAGCCGGTGTTACCTGCTCAAAGCTAGCTAAGTTTTGTATTCAAAACGGGTTGGCTGGAGCAGATTTTATGGCAGGTATACCGGGTACCGTGGGTGGTGCTTTGGCAATGAATGCAGGTGCATTTGGCAGTGAAACTTGGTCTTTTGTTGCGCAACTCGAAATGATTAATCGCCAGGGAGAATTAATTGAGCGTAGGCCAGAGGAGTTTAATTTCAGTTATCGTCATGTCAGTCAGTTTGAAAATGAATGGTTTTCTGCAGCAAGGTTCCGATTTAACGCTCAGGAAAAAAATCACAATTCAAATATAAAACAATTATTAAAACAACGAAATAATAGCCAGCCAATAGGTTTACCATCTTGTGGTTCAGTTTTTAAAAACCCGCAAGGACAACACGCCGCTAAACTAATTGAAGCAGCTGGTTTAAAGGGTTATTACTATGGTCATGCCTGTGTTTCTGATAAACATGCCAATTTTATTATTAGTAATACGAAAACATCTGCCCAAGAAATAGAAAGCTTAGTGGCATTAATTCAAGACACAGTTAAAAAAAAATTTGACATAAACCTTGAAACTGAAATGCGAGTACTAGGGGATGAATTATGAATTTTGAAAGTTTGAAGCCATCAAAAAAATCCATCAAACAGGTTGGTCGAGTGGCTGTTTTGATGGGCGGGACTTCTGCTGAACGAGAAATATCACTAATGAGTGGTAATGCTGTTCATCAAGCATTAGTGGATACGGGTGTTGATGCCTTTAAGCTAGATATCAGGGGAAATGCGATCGAACAATTGCAAACGTTAAAAGCTGACAGAGTTTTTAATGTTCTACATGGTCGTGGTGGTGAAGATGGTCAATTGCAGGCAGTAATGGACTTGCTTGGAATCAAGTATACGGGTAGCGATGTCGGAGCATCTGCGCTTGCAATGAACAAATTACTTACAAAGCGTGTATTACGTGGTAGTGGGTTACCAACGCCTGATTTTCAGGTGATTAACAGTGAAGAAGACTGTAAAAAATCATTAAATGAATTAGGTTTGCCTGTATTTGTCAAGCCAAATTTGGAGGGGTCAAGCATTGGGATGACGGCTGTGACAAAGGCTGAAGAACTTATGCCTGCGTATAAAAAAGCTAAGCAGTTTGGCGCAGTTTTTGTTGAAAAGTATATAATAGGGCCTGAGTATACGGCAGGGTTTTTAGGTGACCAGGTTTTACCATTAATCAAATTAGAGACACCTCGTAAATTTTATGATTATGAAGCCAAGTATTTTTCTGACGACACTATTTATACCTGTCCTTGTGGGTTAAATGAAGAAACAGCATCAATCATTAATAAATTAGTCACTGAAACAATTAAAGTAACAGGTGCTAAGCATTGGGGTCGTGTTGATATTATGCTGGATGAGAATGCTCAACCATTTATTATTGAAATTAATACGGTGCCTGGTATGACTGACCATAGTTTGGTTCCGATGGCCGCTAAACAGGCTGGACTGAATATGTCAGAACTTGTATTAAAAATTCTGGAGTTGTCGTTGAAAGGAGAAAACCTTGTTTAGCTTTTCTAAAAACAGTAAGCAGGCACAAAAGAAAAAGACAGGCAGTAATTTCGGTTTCAAATGGCGTGCTATCTACACTTGGATTTTAGTGATCGTACCCGTGTTTGGCGGTATTTCATATTTAGTTCAAAACCACACTTTCTTGCCAATCAAGACTATTCAGTTATCAGGCGTATTTAAGCATATAGATCAACAGGAAATAGAGAAGGCATTACGACCTTTTGTTGGTGAGGGCTTTTTTTCACTTGATATACAAAATGTTAGAAATAGTTTGAGGGATAAACCTTGGGCAGAGTCAGTTTCTATTAGAAGACTTTGGCCTGATCGGGTGATGATTCAAATTGTTGAGAAAAAACCATTGGCACGTTGGGATAATGATCATTTATTAAGTGACAAGGCAGAAGTATTTGCAGCGAATACAAAAGAATTTAAGAGTTTGCCAAAAATTTATGGTTCTAGTGTTGAACCAAGGTATGTACTACAACAGTACTATGCTTTTTCAAAGCAGTTTCGATTACTAGATGAAACAATTAGTCAGGTTAATATTGATAGCCGTGGTGCAGTCAACATCGATTTGACAAATGGATTTAAGATTAAAGTTGGTAGAGACAATGTAGATAGTAAAATAGAAAGGCTGGTCTCTATTTACGCCCAGCAAATAAGACCCAGACGTAACGAGATTCAGCAACTCGATTTACGCTATAGCAATGGCTTTACCATTGCCTGGAAAAAAGAAGCGTTGATTGACAGAGACGAAGCATCTTTGTGGAGAAATAATAATGTCTAAGAAAGGCACTAATAATTTAATTGTTGGACTCGATATTGGTACATCCAAAGTGGTTGCAATTGTTGGTGAAATCACAGCAGAAGGTGGAATTGATATTATCGGTATTGGTACACAGCCTTCACGAGGTTTAAAAAAAGGGGTTGTGGTTAATATTGAGTCAACTGTGCAATCTATTCAGCGTGCGGTTGAAGAAGCTGAATTAATGGCAGGTTGCCAAATTCGGTCAGTTTATGCAGGCATTGCCGGTAGCCATGTTCGAAGTATTAATTCACATGGAATTGTTGCGATTAAAGACAAAGAAGTCACTGCCGCAGATGTAGCACGAGTCATTGATGCCGCAAAAGCCGTTGCCATACCCGCTGATCAACGGATCCTGCACGTGTTGCCGCAGGAGTTCATCATTGATAGTTCAGAAGGTATTCGTGATCCGATTAGTATGTCAGGTGTAAGACTTGAAGCCAAAGTTCATTTAGTGACGGGTGCAATGAGCGCTGCACAAAACATTATTAAATGTGTACGTCGCTGTGGTTTGGAGGTAGACGATATTATTTTAGAGCAACTTGCATCAAGCGCGTCTGTCTTAACGGATGATGAAAAGGAGCTGGGTGTTTGTTTGGTTGATATTGGTGGGGGAACGACTGATATTGCTGTGTTCTCTGAAGGCGCTATACGCCATACGGCAGTAATCCCGATAGCGGGTGATCAAGTCACAAACGACATTGCTGTTGCCCTTCGGACTCCCACTCAATATGCCAATGACATCAAAATTAAATACGCCTGTGCATTACGCCAACTTGCCACTAAAGATGAAACAATCGAAGTGCCAAGCGTAGGGGACAGAGAGCCACGAAGACTCGCGCGCCAAACACTGGCAGAAGTAGTTGAGCCACGTTACGAAGAGTTATTGAACCTAGTTCATGCGGAGCTTCGGCGAAGTGGTTTTGAAGAAATATGTGCCGCTGGTCTAGTGTTGACTGGTGGTAGTTCTAAGATGGAAGGCGTTATCGAACTGGCAGAGGAGATTTTCCATATGCCGGTCCGATTAGGCTATCCACAACATGTATCAGGGTTAGTTGACGTTGTGAGAAACCCAATACATGCCACGGGTGTTGGACTGCTTCTGTTTGGAAACAGACAGCAATCTGGCTTGTCTAGTTTTAAACTAGACGATACGTCTGAAGACAGCATTTGGATAAAAATGAAAAGCTGGTTTCAGGGCAATTTTTAACTTAGCAAAAGCAATAGCAAGAGGAGAACTACAATGTTTGAATTAATGGATACACACTCGAAAGATCCTGTCATTAAAGTAATTGGTGTTGGTGGTGGTGGCGGTAATGCTGTCCAGCACATGGTCACTGCAGGTATTGAGGGCGTTGAGTACCTATGTCTGAATACTGACGTGCAGGCATTAAACAAAATGGAAAATAAATCGACCATGCAAATTGGTTCCAGCATAACCAAAGGCTTAGGGGCTGGTGCAGATCCTGGGATTGGTCGTCAGGCCGCACTAGAAGATCGTGAACGTATACAAGAAGCGATTGAAGGCACTAATATGCTTTTCATCACCGCAGGCATGGGTGGTGGAACAGGAACGGGTGCAGCACCCGTTATTGCTCAAATTGCGAAAGAAATGGGTATATTAACGGTAGCAGTGGTTACTAAACCGTTTGGTTTTGAGCGAAAGAAACGAATGGAGCAAGCAGAAGCTGGAATCAGAGAATTATCCAGTGTTGTTGATTCTTTAATTACCATACCAAACGACAAGCTAAAGGTGGTATTAGGCAAGGATACGACGGTCATGGAAGTGTTCATGAAGGCAAATGATGTGCTCCGTGGTGCTGTTCAGGGTATAGCTGAACTAATGACGCTGCCCGGATTAATTAACGTTGATTTCGCTGATGTTCGAACTGTTATGTCAGAAATGGGCATGGCAATGATGGGTACAGGATCGGCTACAGGCGAAGATCGAGCTATTAAAGCAGCAACAATGGCAATTTCATCTCCTTTGCTAGAAGACGTTAATATCTCTGGTGCTCAGGGCATTTTAGTTAACGTTACAGCAGGGCTGGATATGTCAATCGGTGAGTTTGATGACGTCAGCCGAACCATTACTGAACTGGCTTCAGATGATGCCAATGTGGTTGTCGGAACTTCGCTAGATGCAAACATGCCAGAAGGTGAAATACGCGTAACTATGGTTGCTACTGGTCTTGGCAGAATGTCAGAACAAATGGATACACCTTCAGTTACATCAATTAAACCCGAACTAGACGGTCAAATTGATTATAAAAAATTAGATAAGCCTACGGCTATTCGGCAAAAGGTTTCAGGAGACTCAATTGAAATGCCACACGACAAGGAAAGTATGGAATATCTGGAAATCCCGGCTTTTTTACGTCGCCAGGCTGACTAGATTTTTTCGTTATATAGGCTAAAAATTCTCTTGCTAACAATCAGCTCAAGGACGGGCTGTATTGTGTTACCTTTTGTGATCGAAGGTTAAGTGATGATGAGAAAATTGGCGTAAGATGTAATTGTCAGGTTTTATGGCTTTATCAGATTGGCCTGATTTGAAATCGGCTGATGCCAAGTCGTCTAGACACCGTACTTCGAAAGGAATTAATCACTATAGATTAATTAATAAAGAATGAGTTAAAACAAAGATAGAAAGTACCAAATATTTAATCCCGCAGAGTCCAACCATCGATTCAATTTTGAAAGTTGGCAATAAATTTAATAAATTTGCAGGGCGTAATAGGCTTCAGACTTCCTTCATGTGACTTCAATATTGAACCCAAAGGCTTCTACCTCAATGCAGAGTAGATTGTAGGAACCGATTTGTATGAATGATTTGTTTTTTTACAGCTCAAAAATTATCTGGTTTTTGATTTCCCCCATTCATTTGTACCTATACCTACTGAGTATTTGTATCCTATTGCTATTTACGCGTTATCGACATCATGTTCGAAAAATTCTGTGTGTAATGCTTCTCGTTATTTGGGTAGTTGCTTTGTTTCCAATTGGATCCTGGTTGTATTACCCGCTCGAAACAAGGTTTCAGCATAACCCAAAATTACCGAAAACGTTGAACGGTATTATTGTATTGGGTGGATCGATATCACCATCAAAAAGCCACTATTGGCAACAACTGGAAACAAACCAGCATCACGAACGTCTAACGACATTTATACAACTCGCAAAAAACTACCCAGAAGCAAAGTTAATATTTTCAGGCGGTAGTGCCTCCATTAAAGATAATCAGCCAACCGAGGCTAAGTTTGTTCGTCAATATTTTGCAGATCACGGTATATCGGACTCTCGATTAATCATTGAAGACCGGGCACGTAATACGGCTGAAAATATTCAATACAGTAAAAAACTATTAAATCCCCAGCCGGATGAGAACTGGGTAGTCATCACAACGGCTTTTCATATGCCACGATCCGTTGGTCTATTTTGCCAACAAAATTGGCCAGTTATTCCTTACCCTGTTGATCATGTCTCTAATCCAGAAACCCTATTCAATGTTAACTTTAATTTGGCAGACCACGCTGCTAGTTTAAACGGCGTCAGTCACGAATGGTTAGGCTTGATGGCATACTATTTAACGGGAAAAATTAATCAGATATTACCAACAACCTGTGATTGATAGACTTGTTTCTGCACTAATCTAATATGCTAAGCGTCCTACTCCTGAACGACGATATTTATTTACTAATTTTCTTAAAAACACAACTTTCTAAGCATAGGGAAATGAATCAGTGCATCGAGTAACAAGATTGGTCATCATCTGATCACAAATTTGCATCTGAGACCTCGAAACAAATTCGTCAGGTTTATGAGCTTGATCAATACTGCCAGGACCACAGACAACACTATTGATGCCTAATTGCTGATCAAATAATCCAGCCTCGGTGCCAAAGCTAACATTGTCGCCCATTTCATCCACAGGGTTGATCAATCGTGTGTAGTCAATCACAGCAGAATTAATGACTGTATCTAGCCCAGGGTAACTTGCGATGGATTCAAACTGAATGTCACAATGCTCGTATTTAGTTCTCATATCAGCCAGCAAAACATCCTTAGCATAATGTTTAACGTCATGTATCAAGCTGTCGAGATTTTGTTGCGGCAGATTTCGAATTTCAAATTCAAACTGACAACTTTTAGGGACGATATTAAGCGCCGTCCCACCGCTGATGTTCCCCACATGAAAAGTTGAATGTGGAACGCTATAGCTATTATCTAAGGTTTGTTGTTGCATTTTAAGGTTCATCTTACGAATAAATGACACCAGTTCAGCTGCATATTCGACGGCATTAACACCATTCGTAATATAAGCCGAATGGCAGGACGAGCCGGTCAATATAACTTTGAAGGCAGCTTTACCTTTATGACCTATAATCATTTTCATATCAGTTGGCTCACCGATTAAGCCAATACGTGGTTTGATTTCAAAATCTTCCATTACATTAATTAATTTCTTAACACCAACGCAACCAATTTCCTCATCGTATGAGAATGCCAAATGAATCGGTGTTTTTAGTTTAAGATCGACCATCTGTGGCACACTCGCCAGTGCACAAGCAATGAAACCCTTCATGTCACAGGCACCACGGCCATAAAAGGCATTATCGTCTGATTTAATCTGATACGGGTCACTATTCCAGTGCTGTCCACGGGTAGGAACGACATCACTATGTCCGGACAGCATAACGCCACCAATATCGTCAGGCCCAATGGTTGCGTAAAGATTGGCACAGGTATTGTCAACATTGGGTATCAACAGTGATTTGATTGAATAATCATCTAGGTAATTACGAATGTAGTCGATGAGTTCAAGATTAGAGGTTGTGCTAGTGGTATCAAAAGCAATTAATTTGGACAGCAACTGTTCACTATTCATTCGCCGGGAAGTAGGTTGCATCAAAGATCTCCTGGTACGCCGTAAGAAGGGGCTTCGCTAGGGTCAAATGCCCGCGTAATATAGTCATCAATTTGGGGTTCATACACCGCCCAACCTGCCGTTATTTTTGCAATTGGATCTTCATCCCAGTCGATCCGTAATTCAGCAATTGGCCAGGACACATCAGCACCAATCAGTAAACCCGCAGAATGCAATGGTCCGGCTTCACCTCCGGCAACGACACCAGCACAAAGTGCATTTAAAATGCGTTGGCCGAATGAATCGCTCGATTGCTCGAAGCTGGAAATCATTGCGGTTGGAACATTCTCATTCGAGAGCAAGTTTCCGGCCGCCACACAGTGCTTACCTTGCGCGGATGAAAAACAACCAAGCACTTGATCACCGGTAAACAGTCCGGTTTCGCCTGTGTTGTTAATCAGTGCTAACTGACGATATTGCGCGTATGGGGTGCTGGTAACCGCCGCATTTACCGCGTTGGTAGTGGTCACACCATCAGCTAACAAGCTAAGCATGCGCTGACCCAGACGGGGATCGGTAATGTTCTGACTGAGCGCTATGCCGACATTGGGACGCCAATGAAGACAGCGACTACTGACACTAATACTAGATGAAGCTATAGCGGCACCAAACTGTCCAGTTTGTTGATCCCAGGCTGCAATGGAAATAGTCATGGTCAGTACCTCTTAAAATTAACGTCTTTAATAAAGAATAACATGCATTATATTAATGTGAGCTTGGTTAGCTGCAAATGCTTAACCCTTTACTTACTGGAATGACAGGTAGTTTGAATTATTTTAGTCAAGCTGAGTATCTCTTTCTAATCGTTAATTTTTTTAATGCATCAAACGAAGAGGAAATTAATTAAAATAAGTTAGTATTTCTAAAGTATTATAAATCGTTATCTGGACATCGGGTAAGCGAGATAGGCTCTCTGTGTTGCAATATGATCAGCTATATGTTTTGCGTCATGCCAGACTCCCCATATGAAAGAGGATCCACGACGCGATAACCAAGGCAGCCCAAGGAAATAGATGCCAGGTTCGGTCGCCACACCACGCTGATGCTTTGGCTGGCCCTTATCATCGAAAGCCTCAACTTTTAGCCAGTTATAATCAACTTTATATCCAGTGGCCCAGATAATAGTAGTAATGCCAGCCTTGATAAGGTCTAGCTCCAAAATAGGGTGGGTTAAACAATCCGGATCGGAAAACATATTGCGTGCCGCAGGCTCTTCCGGAAAATCTAGACCGTTGCGGATAATATACGCATCAGCCATATCTAGTGAGCCAAGGTAGTGTTCGTCACCTTGCCTAATATTGTCTTGAAGGTCTGAGTGAAAAGTCACTTCACTGCCGTTGAATGATTTCGTCAGACCAACGAGTGTTATGCCTTGACTTGCCAGACGACGAAAGTCAATTGCCTGTCCACCATAAGCTCCACTGACGGCAATGGTAACGTGTTCCATACCTGGTTTTATTGCATCAGTATCCCACTCACCAAGAACGCCCAACCACCAGACAAAATCACGCCCACGGTAAGTTCTGGGCGGTCGACCGTGTGATCCAACCGATAAGCAAACTGGTTTACCTGAGCGTTGTAATTCATCCGCAATCTGGACGCCAGATGAACCGGCTCCAATTACCAAAACACCACCATCTGGCAATTGATTTGGATTGCGGTAATCACAAGAGTGTATTTGTTTAATACTATCGATATTAGGTGCAATTGAAGGAATAACCGGTGTTTGAAAAGGGCCTGTTGCCGCTATCACGCGGTTAGCCTCAATGATGCCTTCAGAGGTTTCAACTGTAAAACCTGTGCTGCCAATATTCGCCGTAACCTTAGTTACATCTACGCCGGTCCGGATGGGGGCATTAAACTTTTTAGCATAGTCATTAAAGTAATCTGCAACGCGTTCCTTGGTAGCAAAAGTGTCTGAATCAATGTCCTCAAATTCCATATTAGGAAAGCGATCATGCCAAGCAGGACCATTGGCCACAAGTGAATCCCATCTTCCTGTCCGCCATTTTTCTGCAATTCGATGACGTTCTAGAACCAAGTGAGGCACGCCGTGACTACTCAAGTGCTCACTCATAGCCACGCCTGCTTGGCCGGCACCAACAACTAGAGTATCAATTTTTTCGGTTGTCATTTTTGTAGTCCTTTATAGGTTTAACTATCTTTTTAAGAGCCAAACAGTGAAATCTAATCTTCGACTAAACTATGGTTAGTCGCCTAAACCAAATAATAAATATCCTACGAGGAATGACTGCATGGGTAAAATATTATTAACTGATCAATTGCATTAATAAATTTAATTCAGAGGCTGACCACTACAAAGGAATAGTTCTAGTCAATACTGGCGGCAAAAGTTTAAAATCTACCTGCTTTATAAAAGTTGAGCCAAGAGGGTAGTAAATACTAATTTACATATGTCAAAGATCAGGACATAGTTAGAACATAAATCAATCAATCAGGTTCAACCATGATCAAACCGGTTACACACAAACGTATCCGTATGTTTAATACCAAGGATACTTATCCCAATCAATCACTCAACAATGATTTGTGTCAGGCCGTTGTGGCGGGTAATACCGTTTATGTTAGAGGCCAGATTGGAAGTGATTTTGAGGGTAATTTGATTGGGCTTGGAGATGCGGCAGCACAGGCTGAACAAGCGATGAAAAACGTTAAACAGCTACTTGAAGAATCAGGTAGTGACCTCAGCCATATTGTTAAGACCACAACCTATATTACGGATCCAAGATATCGGGAACCCGTCTATCGAGTAGTGGGGCAATGGTTAAAGGGCGTGTTCCCCATTTCTACAGGTATCGTTGTCGCGGGTTTGGGTCAGGCAGAATGGTTAATGGAAATTGACGTTATTGCTGTTATTCCTGCTGCCTCTACAATCTCTGATTAGCATCTATTCGCTTAATATCCTGTGAAATTCACACTAAAACAATTATCTTATTTTGTTGCTGCGGGTGAGGCAGGTAGCATTCTGAAGGCGGCTGAAAAAATTCATGTTTCTCAACCTTCGATTTCAAATGCAATAACGCATCTAGAAGATATTTTTGAACTCCAGTTATTTATTCGACATCATGCACAGGGGATGAGTTTGACAACGGCTGGCAATCAAATTATGGCGCAGTCAAAACGATTGTTGCAGGATGCGAGTGAGCTCAAAAGTTTTGCGGGAAAATTATCTGACCAGATATTTGGTTCAATTAATATTGGTTGTTTCACACCTCTGGCACCTATTGTAACGCCAGAATTGTGTCACGGTTTTATGCAATCGTTTCCTGGTGTTGATGTTAACGTCAGCGAAGATAATCAGGCTGAACTCTTAAGTAGCCTTAAAAAGGGTTCAATTGATCTAGCACTAACCTATGACCTTCAACTCGATAGCGATATTAGCTTCACTCCACTGGTTGAATTGAAGCCTTATGCATTGTTAGCTGAGGACCATCCGCTGTCTAATAAGAAAGCTGTAAAACTGATGGAGCTTGCTGAGGAAAAATTTATTTTACTCGATCTACCATTGAGTGATGCCTACTTCATGTCGTTGTTTTCTTTGGACAATGTAAAGCCCATTATTCATGCCAGAACTAAACATATTGATGTGCAACGAGGTTTAGTTGCTAATGGCTATGGCTATAGCCTCGCCAACGTACGGCCACTAAACAAAAGATCACTAGATGGCAGTGGGCTGTCATATGTACCTTTATTGGGTGAGTATCCAAGCCTTACTTTGGGTATAGCCGTGCTCGAAAAAATAAGAAAGACGATGGCAGTCGATAGTTTTAATACCTATTGCATCGAACAAATTAGCTCAAATCATATTCCCGGTATGGCCACGCTATGACGCTCCAGGAGTCAATTGCATGAGTAGAGATCCACGTTACGACATATTATTCGAGCCCGTCAAGATTGGCCCACTAACGGCAAAGAATCGGTTCTACCAAGTACCACACTGCAACGGTGGTGGTTATCGTGACCCTTCGGCAGTAGCTGAAATGCGTCGAGTGAAGTCTGAAGGTGGTTGGGGAGTAATATTCACTGAACAGGCCGAGCTGCATCACACGTCAGAAATTACACCTTTTATTGAATTACGCCTTTGGGATGATGACGACATACCGATGCTCGCAAAAATGTCCGATTCAATGCATGAATATGGTGCACTGGCAGGTATCGAACTGGCCTATTCAGGTGTAAACGGTCCTAATTTATATTCTAAAGAAGTACCGCGTGCGCCGACGGCGATGCCGATACGAACCTTTACTAATGACCCTGTCAGTGCAAGAGCAATGACTAAACGGGATATTCGCGATTTGCGACGCTGGCATCGTAATGCATTTAAGAGAGCTAAGACCTCTGGTTACGATTTAGTGTGTCTTTATGGTGCCCATGGTTTTGGCATTATTCAGCATTTTCTATCGACAGCAACCAATCATCGGACTGACGAATATGGTGGCAGCTTGGAAAATCGATCGCGCTTAATGCGAGAATTAGTTGAAGAAGGCAAGGAGGTCATCGGCGACAGCTGTGCGATTGCCTTAAGGATCTCTCTTGATGAAATTGTGGGCGACCTAGGCTTTGGCAATAACGAAGTGCGTGACATGGTGGCCATGCATTCTGATCTACCTGATATATGGGATCTCGCGCACGGGAGCTGGGAGGACTGTTCGGCTACATCACGTTTTAAGGAAGAGGGCGCACAGCAATCACTAGTCGAGGGTTTTAAATCACTCACCAGTAAACCAGTCGTTGGTGTAGGACGTTTTACTTCTCCTGATGTGATGGTAAAGCAAATTAAATCTGGCATTCTCGATTTCATAGGCTGTGCACGACCTTCTATTGCGGATCCGTTTTTACCTAGAAAAATTGATGAAGGCCGCGTTGAAGATATTCGAGAATGCATTGGTTGCAATATTTGTGTGACTGGCGATATGACCATGTCTATATCACGCTGCACACAAAATCCAACGTTTATGGAAGAATGGCGAAAAGGCTGGCATCCAGAAACGATGCAAACGAAGGGTGACAGTGATTCAGTACTAGTCGTTGGCGCAGGGCCTGCTGGTTTGGAAGCGACACGAGCACTGGGCTTACGTGGTTACCAGGTCGTGCTTGCCGAAGCCAGCACAGCGATAGGCGGTCGAGTGGCGAAGGAAAGGTTATTGCCGGGTCTAGCGGCATGGGGACGAGTCGCCGACTATAGGGAATATCAAATTAGTCAGATGCAAAATGTAACTGTTTATCGGGATAATAATCTGAGTGCAGACGATATCCTCGAATTTGGTTTTGAGCATGTTGTCTTGGCAACAGGCTCTAGCTGGAGAAATGATGGCGTCGCGCGAGTGCATCTGAAACCGATGCCCAATGACCAGTCTTTGCCGGTTTATACCCCGGACGACTTAATGACAGGTAATCAACCCAAAGGCCATGTTGTTTTGTTTGATGACGATCATTATTACATGGGTGGCGTCATAGCCGAGTTATTAGTGAATAATGGTGCAACCGTTACTCTCGTGACACCTGCAGCTTATGTATCAGAATGGACTAACAATACCTTGGAACAAGCAACGATTCATCGCAAGCTTGTTAATTTAGGGATTGAAATCGTGTTGAACCGTAGTGTGACAGAAATTGCGAACGGGCAAGTGGTTACTGAGTGCGTTTATTCTGGACAAAAGCAATATCTTCAAGCATCAGCTGTCACTATGGTCACATCACGAGTTGGCAATGATGCGTTATGGAACGAGTTAATTACACGCGAGGGCGAGTGGGCAAGTCATGGAGTTCAGTCAATTAAATTGATTGGTGATGCTGAGTCGCCAGCGCCTATTGCTTGGGCAACATATGCCGGCCATCGATACGCACGCGAATTAGATATGCCTGATATTGGCGATGATTTGCCATTTCGTCGTGAAGTAGCACAATTGAAGTATTAATTTTTTGTAATGTTTCTGAATGTTAGAAGTTTGGGGGAGTGGCAGCGGTGACCACTTCACATTCCTCTTGGTCAATATTACGGAAGCGATGAGGGATTCTGGTGTCGATATAAAAACTGTCACCAGTTTCAAGTAACTGAACTCTATCTCCAATTGTTATTTCCATACGGCCACGAACTACGATACCGACTTCTTCGCCATTATGGCTAATTAAGTTTTCACCCGTATCACCGCCAGCAGGATAGTGTTCATAGAGAAAGCGAATTTTTCGATCTTTTCGATCGGCACCCACCATGCTAAAAGACATGCTGCCATCTGACATTTTAATCAGCTCATCTTTTTTGTAATAAAACTTTTCCTCAACGCTTTTGTTGTCAGAGAAAAACTCAATTATTGTCATTGGAAAACCATTCAACACACGGGTTAATGAATCTACCGAGGGGCTAACTTTATTATTTTCGATTACAGATATTGCACTATTAGGCACACCAGCTCGCCGGCTCAATTCGCGTTGGGATATGCCATTACGCTTCCTAAGTTCTTTTAACCGTTCACCGACATTAATTGCAGTCATTAATTTTATTCATTTATTTAATGGTTTAGCATTTTAGTAGCCTTCGTAACCTTGTAATACATTAACCGCATTGATACCAATTTCTTCTACTGCATATCCCCCTTCCATAATAAATAAAGTGGGAAGTTTAAGTTGGCCTATCTTGGCGCCATAGCGTTTAAAATCGTCACATTGCAATTTAAAAAAAGAAATTGGGTCATGTTCGAACGTGTCAACCCCAAGCGAAATAACTAAAGCGTCAGGTGAGTAGTTCGTAATTTTTTTACAAGCTTGATCTAGAGCACTACCCCAAGTTTTATAATTGGTATTGGGTTCCATTGGATAGTTAAAATTGAACCCTTCGCCCTCACCCGCACCCTTTTCGTCGTCGTAGCCTAGGAAGTGAGGAAAGGCTTCTTTTGGGTCGCCATGTAAGGATAAAAACATCACATCAGATCGATTATAGAAGATATCTTGAGTGCCATTGCCGTGATGGAAGTCTACATCCAGTATTGCTACTCGACTTGCACCTTGGTCGATAAATGCCTGGGCTGCAACGGCTGCATTATTGATAAAGCAATAGCCTCCGTACATATCGCTAGCTGCGTGATGACCCGGTGGGCGACACAATGCAAAAGCATCTTTAGCGCCATTTTTAATTGTTTCCTGTGCTGTCAGTGCAACGTTTGCACTGGCACGGGCGGCTTCCCAAGTACCGTTAGAGATTGATGTTTCACCCGCTAATGCGTAATAACCCATTCGACCCTCTATATGATTGGGAATGTGCATGCTCGACATAGTCCGAGAAGGCCAAACCGTTGGGATGGCCTCTCCCTTATAACCAGTTGCAACCCAATCACTCCAGCATTGCTCTAAAAAAATAAGGAAATCTTTATCGTGAATACGAGTTATTGGATCAAGTCCAAATTCTTTTGGTACAATGATTTCACCAATTTTTTCAGCTTTTAAACGTTCGAGAATATATTCTGCTCGCACTGGGCACTCATAAGGTGGTACTAATTGGCCGCCAGAAAGTTCGGTTTTTGAATTTCGTAAAGCATGTTTTTCACTATACACAGAAAGCATAATTCACCTCTCAATATTATGTTTAATCGTATTTTTATAAATTTTTATTCATTTGAATTTTTTTATCCAGCTGCCATGGCGGTTTATCAAATGCTTGCTCATAGGCCAGTGCACCTGTGAATACGCGTTGATCATCAAAAGTTCTGGCTACTATTTGAATGCCACTAGGCACGCCGTTCGATGTTAGTCCGCTAGGCATCGAAATGACTGGACAACGGCTTAACATGTTAAATGGGTAGGTCATCGACCAATGCTCTTCGTCCAGTCGCTTGATGGTATTGTTAATTTCTATGTCGCTGGCTGGCCAAGAAAACTCAGCAGGCACACCACTAGTTGCAAGGGTTGGACAAATGAATAAATCATATTGGTCCAACAGTGGTCCAAATTCGTCATACATTTTCACTGTGGTTTTGATCGAATCTATGAAATCTTGCTGGGTTGAACTCAACGCATTTTCGAGAAACCATTTAGAATAGTCGGTTAAATCGTCACGATTTGTTTCAAGCAGGCTGGCAATTGTTGAAGCCCATCCATGAGCCCAATAGTGATGCACTGCATCGATAATAGATTGATCCCAGCCTATTTTAACTTCAACTACTGTTGCGCCTAACTGCCGAAAAATTTCAAGAGCTTGTTCAGTATTTCGGCGGACGCTTTCATCCACTTCGAAAAAACCAAGGTCCATAGAATAGGCTACTTTCCAACCTTTTAAACTATCGACTGGTTTATGGTCAATGTGAACGGTGTCACGCAATGAAGCAATATCTTTATTATGTGGGCCCGAAATAACATTTTGCATCATTGCTGTATCGGCAACACTTCGAGCCATGGGTCCGGAGTGGCTATAAAAATCTAAATTGAATACTGGCATCTCAGGGTTGCGACCATAGGGTGGTTTGTATCCAACGATGCCACATTGAGCGGCTGGAATTCGGATGGATCCACCAATGTCGGTGCCAGTTGCCAGCGTGGTAGTACCCGCTGCGAGTGAAGCACCGGACCCTCCTGAGGACCCTCCTGGAGTCATATCGAGATTCCAAGGGTTACGTGTGACACCCCATAGACGAGAGTGACAGGCACCAAGCAAACAAAATTCAGGTGTGGTTGTTTTAGTATGACATATGGCACCGGAGTCTAGAAGTCGATCAATAATGACATCGTTTTCGTCATCGACTCGATTTTGGTAAACCAGAGAAGAACTGGTTCGTCGCGTCCCTTTTAATTTGAATTCATCTTTAACGGCAAGTGGTAAACCTTCGAGTGGTCTTTGTGTTCCTTTTTGATAACGTTTTTCAGCTAGTTTGGCTTGCTCAATGGCTTGATCGAAATAACTATCGGTAAATGCATTGATATAAGGTTCAATTGACTCTGATCGTGCAATCATAGCTTGCATGAGTTCAACGGGTGAGATTGATTTATTTTTAAAGGCAGTTAGTGCTTCAAAACCATTAAGGTAAATGAGTTCATTGTCAGACACCGATTTCTCCTAAGAAATTGCACCCAGCTGTCTGGGTGCAATAGGTACTCATTACTGGTGAAAAAGTTTTCAGTAATGCTTGCAGTGATGGTTAAAGTAAAACTTTGGTCCAAACTCTGTCGTATAACTTAATTGATTTCCCACTACAGGTTTCACTGAAGTGAACGGGAACACTAGAGTCAATATTAATTTCAGGTGCTTTACCCAGCTCAGGATCAATAAATGCGGCAATTGCAGTCGCGTCCAAAGGTGAAGCATAACGATTGAAATTAGATATGCTTGCACCATTTTTAGCATCCATCATGAAGTTCATAAATTTTTCTGCATTGGCTTTATTGGGAGCACCTTTTGGGATTACCAAACTATCAAACCAACCAATAATACCTTCCTTAGGATGAACGTATTTGAGCTGTGTTACACCATCTCGTAAACGAGTTTTCATCGAGTAACCGTCCCATTGGCTGCTAACCATAATTTCACCACTGGCAAGATTAGCCACCATAGTTTCAGAGTTATAAACTTTTACATGTGGCTTTTGTTTGAGCAGTAAAGCCTGCACTTCCTTCATGTCTTTAGGGTTTTCGTTACATTGCTCATGCCCAAGATACATTAGTGCTAATGGGATGACTTCATCGGGGGTTCTGAAAACCTGAATTTTGCCTGACACTGAATCGTTAGGTTCAAAAAACTCTTTTAAAGAGTTAGCAGGTCCATCGTAGCCATCCATATTGATCGAAAACGAAGTGGTGCCCATTTGGTAAGGGATCGTATATTCTTGAGTCGGATCCCAGGGGGGGCTCTGCCACCGCTTGTCGACATTTTTATAATTTGACATACCTTTGATGTTTGCTTTTTCAAGCATGCCTTCAGAAATCATGATTGTTACAAAATTTTGACTAGGCACAACAATATCGTAACCCGTTGCGCCAGACTTTAGTTTGGCTAAAAGAGTTTCGTTTGAATCATAGGTGTCCAGATTAACTTTAATCCCTGTTTCTGTTTCAAATTGGGCGATTAAATCGTCCGGTGTATAGTCTACCCAGTTGTATAAGTTTAGTTCTTCGGCGGCGAATGTCGCAGAACTAAACAAGGCTGCTGCTGCAATGATGCCAGCTTTTTTCTTTACGTTAGTGAACATAGTTACTCCCCTCATTTTTTTTCGATATAAACCAGTAAGTCGCGACCAGTGTCAGTGATACAAGAAACAGGACGGTTGATACTGCGTTAATTTCAGGTGAAACACCTAAACGGATCATGCCATAAATATACAATGGCAAGGTTGTGGCGCCAGCTCCTGCGACCATCAACGAAATTATAAAGTCATCAATAGAGATAATAAATGCAAGAATTCCACCCGCAAATATTCCTGGCTTTAGTTGTGGCAAAACAATATGCCAGAGTACCTTTATATCATTGGCATATAGATCTCTTCCTGCTTCCTGCAGGGTTTCATCCATACCTGCCAGCCTCGCTCTAATTGGCATGAATGCAAATGGGATACAAAAAACAATGTGCGCAACAATAATAGAGGTCAGTCCTAAAGGAAAATTTATTGCTGCAAAGAAGCTAAGTGTTGCGACTGCAGTTGCTATTTCAGGTACTAGTAATGGCAGGCTAATGATCCCTAAACACAAAGTTTGACCCTTGAACATTCCTTTGGAAAGAATGAGAGCTGCCATAGTAGCGAACAAGGTTGCACAGACTGTGGCAACAGCAGCCACTATTAAACTATTAATGATAGCGTTTTGAATAGCTTCATTAGAGAATGCTTTGACGTACCACTTAGTGCTAAATTCCGTCCATACTTGAGCGATACGATTGTCATTAAACGAGAAAGCGATTAATACGGCAATTGGTCCATAAAGGTAAACGAAAAATATACAGGCCCACCATTTTAGCCAGGGAATTCTCCCTTTATTCGTGTTGGAGCTGGATCGACCAATGTTGCTCGCCATTTCTATTTCTCCAGATAGGCGCTTTTACGCGATGCTTTGATGTAAAAGTAAGAGCCAAAGGCGACTAACATTAGTAGTAACATTGTTAACGCACCACCAAAAGGCCAGTTACGAGCCGAAGAGAATTGAAATTGAATTAAGTTACTTAGCATCATCTTCTTACCACCACCTAATATAGACGGCGAAATAAAATCACCTAAACTAAGAACAAACACTAGGATACAACCAGCAATAATACCCGGTAAGCAAAGCGGCATTACAATGCGTTGGATGACAGCCCATCGATCAGCATATAAATCATGAGCCGCTTCGACTAATCCAAAATCAATTTTTTCGAGGCTAGCGTAGATAGGCAGTATCATTAGTGGTATGTAGCTATAAACCAGACCCACTCCGATGGCCATATTGCCATACATCATTTCGAGGGAATCATCGATTAGGCCCATTGCTAGAAGCGGCTGTTCAATCATACCGTTTTTACCTAAAATCAATATCCATGAGTAAGCTCGGATCAGTAAATTAGTCCAAAATGGGATAGTGACTAGCAATAATAAAATATCGCGTCTTTCGGGTGGTTGTTGAACAATATACCAAGCGACTGGAAATCCAACGAGGAATGATAACGTGGTGCCAATGGCCGCGAGCATAACCGAACGCCATATGATTTGAAGATATATGGAGTCAAAAATTAGCGTGTCGTCAAGATCACGATCAAAAAACAGTTGTATCCAAGCATCGAGACTAAATCCGGCCTCTACGCCACCATAAGAGTCTGCAGGTTTAAATGAGTAAACTCCTAGTAGGGCAATGGGCAGAACCATAAAAATAAAAATGGTTATTAGTGCGGGTGAAAGTCCAAGCCACCGTCGGGTAATAGGGTTAGCTGGTAGTTTGATTTCCATTATTAAATTTCTAGTCTTCAAGCAAAGTGGCAGCACCGTTGGGCACACTGAGGCCAACGGTTTCACCAATAGTCGGCAATTGTTGATCTAAGTCTATGTTTTGACATCGAACTTCCAGTTCGGTTGAATCATCAATTTTTACAGTTAAATAGGTGTCAGTCCCCATGTAAGTAGAATCGACCACAGTCCCTTTTAGTAGTCCCTCTGCACTCGATACAAGACTGAACTTTTCAGGGCGAATTGCCAGTGTGACCTGATCACCAACCTGATGTTGTGACGTTTTATTGACTGAGAATTCGATATTATTATGAGAGCATACGTAACTGTTTTGATTCTCAGAACTAACTTTGGTGTCGATTAAATTAACATCACCAATAAAGTTTGCAACAAAACGGTTTCTTGGTCGTTCATAGATCATCTGGGGAGAATCTAACTGTTGAAGCTCTCCTTGAGACATGACAGCAACACGGTCGCTCATGCACATTGCTTCCTCCTGATCGTGGGTCACAAAAACAAAGGTGATTCCTGTTTCCTTCTGAAGTCGTTTGAGTTCTAGACGCATAGCCTGACGCAATTTTAAGTCTAAGGCTGAAAGTGGTTCATCGAGCAGCAAAACCTTAGGTTTAGGTGCCAAGGCTCTTACCAATGCAATTCTCTGTTGCTGTCCACCAGATAACTGGTTAGGCATTCGGTTACCAAATGTTTCCATTTTTACCAGCGCAAGCATGTCCCTTACGACTAACGCTATTTGATCGCTGCTCTGGCCTTTCATTTTAAGGCCAAAACCAATGTTTTCAGCAATGGTCATGTGCGGGAAAAGAGAATAACTTTGGAACACCGTATTAACGGGCCTATCATTTGGGTCGAGCCCCTCAAGATGATCACCGTACAGTAGGATAGCGCCCTCTGTGGGTTGCTCGAACCCCGCGATGAGCCGTAATAGAGTAGTCTTGCCACAACCAGAAGGACCTAGCAGGGTAAAAAATTCATTGTCTTGGATCTCAATAGTGACGTTGTTAAGCGCTACAATCGGTGGATTGCTGGCGTAATGTTTAACGACACTATTGACTGAAATAGCAGGAATTGATTTATTCATTAACAAGGGCTAGTTAAAATTTTTGGCGACGCTTCTGAGACCCTATAATATTCTCGCATCATGCCTTTTATTATGCTTCCATCCTAATCTCAACGCCTCATTCATAATGATACCGACAATATTTAATCTAATATCGCAAATACTATTCTTAAGTGTGATCAATATATCGATCAGAAGTGATCCAATAATTACTTAATTTAAAATAGTTGTCAACGACGAATTAAAATCGACCATAATTGGTGCAGACTAAATAAAATTTATTAAATCGGTGCTTTAATAAATTTTATTTTGGAGGTTTGGATGTCTTTGCAAAACAGCCTAGGCTATCAATTTGGGTGTTTAAAGCAGACTCAATAATGACTTGTAGCCTGATTATTCCTTTGTTAATGTTCGATATATTGATCACTCCTTGAATCAAAGTGCTATTCAAGTTTGATTGCCACCTATTTTTGGTCGAATTGCTATGAACATTCATTCTCATCAAGAGGGTCAATCTGAACCTCGCTGTCGTTCGTATTATAGTGCAACAATTAATAATGACACCAGTTACGAAGCTTTGGCTGGCAATATTGAGGTCGATGTCGTTATCGTTGGTGGTGGTTTTACTGGTGTTGCATCGGCTATAGAGCTCTCCGAAAAAGGCTATAAGGTAGCTTTAATCGAAGCCAATAAAATTGGCTGGGGTGCAACAGGCCGTAATGGTGGACAAATCACCGGTAGCCTCTCTGGTGATCAGGCGATGATTCGTCAACTTAAACGTAAAATTGGAACGCAAGCTGAGGAATTTGTTTGGGGTCTTCGCTGGCGTGGACACGATATTATTAAAAAGCGAGTCGAAAAATATGACATTCAATGTGACTTAAAACATGGCCATTTACATGCCGCTTATAAACCCAGTCATATGACTGAATTACAAGCGAGTTATGACGAAGCTGTCGCTAGAGGCATGAATGACGAAGTCCGTCTTATGTCTGCAAATGAAATTCCAGATATTTTAGAAACCGACATATACCACGGCGGCTTACTGAACCAACGTAACATGCACGTGCATTCTCTGAATTTATGTATTGGTGAGGCCAGGGCAGCCGAGAGCCTAGGTGCTCAAATTTTTGAACACACCGAAGTGCTCGATATTATTGACGGTGTTCAAACAAAAGTGGTGACAAAACATGGTAGCGTTGTAGCTAACACTGTCTTGTTGGCGGGTAATGCCTATCATCGCTTAGGGGGTAAACCACTCAAAGGCATGCTTTTTCCTGCATCGCTGGGTAATCTCGTAACTGTTCCATTAGGTGATGAAGTTGCTGATAAAATTAACCCCCATGACCTTGCCGTTTACGATTGTCGTTTTGTACTTGATTACTACCGACTTACTGCCGATAAGAGGCTGATGTTTGGTGGCGGCACTAACTACTCAGGCCGTGACTCGAAACGAGTGGCTGATGAACTTCGCCCTGCGATTGAAAAAACATTTCCCCGTTTGAAGGGCATTGACATTGAATTTGAATGGACAGGTAAGGCAGGTATTGTGATTAACCGAATTCCTCAGTTAGGCAAACTTTCACAAAATGTCTATTATGCTCAGGGTTACTCTGGTCATGGTATTGCGACAACACATTTTGTTGGCGAAATTATGGCCAATGCAATTGATGGCAATACAGATTCATTTGATATTTTTTCTGACTTTAAACAGATTAGGATACCCGTTAATGATTGGGCTGTTCAGCAAATGTTAGCTTTAGGCATGTGGTATTACAAAATGTTAGAGAAGATTGGTTAGTGCAAGAGATTGATCGCAATGACTGAATCGATTAATTGGTACGCGGTGTGCTCCTCTAATAAGTCGCTTTAAGTCACGTTTTTTTGTTTTACTTTTAAGGCATTGTACGAATGAAATCTTTAGGGAGGAAGTCTTGCTGATACGATAAATCTTATTTTCCCTGTTTCCTGCCGTCTTGAGGTTGGAGCTTTTTTTGGAAGTTTCTCCAAACAATAATAGGTCATTTGAGAGTCATTCGAATGACAGATAAAACGGCATCGTCATGATAAACAAGATGTTGATGCCAAAGCTTGAAACCTGTTATGCACATTCAAGTTTTTTTTCTGGTTGTTTTCACTTTGACACAAGAATCGACTGATATTTTCATAAACAACACGACTAATACCCCATTCTTATTAAACCTAATGCTCCTCATCAGTTTTACAAAAATTTAAAAAACCAGTAAATAAAAGCGAACGAATTAGGGACATCCTAGCCATTTGGATAATTTACTATATTGACTTGTAGGGCTCTATAATTACTTTTAATAGATAAACTAAATCGTATCAATAAAGTTTTATAATAGAATATACCTATTATAAAACTTTATTTATTTAATTCTGAACTATGCTTAAAAGATGTTGGTGAATTAACTTGCATATTAATATTTTTAATCATCGATTAATCAGATAGATAGAGGAAAAAATAGTTATGAGTGAATTACTCGATATGGGCAAGTGCCCCGTTATGCATAATGCCAGTCAAGCGACGGGTAGTTCAGCCAATCAGCATTGGTGGCCTGAACAACTGAATCTTAAAATTCTAAATCAAAACTCCCCATTGGTTAATCCAATGGGGGCTACTTTTGATTATTCCGCACAGTTCAAAAAACTGGACTTGAAAGCCCTTAAAAAAGATCTGACAGTCTTAATGACTAGCTCTCAAGATTGGTGGCCAGCAGATTATGGCCACTACGGCGGTCTTTTTGTTCGTATGGCCTGGCATAGTTCGGGTACTTATCGAACCTATGATGGTCGCGGCGGGGCTTCAACTGGCTCTCAGCGTTTCGCACCCCTTAATAGTTGGCCAGACAATGGCAACCTGGATAAAGCGCGCCGATTACTGTGGCCTGTTAAGCAAAAATATGGCCGAAAAATTTCCTGGGCAGACCTGATGATTTTGGCGGGTAATGTCGCAATGGAATCGATGGGATTCAAAACCTTTGGTTTTGGAGGCGGGCGTGCCGATGTTTGGGAACCTGAAGAAGATATTTATTGGGGCCCTGAAACTGAAATGCTTGATGATAAACGTTATAGCGGTGATCGAGAATTAGCAACACCATTAGCTGCAGTACAAATGGGTTTAATTTATGTCAATCCAGAAGGACCAAACGGTGTGCCTGATCCACTCAAGTCAGCCTTCGATATTCGTGATACCTTTGCCCGCATGGCGATGAATGATTATGAAACAGTTGCGTTAACAGCCGGGGGACACACCTTTGGTAAAGGCCATGGTGCAGGACCAGAAGACAAAGTAGGGGTTGAACCTGAAGGCGCACCTATCGACCAAATGGGCCTAGGGTGGATCAACTCACACGGCACAGGTAAAGGGGGCGATACAACCACCGCTGGCTTTGAAGGTGCCTGGACGGTTAATCCAACTCAGTGGGACATGGGCTATTTTGACGTACTACTGGGCTACGACTGGGAACAAACAACCAGTGCAGCAGGCCACGTACAGTGGACACCAACAGCAGCGTCTAATGCTGACCAACCAAAAGCGGCCCATGATGCATCGCGCACCGAACCACTGATGATGACCACTGCCGATATGGCGCTTAAACTCGACCCAGAATATGCCAAAATCTCAAAACATTTCCATGAAAATCCTGACGAGTTTGCCGACGCCTATGCACGAGCCTGGTACAAATTAACCCATCGTGATATGGGGCCTATTGCTCGCTATCTGGGTGAAGAAGTCGCCACTGAAGAGCTCATCTGGCAAGACCCAGTGCCTGCAGGCAGTGCGCTGAGTGACGCAGATATTACTACCCTTAAGGGCATAATTTTAAGCTCAGGGTTATCTGCGCAAGCGCTAATATCAACCGCCTGGGCATCGGCTTCCACTTTCCGTGGTTCAGACAAACGGGGTGGTGCCAATGGCGCTCGTATTCGCTTAGCGCCTCAGAAAGACTGGGAAGCAAACAACCCCGATCAACTAGCCAATGTATTAACAGCGCTCGAAGGCATTCAAAGTGATTTTAGCGGTAACGTGTCATTAGCCGATCTTATCGTGCTGGGTGGTAGTGCCGCGATTGAACAAGCCAGTGGTGTCAAGGTGCCATTTACATCAGGTCGAGGTGATGCGTCACAAGCGCAAACCGATGTGGAATCTTTCGACGTACTTGAGCCTACATTTGATGGTTTTCGTAATGTTAAAAACACCAAAGACAGGCGGTCAACCGAATCACTGTTAGTGGATAAAGCACAGCTGCTCACCTTGACCGCGCCAGAGATGACTGTTTTAGTCGGTGGCCTTCGCAGCTTAAATGTGAATGCCGATGGCTCTAAGCATGGTGTATTCACTAACAAACCAGGTACGCTGACGAATGATTTTTTTAAGAATGTTCTCGATATTGGTATTGAGTGGAAATCGACTGATCAATTACAAGAAGTATTTGAAGGCCGTGACAGTTTATCAGGCAAGGTGAAATGGACCGGCACGCGTGCCGATTTAGTTTTCGGTTCAAACTCTATCCTCCGCTCGCTTTCTGAGGTTTATGCTGCTGATGATGCAAACGATCATTTTACAAAAGACTTTGTAGCCGCATGGACTAAAGTGATGAATCTTGACCGTTTCGATTTAATTTAAATTATGTGTACTGCTAGTTAAAAGGGTAGTGCATTTGCAGTGCCCTTTTCAGGTTGATGGGTCTTTATCATTCATTAAAAATAACGTTTTAAAAACTAATCTTTGGGGCCAAAACAGTATTAGATAATCTCGAAATTTCAAACTACATTTTTAATCGACAGGATTCGATACCTAGGTAAGAGCGTTAAAGTGAATTAGTGCAAGGTCAATAACAAATTCTAAAATAACTGGGGGTGAGAGGGTCAAACTATATTTACAAGTCGGATTAACGCTCCCATACTCCGCTTGAAATATTGAGTTCACATAAGGCGATTTATTATGTCAGACAGATTAAAGGTCAAGACAAACACGACACTGCTTCCATTTCTCTTTGAAGAGCTGCAAGGCTGGTCAAGGAGTACGGTCAAGCAACGCCTTAAAAGTGGCTGTGTTCATGTCAATGGAGAGCCAATAACGCACCATAGTTTTGAATTACTACCAAATGATCAAGTCAATGTCGAAGCCGCGCCACGGGGGCCCTCAAACGCTCGACCACAGATCGATATTCTTTATGAAGATCATGATTTGGTTGCTATCAATAAGCCTGCGGGTTTATTGTCGGTAGGCTCTGGGGAGGATAGTGAGCTGCATGCGTTAGGCATATTGCGAGCGCAGCTAGGTCGAAGTAACCATTCGATTAAGCTGTGGCCAGTGAATCGAATTGATCGTGCAACTTCAGGTGTTATGTTGTTTGCACTGTCGAAAGAGGTGCGTGAGGCGGTAATGGATAACTGGGATGAGGCAGAGAAAACTTATCTTGCCATTGTTGAAGGTCGGCCAGAGCCTGAGCAGGCAACGATTGATCAGCCATTACGTCTCGATTCAACAATATACCAAATGCATGTTGGTGAGCATCCAGATGCAAAGCATGCGGTGACACATTTTACGACTGAACGAAGTGTTGGGCGCAGAACACTTTTAAGGGTAAAGCTAGAGACGGGCCGCCAACATCAAATAAGGGCTCATTTGGCATGGCTTGGACATCCAGTAGTGGGTGATCAACGATATGGTAAAGCGGGTGAACAAATGGGTTTGCATGCTTTACAGCTGTGTGTCGTTAAGCCGGGCACTGAACAGTTGCTGACATTTGAAACACCTGCACCCGCAGAGTTTTGGGCGCTTTTGGAGTCCAGATAATATTCTTCAAATCTAGCGTCAAATATAGATGAGTCTTTTAATAATGTATTTAATGGTGATGCCCGCCTGGTCCATGAACATGCCTGTGCGCTAATTCTTCATCGGTTGCAGCACGCACATCTGCAATCTCAATTTCAAAAATTAAGGTCTTGCCTGCATAAGGATGGTTAACATCAACATCAGCCATGAACTTGCCTATTTTTACAATAGTCACCTTTTTCGCTCCGTGATCTGCATCAATAGTGGCTATCATGCCTACCTTCCACTTCTTTGCACCGCGGAAGTGCTTTACCGACATACGTTCTATCTGACCAGCTTTGTGCCGTCCAAAACCTTGCTCGGACGTCAGAGTTACAGAGAACTTATCACCTTTGCTTTTCCCTTCCATGGCTGTTTCCAGGCCACTGATGATGTTACCCGCTCCATGCAGGTAAACAGGTGGTTCACCACCTAACGTTGATTCCAGTAGCGCTGCAGTTTCGTCGGTCAATGTGTAGTGATATTGCACAACAGACTTATTATTTATTTTCATATGACATTTGGAGCTTGTTTTGAGGTGACTAGAATGATTATAGCTTATTTTTTCGACCCAGAAGCACGAGTAAGGCCGAGAGGCAAACGATAACGGTTTATGTGATGAAATAGAAAAGGCTGATATTGAGACATTGGTTCAAAAGTCGCGACATTTCAACATTGAATTTCAATGCTTATCTTAACCCGATTGGTCGACATATGGTGTTTACCATAGATCCGTAGGATTGATTTACTAAACCGACAAAACTGAAGTAATAAATATGTGACTCATGTTTGTTAGTCTTCGTTAGATACTTGGTCTTAACGAATTTATATGTTGCGATAATGCAATCGCAACATATAGTTTCTACTCCAACGGTGGCCTATTAGAAAACTACGGCAATAATTTAATTTTATCGGCTTGAGCCTGAAAACTGGCTAAAGCTGATTTAGCTTCGCTGAGCTTTTCTTTTTCTTTATTGACAACGGCCTCTGGTGCTTTGGAAACAAAACCATCATTGCCTAGCTTTGATTCAATTCGCTTAGCTTCTTGTTCAAATTTTTGAATATTTTTGTTGAGTCTTGCAAGCTCGACATCCTTGTCGATTAATCCAGCCAGTGGAATGAGTAGGCTCATGTCGCCAACGATTGAGGTGGCTGATTCAGCTGCTGGCTCACCTTCGTTCAGCCAGCTAATTGATTCAAGCTTGGCAAGTGACTTTAGCAAATTTTGATTTTGCATGAGTCTGGTTTGATCTTGATCGCTGCCGTTTTGGCATAATACGGGCAATGGCTTTCCTGGCTTGATATCCATTTCAGAACGAATTTGGCGCACCCCCATAATAAATTGTTTAACCCATTCAAGGTCAGTAATGACAGCTTTATTGATTAGACTGGCATCTGACTTTGGGTATTGACATAGCATGATGGTCTCTTCATCGATCTTTGCTATGGGCGCTACTCGTTGCCATAATTCTTCAGTGATATAGGGCATGATTGGGTGCAGTAATCGCAGGATGGATTCGAGTACGTTAACTAATGTATGTCGCGCAGCTGTCTTTTGTGCCGGGCTATAGTTGTCGGAATAAAGCACGGGTTTTGATAATTCGATATACCAGTCGCAGTAGTCATTCCAGACAAATTCATATAGGTCTCGGGATACCAAGTCAAATCGGTAACATTCAATGTGCTGGGTAGTATCAGCCACAACCTGTTGTAAGCGAGCCAGAATCCACTGATCTGCTAGCGACGTTTCACCGACGCTACAATCTTGGTCTTCGGTGTTTTGCAGCACATAACGTGTCGCATTCCAGATTTTGTTGCAAAAGTTACGGTAACCTTCGATGCGACCCAAATCGAAACGAATATCGCGCCCGGTGGTTGCTAGTGCAGCAAAGGTAAAGCGCAGTGCATCGGTTCCAAATGCAGGAATGCCATCTGGAAAGTGCTTTTTAGTTGAAGCTATAATCGTTGGAGCCATGTCGGGTTGCATTAGACCTTTAGTGCGTTTCTCGACGAGAGCGTCTAAAGTAATGCCATCGATTAAGTCGAGTGGGTCGAGCACGTTGCCCTTAGACTTCGACATTTTGTTGCCTTCAGCATCACGCACGAGGCCATGTATATAGACTTCTTTAAACGGGACTTCGTCCATGAATTTAAGCCCAAACATAATCATCCTTGCAACCCAAAAAAAGATTATGTCGAAGCCAGTCACTAAAACGCTAGTTGGGTAAAAAGCCTTGAGTGCTTCGTCATCGCCATTGGGCCATCCTAATGTACTAAAAGGCCAAAGAGCGGATGAAAACCAAGTGTCGAGAACGTCTTCGTCCTGAATGAGTTCAAGGTCCTCGGGTAGGTCATATTTAACGCGAACAGCGTCAATATTTTCTGCGACATAGATATTCCCTACATTATCATACCAGGCAGGAATCCGATGTCCCCACCAAATTTGACGTGAGATACACCAGTCCTGAATATTGTCCATCCAGTTGAAATAGGTCTTTGACCAATTTTCAGGTACAAACTTAATGTTGCCATTTTTGACTGCTTCGATGGCCGGCTTTGCTAATGGCTCGACCCGCACGTACCATTGATCAGTGAGATAGGGCTCGATGATTGAACCTGTTCGATCACCCCTAGGCACCATCAATTTATGATCAACGATCTTTTCAATTAAGCCCAGCGCATCTAGATCTTTTAAGATGGCTTTACGGGCGACAAAGCGATCCATACCCTGATACTTTTCTGGTGCAACATCATTAATCTTGGCATCATTGGTTAGGATATTAATCATTTCAAGATCGTGCCGTTTACCCATTTCATAATCATTAAAATCATGAGCAGGTGTAATTTTGACGCAACCCGAACCAAATTCTGGGTCAACATAATCATCGGCAATGACAGGAATAGTCCGGCCGGTAAGTGGTAATTCGATGCGTTTACCGAGCAGATGGGCATAGCGTGAGTCATCTGGATGAATGGCGACAGCGGAGTCACCCAGCATTGTTTCAGGCCGAGTGGTGGCAACGGTTATAAAGCCATCTTCACCCGCAATGGGGTAACGCATATGCCAGAGATGACCGTTTTCTTCTTCAGAAACTACT
Source organism: uncultured Gammaproteobacteria bacterium (assembly GCA_913061315.1). Classification (GTDB taxonomy): domain Bacteria; phylum Pseudomonadota; class Gammaproteobacteria. The sequence goes on along the minus strand of CAJXUC010000002.1, from coordinate 68,820 downwards.
TCAAGGTCAGATACGGCGGTATGTAAAACGGGATCCCAGTTGACCAGCCTTTTGCCGCGATAAATTAAATTTTCTTCGTGAAGCTTAATGAAAACCTTTTGAACTGCCTCGGATAAGCCATCATCCATGGTGAAGCGTTCTCGACTCCAATCAGGTGATGCACCCATGCGACGAAGTTGTTTTGTAATTGTGCCACCAGACTCTTCCTTCCACTTCCATATACGGTCAATGAACGCATCCCGGCCTAAATCATGTCTGGTTTTACCTTCAGCACTGAGCTGACGTTCGACCACCATTTGGGTGGCGATGCCTGCATGGTCTGTGCCGGGCTGCCATAATGTATTGTCACCCTTCATTCGGTGATAACGCGTTAAGGCATCCATGATAGTGTCTTGGAAGGCATGGCCCATATGCAGGCTACCTGTCACATTTGGCGGCGGTATCACGATGCAATAGGGGTTACCTTCGTTATCAGATTCTTTATCAGATTGGCTTTGTGCTTTAAAATAACCTCTATCTTCCCAGTGTTGGTACCAGGTTTCTTCGATAGCTTGTGGGTTATAGGTTTTTTCCATGGTAATGCAGATCAGTCAATAAAGTAGTTCGGGATTATACACAGGGGCTATCCAAGAATGAATGATGAATGCACGATTTTCTAAAAGGCAGGCGATTAAAGTCTTCTTAAAGTTTGGTAGCTAAAGATCGTGTCATCTCTGATGCAGAAATTTCTCGACAGCCGGTAGCATTTTGCCCGCACCATAGAGACGAAAAGTCACCAATACCAGCTATTTCAGTTTGCTTTTTAAGTGCTCTAATTGCAGTTAAGGCTAGTGGAAATTCCGGTGTATTTTGGTTGATTGGACCAATTTCAGTCATTACACGATTGACAATACTGCGGGCGGGTCGGCCAGAAAAAAGGTTGGTAATCGCTGTGTGATGTGATGCGTCACTTTTTATGGCTGCCCGGTGTATTTGACTAGTGTCAGTTTCAGTGCAGAGTAAATACGCAGTCCCGACCTGAACGGCACTCGCTCCGAGTGAGATTGCTGCCGAGACACTGACTGCATCTGAAATACCTCCTGCTGCGATAACGGGTATCCTTACTTTTTTGATGATTTGGGGTAACAACGAAAATGTACCGATCTGTGTGGTCAAGTCTTCTGACAGAAACATACCGCGATGCCCTCCAGCTTCAAGTCCTTGTGCAATGATAGCGTCAGCACCATTGGCTTCCAGCCATTGGGCTTCTGCGACAGTTGTTGCAGAACTAATAATAGTGGAACCCCAACTTTTGACTCGTTTTACCAGATCAGCTGACGGTAATCCAAAGTGAAAGCTAATGACAGGTGGTTTATAAACCTCGAGTACATCTGCCATTTGATGATTGAATGGTTGATGATTAGGTTCTGTTGGAATGTTACCAATATCCATGCCAAGTTCAGTAAAAAAAGGTTTAAGTTCTAACCGCCATTTTGCTTCACGTTCGGGGTTAATTTTGGGAGGCTGATGGCAGAAAAAATTGGCATTAAAGGGTCTATTGTTATTTTGTGCTAAGACATTTAGTTCGATTTGAAGTTCTTCAATACTTAACAATGCGCAGGGCAGGGAGCCAAGGCCTCCGGCCGAAGATACAGCAATAGTCAGTGTGCTGTTCTGAACGCCTGCCATTGGAGATTGAATAATGGGTAGACTTGTCGCTAGAAAATTGTCCATATTGAACTCCAATGGGCTTCAAATAAAGCAGCCTAATTTCAGTTGATCATCAATAATAATCAACTCAGTCCGATGCCAAAGATTGTTAAAAAGGAAAAACGCGTAAGCTTTTTTAAGGTCACCACTATAAATAAAAGGTTTGAAAATTCAATCGAAAGACGACTTACCAGTTTTTTGGATAGCTAATTTAATTTCTGTCAAAATTTGTTTCATATGCTCGTTAAGTATGTTTTGAATTGTTTTTTCTAAATCATCATCATTCGTAAAAGTGGGGCTAGTTGGTCCAGCTTCAGCCTCAATCTCTTCCTTAAAATAAAGTTGGGCTACATTAATATGTGGTTCTTCACGACGGTTTGCCCCTACAATTAAATCTTCGTTATGCTCGAGCTCAGTCAGTTTAATGTCAGTGCCTTTCTCGATCAAATCGGTCAAAACGGGAATGTGATCACTTTTAAGCATAAGCTATAGGGTATGAGTTATCAGAGATGAGTTAAAGCGTGTGATGGTTAAGTGGATAACCACGCTCTTTATAAAAGGCATAATGCTCTCGTGCACTCTTTTTGTTGTCTTCGGTGACCAGCTCGATTACCCGTTCAAACTGTGCAAAATAAAAGGGTATCGACAATGACAAGTTTATCAGAAGCTGCCGTTCACCTTGAGGGTCGGGCTGATTATGGATCAATATAGGCGATAGGAAAGCATTAGACTCTCCCTTAAAATCAGAATCATGGGGAAGGAAACTATCCTCATCGAAGATCCATAGTTGTTCCTCAAGATAAGCCGTTTGTTGTGAACTTTGCGTTAGCAATAGTGTCTTTTGATTTTTGTCGTAAGCCTTTTGACACAGTTGACAAACAACACGATCCGAGTTGTGTTGTTTTGGGTTCAATTGATAAAAGTCGACGCGTGTCATGGTGATGGATATCAGCCCTTAGTTATAATAGCTCAGCAATGGTCAAGGATAAATTGAGTTAGTAGCGGCACTGGACGACCTGTGGCTCCTTTCTCTGCGCCAGATTTCCAGGCGGTACCTGCAATATCGAGATGCGCCCATTTATACTTTTTAGTGAAGCGAGAAAGGAAGCAAGCTGCAGTAATCGTACCTGCATCCCTACCACCAATATTGGCAATATCTGCAAAGTTACTATCAAGCTGCTCTTGATATTCATCCCAAAGCGGCAACTCCCACAATTTATCTTCGATAGTCTTGCCTGAAGCTATTAGGCTGTTAATCAACGTTTCATCATTTCCAAGTACCGCAGACGGCACTTTACCTAAAGCAACAATGCAGGCTCCCGTTAGAGTTGCAATGTCGATCACATATAGTGGATTAAATTTCGCTGCATAGGTAAGGGCATCACACAATATTAGCCTGCCTTCAGCGTCTGTGTTAAGCACTTCTATTGTTTGTCCCGACATGCTGGTCACAATATCGCCAGGTTTAGTTGCAAGGCCATCCGGCATGTTTTCTGTAGTTGGAACGATGCCAACTACATTTATGGCTAGTTTTAGTTCGGCGATGGCGCTTATGGTGCCAAGGACGGATGCCGCACCACACATATCATATTTCATTTCATCCATGCCAGCGCCACCTTTTAATGATATGCCGCCCGTATCAAACGTCACGCCTTTGCCGACCAACACAATGGGCTTATCTTTTGCCTTACCGCCCTTATATTCGATTGATACCAGTTTAGCTGGCTCGCGACTGCCCATACCTACCGATAAAAGTGAGCCCATTTTGAGCTTTCGCATATCGGCTTCTTCAAGGACTTCGACCTTGAGCTGTTTGTTGCCTTTCGCCAATTGCTTTGCTTGTTTAGCGATATAGCTGGGAGTACACACATTTCCAGGTAAGTTGCCTAAGTCCCGGGCCATGTCCATTCCTGCAGTAATGGCGATTCCCTGAGATATTGCTATTTCAGCTTTTTTCATTGCACTGCGGCTAGAGAGATGAATTGTGAATTTCTTTAATCCTTTTTTCTTTTCCGCTTTGATGCTTTTCATTTGGTCGAACTTATATTCGCCATTACCAAGCTTCATAACGGTGTGACGTATATTCCAATCAATATCATGGCTGCCGACGGCGATTTCACTAAGGCAGCTATAAGCATCGGTTGCACCCGAATTAGCTAGTGCACTCTGTACACTGGCGATTACGCGACTAAAAGAACGCTCGTTTAAATCTGTTTCTTTACCGATACCAATTAGTAAAATGCGATCAGCCAATGTGCCTGATACATTGTGTAATAATAAGGTCTGACCTGCTTTGCCATCCATGTCACCCTGCCTAATAATTTGAGACAAGAATCCATCGCTTGCTTTGTCAACTGCGTGTCCAGCCGACGATAATTTCTGTGGATGTGACACCGCAATGATTAAACATGCACTTCGTTGCTTTTCAGGTGAACCAGTTTTAAAATTGAAATCCATAAATATTCCGATGTGATAATATTGATAACGAGATAAGATACGTGAAGAAGAAAAAAAAACCAGCCAAAAGTGCTAATTTTGTCGGATAATTCAGTCCGGGTTTATCTTTATTAATTTAAACTGAGTCTAATATGCTTGCTGATAATGTCATTTTACATTACTAATCAGACCAATTAATGTAAATTCTAAGTATTAATGGCCTCCTAATTGCAAAATAGAAGGGGCTTCTAACAGTGAATGATATTTTTAACATTGTCTTAAATCAATGCTAAACCATGACTATAAGTTCATTTTTTTATGAACTACAACCTTAGTTGGTTACTGAAATGAATACTAACTGCGAGCAATCATAATTTTTTTTATTCCCAATATTATTACTCGTTATATTAGTTTTGAAGTGCTGAAATGCAGTTGTGCAACAGTTCTTATACTTTTTATTATCTTAATGAGTAATTCTTTAGGTCGATTGTTGGCTGATGTTGCCGATGGCGAAATCCCACAGCAAGCACTTTGGCCCGTATTGTTGAGTCAATCAGTCAAAATTTTTACATTATTGCTACCTATTAGCTTTTTTCTGGGTATCGTTTTCGCTTTTGGTCGATTGTATAAAGATCATGAAATTTCAGTTATGAACGCTTGTGGCATGGGTTACTGGCAGTTTTATAAATCCATACTTCTCGTTATCTTGCCTGTTTTTATTCTCAACGCATTTACCAGTGTTTGGTTAAATTCATCGGTACAGCGCAGCGCCCAATCCATAGTTTCTAATAGCAAGAATATACATGAATTTAATCAGGTTAAGGCTGGTCAGTTTAATCAAAGTAAAAGTGGTGCCCATGTATTTTTTATGGAGTCAATTAGTGAAGACAAACAAGTTTTGCATAATGTCATAATTAGCCAGTCGACAGAAAAAACCAGAGCTTTAGAAACGGCAAAATCAGGACGGCATAAAATAGATGAAATTACTGGAGATTTATTTTTGGTGGTTGGACCTGGCGAAAGAACAGAGTTAGAGCTCGGAAAAAAGAATGTCAAAGTTATACAATTTAAACAACATGGAATATTAATAGCCAAAAAGGTTGTCAGTGATTCATACAGAATACGTGAACGAGAAAAACCACCCGCATTGCTATGGCGTTCAACCGAATTGAAAGACAAAGTGGAGCTAATGTGGCGCATATCAATTCCTTTAGTGTTAATAGTGTTGGCGCTGTTAGCGGTGCCTCTTTCTTATGTTGCTCCCAGAAAAGGACAGTTCGGAAAAATTGGCTATGCGTTGTTGGTTTATATTGCTTACTTTAATCTGATGGCCTTTGGCCGATCTCAGCTTGAACAAGGTAATATTCCTTTAATGTTAAATTTTTGGTGGATACATTTAATTTTTATAGGTTTAACGATTATATTGTTAGTCAAAGCAGGTCGAGGATTTGTGTTACATCGAAGAGTACTCAGTCGGTGATTTTAGGTCGCTACATTTTAGGCCGCATCATTCAAGGTGTTGTTTTGACCCTATTGGTTCTAGTTAGCATTAGTCTATTCTTTATTTTCATTGGTGAGCTAGATGACATAGGGCGAGGTTATTACAATATGGTGCATATTGGTGAATATATCGTTCTGCGTATACCTGGCAAGGTGGTCGAATTTATGCCGTTGGCGGTTTTAATTGGCACTATCTTGAGTCTAGGTGGGTTAGCAAGTAACAGCGAGATAATTGCCATGCAGGCGTCTGGGGTGTCTGTCGCTGGTTTGTTACGCTCGGTCATTTTGTCCGCTATTTTGTTAGCGTTTTTAACGTTTTTAGTTGCTGATTTTGTCGTCCCTGTAAGTGAAACTTCTGCGCGAGCAAGCAGGACTTCGGCGATTACTAATACGCCGGCAATCATTGGGAAAAAAGGTATATGGATTAAAGATGCCAATCAGGTGATTCACATTAATTTGCTTAGACCTGGTGGTCGGGCGGAAGGCATAGAGATATATGGGCTAGATGAAGACGGTAAGCTGGTTCAAACCTTAATTGCCAAAACGGCAATTCTAACAGAGGATCAATGGAGATTAGAGACGGTAAGATCTCTTATATATAGACAGGATTCAGTTCAGAATGAAAGCTTTGATGAGTTAATTTATACAGGAAAAATTTCAAATAAACTGCTGGATGCTTTGTTGATCGAGCCGCGACGGATGTCGAGTGTTGACTTATATGACTATAAAACATTCTTAGTTAAAAATAATCTAGATAACTCGGTCGAAAGCTTAACCTTTTGGCAAAAAGTTTTTGCACCATTAACGGTTATAGTCATGTGTCTTTTAGCGGTGCCTTTTGTGCTTGGTTCTCAACGTCAAGGTAATACTGGGCAGCGCTTAATTATTGGTATTTTGTTAGGACTTACTTATTTTGTAACCAGTCGTTTAATTACTCAGTTTGGTATTCAAATCAACCTATTACCAGTTATAAATGCTATAGCGCCGACTGTATTATTTTTTATACTGTCTATCTATTTGCTATATAGAAAAGCAAACTCATAAAATTTTTGTTAAGCTACTGTTGTTCCTTAGGAAGCTCTGAGAGGCTGATAATGCGCGTTTGACTGAGCTTGTCATGCCATGTGTAAGGTTTAAATAAGCGCCACCAGTAACCTATCCCGAAACACGCTATAGATAATAGAGCGAAGGTTAATCTTAAAAAACAAATCGCCCAGCTGGGGTTGCCCCCAAGCTCTGAAATAATACGTATTTTCCAGACGCGCATGCCAAGAGTTTGGCCTGACTTTTTCCAAAACCAACTATAAAAAATAAAAATAATTAATACTAGATAGAAACTAAAAATAGGACTCGATTCAAATGCTTTCCCATCGTTAAAAATGAGAGCTATTGCAGTGGAAATAAATAATATAGCGATGATTAATAAACTGTCATAAATCATGGCAGCAATCTGTTTGATTAAACTTGCTGGTGGGCATTTGCTATGAAGGTTGCTTGGCATTGAAGTACCCACGGTTGAAAGTAAATTTAAAAAGGAGTGTCATATTAGTCCCAATATTGAAACTATCAACAATAAATTAATGTTTCTATGCTATTGTAAAGTGAAAAGATGCTTTTTATAATAACTACTGTATATATTTAATTTAGGAGATTTAATGATGGCGATTGATGAAAAAGATGTAACACATGATGCACCTGCAAAGGCGAAAGCGGCAGTTAAAATAGTTGCCAAGAAAAAGGCGGCTAAACCTGCGGTTAAAAAGTTGGCAGTGAAATCTGCTGTGAAGAAGAAGGCCGCCAAACCAATAGTAAAGAAGACAGCAGTTAAACCTGCAGTGAAGAAGAAGGCCGCCAAACCAATAGTAAAGAAGACCGCAGTAAAGCCTGCAGTGAAAAAGGCAGCAAAGCCTGCAGTGAAAAAGGCAGCAAAGCCTGCAGTGAAAAAGGCAGTTAGGCCTACAGTGAAAAATAAAAATGCTAAGCCAGTGTTTAAGAAGAAATCTACAGTAAACAAAAAATCTAAATCAGTTGTAAGTGGATCTCCTGCTGCGATTAAAGTTCAAGCGCTAAAAGTAAATTTAGCTGAGCTTAATCAAGAGTTATCAGACCTAAAAGCTGAGGTTAAATCAACCAAGAAAAGAGAAAGTGCCACGGCTCTTTTAGCCAGTCAACGTCAAGCTGCAGTCAAAAAGTTTCTCATTGGTTGGGATAAAAAAGCTAATGCGGCTTTAGAAAAGTCTTTGACAACTAAAAAGAAAAAAGCCAAGAAGAAAAAAGCAAAAAAATAGCTTTTTGATCTACGTTTTATTTCAAAAGGCACTTAAATAGTGCCTTTTTTATGTTCAAGATAGATCGAGTGTTTTTCGCAACTTTAATTAACTCTCATCCTCTATTGTTAGCTCAAGTGAGTCATTGGATTATTCCCCTTCGGAAGAGGCTTTATTTGAAAGTCAGTAAATCGATAATCGAGGACGCGTGAGTCTCACTGCATTTGGATTAAATCAACGAGAGCAATATTTTTGGTTAATAAGATCAACAAACTAACTGATCTCGATCCATCGATAGATCATTTTATCGATACGATTTGGGCGCAGAAAGGTTTAGCCACTTTAACACTCTCTGCTTATCAGCAAGATTTAAAACAGTTTTCAGTCTGGTTGCTAACGTCTAACAAAGAACTAAAGTGGGCTAATTCAATTGATGTTCAGAGTTATCTTGCTCTTCGGTTTGAACATGGCTCTTCTGCTCGTTCAAATGCCCGAATGCTGTCTACTCTAAAGCAATATTACCGTCATCTTGTTCGAAGTGGTGATCGTCCAGATAATCCTAGCGCTTTAATCAGTTCACCTAAAATACAACATCTATTACCCAATACTCTGACAGAAAAGAACGTTAATCGACTATTAGAGGCGCCCGACATTGTCAGTAGCTTTGGGTTACGTGATCGTTGTATGCTTGAGGTAATGTACAGCTCTGGGCTGCGTGTTAGTGAGCTGGTTTCTTTAGCTGTAAATCAAATTAATGTGAACTTGGGATTGGTTAGACTGACTGGAAAAGGTAATAAAGAGCGGGTAATTCCTGTTGGAGAAGAAGCCTTGTACTGGATAACGCTTTACCTCAAGCAAGCGCGCCCATCGTTGGTTTGCTCTAAAGTGACAAGTGACGCTCTGTTTTTGTCTAGTCGGGGCAGTGCAATTACTCGCCAAGCCTTTTGGCAAAATATCAAAAAGCATCTGTTAGTGGCTGGTATTAAAACTAACTATTCACCACATTCATTGCGTCATGCATTTGCAACCCATTTACTTAATCATGGTGCTGACCTGCGAACCGTTCAAATGCTGCTTGGTCACAGTAGCTTATCGACAACTCAAATATATACGCATATTGCTCAAGCACGTCTACAATCATTACATGCAAGGCATCATCCACGTGGATAACAGATAAAGAAATACAGCTCAGCTTTTTATATGTTTAAATAAATAAGGTTCCGTATTCTTTTGAATTTTTGGTCATAGCTGACGCTCAGTTGCATTATTTTAGTTGGTCAGTAAGGACAATAATTTAGTTAATAGAAGGTCATTCATTAACCTACTTTTACACATATGTCGTTATGCAGAGATATTTTAATTGATGGGCGCCTAATATAGCCAGCAGGGTAATCCCACTGGCTAATGGGTCTTTTCTTTAACAGCGCTAAGTGGTCACGCATTCCAACGCTTGGCTTACATCGGCAATTATGTCATCAATGTTTTCAATACCCACTGAGATTCTCACTAGATCATCGCTTACTCCCGCGGCTGCTAGTTCAGTCTCATTCAACTGCCTGTGCGTGGTAGATGCGGGGTGGCAAGCTAGCGATTTGGCATCACCAATATTGACTAGACGTAAAATCATTTGTAATGCATCAATAAACTGAGTTCCTGCTTCTACACCCCCGTGAATACCAAAGCTGAGGATGCCAGATGCCTTGCCATCTGTGATTTTTTGCGACATTGCCTTATAAGGGCTATCAGGAAGCGTCGCATAGTTTACCCAGGCAACTTTTTTATGATCATACAGATAATGAGCTAGTTTCTCTGCATTTTCGCAATGTCTTTCCATGCGCAAGCCTAACGTTTCTAATCCCTGTAGTATTTGAAAAGCATTCATAGGAGAAATAGCCGCACCGGTATTTCGCAATGGGACTACTCTACATCGGCCAATATAAGCCGCTGGACCTAAAGCGTCGGTGTAAACAACGCCATGGTAAGAGGGGTCTGGTTCATTTAAAACTGGGAAACGTTCTTTATTTGCCACCCAGTCAAATTTACCTGAATCGATGATAACGCCACCAATAGAAGTGCCATGGCCACCAATATATTTAGTAAGAGAGTGGATAATAATGTCAGCACCCTTTTTAAATGCCTGGCATAGGTAGGGCGTAGCCACCGTGTTATCCACAATAACGGGAACACCATGCCGATGAGCAATTTCAGCCAGTTTTTCAATATCAACAATATTACCAGCAGGGTTACCGATTGATTCACAAAAGATGGCTTTTGTTTTGCTATCTATTGCTTTTTCAAAACCGTCAAAATCATCATGTGACAGCAGGCGAACCTCTATTCCCTGTTTCGGTAAGGAATGTGCGAATAGGTTATAGGTACCCCCATACAGCTGACTGGTACTAACAATATTGTCGCCCACTTCGCAAATGCATTGAATGGCATAAGTAATAGCAGCCATGCCAGACGCCACGGCTAGGCTGGCGACACCTCCCTCCATGGCTGCGAGGCGCTGTTCCAATACATTAGTAGTTGGGTTCATGATTCGGGTGTAAATGTTGCCTGGTACCTTTAAGTCAAACAGGTCTGCCCCATGTTGTGTGTTATCAAAAGTATAGGAGCTAGTTTGATAAATAGGGACGGCGGCAGCTCTGGTTGTTGCCTCAGATTCATAACCGTGATGTAGTGCAAGTGACTCCAGCTTCATAGATTTTTATCCTTTCAGTAAATAAAACAGGCTTGCACTATAGTTGAGTGATATACGGTCAATAAATGATATTTCCAGATACATTATTCTCATCTGAAATATAAAGCACTATTTCAGATGACAAAGTTATAAAAATGCTCATGTTGGCTTATTTTAATGCAGCAAGGTGAAAAGTTTACGCCGACATTTTTGCACAGCGGGATGTTCGCCACCGAGCATGTCGAATAAAACAAATAACCCTTTACGAGCAGCACCGTCTTGAAATTGTAAATCAGTTTGTACCATCGTTAACAGACAATCCATTGCGGATTCATGATTCCCCTGAGCTGATAAATGGGTGCTCTTATGCAATAAGGCCATCAAATCCCCCGGGTCTTTGGCCAAATCACTTTCAATTTCTTCCAGCGATGGAATACCTTCTAGCTGGGCAGATAAGTCGATGGTAGCGAATAACTTGACCGCTTCCTGCTTTTTCTTGTCGTCATCGCTGAGTGAACCAAGTAACGCTAAAGCACTATCTTTGTCGCCTTGAGACATTACGACGCTCGCCATGCTAATTTTAAGATCAGCATTGGTTGGATCCAGAGCAAGCGCTTGATTCATCATCGATAAGCCCTCTACTGTATTCCCTTGTTCAAATGCTGCATTAGCGGCATCCATTAGGTTGTCTGATTCATTGGTAATATACTGATCGATGAAGGCACGTATTTCTGGTTCTGGCAACACGCCCATCTTTTCACCGACAATTTTTCCATCTACAAAAAGCTTCATGGTTGGTAGACTTTTGATTCCAAAATGGCTCGCTAGCTCTTGTTCTTCGTCGCTATTGACCTTAGCGAGTATAAATTTGCCGCCATATTCTTCGGCCAGCTTTGCTAACATGGGCATCAATGTCTGGCAGGGTTGACACCAATCAGCCCAAAAATCGACCAATACGGGTACGTTGAGAGAGTTTTCAAGTACGACTGATTGGAAATTTTGGGCGTTTACATTGTGAATATAAGGTGACTCGCTCATAATACCGTTTCCTAAAAAAGTGACTGAGTATATTAGGCAACATACTCACAATTACAAGTACGATGACGCTATAATTTGGCGCAGCTATTACCAGCCAATATGACGAACCAACGGGTAACACAACTTTTGAATAATCAATACGATGCCGCTTCGATCGAAGTTCTAACGGGACTGGATCCTGTTAAAAAGCGTCCGGGCATGTACACGGACACCACTCGGCCAAACCACCTTGCACAAGAAGTGATCGACAATAGTGTCGATGAAGCGATCGCGGGCCACGCAACTGAGATAGGCATTATTCTACATGCAGATCAGTCTTTAAGTGTCATTGACGACGGCCGTGGCATGCCGGTTGATATCCACCCCCAACAGGGCATTCCGGGTGTCGAAGTCATTCTCACAAAATTACATTCTGGGGGTAAATTTTCTAACAAAAACTATCAGTTCTCGGGCGGTTTGCATGGTGTAGGTATATCAGTTGTTAATGCCCTATCAAAAAAGCTTGATGTTCGCGTTCGTCGAGACGGCAAAGAGTTTCTAATTGGGTTTGAAAATGGTGATAAAACGGTCGACTTGAAAGAGATTGGCAGCGTAGGTAAAAAGAACACGGGCACCACCATACGGTTTTGGCCCGCATCAGAATATTTTGACAGCGCAATATTCTCCGTATCAAAACTAAAACATGTACTTCGAGCCAAGGCTGTTTTGTGTCCAGGCTTGCGCGTTAAATTTTACGAAGAAAAGACTACCGATTCCTATGAATGGTATTACGAAGACGGTCTCTCAGATTACCTGCTGGATGCTTTAGCGGGCTTTGAGTTATTGCCTTCAGCTCCCTTTGTAACATCTATTAAGGGCGAGCATGAAGCCGCTGAATGGGCAATACTCTGGCTGCCAGAGGGGGGAGAAGCCATCACAGAAAGTTATGTGAATTTAGTGCCCACGGCTCAGGGCGGTACGCATGTTAATGGATTACGTACTGGTATTACTGATGCGATTAGAGAATTCTGTGAATTTCGTAGTTTGCTACCCCGTGGGATTAAGATAGCGCCTGATGATGTCTGGGACAAAGTGAGCTTCATTTTGTCAGTAAAAATGTCTGATCCACAATTTTCGGGTCAAACAAAAGAGCGCTTATCGTCTCGTGAAACAGCGGCTTTTGTTTCCGGTGTAGCGAAAGACGCTTTCAGTTTATGGTTAAACCAGCATGCTGATACAGGTGATTTATTGGCGCAAATGGCGATTTCGAGCGCACAAAAAAGACTCAAAAGTGCAAAAAAAATTGTCCGCAAAAAGGTCACTTCTGGCCCAGCATTGCCCGGAAAACTAGCTGATTGTAGTAGTCAGGATGTGACTCGTACCGAATTATTTTTGGTCGAAGGTGATTCGGCAGGCGGTTCAGCCAAGCAAGCCAGAGATCGAATTTTTCAGGCCATCATGCCTCTGCGGGGCAAAATTCTAAATACTTGGGAGGTTTCTTCCGATCAGGTACTAGCGTCTCAGGAAGTCCATGATATCTCAGTGGCTATTGGTGTTGACCCCGCCTCTGATGACATTTCTAATTTACGATATGGCAAGATATGTATTTTAGCTGATGCAGACTCGGATGGATTACATATAGCAACGCTACTGTGTGCTCTATTCTTAAGGCATTTTCAGCCCTTGGTTGAGCAAGGACATGTTTATGTTGCTAAGCCGCCGCTGTATCGAATAGATATTGCTAAGGATAAGTATTACGCGTTAGATGAAGCCGAGCGAGATGGCATTATTGATCGGTTAAACGCTGAAAAAAGAAAAGGAAAAATCTCTGTAACCCGATTTAAAGGTTTGGGAGAAATGAATCCAATGCAACTTCGCGAAAGTACCATCGCTCCTGATACCCGTCGTTTAGCGCAGTTAACGATGGAGCCTGGTGATAACACCTTTGAAATTATGAATATGATGTTGTCCAAAAAGCGTGCCGCTGATCGTAAAGATTGGTTACAGGCAAAAGGCGATTTGGCGGAGATATAAAAATGCCTGGAAATTTAGAACTTAACTACGAAGGTGTAGAGAAAGAGCCACTCAGTATTTTCACAGAGAAAGCTTATCTCGATTATTCGATGTACGTTATCTTAGACCGAGCATTGCCACATATTGGTGATGGCTTAAAGCCAGTCCAAAGGCGCATTATTTATGCCATGTCAGAGCTCGGATTATCCGTCAGCTCAAAACACAAAAAGTCAGCACGAACTGTTGGTGACGTTTTGGGTAAATTTCATCCACATGGTGATACCGCATGTTATGAAGCCATGGTTTTGATGGCACAGGACTTTTCTTATCGCTATCCGTTAATTGATGGTCAGGGAAATTTTGGTTCTCCAGATGATCCAAAATCTTTTGCAGCGATGCGTTATACAGAATCACGCCTCTCAGGTATTTCAAAGTTACTACTACAAGAACTGGGCCTTGGAACGGTCGACTGGGTTCCAAATTTTGACGGAACCATGCAGGAGCCCTCATTATTGCCTGCACGGCTACCCCATATATTGCTCAATGGCACAACGGGCATAGCGGTGGGTATGGCTACTGATTTACCACCTCACAACTTGCGCGAAGTGGCAAGTGCCTGTATCCAGTTATTGGATAACTCTCGAACCACCCTAGACGAACTGCTTGAATTGGTGAAAGGGCCAGATTACCCAACTGATGCTGAAATTATTACACCGAATGAAGAGCTGCGGTCGATGTATGAAACAGGCCATGGTTCTATTCGCATTCGTTCTCTTTATGAACGTGAGGATGGCGATATCATTCTTACGGCGTTGCCACATCAGGTGTCTGGTGCCAAAGTGTTAGAACAAATTGCACAGCAAATGTTGGCTAAGAAACTACCAATGGTAGATGACTTGCGCGATGAGTCTGACCATGAAAACCCCACTCGACTGGTCATCGTGCCGCGCTCCAATCGAGTAGATGTTGATGCGCTAATGCGACATCTGTTTGCAACAACAGATCTCGAAAAAACCTATCGCGTGAACATGAATGTGATTGGTACTAATGGCCGGCCTCAGGTTAAAAATCTTAAGCAAATTTTACAGGAGTGGATCGCTTTTCGAGTCAGTACTGTGCGTAGGCGGCTTGAATGGCGATTGGATAAAGTCGACAAACGCCTCCATATTCTGGATGGATTGTTGGTTGCATTCTTAAACTTAGATGAAGTTATTCGAATTGTTCGTTATGAAGAGGATCCCAAAGCTTCGTTAATAAAGACTTTTAATATTTCAGAGATTCAAGCGGAAGCTATCCTCGAAACAAAGCTGCGCCATTTGGCCAAGCTTGAAGAGATGAAAATTCGGGCGGAGCAAGATGCACTTCAACTAGAAAAGCAATCACTTGAAAAGTTATTAAGCTCAGAGCGTCGACTAAAAACATTGATTAAAAATGAAATTATTGAAGATGCTGAAACCTATGGTGACGACCGGCGTTCACCTATTGTGAGCCGAAAAATGGCGAAAGCAATGGATGAAAATGAGCTCATTCCATCGGAAGCCTTAACCGTAGTGTTATCAACTGCTGGCTGGGTGCGAGCCGCCAAAGGACATGATATTGATGTATTAGGTTTGAATTATAAGTCGGGTGATAGCTTTCAAGGCATGGCTCAGGGCAAGAGCAATCAAAGTGCGGTATTTATTGATTCTCATGGGCGAAGTTATGCATTATCTGCCCACACCTTGCCCTCTGCTAGGGGGCAAGGTGAGCCACTGACCGGTCGATTTAAACCCGCGACTGGTGCTGAGTTCGTTGATTGTTTAATGGCTCGTAATGATCAACTCTTCCTAATGACAACTTCACATGGCTATGGTTTTTTATGCTTTTTTGAAGATATGCTGACGCGTAATAAAAACGGTAAAGCTCTAATTAGCATTTCCAGTGGGGCAAAGTTGATTCACGCTAACTTAATTAAAAATGTTGATACTGATGTTGTTGTATCGATTACCAGTGACGGTTATATCGGTCTGGTTGACGCAAAAGCAATTCCACAGTTATCGAAAGGTAAGGGTAATAAAATACTGGGTATTCCACCCAAACGTCTTAAAACAGGCGAAGAAATTGTGAGTTTTGTTATCTGTTTATCGGCTAAACAAACGTTGATTATTCATTCAGGTAAGAAATATAAAACAATGTCGTTGAGAGATCTTGAAGACTATCGAATTGAGCGTGGAAAACGAGGACAAAAGTTACCACGTGGCTACCAGAACGTCACTGATCTGGAAGTGACTGGTTAGCGACGGCAGAGGTTGTTGTGCATTGTTCACTGGCTGAGAGCTTGACAGTGGACAACAATTGTTTCACATAAAAGAGAAGTCATAATTGAGATCTTTAGTGGGTTTTTGAAGAAAATCGCCATGAACAAAATCAACACTCAGACCCCACAACATACTGAGTAGAGCGGCACTGTTGACCCCTGGCGTAATAACTCTCACTTTCACCTTTAAAGCCTCGATGGCTAATTCGCGAATGATATTTTGATCGGCACTCTTTTGGGCCAGTTTTTCCATGTAGGTGAGACTAATTCGAATATAGTCTGCATTAATGTGTTTGAATAATTGGAAAGAGTTAACTTCTGTTCCGAACTGGTCGAATCCAAACTGGCAATTGATTTTTTTTAATCCGTCAAAAAGTGTTTTTGTGGCTTTAAGCTGATTAACCACGTCAGTTTCATTGACCAGAAATACGAGTTGCTCACCTGATACATTCGATTTAATGAGATTGTCAGAAACCCACTGCGTCAAGTCAGAGTCTAAAATTGAGTTAATACTCAATGGAATAAAGAACTCAAGTTGACGTGATTTTTTATTGAACTCAGCAATTTTTTTGATGATGTGCAAAATTATCCAGCGATCTAGAGTTTTAGCCATACCAGTGCGCTCGGCCACAGTTTGGTAGTCGTTACGATCCATGGGTGTGTTATCAATGTTCATTAAAGCTAAGCCTGATATATATCGCTCACCGGCTTCAGATTTAATGCTCACTAAGGGCTCGTAAAGCTCGCTAATGCGGTTCTCAGCAATGGCACTCTTGAGTGATTGAGCAACGACATCATCTGCCTCTTCCTGACTCATTTCACCTGATTTTGGTACATATAGTTTGGTTCGATTGCCACCTTCTTTTTGGGCTTCGTCACAGGTTTTTTCTGCACGAGTCATCATTTTATTTGCATTATCTGGTGAAACTTCATCGATGTAACACACTGATGTGCTACAGGTAACACCGAACGATTGATCATCAATTTCAGAAATATGTTGTTCAACCAAAACATGGATATTGGATGATAGAACGTCGAATGATTTTTTATCAGTAATAATGCTCAGAATGGCATAGGAGTTTGATCCAAAGCGAGCCAAGAGTTGATCCTTCGCGGTATTTTCTTGCAGTATTTTGGCAATGTTAGTTATTAAAACATCGCAACCTGTAATGCCAATAGTCTCGCGTATCGATTCGAAATTATCAATCGAAATGTATATAATTGCATAGCGCTGAATTCCGTTAACTGCCTTCGAAATTGAAATGCTTAACGCATCCATATAATACTGACGATTATATAGTCCGGATACCAAATCATGTTGATGAAGGTAGTTAATTTGCGTTTCAAGTTCGGAAGTGTCAGTTACAGAACGAATTAAAATTTGAGTGCAGGGTTCACCATCAAAACGTGCTCTAGAAAACTCTAAGGTAGTTTCGATGGTCTCACCACTATCAAGTAAGAGCTGGAGATTAAGCTGATTGCTTTCGTTTTTGTTCTGACTCAATGCACGTAGAAATTTTTTGACTTCCTCTTGCTGGCCTACCGATACCATATCGACAATGGGGGTACTTTCAAGATCACTAAAATTGGTTTTGCCAAATAAATCTAGATAAACTTCATTAGCATAAATGTGCATGCCCTCGTAAAGATAGGCAACGGCATCCTTTGAGTTAGCGAGCAACAATAGGCAACGCTTTTCGTTTTCCATTAACTCGAATTCCATTCGTCCTGCTTTGCGCGACATCGACAGACTCAACGCTTCTCGTTTAATAACTTGAAGGAGATGATTAAGATTGCCTGAAGACACAACATCCTGTGCACCTTCGTTAATGGTCCTTACCATTACCTCGTCAGTGAGGTTATTGGTCATAGCAACCAGTCCAACATGACGACCACATTCACTGATCAGCTGCTGTACTTGCTTTAAGGTAAAGTCGGTTATATCGAGTGAAAATAAGACAAGGTCGAAAGTTTTAGTCTCAAGTATGGCATACATGCTTTCGCTATTATCGGCAAATTCGGCACGCACTTCGAGCCCGGTAGCACGTAAAGAACTCGTTATGTTTTCAGCCTTTTGCAGGCAGATATCAATGATGAGTAATCGTATTGATTTTACTATATCAGAATCCATAAAGTTTTAGCTGCCATCCGTTAGTCAGTAATCATAACTTAATTTAACATCAGTCGATCAAAGTTTGGATTTTTTGTTATTAAATCGGTCTGTATTTTGACAAGTAAACTATTTCTGTCATATGTCGTTAGCTTTAGTTTTAGCTTTTCTAATCAAAGATTTGTCTCATGGCCACTGGATCAGCTATTATGCCGTTCTCTTTTAAGAATATGTCAGAGTTAAACATCATGGCTAGTTACAACACCAGCGAATTTCGAAGTGGGTTAAAGATAATGGTCGATGGCGATCCCTGTTCGATTATCGAAAATGAATTCGTAAAGCCAGGTAAGGGCCAAGCATTTAGTAGAGTCAAAATCCGTAATTTAAAAAATGGTCGTGTGCTGGATAAGACATTTAAGTCGGGTGAAACAATGGATGCTGCTGATGTTATCGACATTGAAATGCAGTATTTATACAACGATGGCGAGTTTTTTCACTTTATGGTGCCCGAAGATTACGAACAGCATGCCGCAGACGAAAACGCAGTCGGTGATTGTCGCCTGTGGTTGAAAGCGCAAGATATATATGAAGTGACACTTTATAACGGCACGCCTATTGGCGTAGCGCCCCCTAATTTTGTTGAATTAGAAGTAACAGAAACTGACCCCGGACTCAAGGGTGATACCGCCCAAGGCGGTACTAAGCCTGCAACGCTAGAAACAGGTGCGATTGTAAAGGTACCGTTGTTTATTGAAATTGGTGAGGTGCTTCGAATCGATACGCGATCTAGCGACTACATGTCACGCGTCAAAAAATAGAGTTAAAAAAACAGTGGTTTGGCAACCTTCAGCTTCATTGACAGTTATTAAGCAAAGAGCCCGAATTTATCGTCAAATTCGGGCTTTTTTTGATGTGCGGTCGTGTTTTGAAGTTGACACCGCGCTGCTATCTCCCACGACTAATACCGATGCCAATATCGAATCAATAAAAGCGTCGAATTTAGGGCAGACACTGTACCTGCAGACATCTCCTGAGTTTGCAATGAAACGTCTACTCGCAGCTGGAAGTGGTTCAATTTATCAGATATGTCATGCGTTTCGTGAAGGCGAAAAAGGTCGTCGGCATAATCCAGAATTCACTCTATTGGAATGGTATCGGGTTGGATTTGACTACCAGCAGTTAATGGATGAAATCGAATGTCTAATCGATGATATCAGTGGTGAGCCTAATCAATACCAGCGAATTAGTTACCGACAGTTAGTGCTTGAACATATTAATGTTGATATCGATACAATCAAATTATTCGCTTTGAGACAAAGAGTCGATCAATTCGTGCCCGGAACCCTTAGCTCAGAGCTAGATGTTGACCAATGTCTTGATCTATTGATTAGCCTCGCAATAGCGCCAAAGATTAAAGGCTACGTTTTTGTCTATGACTATCCAATTTCACAGGCGTCATTGGCCCGAGTGAAGGCCAGTGACACAAGTGTTGCAGAACGCTTCGAGTTATTCTATGACGGATTAGAATTAGCGAATGGTTTTTCAGAACTTTGTGATAGTCCACAGCAACGGAATCGTTTTGATAGTGATAATAATCGCAGGTTAACGCTTGGGCTTGACCCCTATCCACCAGATGAATTACTGCTTTCAGCATTGGATTCTGGACTGCCCGAGTGTGCAGGTGTTGCGATTGGATTGGATCGACTGTTGATGGTTTTACTTGAAAAGAATTCTATTGATCAAGTCTTGAGCTTTGTTGAGTAGGTTGATTTGTAAGGTGGTCTCATAAAACTGCAGTCATGTTTAAAGCTGTACCTTGACCATTAGACTATTATTTCCTAGTGAATGCGTAAACTGGGGCTAATAGATAGGGAATTTTTTTATGACTAGCCGCAAAGCTTTCTAGGGTGCAGTCGAAGCTGTTTCATCTACAGTGAACCGCCCAATGGCTTCTCCCATTTTGACCACAAGCCCAGCCTCAAATTCAGGTGACCACTCTACATTAGGGGGGGTTAAAAGTATTACTGTTGAGCCCATATTAAAGCGACCCATCTCTTCTCCCTTTTTATAGCTTTTTTGAGTGTCTGAATAATCGAAGTTAGATATTTTCTTACCCCTAGGCGGCGTAACCAAACCACTCCATACGGTCTCTATAGCTGCGACGTTTATTGCGCCAACCAGCACCATTACCATCGGCCCTGCATCGGTGGAAAATAAACAAACGAGACGTTCGTTGCGAGCAAATAGACGTGGAATATTTCTAACGGTCCACTGTGCAACACTGAATAGTCGACCAGGCACATGCACCATTTTTTTGAGTAAACCATCCATCGGCATATGCATTCGATGGTAGTTGTAGGGTGCTAGATAAACCGTGGCAAAGCGGCCATCTTTAAATAAAGAGGCGAGGACTTCGTCACCACCCACTAACTCCTTGACCGTGTAGTGATGACCTTTCGCTTGGAAAATTTGATGGTCATGAATAGATCCAGTTTCTGATACGGTGCCGTCAGCAGGGCAGGCGAGTATGTTATCGCCCGTTGCTATAGGACGTGCATCTATTTTAAGTGGACGTGTGAAAAATTCATTGAATGTTTGATAGGCCTTGATATCGGGAAACTCAGCCTCGCTCATATCAACATTGAATTTTTTAATAAACCAATTAATCATTGGTTGCGCAATTCTAGGACTGGTTAAACGGGTTGCAAAATACACAGCGCGCGACATCATATGATGAGGAAAAGCGCAAAATAGTGTGGCTTTTAGCTTTTCCTTCTGTTTGTTGTCCATATCGCAGTGCCCGAATTATTTTTTGACTGTCATTATTATGACTTGTGACGAATCATTATCAAACTGAAGAACGATTTCTATTTCGTCTCCAATTTTCAATTCTCTGGTTGGCTTCATTAGCATCAGATGCATACCACCTGGTTTTAACGAAACCATTCCGTTGGCCTCAAGTACCAAAGTGTTGATTGGGTGCATGCTCATCACCCCATCAATGTTCATGGTTTGGTGAATTTCGACTTTTTCAAAGGCATCGCTACTAATTGAAACAATGGTTGCAGCATTTGCGTCATGATTCATCAACTGCATGTAACCTGCGCGCATTGGTATAGCGGGAGGCAGATTTTTGATCCAGGCGTCGCTCACGTGAAGTGGTTGGGCAACACTTGGCATAGAAATAATAAGAAAAGTTATAAATGCGATAAAACGGTTCATGAGTAGGTCCAAGAGTTAAAAATTAATTGAGTTTGTTCATTCAGTAAAAATCTTTAAGGTCGCTCAGTAGTGTTCAATTATTTTAGTCATGTCGCGAGCCATAGCGAGTGCATCATGTGGTGCGCTGAACAATCCGGAAAATTCAGCTTGTGGATTGAGTAAAACAATGGCGCCACTATGTGATACTAAATAAGACTCTTGCTCATCACTTTTTTTTTCCAGTTTGTGAGCAATGCCAATAGAGGCTGTTAGCTTTTTCAGCTCGGGTAGGGCGGCTGTGGCGCCAATAAATGATGGATTAAAATATTCAACATAACTTTTTAAAAGTGCTGGGGTGTCTCTGGCTGGGTCAACAGAAATAAAAGCAACCTGGAGGTCTTCACGCACATGTTTGTCATCTATTGCTTTCATCATTTCTGCCATGGCTTGCAAGCTAATAGGGCAGATGTCTGGGCAATGAGTGTAACCAAAAAATAGTAAACTCCATTTACCCTTTAACTGCTTTTCACCAAAGGGCTGATTATTTTGGTCGCGTAACTCAAAATCAACCAGCGTTCTCGCCTGCTCACCAAACCAGCGGCCTACTTCAAGTTTGATTGGCTTTGAATTTTGGGCAAACCAAGAACCACCTAAGCCAAGCACCAATGCAACGACTGCGATGATATACGGAGCGGATCTTCTCATGTTTAAACCTGATTGAATGTTGTTTTAACGTTTTGTTAACGACTAAATCTGGATGTTATTCGACCAGCACTCTATTTGATTACAGATTGAATAGTGTAGAATCAGCGCATTATATTTTAATTGGTTTGAAACTCAACGTGTCTGATCTGGAAATGCTTAAAAAGTTGCTTACTATTAGAGACTTCATTCGCTGGGGTAGCAGTGAATTTAATCGACGTCACCTAAGTTTTGGTCATGGATTCACTACGGCCTTAGACGAAGCCAGGTATTTAATTCTTTATACTCTGGCATTGCCTATCGACTGGCCGGATAATTATTTGGATTGTCAACTCACTGATGTCGAGCGTGAGCAAGTCTTTGATATTTTAAAACAACGCGTCAACTCACGTCAGCCTGCAGCCTATATCACACACGAGTCTTGGTTTTGTGGGTTGAAATTTTACGTAGATGAGCGTGTATTGGTGCCACGTTCACCCATTGCTGAACTCATTTCAAACCAGTTCGAGCCTTGGATTGGTGGTCAGCCAGTTAACCGAATCTTAGACTTATGCAGTGGCAGTGGTTGTATTGCGATTGCTTGCCAATATGCATTTGAATCTGCCGATGTCTGTGCCTCTGATATTTCTCCAGAGGCACTCGAAGTGGCGGCAATTAATCGAAGTGAACATGATCTCGATGAATATTTGACGCTCTATCAGTCCGATTTATTTGACGATATTCCGTTACAACAGTTTGATATTATTGTCAGTAATCCACCCTATGTTGATGCAGAAGATATGAGTGCATTAACGGCAGAATTCGAATGTGAACCGGCTCTAGGTCTGGCAGCCGGTAAAGATGGTTTATTATTAGTTGATCGAATGCTGGCACAGGCTGGTAGTTATTTAAGCGATCACGGAGCCCTGTTTATTGAGGTTGGAAATTCACAGGCAGCAATGATGGAAAAATATGCGTTTCTACCTATGACCTGGGTCGAATTTGAATATGGGGGTGGTGGTGTCTGTTGTATTCAAGGTTTTGATTTGATACAACAACAAGTCATGATCGAGTCGGTCAACTCCTTATAACCAATTAGTGTAAATCTTAGGTGGGTATTTAATATGGCATGGTGGGGTAAGGCGCTGGGTGGCGCATTTGGTTTTATGGTTGGTGGACCTTTGGGGGCATTAATGGGCGTTGCCTTTGGTCATAATTTTGATCGAGGCATGACCGGTATTGGACAGTCAGACTGGAAAGGTAGCGGTAATCAAGATCGAGTTCAAGCAGCGTTTTTCACTGCAACTTTTTCTGTCATGGGATACATTGCTAAAGCCGACGGAAAGGTTACTCGAGACGAAATCAGATTAGCCGAAGAAGTAATGCGACAGCTTGGGTTAGATGGCGAAATGCGCGAATCTGCAAAGAAGCTTTTTAATGAAGGCAAATCAGATGACTTTCCGATTGATGAGGTTTTGGACCAATTCAAGTCAGAGTTAAGGCGCCGAACCACGCTGCTTCAAATGTTCCTTGAAATACAGCTTCAAGCCGCTTATGCCGACGGTTTAATGGACCCGTCAGAAGAAAAGGTATTGGCGCATATTTGCCAACGTTTAGGTATTCCATTAGTGCAGTTGAAACGAATGGAAGAGATGCTCAAAGCTGGCTTTGGTGGGCAGCGTCAAGCGTCATCAGGACAATCTAGTCTGCCAGATGCCTACGCTATTGTTGGTGTTGAAAAATCAGTTAGTGATGCTGACTTAAAAAAAGCCTACCGACGTCTGATGTCTCAGCATCATCCTGACAAATTGGTTGCCAAGGGTTTGCCTGACGAAATGATTAAAGATGCGACAGCTAAAACTCAGCAAATTAAAAGTGCCTATGAGCTCATACGAGAGTCTCGTGGCATTTAGCTTGCCCAGTAGTTGAATCGAAAGGATATGAAGAAACTTTATACCCACGAAAATCGCATGATCATTTTTAATTTGAAAAATGTCATGCAGGGTGAGGGTATTAAATCGATGGTGATGAATGAATATTCATCTGGTGGCGCTGGTGATCTAGCGACGTTTGATACTTGGCCAGAGCTTTGGATTGAAGATGATGATCAGTTTGATCGAGCCGAAATTATTTTAAAAAACATTGTTTTAAATACCTGCGGCGACGACTGGTTTTGTCGAGGCTGTCAGGAGAAAAATGATGCTTCATTTAAGTTATGCTGGCGTTGTGGTCACTCGATTTAATTTTAAAAATTTTATAAAAGCTAAGCGACTCTTAATGGGCTTTAATCTAAACTCAATGAGTGAGAACGTCAAAACCCTCTCTTTGAACTGCCACTAGGCATTATTTATTATACGATTTAATTATTAAAGCTTGAACACATAGATTACACGTCGCTTTCAGCGTAACCTCATATCTGGTGATAAGTAACTGTAAAAGTTATTACGCTATTTTTAGTAGGAAAAATCGCATAATGAAGTATTAAAGTAGCTCTATTTTTGTTTTTTGAGCAGCGTTAATAGCACCCAAGCACAAGTTGCTGTAAGATATCCCTTTACAGCACTTAATTGTGTTGTCCACGATTTTTTGCCGCACGACACCAATACCGTTCAGCTATTAATTTTAAGATGATTTTCTGAGACGATTTTCTGAGATGATTTTCTTAGTCAACTTCCTTAATCAATATTTTTAGAGCCAACAATATGAGTTTTGCTTCTCTTGGGTTATCAGACCCAATTCTTCAAGCTGTCACTGCCAATGGCTACGATACGCCAACACCGATTCAAGCCCAAGCTATTCCCGCTATTATCGAGGGCAAAGATGTTATGGGCGCAGCCCAAACGGGTACGGGTAAGACAGCGGGTTTTACTTTGCCAATTTTAGAGCGCCTGTCTCAAGGTGAAAGGGCAAAATCGAACCATATACGTGCTTTGATATTAACACCAACCCGCGAATTGGCAGCGCAAGTTCACGAGAGTGTCATTACTTATGGTAAGCACCTTTCATTGAGCTCGGCCGTAGTTTTTGGTGGTGTAAAGATTAATCCACAAATGATGAAGCTCCGTCGTGGAGTCGATATACTGGTGGCTACACCCGGAAGATTGCTTGATTTGCACAACCAAAATGCTGTCAATTTTAGCCAAGTCGAAGTGCTTGTGTTAGATGAAGCTGACCGTATGCTTGATATGGGGTTTATTCACGACATTAAAAAAATTCTTGCAAAGTTGCCGACTAAGCGTCAAAACTTACTGTTTTCAGCAACTTTCTCCAATGATATTCGAAGCCTCGCCAAAGGTATGGTAAATAACCCGGTTGAGATTTCAGTTAGTCCCCGTAATACGACTGTCGAATTAGTTGAACAATTGGTCCATCCCGTTGATAAGGCACAAAAATCAGCCTTATTAACTCAACTAATACAAGAGGGTGATTGGCATCAGGTGTTGGTATTTACACGTACAAAACACGGAGCTAATAAGCTAGCCAAACAACTTGATAGTCGAGGCATTCGCTCAGCTGCAATTCACGGCAATAAAAGTCAGGCAGCCAGAACTAAAGCATTGTTAGAGTTTAAAAATGGTCAGACTCCTGTGTTAGTTGCAACTGATATCGCTGCGCGTGGGCTTGATATCGAGCAACTACCTCATGTGGTTAACTTTGACTTACCTAATGTTCCAGAAGACTATGTGCATCGTATCGGTCGAACGGGCCGAGCCGGGGCTAGTGGACAAGCGGTATCTTTAGTGAGTGCTGATGAAGTGAAACTATTGTCAGGTATTGAAAAACTGATTCAGCAAGTATTAACGCGCAAACTGATTGACGGATTTGAGCCTAACCATAGTGTCCCCGAAACACGATTGAGCGCTAATCCAGTATCGAACAAACCGAAGAAAGCAAAGGTTTGGAATAATGGCGGTGGACGATCAGGTGGGGGTAATCGATCTCAAGGGAATCAGCGATCTGGCAATACAAATGTGAATGGTAATTCTGGGAATAATAGCCCTAGGGCGAAGCAAGCCTCGGGTTGAATTATTGCCGACCAGTCACGGTTACTCAATGTGAATAACCGTGACTGGTCGGCTAGTTACGATTTATCTAATGAACATGCTCATGTTCAATTTCTTCAGCCGTTGCTTTTCGAACACCTACAATTTCAACATCAAAATTTAACGTAACACCGGCTAGAGGGTGGTTGGCATCGATAGTGACTTCATTGCCTTCTACGCTTTTTATAGTGACTATTTCCAGTTCACCCTCATCTGTTTCAGATTCAAATTGCATCCCTGCTTCGACTGACTCGACGCCTTCGAAAGAAGCAAGGTCAACGACCTGCATGAGTTCGGTAAAGACCTCGCCATAGCCATCTTCTGGATCTACGCGAACCTTCAACTTGTCTCCGACTTGCTTGCCTTCTAGGCCATCTTCCAAGCCTTGAATGATGTTGTCACCACCGTGAAGATAGTCCATTGGACCCGACTCTTCAGTACTATCAAGAACCGTCGCATCATCGTTGGTTAATGTATAAGTAATGCTGACGACCAAGTTATCGGTAATAGTTAAGGACATGGTTTCTCCAAGAAGTGATTTTGATTAAGAATTAAATATGTAATTGAAATGAATAATTAGGAATGACCATTTGGGATGATGATCAGAAATAAACAATGAGTCTATCATTTTGAAATCAGCTCAACTAGTGTTTGAATGATTTATCCACCAGTTTTTAGCAAGCCTTGATTACGGTTACTTTTGGCAGCTTCCCATTTTGTCTTTAACATAGCTCTGACGGGCAATGTCGAAGTGGCAGATAGAGCACCTAAAAAATTAAACAATATGTCGCTTGCTCAGTATTTTACATTTTATGAAAAACATTGATTTCAATTTCATTGCACCGATGCCATTTACTTTACAGTCCATATCATGGTTGTCATGATGAGGCGAATGTTTCTTAACCTCGTGCCGACTTTAACTGTTTAAAATAAATCCCTTACTTTTAAACTTTTGGTCATGCTCACGGTATCACCATCCGTTAGCAAATTACCATTGGAGTCTTTAATACGGATAGAGAGTTTGCATTAATAGTGGCATCCTGTGACCATTCATAGGCGCATTCAGGATAAATCAACTGTTGTCAGTCTTGATAAGGGGAGGATGAGTCGCGGTGCTGAGCAGTCGGGTAAGCCGCTTCTCCATTATATCCTTTCAGTGAATTACTAATAACAGATAGTTACGAATGTATTTAAAAAGATGAATGATGTTTTTCTGATCGATAGGTTTGTAAAATAACCTACCCTAGATAGTTTTATTAAACGAGTCACCTAAAAAAGGTGCACTGAAAAATTCCAAGCAACTGACTGAAGAGTAAGGTATGGCAGACGCAAGTTTTTATTGGCATGATTATGAAACCTGGGGGGCAAACCCACGAGTTGATAGGGTGGCCCAGTTTGCTGGTATTCGAACGGATGAAAACCTTGAAATTGTCGGCGAACCATTAATGCTTTACGCTAAACCCACCAGTGATTTTTTACCGCATCCTGAGGCTGTCTTGATCACTGGCATTACGCCACAACTGGCCAGTTCAGAGGGTATTCCTGAAGCTGATTTTTTTAGGCTAATACACACTGAATTGAGTCAATCTAATAGTTGTATTGTTGGTTATAACAACCTCAGATTTGACGATGAGGTTACCCGATTTGGATTTTATCGTAATTTTCGTGACCCTTATGCCTATAGTTGGCAAAACGGTAATAGCCGATGGGATGTTCTGGATTTACTTCGATTAACACGCGCCCTTCGCCCAGAAGGTATTCAGTGGCCAATAAATGATAAGGGTGTCGCTAGCTTTAAGTTAACTGATTTAACCCAAGCCAATGATATCGAGCAGCAAGGTGCCCATGATGCTTTAGTGGATGTTAAGGCTACTATTGCATTGGCAAAGTTGGTGAAAAGAAAGCAGCCTAAGTTATTTGACTTTTATTTTAACCTTCGAAATAAAAATAAAGCCGCTGAGCTTCTAAATCTCTCTAAGCCCGACATTCTTTTGCATGTCAGCGGTATGTTCCCTGCTGATCAAGGCTGTCTTGCCCCAATACTTCCATTGCTCGCAAATCCCACTAATTCTAATGAAATCATTTGCTATAACTTGCGTTTCAACCCTGAAATCCTATTGAACTTAAGCGCAGAAGACATTCAAAAAAAGTTATATACCCGAACCGTTGATTTGGCTGAAGGTGAGCAGCGATTGCCGTTGAAAGGTGTACATATAAACAAGTCGCCGGCACTGGCGCCGGTGTCGACATTGAATGAAAAACAAGCCAATCAATGGCAGTTTAATTGGGATGAAATCCGTGTGAATCGAGATTTATTGTTATCAGACCCTAATATTATTAAGCGTTTAACTCATGTTTATAGTGAGGTAAAAAATCATCCATCAGGTGACGCTGACGGTGCACTATACGAAGGATTTATCAGTCAACAGGATCGATTAGTGTGCAACCAAGTGTTAGCTGCAACGCCTATTGAGCTGTCTAGTTGGTCAGAAGATTGCTTTCAGGATAAGCGTTTACAAACATTATTTTTTCGCTACCGGGCACGTAATTATCCACAGTCGTTAACGCCAGACGAATCATTACGTTGGCAACGTTTTTGCCAGAGCCGAATGCTTGATGAAGACAACGCCAACGGATTAACGGTCGAAAAATTCCAGCATCAACTATTAACACTTGCGCAGCGTGAACAGGGTGATCGTGAACAAGCCTTGTTGAACAAGCTATCGCTTTGGGCACAACAAATATTTAGTTAATGATTAATTAGTCAAAAGATTTTGGCATTTCCTTAATATATAAGTCCTGCTTGCTATAAGGTATTTCAATTTTTTCTTCAAGGAAGCGTTTGTAAATTTGGCAGTTAATCAAATCAATCACGCGTCCTTTCAACACGGGTTGGTCGATCCAACCCAAGAGTTCAAAGTCTAAGCTTGATGCGCCAAACGCTCGAAATCGGACTCGAGGTTCTGGATCAATACAAATGGCATCGTTTGCAATCGCAATCTCAGTTAGTATGGTTCTGACTAGGTCAATATCACTGCCATAAGCAACTCCAACAGCGATTCGTATTCGGTATTTTTCGTTAGGCCCACCGGATTCATTGATGATTTTTGTGTTGCCCATTACCGAGTTTGGAATAGTCACTTCAACATCGTCTCGGGTCAACAGACGTGTACTGCGAATGCCTATATGTGTAATTTCGCCACGCTCACCCGAATCTAATACGACGAAATCACCTATTTTATAGGGCGCATCAGCCATTATAAAGACGCCAGAAAACAAATTAGCTAACGTATCTTTCGCTGCAAAACCAACTGCAATACCAACAATCCCTGCTGAGGCAAGCCATGCTGTCATATCAATGTTCCAAGTTGAAAATATAATATAGACGGCAAAAACAAAAATGGTGATATTGGCCATATTTTCAAACAATGGGAGTGTTTTAAAATGCAGTATGTTGATATGCGTATCGTTTTGAGCAATGTGACGCAGCAATAACCGTGTGACTCGGAGTAATAATATTGACCAGACGATTAATGCAATACTTTTAAAGAATGAAAAGGCAAAGAATTCAATTGAATCTCCCAAATGAAGGGTATGAGTTGCAAGTGATAGTCCCAATAGAATGACACTGCTATAGATTGGTCTATGCAGAAGGTTGATTAGGTGGTCATCTATTTCAATTTTAGTTTTAGTGGCCAGACTTCTTAGAGTAGTAACGATAAAACGGTCAAATATCAAGGCCATTAGGAAGGAGGCAAAAATGATAACCAAAGCTTGGACCCAGATATGTTCACTAAAGTAGGCGAGATAGGGTCGAATCGAATTTTGTATATTGCTAAGCATATGGATCTTATTTACCTTTTCGAAGTGAAAAAATCATTACTCAAGTTTGCCGACGAGAGGCAAGGTTGTCAAAGCAGAGTATTGTTCACTTCCGTTTCTAGGTAGTTTTGACTAAATCATTAGGATAAAAGTAGGTTGTGCTAACGTGAGTGTGCAAGTTGGTTAACACTCAATAATATTAACTGCTAAACCACCACGAGACGTTTCTTTATATTTTGTCTTCATATCGGCCCCAGTTTCACGCATAGTTTTAATGACTTTATCGAGTGATACAAAGTGTTGGCCGTCGCCACGCATTGAGATTCGAGCTGCGTTGATGGCTTTTACTGATGCCATAGCGTTTCGTTCAATACAGGGGACTTGTACTAGCCCGCCAATGGGATCGCAAGTTAACCCTAGATTATGTTCCATTCCGATTTCAGCGGCGTTCTCAGCTTGTTCCGGCGTGCCACCGAGGACCTCTGTAAGTGCGCCAGCCGCCATTGAACAGGCGCTGCCGACTTCACCCTGGCAACCGACTTCGGCACCAGATATGGATGCATTTTCCTTATATAAAATGCCAATAGCACCAGCGGTTAACAGAAAACGCACAATGCCATCATCACTGGCATTGGGGAAAAAATTATAATAGTAGTGCATCACGGCAGGTATTATGCCTGCTGCTCCGTTAGTAGGGGCGGTCACTACTCGGCCGCCAGCCGCATTTTCTTCATTTACCGCTAAGGCATACAAGTTGACCCAATCAAGTGACGTGAGAGAATCTTTTTCAGTTATTTCTGGATTTGTAGTGAGTTTTCGATAAAGGTCCGCCGCACGACGTTTTACTTTGAGGCCGCCCGGCAAAATGCCTTCGTTCAGGCAGCCGTTGGTGACACAGGTCTGCATGACCTTCCAGATGTTGAGTAAACCACTTCGGATTTCTGCTTCACTGCGCCAAACTTTTTCGTTCTCCATCATTACGTCACTAATACGCATTTCATGATTGGCACAGTGAATCAACAAGTTAACCGCGGAAAGAAAGGGGTAGGGTTGTTTGGTATCATCTTCTTTAATTCGATCACTGCCAGCAGCTGTTTCATCGACGATAAAACCACCTCCAACCGAATAAAAAGTGGCGTTACGTAGCTCCTCACCCACCTGGTTATAAGCGACGAAAGTCATGCCATTGGGATGAAAAGGTAAGGCTTTTCGACGATGCATGATGACATCAGTTTTTTCGTTAAATTGGATACACTTTTGGCCCATCAAATTGATTTGGCTTGCAATGCGAATGCTGTTTAAACGATTGTCGACCGTCGCCGTGTTTATGGTTTCGGGCACGTCACCCTCAAGACCAAATATAATCGCCTTGTCGCTGCCGTGACCTTTGCCCGTTGCACCCAATGATCCGAATAAGTCAGTTTTAATTCGAGTAACCTGCGATATTAAACCATCGTCAAGCATTCCTTTTATGAATTGGTTGGCAGCACGCATTGGCCCGACGGTATGGGAGCTTGACGGGCCAATACCGATAGAAAATAAATCAAAAACACTAATTGCCATGGATAAAATAAACCTTTTTGTTCTATCGTCAGAAGCATATTATCATAACGTAACACGCTATTTAAATGGCTCTATATGCGTCCTGTAGCTATCAAAAATTACGTTTACTTAAGCCTATTTTGGGCTGCAAATAGGTAATTTTTGTATTCGCCCCAAACGGGTCAAGCTGTTACCTTTTTCCATAAAAATAAGCATAAGATTGCGGTGTTCAAAATAATTTAGAACGCCATCTATTATGCTCAATGACTTCCCTCAACTATTAGAGGGAAGTCTGATTATGATTTAATGAAACTATCTCTCTCAATCCATATAAACCGACATTGGAGGGCAAGAGCAGATTAAGTTAGTATCGCCATGTACGTTATCAACTCTTGATACGGATGCCCAATATTTATTGGCTCGCAGTGACGCCACTGGATAGGCTGCTTGTTCGCGGCTATAGGCATGGTCCCAAGTGTCGGCACAGATCATGTCGACGGTGTGCGGTGCATTTTTCAGTGGATTATCGTCTCTATCCATATTGCCATCTTCGATTGCTTGAATTTCTTCACGTATCGTAATCATTGCCTCACAAAAACGGTCAAGCTCTTCCTTTGATTCACTTTCTGTGGGTTCGATCATCAAGGTTCCGGGTACAGGAAATGACATGGTGGGGGCGTGAAATCCATAGTCGATAAGGCGTTTGGCAATGTCATCAACGGTAATACCACTGGCTTGTTTGATAATGCGCGTATCGATAATGCATTCATGTGCAACCATGCCATTGGTACCTGTGTACAACACGGGGAAGTGATCATTTAACCGATGGGCAATGTAATTAGCGTTAAGGATGGCGATCGAAGTTGCCTTAGGTAAACCCTGCTGTCCAAGTAGAGCGACATAGGCCCAGCTGATGGGCAATACACCTGCACTGCCATAGGGTGCTGCTGAAACGGGTTCTGTATGGCCATGGTGATTGGCCAGTGTAGTCGAGGGCAAGAAAGGCTTGAGATGGGCACGCACACCAATTGGCCCAACACCTGGACCACCGCCACCATGTGGAATACTAAAAGTCTTGTGCAGATTCAAATGCGAGACATCGCCACCAAATTTACCGGGTGCACAAACGCCAACCATTGCATTCATGTTGGCACCATCGATATAGACCTGACCACCATGATCATGAATGAGCGCACAAACATCGGTGACATCGTCTTCAAATACACCATGAGTCGATGGGTAGGTAATCATAATGGCGGCAAGATTATCGCTATGCTTCTCTGCCTTTGCCTTTAAATCCTCCATATCGATATTGCCTGATTTGGCAATGCCGACAACGACCACCTTCATACCTGCCATTTGAGCTGAGGCAGGGTTGGTGCCATGAGCTGACGCTGGAATCAAACAAATATTGCGATGCCCCTGTCCTTGGCTTTGGTGAAAAGCTTTAATTGTTAATAGGCCTGCATACTCTCCCTGTGCGCCAGAATTGGGTTGCAACGAAACGGCATCGTAACCCGTGCAAGCGCATAACATCTGCTCTAGTTCGATAAATAGCTGACGATATCCCTGAGCTTGATCGAGTGGCACAAAGGGATGAATTCGACTAAATCCAGGCCAGGTGACGGGAATTAACTGAGCGGCTGCATTGAGTTTCATAGTGCAAGAGCCAAGAGGAATCATACTGCGATCTAATGCCAGATCTTTGTCTGCCAATTTACGCATGTAACGCATTAGGTCAGTTTCTGAGTGGTACTTGTTAAACACCGGGTGATCTAAGATCTGACTGGTGCGGATTAAATCAGGATGCAGTGCGCAGGTGGCAGTTGCATCGAGTTGGTCCATCTGCGCTAAGTCACCATGATCATGAGTAAATATGTTGAAAAGTGTCTCAACATCAGCTTTAGTTGCAACTTCATCAAGTGCAATACCGACGGTGCTGCTATCGACCTGACGCAGATTGATTTTCTCAGCACGGGCGGCGGCCAAAATGAATTCGGTTGCGTTACCGGTGTTAACTGTGATGGTGTCAAAGAAGTGTTTGGTGGGAACATCATGGCCGAGTTCACCTAACCCATTAACCAGCAATACGGTCAATCGGTGAATACGCAAAGCAATACGTTTTAGTTCATCTGGCCCGTGATAGACTGCGTACATACTCGCCATAACGGCCAACAGGGCCTGTGCTGTACAGATATTACTGGTCGCTTTTTCGCGACGAATATGTTGCTCACGAGTTTGCAAGGCCAGTCGCATCGCTGGTTTACCACGAGTATCGACTGACACGCCAATGAGTCGTCCGGGTAACGATCGTTTGAATGCCTCACGCGTGGCCATATAAGCTGCATGTGGTCCACCATAACCCAGAGGCACGCCAAATCGCTGAGTGGTGCCGATAACAACATCAGCGCCAAACTCGCCAGGTGGTGTTAACAGGATGAGGCTTAAAAGATCAGCTGCAACAGCTACCAAAGCCTGCTTTTCGTGGATTGATTTGACCAACTCGCTGTAGTCATAAATTTCACCCGTTGAACAGGGGTATTGAAGTAATACACCAAACACATCCAGATCAGCCAGTTCGGTGAAAGGATCGCCAATGACAATATTGATTTCCATGTGATTAGCACGATTTTTTATGACTGCGATTGTCTGTGGATGACAGGTGTCTGCCATAAAGAAGGTATTACTTTTGTTTTTTGACATGCGTTGACATAGCGTCATCGCCTCAGCAGCGGAGGTTGCTTCATCTAACATCGAGGCGTTGGCAATTTCCATTCCTGTCAGATTACTTACCATGGTCTGAAAATTTAAAAGTGCCTCGAGGCGACCTTGTGAAATTTCAGCTTGATAAGGAGTATAAGCCGTATACCAAGCCGGGTTGCGCAACAGGTTTCGTTCGATAACAGCGGGTGTTTCAGTGTTGTGATAGCCCATTCCAATGAAAGATTTATATAATTGATTACGAGTCGAAATCTCATATAAACGATCCAATACCTGACGTTCTGTCATACTGCCTTTGACTGCTAGTGGTTTGTCACGACGAATGCTAGCGGGTACAACTTTATCTAATAGTTCATCCAGGCTGTTGAGCCCGAGTTCGTCAAGCATTGCCGACTCATCAACTGAACCTGGGCCTATATGACGACGAATAAAGTCGGTGTGAATGTCCAAGTCGGTTAATTTTAGATCAAGATCTGACATGCTTGCTTTACTCTCTAAAGAATGAATTTAGATTCAGTCTAGTTGAAATTATGCATTTCATTATTTTATAGTTACAATGCTCTCATTAATTATTTAAATGAGTTAATGATGAATTTACCTACTGAACTATTAAGAACATTCGTAACAATAGCTGACCTCGGTAGCTTTACTCGTGCTGGTGATAAGCTTGGGCGTTCTCAACCTGCGATTAGCCTACAAATAAAGCGTCTTGAAAGTCTTTTGCAAGTTAGATTGTATGATCGTACTAGCCGAGATATGGTGCTCAGTAGCGGTGGTAAACAACTGGTTGGATTTGCGCGCAAAATTTTGGCGCTAAACGATGAGGCGGTCGTCAAGTTATTGCAGCCAGGTGTGCAAGGCACCGTTCATTTAGGCATACCAAACGAATTTGCTGCGTCACGTTTATTTCCAGCTGTCTTGAGGCGCTTTGCTCAGGCCTATCCTGATGTTCAGATTAAAGTCACTTGCGATCTATCAGTTAACTTAATCAATCGTATGAAACATGATGAATTTGATTTGGTATTAGCCTTGCATGATGGCAATGAAACCGACTATTACAATGAAAATTGGCAAGAAGAAATAGTTTGGGTTTGTGGACCTGATACGAACGTAAACTCTCGTGACCCACTACCCCTTATTGCAGCACCTGAGGGTTGTTTTTATCGAAAACGCATGATCGAAACACTCGATGCATCCCAGCGTAAATGGCATATTGTTTATACTAGTCAAAACTATGGTGGTATTCGTGCAGGCGTAATGGCAGGTCTTGGTGTTACTGCTTTGGCGAGAAACACAGTCGGTGAAGATATGATTATAATGGGCAGTGCTGAACGCATGCGTCGATTACCTCAAGTGGAGCTTGGTATGCACTACGACTCAGTTAAGGCCTCGACAGCGTCACGAAAGTTAGCCGAATATATTGGCTTACATTACGGTGGAAGTAGTTAGTTCGCCAAAGATAAGATTCTTTTAGATACCTTCAACCCAGTTAATCAAATTAAAAATCAGTGATACTGACGAATAATCAATTGCTTGCCTCTCTGTATTAATTCCATATTTTTCAATACATTCATGCCGAGCAAAATATCGGATAGTCCTGGATTCAAGCTAGCCTTGACGTTGTTCAAAACAATAGTGCCCATTTTCAATTCATTTAACCCAGTTTGGTAAGCGGTAGCAGAGCCATTTGCTGTTGACACTAAAAAAGCAGGCCCTCTAATAAGTTTTAAATGATCCTGAAAATGGGCTGGAATACTGGTGATTGTCGCGCCAGTATCAACTAGAAAAGTCACTGACTTTTGGTTAATTTCACCGTCAAAAACATAATGCCCCTGACGGTTTCGTGTTAATGTTATTTGACTAAAATTGTTATTGTCTGATGAATCAACTGACTGGTTTGGATTTGCTTGATGCTCTAAAATTCTAGAGAATCCAAGAGCGAGCAATAAAAAACCTAAAATCCAGCCACCAAGAGTAAACATCATGCCGATTTTTTTAGTAGAATGTTCCATAGTGTTGTCTAAGTTAGGGGCAACAAATTCAAATTCAATCATTTAGGCTAGTTCATTATGTCAGGTAACAGTTTTGGCAAACTCTTTGTTGTGACATCGTTTGGTGAAAGCCATGGTGGAGCGATCGGTTGCATTGTTGACGGCTGCCCCCCAGGACTCTGTTTAACCGAAGCTGACTTGCAAGGTGACCTTGATCGTAGAAAACCAGGAACTTCTCGTCATACAACTCAAAGACGTGAAAGTGACGAAGTTCAAATTCTTTCGGGTACCTTTGAAGGCAAAACCACCGGCACACCGATCGCGTTATTAATTTACAACGAAGATCAACGCTCTAAAGATTATGGCAATATTAAAGAGCAGTTTCGCCCAGGGCACGCCGATTATACCTATACTCAAAAGTATGGTTTTCGAGACTATCGTGGTGGTGGGCGATCGTCTGCGAGAGAAACCGCTATGCGAGTGGCTGCAGGTGGTATAGCGAAAAAGTATTTATTCGAAAAATGTGGCATTCAAATTCGAGGTTATTTATCACAGCTTGGTCCACTGAAAGTCGATCGAGTTGATTGGAACGTAGTCAATAACAATCCATTCTTTTGTCCAGACGCTGATATGGTGCCAGAAATGGAAAAATATATGGATGCTCTGAGAAAAGAAGGTGAGTCAATTGGAGCCAAGATAACGGTAGTCGCGAGTGGCGTTCCTGTTGGACTGGGTGAGCCTATTTTTGACCGAATTGATGCCGATATTGCACACTCAATGATGAGTATCAATGCCGTCAAAGGCGTCGAAATTGGGGCAGGTTTCGATTGCATAGAACAAAAAGGCAGTTCGCATCGGGACGAAATTACGCCACAGGGATTTTTATCTAACCATGCTGGTGGAACTCTAGGTGGCATTACCTCAGGACAAGACATTCTGGTTAATATTGCTTTGAAGCCAACGTCAAGTTTACATTTACGAGGGCAATCGGTTGACCTCAATGCAGAACCAGTCGAAATTCGAACTAAAGGCCGCCACGATCCTTGTGTGGGTATTCGTGCAACACCCATTGCAGAAGCGATGCTGGCGATAGTTTTGATGGATCACTTCCTGCGCCACAGAGGTCAAAATGCCGATGTCCACTGTGAGACACCCGTTATACCCTCCAGTGTGGCTTGACTCGCTCTGGCGAGTCACAGTAACTGGAAGTAAGAAGTTTTAACTATTATCAATGCCTAGCAGGACTTCTTTATAAATAAGTCTAGCTATCGCCGTTTGACGTTCAGGCTTTGTTGCGCTGGCATAATTACGTGACAGTTGACGCAGTTTTTGTCTGTCTGCAGCCGTTTGTTGGTCGACCAAAGACTCAATCGCTTCATTACCCTTAGCAATAATCTCATCTCTCCACATTTCTGCTTGATGGAACCGTTGAATGTGGCCGTGATTGGCTTCCTCAATGACTCTTAGCGCTTCGATTATTGCGTCCGTTTCGCGCGCCCGTAATAGCTTGCCTAAAAACTGGTAGTGCCTCTTCAATGCGCTACGTTTATTCTGAATTTTCTTGGCGAGTGCTATGGCTTCTAATACATGCTCGTCGAGCGGTATCTTTGCTAATTGTTCGTAAGACATCCCCACCAGACGCATGCCTAGCTTCTGGATGTCAATACTTTCACGTTTAAGTTGGGTCTTACTTACGATTTCAATCTCGTCAGAATCGTCGAGATCATTGTCAAACTTTGTTTCGTTTTCCATAAGGGGATAGGCTAGAATGCCACAATGAATAAAATACACCCAGATATATTAGCATTTCCCGATGCAGAATCATTTAAAAATATTGTCGCAGATACGCTTAAGATGGCAATTGCTAAAGGAGCCACTCAGGTTGAGGCGGGGTTGTCTGTTTCTCAAGGTTTGTCGATTGCCGCTCGCATGCGAGAAGTCGAAACAATTGAGCACCAGCAGGACAATGGATTGGGAATTAGTGTTTATTTTGGTCAACATAAAGGATCGGCTAGCACTTCAAATTTAAATCCAGAAGCTATTCGAAAAACAGTTGAAGCTGCGTGTAATATTGCCAAATATACGTCAGAAGATCCCTGTGCTGGTTTGGCTGATAAAGATTTAATTGCAACAGAATTTAAAGCGCTTGATCTTTATCATCCCTGGCATATTTCGCCTGAGGCAGCGATAGAGCTCGCTCTTGAGTGCGAATCAGCAGCTTTAGATTTTGACCCGAGAATTGTTAACTCAGAGGGCGCCTCGGTTGATATCAGTGCGGGAGTGTCTGTTTATGGAAACACACATGGTTTCTTGCAGGCACAACACAAGACGCGGCATAGTTTAAGTTGTTCAGTGATTGGAGAGGCAGATGGAAGTATGCAACGTGATTACTGGTATGACATCAGCCGTAATGCTAGTCATTTAGCGACAGCAAAGGCGATAGGTGAAAAAGCCGCTGATCGGACAGTGAAGAGGCTGGGTGCTCGGAAATTGAAAACACGATCAGCCCCAGTAATGTTTGTGCCAGAAGTTGCGAGAAGTATTATTGGTCACTTTACGTCGGCCATTAGCGGGTCAGCGCAGTATCGTAAAGCAAGTTTTTTACTTGATGCGGTCGGCAGCCAGATTTTTCCAGAGTTTATGCAGTTGATTGAATCACCCTTTGAGAAGCAATCGTTGGGCTCTGCCAATTTTGATTCGGAAGGCGTTGCTATAAAAGCTGCCAGTTTAGTGACTGATGGAGTGATCCAAAACTACCTGCTTGATTCTTATGCGGCAAGAAAGCTGAACTTAAAATCGACCGGTCATGGTAGTGGCATCCATAATTTGACGCTCAATAATACGGGTAAGTCGTTTAATCAATGCTTGAAAACTATGCATACTGGGTTGCTCGTTACCGAATTAATGGGGCAGGGTGCAAACACAGTCACCGGTGACTATTCTCGCGGCGCTGCGGGTTTTTGGGTCGAGAATGGAGAAATACTTTACCCGGTTGAAGAAATCACGATTGCAGCCAATTTAAAAGATATGTTTATGGGTATCTCTGAGGTGGGGAATGATATTGATAAACTGAGCAATATTCGCACAGGGTCTATATTAATAGACAATATGACAATAGCAGGTTCTGATTAGCGGGTGGTTTATGATGGCCCGTTTAGGTCTGGTTGTTATACTTCTGATTGGATTTTGTTTGTCCGTTTGGGCTGCTAAAAACAAACTTGTGCCGACAAAAGCTGAGCATTTACAAAATCTTACAATGCCCGAATTGACTAACCCTAAAAAATTAATTGCAGGTTACGTTTTTGATGTGACCGTAAGTACGGCTCAAGAGCTCGATGTTGTTTTAAATAGAGCGGATAGTTTAAGAGAGTTGTTTAACCCTCAGCAGCATGGTCGTATTGCGATTGTTTTACATGGTGATGAATTACAACTTTTTCAGAAAGCTAACTATTCAGCTAATCAGTCGTTAGTTGATAGAGCTAGGCTGCTTGATCAAGATAATATAATCGATATTAAAGCCTGTCAGACGATGATGCGAACACTTAATATAGAACAAAGTGAACTACCGAGTTTTATTGAACAGGTGCCCTATGCCCCAGAAGAAATACTTCGAATGAAGAATGGTGATCACTTTACTGAAATCAAATTCAGCGTAACGCAGTTTTAATATCCTCTTGATAATTGTCTGTAACCGGTTATTAGGAATGCACTTTATTTTATCCCCAAACTACTGATTGTAATAATAAAATCGCTGGCTTTTTACCCGGTTTTAACTTTTCAATTTTTAGTGGAACAAGCGGTTTTGAAGAATTGAAGTAGTATCTTAGGCTGGATTTGCTATTAACTGTCGATTGCTCGTATACCCACGCAGAAATATTTTTACCATTCACTTCTATGGACTGATTATCAATGCGTTTTATGTTTGATCGTACGATTTCTCCCTTGTTATAAAAGTCTACTTCAAGCTCAGATTCCTCTCCCTTCATCATGTTGGCTACTAACCAGTTAATACTGTGATAATCATAAACATCGGCAGAAATAGTAGCTGTACTAGTTACTTTCTTGCGAAGGATTGTTGCCTGTCTTTCTTGCCAATTAAAGTGGGCTGTTTCAAGAAGATTATTATCACCCTCGTCAGATATAACTATGTTTTGGATGAGATGGCGGCCTGTACCTGACAAAAATTGAGTTTCAGAATAGGGTTTTTTTTTGCTAAACAAGCGGTAAAAGCCAATTGGCTTAGTGCTCGTTTGCCAACGCCATAAATCGCCTGATTGATTTAACAATAACTTTGAGTGACCGACGTGCAAACCAGCAATATGAAGTGAGTAATTGGCAGTAAAGGCTTGTAATTTCAATCCATCGGCAACAGCGGGTGTAATACTTGAAATAAACAACAATAGCCCGATTAGCCATTGCGGTAAAATTAAACTATGTCGTTTATCTGTTTTCAAGCTCGATTGAACTCTCTAGTAATTTACCTTGGAACATTATTGCGTCTGCATTAATTTTTAGATCACCTTGACTCAACCATTGTAATACTTGTGGATACATTCTGTGTTCCAACTGATGTCCTTTTGCTTGCAAGTCGGAAATTTTGTCATCAGTTAATATTGAGTAGCGGCCTCTTACGATAACGGGGCCATTATCGAGCTCTGATGTCACGATATGGATACTAACACCATGCTCACTTTCTTGGTTATCGATAGCGCGTTGGAAAGTGTTTAACCCTTTGTAGTTCGGTAATAATGAGGGGTGGATATTAAGGATTCGACGATCAAAAGCCTGAATTAAAGCTGAACCAAGTACTCGCATGAACCCAGCGAGCACAATAATGTCCGGATCCAAGTGAGTTAGCGCTTCTGTTAACGCCAAATCGAAGTTTTCTCGAGAGGTAAAGTCTTTATGACTTATTACTCTTTGATCAATATTATGCTTTTTCGCACGTTCTAAACCATAGGCATCCGCTTGATTAGATATCACAGCTGTTATCTGGCCATTGATTTGTCCTGATTCGATGGCATCAATGATTGACTGTAAATTACTTCCGTTGCCTGAAATTAGTACAATGATCGATAGTTTTTTCATACGATTTTTATGAAAACGTGTTTCACGTAAAAATAACCGATTCTGATTTTTCTTTATTAATTACTTCTCCAATAACCCAAGCTTTTTCTCCTAGCTGGGTAAGTTTTTCCAAGCAAGCGTGCTGATTTTCGTTGTCAACGACCAAAATCATACCGACACCACAATTAAATGTGCGATACATTTCACTCGTTTCGATGTTGCCTGCCTGTCGAAGCCATTCAAATACAGGAGGTATTGTCCAGCTTGAACAATCAATTTTGGCACTTAAATGTTCCGGCAGTACACGTGGAATATTTTCCGTTAAGCCGCCACCAGTGATATGTGCCATCGCCAGCACGGGTTCTTGCTGCGTTAGGCTGAGTAAGTTTTTAACATAGATACGCGTTGGTTTTATAAGTGCATCTGCTAGCGACTCATCGCCACATGCTTGCTTCAAATCAACACCAGACACTTCAATTACCTTACGAATAAGCGAGTATCCATTGGAATGGGGCCCAGAGGAACCGAGTGCAATTAAAGTATTGCCTGCCGTAATATTTTCTCCATTAATGACTTGGCCTTTTTCTACAATGCCAACACAGAACCCTGCAAGGTCAAAATCGCCTTCAGAATAAATTCCGGGCATCTCAGCAGTTTCTCCACCAATCAAGGCACAACCCGCCAATTTACAGCCGTCAGCGATGCCGGTAATAACTTGTTCAGCAACCTCGAGAGAAAGCTTTCCAGTCGCATAGTAGTCTAGAAAGAATAGTGCTTCGGCACCGAGTACGGCAATGTCATTTGCACACATAGCGACCAGGTCGATACCGATAGTTTGATATTTTTCAAGTTCAATGGCTAATTTAAGTTTAGTCCCGACACCATCCGTGCCAGATACTAATAGAGGGTGAGAGTAACGATCAAGAGGTAATTCAAATAATCCACCAAACCCACCAATGCTGCCAACGCAGCCTTTTCGGTAAGTTGATTTAATCGCTGGTTTGATACGTTCTACCAGTTCGTTACCGGCGTCAATGTCGACTCCCGAGTCACGATAGCTGAGGGATACTTCAGAATTCATGGTTTCTAGTTCAGGAAATATTTGGGGTGTGTTATTTTACACGCCTTGAAAATAAATGTCCGAGTTATGCTCGAGAGAAAGCATGAAATTTAAGTTTTTTTGGTTGTTAGTTGCGTTGTTGGGTTTTTCACCGGTGCAAACTGTTAAAGCTGTCGTAATTGATGACTTGTATACCGTTGCACTGATGGTGTCTGATCAGACGGCAGATTTGCGCCTTGAGGCATTTGAGGCTGCATTTGATTTAGTGCTAATCAAGGTGAGTGGTTCAGATGAGGCTCAAAAAAGTCCAGCTATTTTGAGGTTGGCGAAAAAAAGTTCGCGTTTCGTCAAACAATTTAGTTACGAGAGTCGACCTGGGATTAATGATGAGGGAGGCGCAACTAAAATACTGTATTTAAAAGTCAATTTTGACCAACAATTAATCGAACAGCTGCTCCGTAAATATAATTTCCCGATTTGGGGGCGAGAGCGGCCCAGCAGTTTGCTTGTCATTAATAGTCAGTCTGGTGAAACAATTCATATTGTAACGGGTGACAGTGCGCCTAAAATGGTCGAACTGCTAGATGACGCCGCTTTAAAAATGGGCGTGCCAACGTTGTTACCGTTAATGGATTTGGAGGATATTAGTCTAGTGGATGCCTCCGATGTTACTAAGCGGGATTTTAATGTAATAAATAATATGGCGACTAGATACTGGCCTGATGCTGTAGTTGTCGGAGAAATAGTCGAGCTTGATCCAGAGCATTGGCAGGGGGCATGGGAAGTTCGTTTTGCGGATCAAATTTTTGAGTGGCGTCATAGTGCGTCTAATCAGAAGGATATCTTAGATCAATTGATTGCTCATCTCGCCAGTGTTCTAGCACTTGAATATGCTTTAGAATATCACCAGCGTAATGAGCAAGAACTCCTGTTAAGAGTGTCATCCATGCAGGGTATTAGCCCTTTAATATTGGTACAAAAATATCTTGGATCTCTCAATGTGGTGGAGTCTGTGCGGGTCGCATTAATTTCTAAAAAGGAAGTAACTTTCTATTTGAAGCTAAGAAACACTGTTGAAGATCTTCAAAAGCTCATCAACATTGGAAATGTACTTGAACAGCAAGGCTTACCCCAAGTCGATTTGCAATCGAATGGTGCTGCTGTCATTAACTATGATTTTATCAGTCGAGGTTTATCCAATTAACGCTCTACAAATAGCGCTTCCCCTGACATTTGATAAACAGTTTAGCTTTAATAACTTCTTGTCTGAGCAGTCTGATTTTTTTACTAGT
Organism: uncultured Gammaproteobacteria bacterium; assembly: GCA_913061315.1. Taxonomy (GTDB): domain Bacteria; phylum Pseudomonadota; class Gammaproteobacteria. The sequence goes on along the minus strand of CAJXUC010000002.1, from coordinate 25,389 downwards.
AGCCTGCAAGCATCGATTAATCAAGTAGGTGAATCATTGATAGGTGTCTGGGGTGAGCAGGATAGTGGTAAAACACATCTAATTAACGCAACAGCTTCCTATGCTCGACAGCAAGGCAGTCATTTTGAGTTTTATGATGGCTATCAATTAATTGCTTGTGACCCTGCACAATTCGATGATTTTTCTAATTGTAAAATACTTCTTATTGACAACCTTGATGCCATTTGTGGACATCGACAATGGGAGCAAAAATTTTATCATTTAATCAATGTTTGTAAGCGGGGTGAGATGACTTTGCTGTTTACGGTTTCAGTTAATCCTCAGTATCTCAACTGTACCTTGGCCGACCTTCAATCTCGATTGAGTTGGGGGTTATTGATGCAATTGCCATTAGTGGTTGATACCGATGTTGGGCAGGTTCTAAAGTTTCGGGCAGAGCTACTTGGAATCGATTTATCAAAGGAAGTCGTTACTTATTTACTGACTCATTATTCTCGGCAATTGTCTGCACAAATGGAAATTTTAAGGCTGTTGGATAAAATGTCCTTATCGGCAAAAAAAAGAATAACGGTGCCTTTCATTAAAGAAACCTTAAGTGACTATAAGTCTTCGGTTATTTAACGTTGTTTTTTCACCATTGCTAGGTATCGAGCGTAATAAATACTGGCTAAGAATAAAAATGTGCTAAAAACTGAAGTCAGCAGAGCATAAGTATTTAATTCTGGGCTCGAAAATAACTCACTAATACCAATGCAAAAATAAAACAGCGTTAGAAAACCGGCCCAGCGATAAGTGTAAAGTACATCTAAAAAGAATCCTTTCAGGGGTAACAGCAAAGGCAAAGTAACAATTAATATCCAATATAGGTTGATAGGATCGTCCTTAATTAGAAATAGACTCGCCTGAGTCAACAGCAATCCTGGCAGGCAGATTAAACAAATTAGTTTAAGTGGATGCGGCATATTGATCTTAATTTTGATCAGAGTTGAGTCGAATGGTCAGCATTGCTATGCGCTTACCCAGAGCCTGGCAGATTGATATTTCATCTTCACTAAGAGATTTTCCTTGTTGTGTTGCAACATGACTAGCGCCATAAGGTGTTCCCCCGCTTTTAGTTTGGTGAAGTGAATTTTCTGAGTAGGGTATGCCACTAATCAGCATGCCATGGTGTAGTAGTGGTAGCATCATACTTAACAAAACACTTTCCTGGCCGCCATGCATGCTGGAAGTCGAAGTAAATACACCGGCAGGTTTTCCAATCAAAGCACCAGATAGCCAGATTGGACTTGTTTGATCGAAAAAGTATTTCAAAGGCGATGCCATGTTACCGAAGTAACCCGGACTTCCAATAATAAGGCCTTGGCAAGACTCTAAATCACTGGTTTCAGCATAAGGATCACCGTTTGAAGGAACCGTGGAAGCTGACTGTTCGGTGGCAAAAGAAACGGGTGGAAGGCAGCGAACAATCGACTCACATGAAGTATTTGAATCGACACCAAGACTAATTTGGTGAGCCATTAAGGCCGTTGAGCCATGCTGACTATAATAAAGTACGAGTATTTTATTCAATGATTATTACTATTTGTTTACAAATTAATGACATTAATTTATGTCTGCGCTAACTTCGTGGAAATTATATCCATTACCGTTGCTGGTGGTCTACCAATTATAGCTTTATTCCCACAGATAACGATAGGGCGTTGCAACAATGAAGGATGTTTGACAATTGCTTCAATAATTTCTTGGTCAGTCATTAGATCAGCTTGATACTTCGCGTCAATATAAGCTTTTTCAGTTGTTCGTAAGAGATCGATAGGAGCCAAACCCAATTTTTTTACTATTTCACTAATTTCTAATGCAGATGGTGGCGTATCAAGGTACTCAATGATTCGAGGTAAAAATTTGTGGTACTCCAGTATTTGTAGGGTTTCTCTCGACTTACTACAACTTGGGTTATGATAAATTGTTAATTCCTGACTAGTCATATAAGGTGCTTCAAGGTTGAAGTGAGAAGCAATGTTTTACAATATTAAAAATGTCTTTGCAAGAGGGCAAAAAGAGCATTAGTTAGCGCTTCAGATCGCTTTTGATTTGGAGTAATCAAATGTAGGAGTGCATTAATTTTTATATAAGGGCTTGCTCTGCCAATTTGTTCAAGGTAACCTCTATTGATAACAGTGTGTGGATTTAACAAAACCTACCGTGATAAACACGGTTCCCGGAGAATTGAATAAATGAAAGTAAAAGAATTATTAAAAATAGTTGCCGTAACAGTATTTACCGCAGGTTTTGCTGTTGGTTGCGCTAGTTCCGGTTCCAAAACAACCGAACCGACAGAAGCAGTTGCTGAAGTTAAAGAATGTGAAGGTGCAAGCCCAGAAGCAAAAAATGCGATTTATGCGGCTAAACTTAAAAATGCACGTGCCAGAAATTTAGGATTTGATTCTGCCGAAAATGTAAAATTGATCAAAGCAGCTGAACAAGCTGCTGCAGACTGTAACGATGTTCGTGCTATGAACTTGGCAAAGCGTGCTGAAACTGAAGCTGAAACATTTATTGCTAAATTTCATGCCGATCAAAAAGTTGAAGCTGTAGTTTCATCTGATAAGGTTGTCTCTTTGGGAAATTATTCAGTGCAAAGTGGTGATAACCTTTGGAATATAGCTGGACAAGATGCTGTATATGGTAATCCTTATCAGTGGCCATTAATCTATAAAGCTAATATGGGTGAGATTAAAGATGCAGACTTAATTTTTCCTGGACAATCTTTTAATATACCAACAGCAAGGGCTGGTGACAGTGCTGCTGCAATTGCTCATGCGAAGAATCGTGGTGCCTGGACAATAGGTCAAACTGAAGCTTCAGATTTAGATTATCTTGCTCAATGATAAAGTTTTAGTTCTTTTTACAAAAAGCCCGCGCTAGCGGGCTTTTTTTTATCTGTTACTTTTTGAAATTACATTATTTAAAAAGTGTTCTAGTATTTAATGCTGTAGTCGTAAGAATCCTTTTAACTTTTGACGCAATTAAATAGCTTAAGGCTAATTTTTTGAAATTCAATATGTAATGGCCTAATGAAGAAAACTAATGAATGTAGTTTAGATTATATTCTCGAGCTACTGGTCGGTCAAAAGATTGTAGCGCCTGAAAGGGCCAGTATGGTGTCATCATTGGTGTCTGAGAATGACCGTATTTACTTGCACCCTCTCGAATCAATAGCGAGCCGACACTGGATTCATCTGTCCCAACCGGATCAAATACTAACCCTTGAGTTTTTAACTGAATGGCTTTCCCAACAGGCAAGTGTCACTCGATATCATTTTGACCCACTAAAAATGGATATTGCTTCTTGCACGTCTATTATGTCGTATGCCTATGCCTCTCGATTTGGAATTATTGCTGTTAAGGTAACGCCAAGCGAGGTTGTAATTGCTGTCAGTGATCCTTTTAATACCGAATGGCTTGATGAATTGAGGCGAATCGTATTCCAGTCAATTACTTTAGTAGTGGCCAATCCAAAAGAGATTAAAAAGTATTTGCTTGAATTTTATAGCCTCAGTAAGGCGATGGATAATGCCGGTGCTAATCAACATCAGGGACTAAGCAACATTCAAAACCTGGAGCAATTGATTGAGCTTGGAACGGTTGACGCTGATGATCAACATATTGTCAGCATTGTTGATTGGTTATTACAATATGCATTTAACCAGCGAGCCAGTGACATTCATATTGAGCCTAGGCGAGAACAAGGAAATGTTCGATTTCGTATTGATGGTGTTTTGCAGCAAGTATATGAAATTCCCGCGAATATTACGCCTGCGGTGATAAGTCGAATTAAAATTATGGGCCGACTTGATGTTGCAGAAAAACGTAAACCTCAAGATGGCCGAATCAAGACACGGTCTTCCGATGGTGTTGAAATAGAGCTTCGATTGTCGAGTATGCCGACAGTTTTTGGTGAGAAATTAGTTCTAAGGATTTTCGATCCTGACGTTTTAGTGCAAAACTTTTCGGCGCTTGGCTTTGAGAAAAAAGAGTCTGAGATGTGGAATCAAATGATCAAACAATCTCATGGCATTATTCTGGTGACTGGCCCGACAGGTTCAGGAAAAACAACGACTTTGTATAGCAGCTTAAAGCATCTGGCAACATCAGAAGTTAACGTTTGCTCTGTCGAAGATCCGATAGAAGTAGTTGAGCCGAGTTTTAATCAGATACAAGTACAACACAATATTGGCTTAGACTTTGCCAATTGCGTTAAAACACTACTCAGACAAGATCCTGATATCATTATGATTGGTGAAATACGTGATAGAGAAACGGCTGAGATGGCGGTTCAATCCGCTTTGACAGGGCATCTAGTGCTATCCACGCTGCACACCAATGATGCACCTTCCGCGATAGCTCGATTAACTGAAATAGGCATACCGCCCTATTTGATTAGTGCAACATTAATAGGCGTAGTGGCGCAACGATTAGTGCGAACGCTATGCCCATTTTGTAAGCAAAGTAGTGGGGTTGATTCCCATGAGTGGGAGACATTGATAAATCCATGGACTACGTCAGCACCAGAATCTATATCTTATGCGGATGGCTGTCTTGAGTGTCGTCAAACAGGTTTTCGAGGCCGCGTTGGTATTTATGAAATGATGCCAATAAATGGTCGCTTGAAACAGGAAATTGTTAAAGGCTTTGATCTTAACAGTTTTAGACGTTTAGCAATTAAACAGGGAATGAGGCCGTTAAATCTAGCTGGGGCGCAAAAAGTAGCTAAAGGAGTCACAACAATTGCAGAGGTTTTGAAGGTTGCACCGACAAGACATGATGATAACTGACCGTTATGACGAATGTTATTATTGCTTAAACCAATTATTATTTAGTGCTTGGGTGACTTTTTGAGGATAAGTATATTGACCTAAGCTGCCATTATAGCGGCCTAAGGCACGTGTTAAATTGCCCGACTCAATGTTAAGGTAGTAGCTAAGTATAGTGCAACCCATCCTCAAGTTAGTCTGAATGTTAAATAAATTTTTACCGGTCAAATTCATTTCATCTAGCCAGAACGGCATGATTTGCATTAATCCCTGCGCGCCAGCAACTGATATCGCAAATTCATCGAAGTGGCTTTCAACTTCTATCAGAGCTAACACCAGTTCAGGTGATATGTTTGCCCTTGTTGCTTCGGAGTGAACGAGTTTCAATATAGTCACGCGTGCTTCTGGGTCTTTGACAAAATGAGCTAATCGATTAGACATGTCGAGTAGCCATACTTCAGCGTCAAACCGATCCTGAAATCTTGGGTTGGATATTACAGCTTCTTGTAATTGTGCCTGAAGTTTATTACCAGTCTGGTTGTCCGCTTGGGAGTAAACAGGCTGGGCTGACAGCAGGATGGCTGTCAGCAAGATTGGACAACAGATTGTCTTTAAGCCGATTGGGATGATGGGTTGAAGAGCTTAGTCAGGAAGTCGGTTAATTCATATAATGGTAAGTCCTGAGACTCATTATCTCGTCGGCCCTTATACTCGAATTGTTCAGATTTCAATCCACGTTCACTAAGCACCACTCGGTGTGGTATTCCGATTAACTCCATGTCGGAAAAAATAACACCAGGACGCAATGGACGATCATCTAATAACACTTCAATGCCTAGTTTTTGGCAATCTAGATACAACTGATCAGCAGCCTGTTTAACCATATCTGACTTGTTGTAATTGAGTGGGCAGATAACGAGTTGAAATGGTGCTAATGAATCGGGCCATAAGATACCATTTTCATCATTATTCTGTTCAATTGCAGCGGCAACAACACGAGTAATACCAATACCATAACAACCCATTGATGTGACTTTATTCTTACCGTTTTCGTCTAATACAGTGGCTTGCATGGCTTCGCTGTACTTTTCGCCTAACTGAAAAACATGCCCAACCTCAATTCCTCGAAGAATCTTCAAATGACCCTCGCCATCGGGGCTAGGATCTCCATCTAACGCGTTTCTGATATCAACCGAAGTTGGTTCGTCACAATCTCTTCCCCAGTTAGCGTTTATGTAGTGCTTGTCATTACTGTTTGCGCCACAGACAAAGTCACTCACGAGAGCTGCACTGTGATCAACATAAGTTAAAATATTTAGGCCTATTGGGCCAATTGAACCAAGGTCGCTTCCTAGCATTGTTTTAATTTGTTCTCTTTCAGCAAGTAAAAAGGGGGTTGCTACTCCTTCCAATTTTTCTGCCTTTAATGGGTTGAGGTCGTGGTCGCCTCTGATTACAAAGGCAACTAGACCACCCTTGTCACCACTAACAATTAAAGTTTTTAAGCACTGTTTGGTATCTAACTTTAGTCCCTGTGCAAGGTCATCAATGGTGTGGAGATTAGGCGTGTCAATCGACTCCATGTCTTTACTTGGCTCTGCTCGTATTTGATCACCCGGTAACGCTTCGGCCATTTCCACGTTGGCAGCATATTGGCTTTTATCAGAAAAGGCGATGGCGTCTTCGCCTGAATCGGCTAAGACATGAAATTCGTGTGATGTGCTTCCGCCAATTGAACCTGAGTCAGCTTTGACTGCTCGGTAAGATAATCCAAAACGGTCAAATATGTTGCTGTATGCCTGATACATGACTTCGTAAGTTTTTTGTAATGACTCTTGGTTGAGATGAAATGAGTAAGCATCCTTCATTATGAATTCTCGCGAGCGCATGACACCAAATCTGGGTCGAATTTCATCTCGAAACTTGGTTTGAATCTGATAGAAATTGACCGGTAACTGCTTGTAACTTTTGAACTCGCGTCTAAATATATCAACGATAACCTCTTCATGGGTTGGGCCAATACAGTAATCGCGTTGATGTCTGTCCTTCATTCTTAAAAGTTCGGGACCAAATTGTTCCCATCGACCAGTTTCTTGCCACAATTCGGCAGGTTGGCAAGATGGCAATAGTACTTCTAAACCGCCTGCATTATTCATTTCTTCGCGAACTATATTTTCTACTTTACGTAAAACTCTTAACCCTAATGGCATCCAACTATAGATTCCAGATGCAATACGGCGTATAAGTCCGGCCCGAAGCATGAGTTGGTGGCTAACGATTTCAGCATCTACAGGAGTTTCTTTTAAAGTAGCAAGGTGGAAACGGGAGGCTTTCATAGGTTTTATTAAACGCAAGTTAGGTAAGAAAAAAATTATGTTAAATAACGGCCTAAAATAATCAAAACAGCTATCAACAATTAAAGTCATTATAAAGTAGCGTGAGCACAAATAAACGGTTTATTCAGAAAACAATGGATTAGCAAGTTGCTCATTAATTTAATTTATAACTGCTGTAGAGACATATTAAAATAATATATAATATATCCCTACCAACTATACTGAAGATTGATCTATGAGTGATCGACGCCTTAAAGTTTTCCAATCTGTTGCAAAGCACTTAAGCTTTACTAAGGCGGCGGAGTCATTGCATATGACTCAGCCAGCCGTCACATTCCAGGTGCGCCAACTTGAGGAAGACTTTAATACGAGATTATTCGACCGGGCTCATAATAAAGTGACTCTTACACCGACAGGAGAAAAAGTAACGGAATTTGCCGAAAAGATTTTTGGCCTTTACTCCGAAATGGAGAATTCTGTGCGAGAGTTGACGGGGGAAATCAGTGGCGCATTGACAATAGGCGCGAGCACAACGATAGCTGAGTATATGTTGCCGGCCTTGTTAGGAGAATTTAAAGCCCGACATCCAGAAATAAATTTACGATTAAAGGTCTCAAATACGGACGGTATAGTGTCTATGGTTGAAGATAGTATTATCGACCTAGGTGTTGTTGAAGCGCCTGTCGCCAATAGAAACCTGATTGTTGAAACGTGTCTTGAGGATGATTTGGTGGTTGTAGCTGCGCCGGACCATGAATTAGTTAAGCGTGGCTCAAAGGTTAAGCCTGCAGATATTAAGCACTATCCGTTTGTTAGTCGGGAAGAGGGTTCAGGCACTCGTGAAGTTATTTTGCAATACCTTATTAACGAAGGCGTTAATCCGCTGGAAATGAATATCTGTCTTGAGCTTGGCAGTCCTGAAGCCTTAAAAGGTGCAGTGGAAGCAGGGATGGGTATCTCAATTATTTCACGTTCCACCATTGCTAAAGAGTTGAAGCTCAATACACTAGTAGCTATGCCGCTTGACCCACCTTTGAGTCGATCATTTTCTTTTGTACGCCAGCGACAAAAGTTTCGTGTCACAGTAATGGAAGAGTTACTGGAGTTTGCTCATGCCTACTGCAACAGAAAATAATCCTTCAACGCAATTTATAGATTCGCTGGATGACTACTCTGCTATTCTAAATGACTTAATGTATCAACTAAATAATGAAAAACGACAGAGTATTATTGATTATGCCCGTTTCCTAACACATCAATTAAAACTGACGATTGTTGACTTGGTGCCTGTCATTCTAAATTTAATCAACAGACCTATTAATGAAGAAGCATATTTTACAAGGGTTAGTCGCTCTGACAGTTATCGATGAGCTCGAACTGTGTTTTCAAACTTACTATAGAAAACCTTAGACAATGATTAGCGTTCTTAAGCAGTGGTATCTCCGCTACTTCACCGATCCACAGACGGTGATATTTGCATTCATCCTCATTTTTGGCAGCTTGCTCATTGTGGTCATGAATGCCCATTTGATGCCAATTTTGATAGGTATAATCATCGCTTATTTGTTTGAAGGCATGGTTTCCCGACTAGACCAAATTAATTTAAATCGAACGATAGCCGCAAGCCTTGTCACCGTCATTATTCTAAGTGCAATTGTGTTGATTTTATTCGTATTATTGCCTCTTTTATCCCGACAATTGAGTGATTTAATTCGAGAGTTACCGAATATGTTTAGTCAGGGTCAGCATTTATTGTCTGATTTACCTGAGCGATATCCTGATTATCTTACTGTTCAGCAAGTAAATGGTATATTTGCGTTTATTCGCAACGAGCTCAATGAGTTCGGACTTCGCGTTGTTAGTGTCTCCTTTGATTCAGTGGTCAGCGTTATTACTTTTTTCGTTTATTTGATTCTAATGCCTTTGATGGTGTTCTTCTTCCTCAAGGATAAATATTTGATTTTGGCTTGGCTTGGCCAATTTTTACCAGAGGAGCGAACGTTAGTCCACCGAGTATGGACTGATTTAGATATTAAGATTGCCAGCTATGTTCGCGGCAAATTTATTGAAATAATAGTCATTTGGTTAGTAAGCTACATTGGTTTTGCGATCATGGGCCTTAACTATGCTGTTTTGCTCAGTTTGTTGGTTGGGCTGTCTGTTATCGTGCCCTATGTTGGCGCTACTGTGGTGACTATTCCAGTCATACTGATTGCTTTTTTTCAATGGGGGAGTGGTTCAGAATTTGGATATTTAATGGCTGTTTATGCTGTCATACAAATTCTAGATGGCAATCTACTCGTTCCACTATTATTCTCAGAAGTTGTTAACCTGCATCCTGTTGCAATTATTGTGGCGGTAGTTTTTTTTGGCAGCTTGTGGGGTATTTGGGGCGTTTTCTTTGCAATTCCACTTGCGACATTTATTCAGGCAATATTAAAAGCCTGGCCGAATCAAGAAGCTCCCGCCGAATAAGTTAAAAGCTTCATTAATGTCACTTAGAGCTATAATTTTATTAGCCTTGATACTTGGTCATGACCGAGGATTGTCGCTTGAACATTATCCTTAGTCTTTATAAAATGCATACAATTTCATCATTAGATGGGGTCATAACTTAACAGGTTTAATGCTCTAAATTATCTGTTCAGAAAAAGGTGAAAGGGAACCAATGAATAGACTTTTGGGGGGTAGCTTGATTTCAATTAGTCTTTAATCGGTTTTAGAACCATTTAGCTTGAATTCAATCTAAAGTGTCCTGTAATGATTAACGTAGTTAATGCTGATTGATTAGCTTGGGTCTCCAACGAAGCGATTGCCCTAGTTGGGGCACAGATCAACATAATTTTAAAATAAGATTTACCGCGAGTAGTGCATTATGAAATTCTTTTTAACGCCAGCCTTGCTAACTATTGTTGCTTTGGCATTAGTAGGGTGTGGTTTGACCCAAGATTTACGCTATCTTGATAGCCGGGCCGCTGAAAAGTTGGAGATTCCTCCAGACTTAACTGATACGTATCAATTTAATGATTTTGTTTTGCCATCAAATTTTTCGAGTGATGGTGATGATTCCAAGCCAGTAAAAAGTGTTCCTGTGCTGTTAAAAGTTGATTCCCTTCTGCTAGAGGGTCAGGCAGGCTTTCATTGGCTATCGATTGATGAACCGGTGGATAATATTTTTCAAATGGTAAAAAACTTTTGGTTATCAGAAGGTTTTTTAATTGAAATTGAAGAGCCTGCCATTGGTGTGATGCAAACAAGCTGGTCTTATAAGGAAGAAGGTGTCAGCAACCCAAATGAAAATTTTATTATGAGGCTTTTATCTTCTCAGGACTTTTCGGCCACACAAAATCAGTTTAGGACCCGCATTAAACGAGACATTGAAAGTGGCAAGAACCACATTTACATTTCACATAGAGGGACATCTTATAAGCATATCTTGCAGAAAAAGCAAAATGAAAGTGAAAAAAGTAATAACTGGGCGTTAGTGCCGCCTAACAGTGAGTTTGAAGTTGAAATGCTATCTCGGCTTATGATTTATCTTGGAATGCAACAAGCCGAACTTGATGAACAATTAAATCACATAAAGTTGTTTACAAGTCGCCTTGCTTCAATTCATGCCGATTATGAAAAGAATGAAACTTATTTGCTTGTGAAGGATGTGTATTCTAAAACTTTCTACCGAACCTTACATCAGCTTGATCGTATGGGCATGGAGGTCATTAGTTCAAACGTTGATGCTGGCCTTAAGACTAAAGGTTTGATTAGCGTTAAAACAAACGTTGAGGAAGAAATAACGGAAGGCGGTTTCTTTTCATTTGGTAACGAAATCAAAGTGGTCAAGAAACAAGTAATCCTTGTACTGACCAAAGAATCTCATCAGGTCACTAGAATTAGTATGGTAACGTCAAGTGGCGAAATTGAAAACTCTCCTGCCGGGGTTGAGTTGATAACGTTGCTACAGCAATTTTTGAAATAATTTGAAAATTGCATCTTTAGGCAGTGGTAGTAAAGGTAATGCTACTATCGTCAGTAGCGGTTCAACCAACCTATTGATTGATTGTGGTTTTTCTTTGCGACAATTCGAAAAGAGACTCATTTCTTTGAGCATTGGGCCTGAGAATATTGACGCAATACTCATTACTCATGAGCATTCTGACCATTGCGGTGGGGTAATTCGTATTGCTAAAAAGTATGATATACCGGTCTGGACTACCTTTGGAACCGGTCGGGCTGTTTTTAAGAGTAATAACGACTTTAGCAAATTGTCTGGTGGTAAATTAATTACTATCGGTAGCTTAGAGATATTGCCTGTGACGGTACCACATGATGCAGGTGAACCTGTTCAGTTTGTTTTTCGTGATATTGTTAGTGGGGAAAAATTTGGCATATTAACCGATACGGGTCATATTACCCGGCATATAGTAGATGCCTACAATAATTTGGATGGGCTACTGTTGGAATTTAATTATGATCAAAAAATGCTTGAAAATGGACCTTATCCTTATTCTTTGAAGCAACGTGTATCAGGTGAGTTAGGGCATTTATCAAATGATCAATCGGTGGGTTTATTACAAGCAATAAATACAAGTCAATTAAGGTGTTTAATAGCTGCTCACATCTCTGAAAAAAATAACGCACATTCTATTGTTAAGAGCCATTTAGAGCCACTCGGCCATTTGCCACAGCCAATATTAGCGAGTCAGGATGCAGGTTTTGATTGGATTAACATCTAATAACCTTTACGTTTCAATATGATTGTTAAATCGATTGAGCCAATCTGAAAAGGGCAACCAACGTGCATTCATAACGATTGAGTAGGCTTGGTTGGATGAAACAACGTTAGTTATGGGGAGTAACCAAGGAGATAGACTTTTTCAGCACCTAATCGAGATGACACAGTCTTATTATTGAGTAACATTAAAATTGTTATGAATTATTAATTCCGTAAGTAGGTACCCTTAGTTAAATAAAATCCTTGCCAGGCTCTTAAAGCCTGACAAAAAATTGGCTAAACAGTTTTAAGCGTCCTTGTTGTGTTCGATGAGTGCATAAGCAGAATGGTTATGGATCGATTCAAAATTTTCAGACTCAAGGATATACTGACGAATGCGTTCATCTTCATTGAGTTTACCAGCGATATCACGCACTATGTCTTCTACAAATTTAGGGTTGTCGTAAGCACGTTCAGTGACATATTTTTCGTCTGGTCTTTTAAGTAGACCGTAAAGTTCACAAGATGCTTGTTTTTCTACGATGTCAATAATTTCTTCGATCCAAACAAAGCCATTGGTTTTAGCGTTAACAGTGACGTGTGATCGTTGGTTGTGAGCACCATATTCAGAAATTGATTTTGAGCAAGGGCAAAGGCTTGTCACTGGAACCAATACTTTAGTTCGCGTGTTGGTAATGCCGTTATTGATTTCACCAATAAGCGTCACATCATAATCAAGCAAAGATTGAACACCAGAAATAGGCGCTGTTTTGTTGACAAAATAGGGAAAGCGCATTTCAATATAACCAGACTCAGCTTCTAACAAGTCTGCCATTTCTGTTAGCATGTCGCGAAAGGACGCGACTGTTATTTCTTTCTCATGATCATTTAGAATTTTAACAAACCGTGACATGTGGGTGCCCTTAAACTGCTGTGGCAAAAATACAAACATGTTGAAGTTGGCTATTGTATGTTGAACACCATCTGATCGGTCTTTTACAATCACGGGGTGTCTTATATCTTTAATGCCAACCTTATTAATAGCAAGTTGGCGTACGTCTGCCGAACCCTGTACATCGGGTATGGTGGTCTCTGAGGTGGCTGAATTGCTCATAATAATACCTATGCTATCGCTGAGTAATATGGATTTGACTTTAAATGATTAAAAGTGAACTCAAATGATTAATTGGGTTGAGTAAACGAAGATAATAATAGCCGACTAGTTTAGTAGGTAATTATACTGAGGCGACTTTTTTAGGCAATCACTCATATTTTTATTTTGCAATTGAGCAGGGTAAAATGAATGCTCATCTGTTTTTTAAAGTGAACGTGGATTAAATTCAATCATACGGACTCAAGTGATTTTCTCACTTGTTAGTCAGTGCAGGTATTCAGCCCTAGGGAATAGGCCAAAATAAAAGATAGGCTCTAACCTACTAGGTTAGAGCGCGTTCAATAGTTGAGCTCTAAACCGCTGTTACATCTTCGGCTTGAGGACCTTTTGCGCCTTCCGTTACCTTCATAGTAACACTTTGGCCTTCCTGTAAGCTTTTATGGCCTTCAGACTGGATGACGCTAAAATGAACAAAAACATCTTTGCCACCTTCTTGTGAAATAAAACCAAATCCTTTGGCATCGTTAAACCACTTGACTGTACCCGTTACTAAATCAGACATATCAACACTCTTTAACTTAAAAATTATTATTAATGTTTTTTAGTCAAGCGTTATGTGCTCAACTAAAGACATTGTATGTGAATATATCTTAAACTGCCATCTTTAACAGAACTGTTCATTTTTGCCGATTTTAGATAACAAAACTTGATTTAAAGTGAAGTGAAATTTCTAATTGAGCTGACAATATTCTTTTTGTCGAGGCCATACTCTTCAAATACCTGTTCACGGGTTCCATGAGAGGGAAAAGTATCCGAAAGACCAAGGCGTAAACAAGGCGTACTTAAACGATTTTCATTAAGCACTTCGAGGACAGCACTCCCAGCTCCGCCAACAATCGCACTGTCTTCAATCGTTACTAAACTTGAATGAGTTGATGCCATTTTAATAATCATAGCGACATCAATCGGTTTAATAAAACGCATGTTGATGACGCTACAGTCGAGTTCATCAGCTACTTCGAGAGCGACGCTGAGCAGGGTTCCAAATACTAATAATGCAGTATTTGATCCCTCACGAACCTGAGTTGCTTTACCGAGCTCAATGCAGTTAAAGGTATCTATCTGTTCTGGTTTTGGTGTGCTGTCACGAGGATAACGGACCAGGGCTGGTCCTGAGTATTGATAGGCGGTATTCAGTAATTCAAACATATCTTGGCCATTGGCGGGGACCATTATTATTATGTCGGGAATGCAGCGACAAAAGTTAGTGTCGAAGCTGCCAGTATGAGTCGCGCCATCAGCACCGACAATGCCCGCTCGATCAACGGCAAAAGTAACGTCAAGATTCTGTATTGCAACATCATGAATGAGCTGATCATAACCTCGTTGGAGAAAGGTCGAATAAATTGCAACCACTGGTTTTAATCCGCTTATGGCCATTCCAGCGGCTACTGTTACTGCATGTTGTTCAGCAATGCCAACATCATGATATTGTTCTGGGTTAGTCTGTGAAAACTCAACTAAGCCGGATCCTTCTCGCATCGCTGGAGTCACTGCATGTAGCCGACTATCTTCACGTCCCTTTTTTACAATCCAATCCGAAAAGACTGCGGTATATGATTGAATTCCTGGCTTACTAGAAGACTTAATTATCCCGGTTGAAGCATCGAAAGCACCTACGCCATGAAATTTACAAGGATCGGCTTCTGCCGGCTCATAGCCTTTGCCCTTTTGAGTAACGATATGCAATATCCGAGGCCCAGATATATCTTTTAAGTTTTTAATTAAACGCATAACTTCGGATAAATCGTGACCATCAATTGGGCCAAAATAAGTGAATCCAAGTTCTTCAAATAAGGTGCCTGGCACGACCATACCTTTGACATGCTCTTCAGCGCGGCGAGCTAGCTCCCATGCGGTCGGCATTCGGCGAAGTATTTTTTTGCTACCTTCACGCATATTAGAATAGATTTTTCCAGACCAGATGCGGGACAGATATTTTGACATAGCGCCAACATTGGGTGAGATTGACATTTCGTTATCGTTCAAAATTACTAGTAAGTCAGTATCAATAGCACCCGCATGATTAAGTGCCTCATAAGCCATGCCTGCAGTCATACCACCGTCACCAATAATGGCAACCGCTTTGCGATCTTTGTCCTGTGCCGCTGCGCCAATAGCCATACCTAAAGCGGCACTAATTGATGTGCTGGAATGACCAGCACCAAAGTGGTCATATTCTGACTCTGTTATTTTTGGGAAACCCGACAAACCTCCCTTTTGGCGTAACCCTGACATTTGATCGCGACGTCCAGTCAGTATCTTATGTGGGTAACATTGATGACCAACGTCCCAAATTAAGTGGTCATTGGGGGTGTTAAACAGGTAATGCAAAGCAATAGTTATCTCAATCGAACCCAAACCAGACGCCAGATGTCCACCCGTTTTCGACAGGCTCTCTATAATAAAAGCGCGTAATTCTTCTGCGAGCAGAGGCAGATCTTTTTCATCGAGTAAACGTAAGTCTGACGGTGACTCAATTTGACTGAGAATGGGGGAGTTATTATTTATCATTAGATCTAGTGGGTACGCTCTATAAACCAAGCTGAAATATACCTTAAAATATCAGCTTCCTCATCAAATATCGACAATGCATTGATGGCTTTGTGATGAAGAAATAACGCCTTATCACGTGAAGCGTCGAGGCCTATTATAGAAGGAAAGGTAGGTTTGTCTCGTTCCATGTCCGACCCTTGTGGTTTGCCTAGGGTTTGGGTGTCACCAACAACATCTAGTATGTCATCTTGAATTTGAAAAGATAAGCCAATACTCCTGGCGTAAGTATCGAGAGCCTCGAATTTTTCTGATGACAGTTGTGATGAGCTTAACGCTGTGAGTTGAATACAAGTTCTGATTAGTGCGCCTGTTTTATGGGTGTGCATGACTTCCAGTTCGTCAATATTAAGTGACCGACCGACAGCGGCCAAATCCATGGCTTGGCCTCCCGCCATGCCTTGAGAGCCCGAGAATAGTGATAATTTTTCAATCATTTTAAGTCGAGCGCTACTATCGCTTGTCATTGATTGATCATGACTTAAAACGTAAAACGCAAGTGCCTGAAGAGCATCACCAGCTAATATGGCTGTTGCTTCATCGAACGCACAGTGGCAGGTCGCCCGACCTCGACGCAAATCGTCATCATCCATTGCTGGCAAGTCATCATGGATAAGAGAGTAGGAGTGAATAATTTCGAGTGCGGCAGCAATACCATCGACTAGGGCTAGCTCTAATCCCAAGGCTGAGGCGGTCGCATAAACAAGAATAGGGCGAACTCTTTTACCGGGTGCTAAAACGGAATAGCGCATCGCCTTGTGCAGTTTAATTGGATGAACCAACTCACTGGGTAACCAATGATCGAGTGTTTGATTAACTCGAGTTTGATATTGTAAAACAAGCGTTTCAAAGCTTTGAGGATCAATCCTCATCATTTTCATCAAATAATAGTGTTTGCTGTAAGCCATTTTTTTCGATCAGCTTCTCTACCCTTACTTTTGCACTAGAAAGCGTATCTTGACAGTTTTTAGCGAGTTTGATTCCTTTCTCGAATTGATCAAGTGACTCTTCCAAGCCCAGTTCACCACTTTCCATCTGGTTTACAATTTGTTCCAATTGAGTCAAAGACTTTTCAAAATCTTCAAGTTTATCAGTTGTTTTAGGCATACCACTAAGCTCAAGTTTAAAGTGATCGTAATTGATTATTATAAAGCATCTAGCGTGTCTGCTAAATGGTTGACGGGTATCAATTTCATATTTTTTATAGAATCGCGTTTGGGCATATTAGCTTTTGGAATAATTGCGGTCTCAAATCCATGTTTACCAGCTTCACGCAAACGCTCTTCTCCATTCGGTACGGGCCTGATTTCTCCAGATAAGCCGACTTCACCAAAGACCAGTAACCGATTGCTAACTGGACGGTCACGATAGCTCGATAATATAGCCAAAATAACAGCTAAATCCGCTCCTGTTTCAGCAATACGAACGCCACCGACCGCATTAATAAAAACATCTTGATCATAAAGTGGAATGCCACCATGGCGTTGAAGAATAGCGAGTAACATGGCGAGTCGATTGGCCTCCAGACCGACACTAATGCGACGAGGGTGCCCTGAATGACTCTCGGTCACCAAAGCCTGTATTTCTACCAGAATAGGTCTGGTGCCTTCACGCGACACCATGATGATGCTGCCTGAGACTGGTTTGTCATGCTGCGACAAAAATATTGCAGAGGGATTACTTACCTGCTTAATCCCTTCGTCAGTCATTGCAAATATGCCTATTTCATTGACCGCACCAAAGCGATTTTTGACAGCGCGAATGACACGATATCGGGTAGAGCTATCGCCTTCAAAATAGAGTACGGTATCGACCATATGCTCGAGTACTCTTGGCCCAGCAAGCTGTCCTTCTTTGGTAACATGGCCTACTAGAAAAATAGCAATGTTACTTTGTTTTGCGAGCCTGACTAAGATGGCGGTGCTTTCACGTATCTGGCTAACGGAGCCGGCAGCAGATTGTAAACTGTTGGTATAAATCGTTTGAATTGAGTCAATAACCATAACAACCGGTTTGTTGATAACGGTTTGTGCAATTATTTCTTCGACGCAAGTCGAGCTTAATAGTTTTAAATGTTCATTTGGCAAACCAAGACGTTGGGCGCGCATGCTCACTTGCTGGGGAGATTCTTCGCCCGTGACATAAAGTGCATTTTGGCTCACGCTTATTTTGGCCATGCATTGCAGCAATATCGTCGATTTACCAATGCCTGGGTCACCGCCCAATAAAATAACCGACCCACGCACTAGCCCCCCCCCAAGCACGCGGTCAAGTTCTGAGATTTCGCTGCTAAAACGAGGTGTATCTGTAACAGGAACTTCGCTGAGTAAGATAGAGCTACTTGTGGTGGCCTTGCCATGCCAATTGGTATTAGTTTGACTCGCACCTACGATGGTTGGCAATTCTTCAACACTGTTCCAGCTTTTACAGTCAGGGCATTGGCCTTGCCACTTAGGCAAAATGCAGGCGCACTCTCGACATTGATACTGAGCTTGTTTCTTACTCATTAAAGTTAGCCATCGAGCGATAACTCTGCTTGGATTTGACGAAACTGTGTGATTTTGTTAGTTGATAATCGAACTGTTTTTACCATGTTATTTTTGACTTGCATGATTTCGATAGGGTAATTGTTAATTTTTAGACTGGTACCTGCTTCGGGTATAAATTCCATATACTCTAAAATTAGGCCATTAATCGTTTTGGGACCTTCGATTGGAAGATTAACGTTGAGGTTACGATTAATCAATCTAATATGAGTAGACCCATCAACTAAATAACTACCATCAGTATCTTGATAAAAGTCTTGGTGCAATGCGGTTGGATCGGTAGTGAATTCCCCGACGATTTCTTCCAAAATGTCTTCGATAGTCACTAAACCTTGAATGTCTCCATATTCATCTACTACAAAGCCCATGCGACGCTTATTTTTGCGGAAATTTATGAGCTGAGTCGTCAATGGTGTGCCTTCTGGTATAAAGTAACTTTGACGAGTTAATTTCTCCAGTGTCTCAGGATTGAATTCATTATCCAATAATAAAGGTAAAATTTTTCGTAGCTGAGTAATGCCCAATAAATTATCAATATTTCCAGAGTAAATTGGAATTCTAGTGTGAGAGAGCTTTCTAATATGTTTTAGCGTGTCGTTCCAGCTGTCTTCAAGATCAATACCGATAATATCATTACGCGACACCATAATATCATTAACACTGACTCGCTCTAAATCTAGGATACTAATCAACATGTCACGATGTGAATCAGGAATTAAACCGCTCGTTTCGTTGACAGCGACTCTTAGTTCATCTGAGGTTAGAGCGTCATTCCCCGTTGGTTTATTCGATACCTGGAACAGTACTAATATCATTTTTGCAAGCCAATTAATGACGATTACTAATGGCAACAGCAGTTTCAGCATTGGCTTGTAGACATAGGCTGCTGGAAAGGCAATGGACTCGGGCTTATTAGCCGCGAGAGTCTTCGGCGTTACTTCTGCAAAAATCAAAAGGATGAGCGTGAGCGCACCCGTTGCGATAGCAATACCAGCATCTCCAAACATTAGGTAACCGATATAGGTTGCTAGCTGTGTGATAAGGATGTTGATAAAATTGTTGCCGAGTAAAATCAAACTGATTAGGCGGTTAGGGTCTGCCAGTAGCTCTGCTGCTCGTGTCGCACCACCGTGATTTTTATCAGCCAAGTGTTTCAGACGATAACGATTCAGGCTCATTAGCCCTGTCTCAGAACCAGAAAAAAAGGCTGACAGTAAAATCAGCAGCGCTAGTATAAGAAAAAGCATGTAAAGAGGAATTTCGTTCAAGGCATATGCCGATAGTTATGTTGCTGGTTAAAAGGGTTAGGTGTGAGTTTCTAGTTATCGTTGATCAATTAGCCGTTAAACAATAAATTCATAGGCCAGTTTGCTACCAAAAAAACCAATCATTAACAGCGTGAAGGAAGATAAAGTCCACCTGACTGCTGTTTTACCTCGCCATCCGAATTGTAATCGACCAAATAGTAATGTTCCAAGGATAAACCAGGCAACAAGCGATAACATGGTTTTATGAGCTTGATGCTGAGCAAAGATATCCTCTAAGTATAAAAAGCCCGTCAGAAGTGAGCCACTCAGAAAGATAAAGCCAAATCCAAGCAATTGAAACAACAATGTCTCCATGTCATGAATTGGCGGAATATGTCGAATAAATCCACCTGGATTGTGATCTCGAATGGCACGATCTTGATAAGCTAATAATGTGGCTTGCACCGCACTTAGCATAATAAGGCTGTAAGCAATGACAGAGATCATAATGTGACCTTGTATTGTGCCATTGGTAACAACGATTAACTGCTCCGATGTTGCCGGTGTCATACTCGAAACTAAACTCGCTAATCCCGCCAAAGGGAACATGACAATGCCCAAGGTTTCGATTTGACGAAAGACACAGCTTAATAAAATTTGTATTGAGATAAGCCAAGTAATCAAAGAAAACGTTGCAAAAAGACCGAGGTCGAGTCCCGCTGGGTGCCAGATAGACTGATAAAGTGAATTTGCATGGAATATTAACCCGATAAACGCAGGCATAAGTGACAGCCAGCGCGGTTGAAGCAGCGTTTTATTAGAATCATACTGAAGTTGACTGAAAATCAAAAACGCCGACAAACAATACAAAAATATGCTGAGTGCGCTCGTTACGGTGGGGGACATCATCACTTATCTATTTTCCAGATCTAAGATTGTAACTGATATTCTTAAAAGCCGCACTATTGATAGATGTCTTGAAGTTAATAATGAAGAGCGTGCATTAAAAAATTTCTGTTTGGGTTGGGAATGATGTTATCTATTAGGACGCGGGTAATTAAACCACAGTTGATAATTCGATCTATAGTCGGCGCCTATCTTTAGAAAGTTGAATAAAAGTATTTGAGTTTTGTTTAGTTAGACGCAAAAGGAGTAATATTTTTTGATGTTATTGGGTCATTGAAATAAAAAACTGAAGGCAAACAACTATTTAAAAAAGATTTAATTAACAATGCTGTGTAGACAAAGGATATTGAACTGCCTATAGGGTTTATTCTTCCACTTACGCTGCTATAATTAGGCAATATCTAAATTTTAATTACAATTTATCGACTCAATTGAGCCAACGTTATGTTTGAAAATTTAACAGATCGATTATCCGTCACACTTAAAAACCTTCGTGGTCAGGGACGATTGAGTGAAGACAATATCAAAGACAGTCTGCGTGAAGTTCGCCAAGCGTTATTAGAAGCCGACGTTGCGCTGCCAGTGGTAAGAGACTTTATCGAAGGCGTCAAAGAAAAAGCAATGGGCCAATCTGTTATTGGCAGTGTTTCTCCAGGTCAGGCGCTGATCAAGGTTGTTAATGATGAGCTTGTCGCCATCATGGGGCATCAGCATGATGCTATTAACCTCGATACAAAACCACCTGTCATTATATTAATGGCAGGGTTACAGGGTGCAGGTAAAACAACAACAGTGGCCAAACTAGCTAGGCGATTGATCGAAGTTGATAAAAAAACAGTTATGGTCGCAAGTGCAGATATCTATCGGCCTGCGGCAATCTCTCAGTTGCAAACGTTGGCTGGGGAAGTCAATGCTATCTTTCATCCGAGCGACAGTAGCCAAAGCCCTGTTAAAATTGCACGTCAGGCTGTAGATTCAGCAAAAAAACACAATGCTGATGTACTCATTGTTGATACCGCTGGCCGACTGAGTATTGATGAACAAATGATGGATGAAATTAAATCCATCCATGCTGAGTTAGATCCGGCTGAAACACTGTTCGTTGTGGACAGTATGACGGGACAGGATGCTGCCAATACAGCCCAATCTTTTGGTGAGGCATTGCCCTTAACGGGAGTGATACTGACCAAAACAGATGGTGATGCCCGGGGTGGTGCCGCATTATCGGTCCGTCAGATTACGGGTAAGCCGATTAAGTACATTGGTTCAGGTGAAAAAACGGATGCATTAGAAGCTTTTCATCCAGAGCGTATGGCGTCAAGAATTCTGGGTATGGGTGACATCTTGTCACTGGTCGAACAAGCACATGAAAAAGTTGATCTAGACAAAGCCGAAAAGTTAGCGAAAAAAGTGAAGAAGGGCAAAGGGTTTGATCTTGAAGACTTACGAGATCAATTCGTCCAAATGGAAAAAATGGGCGGGATTAGCAGTATGATGGACAAGTTGCCAGGTATGGGTGCTGGTGTATCCAAGGCAATGCAAAGCCCCGCACATACAAAACAAATGAAAAGTATGATCGCTATCATCGATTCCATGACACCTCAAGAAAGGCGCAAGCCTGAGGTGATTAATGGATCTCGAAAACGACGAATGGCGGTTGGTTCAGGCACACAAATTCAGGATGTGAATCGATTGCTCAAACAGCACAAGCAAATGCAAAAGATGATGAAAAAAATGGGAAGCAAGGGTGGTATGGCTAACATGATGCGGGGCCTGAAAGGTAATTTACCGCCAGGAATGCAATTTTAGTACTCAATACCCATTAAAAATTACGTTTCAGGACTTCACAGCTCAATATTTTTAGGTACAATACGCGGTCTTCTGACCTTGAGTCAGACGTTTGCTGTTGTTTGATGATATTTTTATCCGGTAAGTAATAGGTTTTTTTATGGTTTCAATTCGTTTGGCTCGTGGCGGTTCAAAAAGACGCCCTTTCTATCACGTTGTAGTTAGTGATAGCCGTAGTCCTAGAGATGGTCGTTATATCGAGCGCTTAGGCTTTTTTAATCCACAAGCTCGTGGTCAGGAAGAAGCGTTGCGTTTAGACAGCGATCGCATTGATTACTGGGTATCTAAAGGTGCACAACCAAGTGGCCGTGTATCTAGCTTGATCAAAGGATCCCTTAAAGCGGCTTAAAGTCGTTGTAATCAAATATGCTTCCTGTCCGAAAAGAGCGCTCTGACGCAGTTTGTGTTGGGCACATTCTCGGTGCACAAGGTATCAAAGGTGAGGTCAGAGTTTTTTCGAACACTGAACCGCGTGGAAATATCGTTGGTTACAGTCCTTGGCAATTAGAAGTTGACGGTCAGCTAAAAAGTGTTGGCGTCAGTGGTCGAACCCAAGGCAAAAACGTGATAGCTAATATTGCTGGTGTCGATGACAGAGACCAAGCTACAGCGTTAATTGGATGTAAAATATATATATTGTCAAAACAATTACCACCATTAGAAATTGATGAATACTATTGGTCTGATCTAATTGGTCTTGAAGTTAAATCAATGCAGGCTGAAGCGCTTGGAACGGTTGACTCAATGATGGAAACTGGTGCAAGTGACGTTATGATAGTGAAGGGTGATAGAGAGCGATTGATTCCCTTTGTTATGAAGGACATTGTTCAAGAGATAGACTTAGAAAAAAAGCAAATGATAGTCGACTGGCAAGCTGATTATTAACCGGTTGATTGACGACAGTGCGAATTGATGTCATTACATTGTTTCCTGATATGGTTGAACAAGTTGTTAATTATGGTGTAGTTGGCCGAGCTGCAGACCGAAAATTGATGTACTTGCAGTGTTGGAATCCTAGAGATTACACTGTAGATAAACATCGTACAGTTGATGATCGACCTTACGGTGGTGGCCCTGGCATGTTAATGAAAGTGCAGCCGTTAGAAGAGACGATCCAAGCCGTACGTGAAAAGAATCCGTTGGCTCAATTGATTTATTTGAGTCCTCAGGGAAAACCTGTAAATCAAGCTATGCTCGCAAAGCAGGTTGGGACTCAATCGGTTATTTTTTTATGCGGTCGATATGAAGGCGTTGATGAACGATTGATTCAAAAGGAAGTGGATCAGGAGTGGTCAATTGGTGATTATGTCATCAGTGGTGGAGAGTTAGCCGCAATGGTCTGTATTGATGCAATGGCCCGATTAATTCCAGGCGCATTGGGACATGAACAATCAGCTCAGCAAGATTCGTTTAGTGAAGGTTTGCTTGATTACCCTCATTATACGAGACCTGAGGAATATAAAGGGATGGAAGTTCCTGAAGTACTGATGAATGGAAATCATCAACATATTGAGGATTGGCGAGAACGTCAATCGCTCGGCAGGACATGGCAAAGAAGGCCTGATCTACTAGAGCTTAAGGTTTTAGATGATCGCCAACAAGCCTTGTTAAACGATTTTAAAGACGAATTCAAGTGAGTTTGTCTGCAGCGATTATTCGCTGTTAATGATGGATATTTCTAGAGGAAGCACCATGAGTAACATAATTGCACAACTGGATTCTGAGCAACTAAGATCAGACATTCCTGATTTTTCGCCAGGCGACACCGTGATCGTACAGGTCAAAATTAAAGAAGGTGAGCGTGAGCGTCTTCAGGCTTATGAAGGTGTTGTTATTGCAATGCGTAGTCGTGGCATTAACTCTGCATTTACGGTTCGTAAGATCTCACATGGTGAAGGCGTTGAGCGAGTTTTCCAAACGCATAGTCCGATGATTGCTGAGATTAAAGTGAAGCGACGGGGTAAAGTGCGTCGTGCTAAGTTGTATTATCTTCGTGGCTTGACGGGTAAGGCGGCTCGAATCAAAGAAAAGCTATAAGGCTGGGTTTAACGAATCCAATTCTTTATAAAAGGCGCGTATGCTTCCAGCATCGCGCCTTTTTTATGTTCAGGATGAACGGACCGTTTTTGTTCTTAACTTTCATTAGCTTTTTTAAGCTAATTGGATATTTTAATTACTTATGCTACTTTTATTTCATGGGCTAATGGGTTCTTTGGAGTGACGATGTGCATTTTTCGATCAATTTTTATTGGTTTGTTATTACTGCTTAGTTGTAACAAAACTAGCTGGGCTAATGAACGCCTAGAATTATTAAAAATTATTTCTTCTTCAGGTGCACCTGCACTAACGCTTAAAATGCTGGACCAGACTCAGCCCAAGGTTGATGTCGATCTCTACGAATGGATTTTATGGGAGCAAGAACGCTACGCCATATTGAGTAAATGGCAGCAGTGGGACAAGCTCATAGTCCGAATCGAACGCTTACCTGACGACCTGCCTATCCAGTTTAAACATCAGGCAACGACTTATCGAATAAAGGCTTATTTAGAGCTTAATCAGACTAGCACGGCGCGTAAAATACTGCGTCAACAACTCTGGCAATCCGTTTCTGATTTTTCTGATGACGTGCAAACTTGGCGACGCCAGATCATTACTAGTTATATAAAAGATAACCGACTGGCAGATGCTCAGGTCTCCATGCTGCGCTTTGGTCAAGACTTTCAAGAAGAAGCACCTGATTGGCTAATTCTACGAGCAACGGTGCTTATTCAGGCAGGGCGTTATGAATTAGCGATACAGCTTTTGAAAGAGGTTGATGGCTGGCAAGCAAAAATCACATCACAATTAGCACAGTTGAAATCTGAACAAATCACGGCTGTTAATTTACGCAAGCTAATTACCACAAAAATGAAAAATCCAGACACTAGTGATGATGAGTTAAGTACCTTGGCATCGCTGAGCACTTTTGCGGCAGAGCATTTGTCCCTAGTTGATCGAGTGGTTGCCCTTGAAGCGTTATTTCAAATGGGTCACCATTCACCGTTAGAGTTGTTTAAGCTATCGCCAGATCGCCTATGGGATGCGTATATTGAATATGCCGAACTCGTGGGTAATCGCGCTGAACTACTAACAGGTGACGATTTAAAATGGCTTGAGTTAGCGCAAAATGCGGTTGCAATAACTCCCATTAAAGCTCGTTCCTTGTTTGCATCATTAATTGTGAATCTGTCTCTTATACACATCTCCGAGCCCAC
>CAJXUC010000001.1 GCA_913061315.1 uncultured Gammaproteobacteria bacterium | reverse complement strand
CGTAAGGAGTCGTCGGCAGCGTCAGATGTGTATAAGAGACAGGGACAGAGTCGGATACATTAGAAGTACTTGGTGAAATATTATCGCAATCCCCAAGTACTCGATATGATGCCAACTTAAATATTGAGAACTTATAACGAATTGCTTTATTAAGGAGAAAGGAGTCGATATTACATAGGAATGTTTCTCGTATAACACTTACCCCTGTACTTCCCTAGCTTTGGCACTACTTAAGGTGGCTAAAAATTGAGCACTGATTTTTTACTATTGGGAAAATAAATTTATTTTGAAAATAATTCAGTTTCAATGTCTTTGAATGCCTTAAATTCTAATGAATTTCCCGATGGATCTGAAAAAAACATGGTGCCCTGTTCACCCGATTCACCCTCAAAGCGAATATAAGGTTCAATAATAAATCCATCAATAAATCCTTTAACTCGCTCCGCTAACGCATTCCAGTCTTCAAAGGTTAAAACCACGCCAAAGTGAGGTACGGGAACTCCATGGCCATCCACTGAGTTGTTGACGGCATTAATCTTGCCTTCTTTTCCCAGCGCTTGATTACAATGCGTTACCATCTGATGGCCAAACATATTCCAATCAATCCAATCATCTGAACTACGTCCTTCACGAAAGCCCATCTTAGTGCCGTAAAAATCTCTTGCTTCTTCAATATCTCGAACTTGAATTGCTAAATGAAATGGCGTTAAAGTCATTTAAGTGCCTTATTTAAATCAATTTGTACAGTATAATAGACCCACCGGCCAGCAGCAATGATCATCATCTAATCCTAAAAATTTCCTTTATCCGATGAATTACGACGATTTCCATGAACACCTGAACTGATAGCTCTGTCACAGTCAGTTTATCTACACGCCCACAAAAATTTTTACCCCATATGAGGGAGTTAGGGCAGTAAATGACTGGCACGATTAAGAACGTTTTTGGTTCCATTATCGTACTTTTCTTTAATACTTGAGGAGTCCTTTTCCACGTTTATTTTTGATGCTGGATGAGCAATGGTGTAATGTCAGTTTATGGTGGCTTCGATTTACTCTAGTTCAATGACCTTTTATATTTTGTCTTGACCTTAGCGCTCTATCCAATCAGTGGATGATTGATTTAAGTTACTTAGGTTAATTTTTTAACACCCAATTTTATCGTTGTACATTATTTACTGATAGCTTTTCATTATTTTTACAACATGAATTCAGGCGATTAGCACCTATTAGATGGATAAAGCTCAATTACACCAAACTATTATTAACGCTTTACTGGTTGTTTTAGAAACCTCAAAGAATGCAGCTATTCAAGCTCATGAAGCAGCGACTAATGGTGAGACGGTGGCGGAGAATAAATTTGATACCTTTGGTTTAGAAGCTTCTTATTTGGCTGCTGGACAAAGTAAACGCGTTTCAGAAAGTGAAGAAAAAATAAATATATTTCAGCAACTTAAAGTTCAATACTTTAAACCCGAGTCGTTGATTAGACTTGGCGCACTGGTAGTGCTAGAAGATGCTAAAAATAATATTAAAACTTTATTTCTTAGTCCTGTTGCAGGGGGGCTTAAGGTGAGTTTCGACCAGTTTGAAGTCACTCTTGTTACGCCTTCTGCTCCATTAGGATGCGCTCTGATGAGACATCGCTTAGGCGATGACATAACCGTTTTGGTGGGGGACGAAAAGCAGTCGTATATCGTATTAAATATAGTATGATTTATAGACCAAAGTTCTTCACAATAATGTATTCAAATTTAACTATGTAGATTAGGCTACTCTAAAGGCTACCTAATTTAGAATCAAAAATAACATCAGTCCCAGAGACTTAATAACAATTTCCATTAAAAAGAATTAACCCTGAATGCTTTTCTTAGGGACTAACGTTCGTATCATTCAAATTATTTTTTATTTTTCGGATCAGGCCTTTCTATCCAGTGTTCGCTAGGTTTGAGTGAATTGTAAGATGTAACCCTTTTCAAAAAAATAGGGTTAATCTAAAAATTTTAAAGTGCAAGCGTTAGATTCATAATTGAAGACCGCTTATTTCTTAATTCAGTTCAAAATATTCAGACTAAGTTAATCTTAGGAGTAGCTTGATGGTTTGGCTTTAATTTTTTGAACTGTAAAATCAATCCCTATATAATAAAATATTTGGAGTTCGCACTTAATGAATTTTGTTTCTGATTTATTAATTGATCTTGGGAGTTTTATGCGTTCATATAACAGCGATATTTCGTTAGCTTTTGTCGCTTCCTTACTAGTTATAGTCGGTGGAGATATTAATCGTTATATTAAAGTGCTAGTCCGTTCGTCACACTTTTTAGTACGAATTAGTGTTTTTATTGCGGTGTGCACCTTTGGCTATGGTGCATTAACCCCATTTTTAATCCAAATAATAACGTCACAATTAGCCACCCTGTCTTCGCTGTACTTGCCATTAGTGATTATCAGCTGTTTTATTGCTTTAGGTATTTACGCGGAACAAAAACGTCAAATTTGACTTAAATAGCTCAGTGGTAGATTGAAATTTTTCATTTACCACCAGACCTAATTTGGACAACCATTAACAAGATGGGTTGACCAGCGACCTTAGCATTATAAAAAAACGGTGGTTTGACCTCTGGAGACCTACATTATTTCTGTATTACCTATCCGGGTTTTTAACTGATTGAGACAAATTGTTAACCTAGATAAATATAATCGTCAGACACACTTATTGGGGATAACTAGGTCAATAACTTGCATAATCACCAATGACTGACAATTTTAAAGTATTTGGTTTAAGGGAGAAAAAACATACCTTTTTTCTACGTTTAATAGTTTGCCAACTATTAAAAATGATATACCTTTTCTGCTTGATGAACAGTTTGACCCATTCAACGGCTTCCGTGGTTTTTTTTGAAGTCGAGTCACCAACCTGTTCAAGCTTATAGCACTGATCAAAAATGGCCAAAAAAAATTGGGCCGAGTAACCCAAGATTACCAAGCCACACTTTTTTTTGGGAGGGTTATAAACGGTACGTTCGTTATTGACCTGTGCTTTTGGCTTTATTCAAATTTAAGATGGTCTAATCCTACCTGTTGTTCTTAAGTTTTCCATATATCTTATACTGACAACCAGCGTTACTGAGATCTGTTGTTTTCAGCTTTTCCTAAGGCACCCACATATCGCCCTGTCTCACCAATAATGCTAAGTTTTAACGGTAACCTTTTTTTAAATGTTGACCAGTGCTGGCGTAATTCCCAACACCTTGAATTTGAATCTGATCGGATTTACCAGTCAAGGTAAATCTCCAGCTGAATAACCCTAAACACCTTCATCAATCAATGTAGGTGCAGTTACTGGACCATGAAATACGGTTAGTGTCGATCCTATCTGTGCCTGTAAGTTTTTGCTTATCAATGATGGAACCAAGGCTAGACTATAAAAAAAATGACCATAGCCGCTAAAACGATTGACTGGACATTAATAGAAATTAAGAACTGAAACAGACAATTGACTCTAAAATTTGCCCATCAATTGCTGCGTCCAATAGATAAAGTAAATATTACAGCGAATCCAAAAAAACTGCGATAATCGATCAATCAAAGACAAGCATATAGAAAATGATTTAAGACTTGGTATGCTGTTCATAAGTTTTCCTAATTCCCCTTAGCCTTAGAGTATAACACTAAGGCTATCAAAATAGGGGCTAAGTTAAACTAACCCAATAGCAACAACTAATACCACAGCGACTATAACAACAAATGGGAGCACTGCAGCAGCAAAAAAAAGCATAGACAACATAATTAGCACCTTTAAGACTTAAAATATAAAAAAATTAGTTCCTTACCAAAGAACATAATGAAATTATAATATACTCGATTAGTCAACTCAATCTGCTTTTCTGAGATCTGGAAGAGGTTCGACCTACTGAGCTCCAATCGACAGAAGCATGAACTTTCAACCGCAGGACAAGAGCTGATAAACACGTTGAAGAACGATGGTAAACAACACAGACCCTATACCTTGGGTGTAAGCATCCTTCCTACCGCAGGGAAGGTGCACAGGCGGCCTAGGGTCGGCAGTTGCAGCCTAACAACGCTTGTAATTCTTAGCCAAACATTCACGGGCTAATTTCTGGGCCTTAGCTATCAGAGAGATGGCCATTTCTTTTGCAATGTTGTCGTGACTTTTTCCCAGCGAGTTCAAGCCCCTTTGAAGCGGGAATATTCAACCACATGGGGGCGCGACAGCGGTCTTATACAACGCACCGTCTCCTATCTTATACGTCAAACCCCGACCGAACTGAGCCTTCGCATGTCCCTTTTCAGTCATTAGCTCAAACCACTTAATGCCAGCTTTGTCGTCTTAAATAAAACATCCAGTTCAATGCTGTACATCGCCATCAGATGGAACTGAACATCCACATGCTCTTGTTCAGCAAGTGGTTTCAACGTCTTGAATGCAGTTACGTAGTCTTTGTCTTCTTAGGCATCAATTCCCTTTGCAAAATCATCGAGAGTAGGAATATCTTCATTGTCATCGTCTGTTGATTTATGATTCGATTTTGTTATTTATAAACTGCTTGGTTTCGATTATTTTCTAAATTTTCTATCGGTGTAGTATCTTAATGCTTGGGGAAATCTATAGTCCCTTGCCCCAAGTTTCTCTTCTGTTACGGGAATTGTTATGGGAATTAGGTGCTTGATACTCGCTAAGTGTTTCTAATTATGGTTTTCAAGGTATTTAAAAGTACGATATTATCCTGTTAATAGACAGTTACATCAATGGGTTTCAGCTAATGGTAAGCTCCTGCCTATTAATGAGCTTTAGGAATGGGATCATAAAAATAAAACTATTTTTTTGTGACGACCCTGATTGTGATATTGTTTATTTTGGTGAAGATGGCTCCATTATCTTAAAGTCTTTACTTTGCTCAGATGTCAGTCTGAATAAAACAGTCGTGCTGCGTTCATTTTTAAAAAAGCACCTTAATTTAAAAAAATTTGAAGTGTCGTTATTCCATCGGTCAAAGACAAAACCTGCTCGTCTCATATTCCATAGGGCCGCTGTTGTTTTAATGATTTGAATTAATTTATAAACTGCCCAAATCATTACTGTTAATTTTTTTATTCAGAAACTAATTCATGATTGATATTAAAAACCACATTAAATCATTAGAATATAAGCTATTACATTCTGATTTTGATAAAAGTCCTGAGATCATCGATGAACTATTAAGTCAGTCATTTGAAGAAATTGGAGTTGTTGGAAAAATATCTTCTCGCAAGGAGGTTATTTTTTGGCTTTTAAAAAAAGATAAAGATATGAAGTGGACTTTAAATGATTTTAAAACTCGTGAGTTAACACCAGATTTAGTTTTAGCGACTTATCAGGCGACCAGTCTGGGCATTAATGGTGTTAGCACTAAAGGGTCTATTAGAAGTTCAGTCTGGAGGCTCTGTAGCAGTCATTGGAAAATTATTTTTCATCAAGCCACTCAAATCACCTGATTTTTCTTCATGTTATACGCTACTAGTTAAAGCACTTATAAAATTTTTCATCTTACTTTTTGCTTTTACATTCCAAAATCATCATCCTATAGATACGAGAATAGTCAACTTTGGTCTCAAATTGTGTTGTTGCTGTATGAAAAACATGAAAAAAAATACTTTGTGCTTCAAAAGTCCCTACTAAACCCTGTAACATTGACAATATACTCAAGAGATTTTAGTTATGCCGCAATACATATTTGTTTACCTAGGCGGAGAATACCCGTCTAATCCAGAAGAGGGACAAAAGCATTTTACCAAATATCAGCAATGGCTATCATCTCTAGGGGATGCGGTTATCAGTCCTGCTATACCGTTTAAAGATACTCATACCGTTCAACCTAATGGCTCTTCTGGTATTGGTAGCACTACGGCGATGTCAGGCCTTAGTATTATTAAGTTACCTTCTATGGCTGATGCAGTGAAGGCAGGTGAGTCGTGTCCGTTTTTAGAGATTAATGGCACACTTGAGATTTCTGAAATGATTGAAATGTCGAGCCAAACGCACTAGCCATTACTTTTAAAAGTATGCATTTCTGAATCTAATGTGCTTTGTGATCTCACTAGGCACATTTTAATGACCCTCTACCCAATCAACTAATTATTACTCTAGTTGCCGCTCAATTATGCGCCAAAGTGTCTATCTGCCAATGTCTGAGTTAAGGCTTTTAAAGTCGTCTTCTCTCGTTTACTTTTAGCATTAATTAAACACCTTCTATTAATATTACTTTAATAACCTTAACTACAATTGTGCTTTACAACACAGAATAAAGCTTACTTTCGGTGTTCAATTAAAATTATATTTGTGGCTTTCTAATAGAAAAATAAGTCTATATCAAATTAACAGTGTTTATAGGTAATATTAAACTAAAAAGGATTTTAAATAATCATAGATATTTCATTCTCCTTCTAATTTTTCTCAAATTAATACCCTTTTTGAGAATTATTTAAGTCCTATAAACCTCATCAATAAAATTAGTATCGTAGTTTATTTATTAAAATCGCATTGCCTTTTAACAGGAAACTTAAAAGTAACGTAAATAACAAATTCATTTTTTACTGCGTTATTCAATTTGACTAAGGACTATATAAATGAAAAGTATAATTTTAAACTTTGATGGTACTTGTAACGACCCAGAAGATGCTGGTGATTTTTTTGAAGACTCTAGCATTAGTAATATATTGAAACTTCACGCATTCTTTGGTGGTAAATTAAATCCACTTAATGAAAAAAATGATAAAACCACCGATCAACTTAGCTTTTATTATAGCGGGGTCGGCACTCGTGGTAATTGGCTTTGGAAAAAAATTAACGCCATGGTTGCCCCTCCTTATGGTGATATGGATGATATTCGCGACCAGGCTTCCCAAGATTTAAACGACTGCTTTGAGAAAGGTGATAAAATTTATATATTCGGTTTTAGTCGAGGTGCAGCCATTGCTAGAATGTTTGCTGCACATTGTGGTAAGGATGTAGAGTTTCTAGGCGTATTTGATACTGTTGCTGCCACAAGAGGCTCGCTTGATTTGAACCCCGATACCTACCCAGCCAGCAACATAGTATTTGAAGATGGGAACATGGGCTCGCATATTAAAAAAGCCGTGCACTTAGTTGCTGTTGATGAAAAACGTTTGGCTTTTCAGCCAACTCTATTTAATAAAGACGATAGAATTACTGAAATTTGGTTTTCTGGCGTTCACTCTGATATTGGCGGTAGCTTTTGGTTCGACGGGTTGTCAGACATTACGCTGAAATTTATGATGGACTGCGTTAAGGATGATTTACAGATTTTAACCAATGACCAATTAAATTTTAAAGATTTAATAATAGAGGGCGCTCAAGACTGTATTTGCTGGGACGACCTAAATATTAATCCATTACCAAATGGTGTTCTTCACGAACAAAAACGTTCAAGTGTTTTAGCTAAAACCTTGGCACCACGTTTAGTCAGAGTTAATGAAAATGATATGCCATCAAAAGCAGATACTCCTATTATTCATCAGAGTGTTTGCGACAGGTTCAATCAAGTAACTTCCTACCGCCCCTATGCTTTACGTAATAAACAATTTTCCGTTATGAAATATGATGGCACTATTGATAAAAACCCCAAACTCATTGGTGTCTCGGGACTATAGTGATTATGATGCTATTTTTTTATGATTACACCGCTCCCAATTATTTTTGATGCTAGGTACCTCTTTGCTCCTGCTTAGAGGTTCTTTACTAAACCTTTTAAGAGTGATATTGCGTTGATCAAATACATTCTCTCTACCGTTGGTTTAATTACAATATTAATGTTAGGTATTGGCTTGATTAAAGACATAAGAAACGCTGACAACACCCAAGGTGGGTACGACTACCCTTTTGCAGGGTGGAGTGGAAAAA
Organism: uncultured Gammaproteobacteria bacterium; assembly: GCA_913061315.1. Taxonomy (GTDB): domain Bacteria; phylum Pseudomonadota; class Gammaproteobacteria. The sequence continues at coordinate 182,526 of CAJXUC010000001.1, read as the reverse complement.
CCATCGATTTTTCAGCGATGTACCAAACAAAAGATGGTTTATTTAAGAGTGGTTACGTTATTGATCAATTTTTTAACTGCACAACTGGAATGATTGGTTGGCAAATTCTGGGTTTTATAAAGGGTGAGTTCAGGCCATTCTCAGAGAGAGCGATTGTGATTCACAAGCCGCAAGTTGAATGCAGAGTTCGAGGATTTAATCCAAATTCTTGGGCCCAAAGTGATTTACTATAGTTTTCCGTCAATAATTCTCATACTGGTTACGTCATACATTGATATTAATATACTTCAGTCTTTAACTCTGACTGACATTTTTCCCTCATCGCCAACTGATCATGTTTAAAACTATCCGAATAATGTATCTACTAATTTTATTTTTAAAACCTAATGTGAGCATGGCCTTTTTATTTAATTCAAAAGATTAAATATTCATAATGAGCATTGCCTATTCACACTATTTTTCTATAAGGTATTTTTAGGTGACTTCAATTTTGTCTTGAGGGAAAATAACTAACTTTTGATCAACTACTATTCTATTATTCGTAACTGATCATTTAATAAGACTTCAATTTTTAGGAGAACTTTTTTGGCGACTAAGACAGAAATCGAAGATTTCATGAAAAATGATTTTCCTCAAGCCAAGTGCATTGTTGAAGCGGTCGGAGGTCAATCTGCCACGGTAAGGCATACCATAGGGTTTAATGAATTGAGGCCTGGTGGCACGGTTTCAGGACCCGTTTTAATGACGATCGCTGATTATGCATTATATGTCGCTATTTTAGGTGAAATTGGCATAGTTGCACTTGCAGTAACCACTAACCTGTCGATTAATTTTATGCGCAAACCGTCATCAACAAAAGATATTATTGGTCAATGCACCTTACTAAAAGTAGGTAAGTCTCTCATTGTTGGTGAAGTTTCTTTATATTCTGAAGGGGATGAAAAAGCGGTAGCGCACGTCGTTGGAACCTATTCCATACCTCAGTCAACAGGCTTTTAAAATCGAGATTATAAGTGTTGCTACACTCTAACTTTTTTTATTTTATTCTTAACTATTATTCGTCGCTTTCATGACGTTTGCAGATTTATAAAAGGACCGCAATGTTATGAAGCCTCAATATAGTTTTGCCGATTCCAGTTCCATGGATTGGGAACAATACGAAGCGGCGAGTGGCGTTGAAATTAAAAAGTTGCCCCAGGCCAATGACCAAATAATGGAGTTGTATCGGTTCTTGCCCAATACCTTATTTCCAGATCATCAACACAAGGGTCCAGAATTTATATATTTGCTACAAGGAAGTGCTAGGGTTGATGGCATATGGGTTTATGCTGGGTGGGCAAGTGCAGCTGAAACAGGTACTTATGATAAGAATTTTTTGAGTGGGAATAAAGGCTGTGTATTCTTAACCATTTACACGACTGGTTCAAAATATGTCTAACGCCTTACTCACTTTTAAAACCACTTAAACGTCGTTAATGGGATGATCTGTATAATCATTTAGTCAAAACATATGACTATCAATACTGAATCAAATACTTTTCAAGTGTTACAAAACTGTTCATAGTGCGAATTAATCGGTATGCTGTTAGAAAAATGGTACAATTTAAAATATAATTGGATAAAAATATACAATAACCAACCTACATTTCAACTCAATTTACGCCTATGGCGCACCTAAATTTAGACGTATATTCTTTTGAAAAAACTTTCACGTTATATTCGAACCGGTGAATTCGGATATAATTTTTATATTTCACCAACAAAAAATGAGTAAAGAAAATGAGTAAAGGTACAGTTAAATGGTTCAATGCCGATAAAGGTTTCGGTTTTATTACACCTGAAGATGGTGGTAAGGATTTGTTTGTTCATCATTCAGAAATTCAAGCTGGCGGTGAATATGCAACTTTGAATGACGGCCAAGCGGTTGAATTTGAAGTTGGCCAAGGCCAGAAAGGTCCTTGCGCAAACAAAGTTGTTGCCGTTTAAGCTGCGACAATTACCAAATCAAGTGGCGGTGGCTTAGGTCCCGCCACTTGAATTAAAAAAGTTCAATTTTAAGATCAAACATTCCTGAATCAACTTGGCTTAACCCTTGAGCTTTTGGTTGATATTGATTTCTTGTAGGGTGCTTAACCAATATCAATAAATCTGTCAGTCAGACACCGAAATTTTCTGAAATGGCCATATTATCTTTAAAATCACCTACAATAGACGCTACTTTGGATATTAAAATTTTTAGCAATTTCTGCTTGAAGTTATTTACATTCGTTTGAAAATTTTCGCACGATCCACTCAACAAAGTCGTTAGCATGCGGGTGAGGTGTGTTGATCAAGTCTTGCTGCAAAAAATAATGATCAAGCCCATCAACGGGTAATTCAAATGGACAAACTAAGTCACCCCGTTGTATTGACGATTCAACCAGAGTTGATTGCCCTAAAGAGATACCTCTGCCCTCGCGGGCCATGTTGAGTGATAATGCAAAGGTGCTGAAGTAATGACGCTGAATAATTTCTAAATCGGTTTGATCAGCTTGCGATGCCCAATAGTTCCAACTATCGCTGATGCCCGTTAAGTCGAGTATTCTTTCGTTTAGCATGTCTGACGGTACTTTAAGTCGCTTGGCCATTTCAGGTGAACAGACTGGATATATTTTTTCCTCAGCGAGCTGTATAGCCTGATCTGAAAAAAAATCTCGTCTCCCAACGTGTATTTCAATATCAGCATTACTGGTCGAAAAGTCCTGCTCCCAAAGTGCGGTAGATACAGTGAGTTCTATTTTGGGATAAAGTGCCATAAATTCATGTAAGTGACTGCTTAACCAAAACACAGAAAAAGAATAATTAGCTTTAATGTGGAGATTTTGATTAGTCGAATATCCCAAAAAAGTCCGCGTACCCTGATCGAGTGTATTAAAGGCTCGAATGATAGTGGGTAGATAGTTGCGACCCGCCTCAGTCAAGTTCAGACCACGGTGCTCTCTCGTAAACAGTTGTTGACCTAAATGTGATTCTAGCAGACGTACTTGCTTACTCACCGCTGACTGAGTGATAAACAACTCAGCTGCAGCATTGGTAAAGCTTAAGTGTCTGGCGGAAGCCTCATATGCTCTTAGCCAGTGCAAAGGCGGTGTAACGAGTTTACGCCGATTGGTTTGCATTACTTGGAGTCCTCAATGGTAAGGGTCAACTTAGGTATTCCATTTCGTCTTATTGTAGGCTCGTTTATGTCGCTTGCAAGGTTGTGACTGAATATCGTTAAATCAGACACATTCTTTCAGATCAATAATCAAACATATACCAGTACTAATAACTCTTATTTAAGGGCTTATTGTCCGTATATGAGCATAAGAGCTTTTCTGCTCAATATGGGGGCTATTCGAAAATCTATTCTGCTGAGCCCACCCAAAAGCCAGCCTAAAGGTAAATAAATGAAGGATACTGAGGCCTTAGACCGAGAAAACTTCGAAAGTTACTGCGGATATCATCAAACTTGGACCGGTGGGTCGATAAGTGATTTAACCAAAACTGGTCCCAGTACCGTTTGTGGTGAGTACCTGCGTCGTTATTGGCATCCCGTGTTTATTACCAGCGAGCTGGGCAATAAACCTCAGCTAATCAAAATTCTTAACGAAGAGTTGGTGTTATTTCAAGATAAATCAGGCCAGTACGGGCTAGTCCATAAAAAATGTCCCCACCGAAGAGCCTCACTTGAATTTGGGCACTGTGACGATCACGGCATTCGCTGTTGCTACCACGGCTGGGCTTTTGATGTGGATGGTACGGTGCTTGATATTCCTGGTGAACCAAAGGATTCAATTTCAGCCTCCAACGCGAAACAAAAAGTGCGCCTTGGGGCTTATCCCGTGAAACAATATAAAGGATTACTTTTTGCCTATATGGGCCCTATGGGCGAGTTACCTGAGTTTCCAATCTACGATACTTTTGATTTGCCTGATATGGTCATGACGCCCTATGCTGCACCATTTAAATGTAACTGGATACAGGTACTTGACGCTATTGTTGACCCGGTTCACACGGCGTTTTTGCATCAGTCGCAATTCTCTGATGGCTTTGGTGAAATGGGCGAAATTAAATTCTATGAACATTTAAAAGTTAGATTCTTTGGAACCGCTTCTCGTCGAGTTGGCGATAACGTCTGGATTCGAGTCAATGAGTTAGTGTTACCCAACTTTACTCAGTCTGGCTCTGCTTTCGCTGCCGATGGAAGTCAACAACGTTACTTTGGCCGGAGTGCCTTCACACGCTGGGTTGTCCCTGTTGATGATGAGAGTTGCATTGCTTTTGCCTGGGGTAATTTTGGCGAACGTGGCGATCCGATTGAGTTCAACACACCAGAGGGTATGCAAAGGATTGAACAGGGTGAATTGCTTGATCGCAGTTATGACGAAAAGCAGGCCAACCCGGGCGATGTCGAAGCTGTAGAGGGCATGGGCACTATTTCTGACCATGAAAAAGAATACCTTGTATCAGGAGATCGCGGCATTTCTATGTACCGAGCACAAATTAGAAAATACTGTCGTAATTTAAAAAAGGGTAGACGCCCACCTCAACCTGCTGTCCTCAGTAACAATGTTCTAGGTGATGGAGTTATTCCAACCTATGGCAGCGATACCATATTGAAGCGACCAAATGTCAATAAAAACAAAGAACCGGAGTTGTTACGCAATGCCAATCAGCAAGTAATGGATATCATTTTTTCAGGGGATGCCCTCAGTGGTTCAGAGCGGGACAATAGGATCATCGAACAATTAAAAGCACTCGAAGACAATGATAGAAAAAAAATTGAAAATTAAAGTTCATATTAAGAATAATCGTTGGGCTGATGGATCGTTTCCTAATACGCCAGATGGTGAGGCTGTATTCACTATTACTCGAAAACGCTTCGCAGAGGCCATTAAAAAATTTGAAGGCATGGACCAGCATTTAGACACTTTTGTCGATTGGGATACTGATAACTTCAATTCATCTATGGCTGATACCGATGTATTGCTGACTTGGGATTTACCTATGAAAAATCTGGCTCAAGTGGCACCCAATTTAAAATGGATTCACTGTATTGGTGCGGGTGTCGAACATATGTTACCCATGGACTGGATTCCTAATGGAGTCGTACTTACTAATAATAAAGGCGTCCACGCAGCCAAGGCAGGTGAGTTTGGACTAATGAGCATTTTAATGCTGCATTCACATATGCCTGCTGTTGTAACTAATCAACGCCTGAAAGTTTATGACTCGTTATATGCCTCACCCATTGCAGGCAAAACATTAGTTGTCATTGGTCCGGGTAGCCTCGGTGGCGCAGCGGCTAAAAAAGTACAGGCTTTGGGCGTCCATGTGATTGGTGTTAATCGCAGTGGAAGAGGCGTCGATGGTTGCGATGAAGTAGTCATGACCGATCAGCTGGATAAGGTTTTACCCCGTGCCGACTACCTGCTAACCGCCACACCAGATACACCTGAAACGCGCGGATTATTAAACCGACGTCGGCTCAACTTAATGAAAAAAACGGCGGGTATTGTCAACATAGGCAGAGCAGCACTCATTGACTATGTTGCACTCTGTGACAAGCTCGACGAAGGCAGCCTGCGTGGTGCCATACTAGACGTATTCGACCCAGAGCCCATTGCCAAATCATCTCGACTTTGGCACACTAAAAACCTCATCATCACACCCCATATCTCAGCGGATGATGGCGATGGCTATGTGCCAATGACACTCGAACTTTTCCTGCGCAACATGCAACTTTTTCTCACACATAAACCGCTGCTTAACCCGATACAGTCTGAACGCGGTTACTAGAATGCCAATCTAACCAGAGGCTATCTCACAGACACTTTCGAACTAGCAATATTCCTATCGCAACACACGGCCCAACCCCAAATGCGAACATGACTGTGCCTATCCCTACGACACCCCCTAAATACCAACCAATAGAAACAACGGTGATTTCTAGAGCGATTCGAATATTTGCGATGGGAAAATTTGTCTTGATTTGTAATCCCGTCATTAGGCCATCTCTGGGGCCCGCCCCTAAGTTGGCAGTCAGATAAATACCGGATCCAATACCAATGATTAATATTCCGATAGATACTTGAACCAATTGCCACACAAGCAATTGAGGACTGGGTAATAAGTGCAACGAAAAATCGATCATAAAAGCGATAATCAAAGCGTTTAAAATGGTACCTATGCCGGGCTTTTGGCGTAAAGGTATCCACATGAATAAGACACTAAAACTGACTATCATGGTGGAAAAACCAATACTCCAGTTTGTTTTACTCGAAACACCTTGTGCCAGCACGGTCCAGGGGCTGACACCTGCACCACTGGCAATCAACAATGCTTCACCCAACCCAAACAAAACCAAGCCTAAGTTCAAATAGAAAAAGGTAAGCAGTTTAGGGCGAAGATTAAAGGGTGTTGGTGAACTCCAATCTAATCGCGGTATTGATTTAACTTTAAAAATTTTCAGCATGCGCTGCTATCTCCTTTAACCAAAGTCTATTCTGCTGCAATGACATCCTAAATGATTTCCACACTATTAAGTCGAAGCTTTGCCTTATAAAAAATACATTAAAACTTTTATGCATGAGCATCAAAACAAATAAACTGTTTATTGAATGATAGGATCGCTAGGTCAAAGCTGACTATGATTTTTTCTTGGCCCTAGGATGAGCTGAATCATAAACCTTGGCTAAATGCTGGAAGTCCAAGTGGGTATAAATTTGAGTCGTGCTGATATTAGCATGACCCAATAATTCTTGTACGGAACGCAAGTCACCACTCGATTCCAATAGGTGAGTAGCAAAAGAGTGGCGCAATGTGTGGGGCGACAGGTGTTGATTGAGAGTTCGTTTTTTTGATAACACATTGAGTCGAGCCTGGACATTACGATGAGATATTCGCTTTCCGAGTTTGCTCAAAAATAAAGCATTGCCAGTATCAGCCCGAACAAATTCTGGACGGATTTTTAACCAGCGGTTGATTGCAATAATTGCCTTCGAACCAATCGGTAAGTAGCGCGTCTTGTTACCTTTACCGGTAACGATCACTTGCTGTTGATTGAGATCCATGTCGAAGATGTCAATGCCAACCAGTTCAGCCAGACGTAAACCAGATGAATAAATAAACTCAAATATAGCTAAGTCACGAATGGTTAAAGCACTGTCTGTTTCATTGCCATCTAACAGTTGACCCACCTGCTCTGCATCACAAGTTTTTGGCAGTAAATGATCAGGCTTTGGCGCACTGGCGTCTTTTGCCGGATTACTCTTCACCACGCCTTGACGAATTAAGTATTGATATAACCCCCTAATTGAAGAAAGCTCACGTTGGATAGAACTGCTTTTAAGCCCATTTCGAAAACGATGCGCGGCGTAACTACTGACCTGCTCAAAGAAAACTTTAGACCATTGAGTAATATTATAGTCTTGTAGGTAGAGAGCAAATTTATCAAGGTCACGGCGATAACTTTTACAAGTGTGAGGTGAGTAATATTTTTCACTACGCAACATGTCGATATAAGAATCCAAATATTGCGATTGTTGCCCTTTCATACGGTTAGCCAGCTAACAGTCCTTGCAAACGGGCACTAACCAATTCACCCAGTTGCTGTAGAAAAATAGTGCCCATTTTTTCAGTAAAATGTTTTTTATTAGTACTGCCAAGACAAAGCACACCCAGATCAGAGGCATGATAAAGCGGAATAATAGCGCAAGACTGAACGTTTAGATCCGCACCAAACAATGCGACATTGGTGCTTGCTTCCTGCTCTCCACAAATTGGTTTTCGGTTAGAAACCCATGTGGTAACGGTATCGACAACGCCACTGTTCACCTCAAGATAATGGGTACCAAGGTATTTTTTGGGATCACTAATGGTTGGCAAAAATTTAAAACAAACATAGTCCGTATGAAAAAATGTTTGCACTTGATCCTGAACCAGCGATAAAACGTCGTGCAGCTGATCGTTACTCATTAACTCGAGCGCAAGACGGTGAAAACGCTGATTAAGCTCTTCATTTTCACGAGCGATGCTCACTAAATTATCCATGTGCTTTTTGTTCATTCGATTGTCATCACGCAACAAAATCATTTGCCGCTCAACCAATGAAATTGCACCACGCGTTTGATGCGGAATCGAAAGGCTCGTAAAAATATCGGGATAAGACATCAACGTTTCAGGATTTTCCTGTAAATACTCGATGACCTTTGATTCTTCTAACTGATCTGATTTAGCGCTGACTTTGGGCATTCTTTTTCTCTTAAGTTGTCACTTGTATTAGTGCTAGACAATAATTTCGCCTTGAAAAACTAGAGCAGTTTCTCCCGTCATCATAACTGGATTAGCTTCTCCCTGCCATTCTAGCTGAAGCGTACCGCCAGTCAGTTGAGCCGTAGTTTCGGCATCCAAAATACCGAGCTGAAAACCAGCAACCGTTGCAGCACAAGCACCACTGCCACAAGCTTGCGTCTCGCCAACACCGCGCTCAAAAACACGTAGAGTAAAGTTTTTTCTATCGACAACTTGCATGAATCCAACATTGACCCGTTCAGGGAAAAAAGGATGCGCTTCCAATATTGGACCAAACGTCTCCAGATCACACTGATTGACGTCATCGACCACAATAACCATATGTGGATTACCAATACCCAATGCACTGAACAGAATCACTTGGCCGTCGAGATTAATTTCGTACTGCTCACAACGCACGGTCGTATTGAGCGGAATTTGTTTTGGGTCGAACGTGGGTAAGCCCATATTAACTCTAACCCGGTTCGCATCTATTATTTCTAGTTGCAGCAAACCTGCGCTGGTTTCAACCAAAATTACCTTAGCATCACTGAGTTTTTGCTCGTGAACAAAACGTGCAAAACAACGCGCACCATTGCCACATTGAGCGACTTCTCCACCATCCGCATTAAAAATGCGATATTTGAAATCAGCTTGATCAGACTGGGCTTTTTCGACTACTAGCATTTGATCAAAACCAATACCCAAGTTACGATCAGACAACCGTTTAATTTCAGCGCCATCTAACTCAAACTGCTGATTAATTGCATCAATAACCACAAAGTCATTACCTAAACCATGCATTTTGGTGAATTTAATAGCCATTAAATCAACCCTATTCAGGTAGCAGCGATTCGCCACTGACCTGATCATCGAAGGTTTCACGTTGACGAATGCAATAATGCTGATCACCATCAACCATGACTTCAGCGGCACGATTACGCGTGTTGTAATTGGAGGCCATTGCAAATCCATAGGCACCCGAAGAGCGAACCGCTAGCAGATCATTTTGGGCTAGTTTCATCATTCGCTGTTTTCCTAGGAAATCGCCTGTTTCACAAATAGCACCGACAATATCGTATTCTAGCTCTGTTTCCGTACTACCCAATTGAACTGGAATTATATCCTGCCAAGCACTGTAAAGGCACGGTCGGATCAAATCATTCATTGCAGCATCAACGATGGCAAAGTTCTTTTCGTCAGATAGTTTTAAGTAGTTGACCTGACTCACTAGAATGCCAGCGTTACCTGCAATAGCTCGACCTGGTTCAACCACAATAGTACCTTCAAAATTCGATAGCTGGTCGCGCAAGGCATTTGCCCAATCACTGGGCAAAGGTGGGGTTTCGTCTTGATAACGAATACCTAGACCACCACCGAGATCCATATGGTCAATATTCAAGCCTTGCTGATTCAAACGTTTGACTAAAGCCAGCAGACGCGTGAGCGCATCGATAAACGGCGACAGTTCGGTAAGCTGAGACCCAATATGGCAGTCGATGCCTATCACATCAATATGCGGCAGTTGGTTCGCTTTGAGGTAAATTCTATCGGCATCATCAAACGCAATGCCAAATTTATTTTCTTTTAGTCCCGTTGAAATATAGGGATGCGTTTTGGCATCAACATCCGGGTTAACTCTAAATGAGACGGATGCAGTCATATTCTTCTCAGTCGCTACCTGGCTAAGCAAGTCGAGTTCCTGTTCGGATTCAATATTAAAACAATGGATACCCGTGTCGAGTGCCAATGCCATTTCGTGTGCCTGCTTACCAACGCCAGAGAATACGATCTTCGATGGATCGCCACCCGCTCGTAAAACACGCTGTAATTCGCCACTGGAGACGATATCAAAACCAGATCCAAGCCGCGCTAGCACGTTTAGTACAGCAATATTTGAATTGGCTTTAACCGCATAGCAAACCAGGTGTTCACGACCTGCTAAAGCATCATCAAATGCATGCCAATGACGCTCTAAAGTAGCTCGAGAATACACATACAACGGCGTGCCGTATGTTTCAGCCAGGGTGCTAATAGCAACATCTTCACAAAAAAGTGAGCCGTCTTTGTAATTAAAATGATCCAAAATAGTTTCTCTTCAGTGATGCCAAGTAATATTTTTAAGTCCCTTTCTTACTAATAATCAGTGCTTTGACGTTCCGTTTTCTTTTCATCATCTGGCAGGGTCAATGAACCCTTATTACCACAGCCAGAGAGCCCCATGAGTAACGCTAGACTAAACAATAATACGATAGGTTTGAGTTTCATGGTTAAGGCTTCATCAAAATATCAATTATGTTGGTGAGAGGCTAAGGAGACAAGCTGAAACTGATAATTTAACTCAAAACTCATGCTAATTGAACTCGTTGAGGTTTAATTGCCCCCATTAAGTCTCTATTTGGCTAGCAGTTTTGTTGATTTTACAACTAGCTAAGCAATGGTGCTCAAAACAAACAGTACCTATAGCTTGTTTATTGATCAAAAACAGTCGCTTTTAGATTATTTAAACTTAAGTCAGTTTAACCTATCATAAAATATAGTTTTCATGTTGCATTTTGGCCTCGCTCAGAGTCTGTGCAACTCATCAATACTTAACATTCTGTTGGAATTTTCTTTATCAAACAGTTTTCTGGCCTTCGGCAGTACAGGCCCCTTTTTAACTATTAGCTGCCTGAACAGACTAGGCGAATACGTTCCGCTGGAATGGCTAACTGACGAAGCATATACTTTTTAAAAGGTTCGGTATAAGAGAGCTGTTGCTCAAGCGCATGGAACATGCACAATAACCACGCATCACGTTCTAACTCAGTGACATTAAGATGTTTATGAACCTGTGGCATGCCAAAAGCACCGTATTTCTCGGCATAAAGCCTGGGGCCACCGAGCCAGCCAGATAAAAAGCAAGACAGCTTATCGATTGAAGTTGTTAAGTCCGATGGATGCATATCCCGAATTTTAGCAGCTTCTGGTAACTCGCTCATAACAGTGTAGAAACAGGTGACGAGTTGCTCAATACCATTCATTTCTCCAGCAGCTATGTAGGAACTATCTCTTAAATTCACAGAGATATTTTACAATCGTAAACGTAGGTATGTTTTTTAAAATTATATGACGCCGGTAAAAAACGAGGAAAACACACAAGTAATTTAACCGCCTGTTTTACAGGGAGAACCTCACCTGTTTAAATCAGGACGTGGCCACCATTTTCGCCTGCGGCGCTCTCACAATCAAAGCACCACTGTCATTCTGATACGTCTGACCGTCGCCTAGCTGGAAATCTACATCACTTAGCTGCTGCACTTGGGGTGGAGAAGAACTCCTTTAAGTTTGCCTTCTTCTGCGGTGACTGGGCCGACGTTGGCGCGTGGGTTTTGCCCTGACGTCGAAGGCCTGCCAGCCGTCGGGAAGTATCGAGTCGCCAGCGACCAGCCCGTCGAAGCCGGCGCGCACGCGATCGTCGACCGCTGCTTCGAGCACTGCCGGGTTGGACTCGGCTAGGACCGTGCGTGCGTAGTCGAGCGCGCGCTGATGGATGTGCAAGGCGCCATCTAGCTCCCACTGTTCGCGCATCTTCCGGTCGGCAATCTCGGGCATGAAGGTCCCCGTATGCATGCGTTCGAGAGTGGTCGGATTGCCTGCGAACATACCGGCAGGGCCAGTATCCTTGATTTCCTGAAGCGACATACTTTCGTCGGAAAAACCGAACCCCCCGCACGCACGCTTGATCATCTGTGCGATTTCACTGTCGATCACGACCTGGGCGAAATCGAAGGACATCAGCGCGTCGAGCTGCCCGCCCATGACGATGAAGTCGACCCCGGATAACGCAGCCAACAGCGGCGACATGCCTTTTTCGAAGCCGGCCTGTGCATCGTTGATTTTCGAATTAGTCAAACCGAGGTAACCGCCGGAGGGTACGTTGTAAAACCTGGCCATCTGGCATGCGGCCGAGGTCATCATGCCGACCTCGATTGCGCCGGCGGCATAGGCACCGTCGCGCATGTCGGCGAACACCGGCAGGAAATTATAAATCTGCGCAGTGCCCGGTTTCGACATTTGCGCCAACACCGCCGCGGCCAGCCATTCGGCATTCATCATCGTCAACATGCCGGTCAGCGACAGCGGCGTCGACAGGCCGCCCATCGGGCACACCGTGCCGTAGGCCGTGATGTCGTTTTCGGCGCAGATCATCAGCATTTCGGTGCTGTCGAAATCCATCGTTAGGGGCGATACGATTGGGCAATAACCGAAGTTGATGAAGGGCCGTTCCTGGTATGCTTTTTTCGAGCCGGCGATCAATTCTCCAAGTTTGAGCACTTGCTCCAACTCGCGCCGGTCATAGACATTTGTGCGAATGGGTTTGACGCAGTTCTTCAGCGCCGGGTAAAAACGCGACAGGCTAAACTGGTCTTTCGGCGCGTCGGCGGCCAGCGTCGAAACCGAAAACAGGTCGTAGCCAGGCAGCTGGTTAACCAAGTGGGCAATGCGCGCGATATCGTCAGAGCACGCACGCCGTGTGATACCGGTGACCGGGTCGACCATATCCGGCGCCGAGCCCGTAGTCGCGATCACTGGCAGCTTGCGTGGAATTGTGACATCTAGGTTCGGGTCGCGGCCGCGAAACGTAAACGTTGGCGGTAGCATCGCGCGGAACTCCTCGATAACCGCCGGCGGGAAGGTTACGATCTGACTCTCATGGTCGACTCGGCAGCCGTGTTTAGCAAAACGTTTACGAGCCTTTTCGTTGCGCACTAGCAAGCCGGTCTGGTCGAGAATTTCGAGCGAGGCTTGGTGCACGTGTTCGATTTCGATATCATCGAGGTACTTGAAATAATGCATGTTGAGATGGCTCCGTTAATTATTGCGCAACTTTACGAAGCCCTTGTTTTTGGGTCAAACGATATTAACCATCATCATCTATTAGTAAAACTTATATCTTAATATCTTGAAAAGACCCCGTCTCAACCAGTTGCGCACTTTCGAGGTAACTGCCTGCCACCAGAATTTTACGCTGGCCGCGAAAGAGTTCAATATCTCGCAGGCCGTGTTAAGTCAGCAAATGCACCAGCTCAAGGATACCCTCGTCGCAACCCAATTCCACCGCCATTACCGCAGCTTGTCACTGATCAGCACTCACCTATCACATCGCGGAATGTCTTTGCCGATACATCAGCCGCCCGGCGGTTTCGGAAAAGTGACTTTCGTTAACGTCAAACGGCAACATCCGCTGCCTGCTGAAGACTCCTTATCAAATTGGTAATACACACTCGTTACCTTTGGGCCACTGGTTTTTTCCCCGGTACTTAGATTCTAAAACTTTTCTATCGCGTATACACCCCAAACAGCAAGCACCTTGTAAGTCGATAATGATCTGTATTTCGCACTCGTCGAGAAATTTCAATCGTCTCTTGGAGTTTATCGACGACCGTTCGACCTGTTTGCCATTACACAAATTACGTCTCAATAGCCAATTAAATAGATTCCCCTCGTGACCTGAATTTAGTCGACAGATACTATTCATAATCAACATCCAGACCCTTTATTAACTAGGGAAGGCCTGAATAAGTTAATGTTTGGCGTTATTTTCTGTTGATATAGATTTCATCGCAATTTTGGGTCCAGTTCGCCCGTTTTATTTCCTTGTGATTGTCCATAACTGGTATCGATCGCAGATTTTGGACGTAGCTAACCTAAGCCAGTAGCATCGGTTCATTTTTATCAGGTTACTAAAACCGGATAACAAATAAAGGCGATTGGTATTAATATCTAACCCCCGATATCTGACTTTACGATATCTAAAGGTTTGTCTGATGATCAATGTGCATTTTCATGCCAAAATACTATTCATTGCCTACCTTTAGTCTGGTGCACTTGTGGGTCTCGTTGACCCGCTTTTTTCTTGGTGGAGGCGGGCACCGCAATGATGCTAGCATCAATGATCGTACCTTTTTTCAAGATCAATCCACTCTCATCCAAATACTCGTTGATCTCTTTGAACAGTTTATGACCGAGTCGATAGCGTTCGAGCAAGTGGCAAAAAATCAAAATCGTAGCCTCTTCCTGCAAAAGGTCTGTGAGACTCAGTCCGGCAAATCGACGCATGGATTTAATTTCATACATAGCCTCTTCTATCGCCGGATCACTCAGGTTATAAAAAAGTTGCATGCAATATAAGCGCAACATCACCGATAACCAGTAGGGTTTGCGACCGTTACCGAGTTTCGGATAATAACGTCTAATCTTTTTTCCGTTACGGCCAATGCAACAGTTCTTCCATCTGCTCAAGAAACCTTTCTCAGCAGATATTTCGTTTTTTCAGATTATATTCTGCACCGTAAAATGACAGTTGGCTCATCGATTCGTCCAGAACTTCCTTTGATCAAAAATAAGAGCTCTCGCTAAAAATTGATAAAACCACACATTCAGTGTAAGTTTTACTAATCCCTTATCATTTTAATCCTGAATACTTTTACGCGGTTAATCTATGCCACAAGGAAACTATCTCCCTCCATTTAGCTGGCTACGAGCTTTTGAGGCAACCGCGCGACTGGGCAGTTTTACGCACGCGGCCAACGACCTGTTCATCACCCAATCAGCTATCAGTCAGCATATTCGAAATTTAGAGATGCACCTGAATACACGTTTGTTTATTCGCCGGTCACGAGGAGTCGAGCTAACCGATATGGGTAAAGCTTATCTGCCAGCAGTGCAGGATTCCTTCCAGCGACTTAAAACCGGAACGCAGGATCTGTTCGGTGGGGATGATCAATCGGTATTGACGGTGAAAGCCGGTGTGACCTTTATTAATCAATGCCTGCTACCTCGATTACAGGCGTTTCGCGATGCTTACCCTTCTATCAAACTGCGTATATTGGCAACAGTTTGGCCGGATTCATCAATGTTAAACGAACCCGATATTGAAATCGAGATCAAACACCTTGCTGATAGTACGAACAGCGAAGGAATGCTACTAACCGACGAAACCTGGTACGCAATGGCAAGCCCAACATTGATTGAGGCACTCGGCACACCAGAACCTCATGATCTGCTTAACTGGCCGCTAATCCATTTATTTGGCTCGCAAGCAACCTGGCTAGCCTGGTTTCACTCAGCCAAGGTTGAGTATGACGAGAAACCTAAATCGCTTGGGTTTGATGTGGGTTTGCTTGCTGTAGCTGCAGCCGCTGAGGGTCTCGGTGCGGTTATCGCCTCAATACATACTGCGCAGCCAGAACTCGAGTCGGGCCGGTTGAAAATACTGAATGGTCCAGCACTAGTCGATTGTTCCAACCACCGAATTTATGTGTCGCAGGAGGCAGCCAGTCGACCAGCAGCTCGATTTTTTATCGAATGGATGAAGAAGAATATAATGCAAGAAATACCTAAGGTTTACACAGTTAAAAAATGATTGTGCTCGGTATTAATGTTATGAATCAATCCCACCCAGACTGCTAAGAATTTGCTTCTTGTCAGTTTGGCATCCAAGTTAAGAGATTCTTAGCCTGAAATAAGGAATAGAGATGAATACGTGAGTTCCTGAATCACCTGTTCTATTACGTGCTTACTGGGTGCAGATCTAAACTGGTGTAATTCTCTATAGGAAATGATGGCTGTATATGTGGACTCTGCCATATCAAGATAGATTCTTTTTATTGCCAATACTTTTCGTTAAACGATTGTAAAATAAGTGTTGCATTCAATAATCAGAATAATTATTAAAATTGATAAAACAGCGTTTATTGCTAAGAAATTGGCAATAATCTTTACGAATTGCCTATAAAAGTCGTTATTTTACGCTACAGTCAGTTGGTGTAGGCTTTGCTCTGAGTTATAATGGCCAGTGTTCGTTGATAACTTTCAGAACTCACAAGCTATTGCACATCTCGTGTAGGGCTTCTTTGTTTTTTTGAGTTGTTCGATTTTTAAGTAACGTATAATTTTTATGAGGATAATATAGGTGCAGGATAAAGTTACTCAAGTAGTTGATTACCTGAATGAAGTTAAGACTCGTTGTACCTACAATGCCGCAGCAAAAGCGTTGGGCATTACACCACCAGCTTTAAAGAAATTTCTGGGCGATCGCAAACCCGAAAATTCTTGGTTTGTTAGCACTGGAACCGGTGAACCAGCAGGGTATACCGAGGAAGAAAAGCATGCAGAACTTCATCGAACAAAACGCATTATTACGTCAGCAGAAGTCATTAGCCGAAATCTAGGCTTTTAATGGTCAATTACTGTTCCCAGGCTAAGTGTATTAATGTCCTGTATTCAAGTACAGGCCTAGCCTAGTAAGATATTGGTTAGATCTTTCCAAATGATATTGCTGAGGATTGCGAAAGATTTAACCATTTAAATTGTGACCGCCTAAAACTCTTAGTAGCGACACTCATAAATAACGGGTTGGCAATTTCCATTTACACAGGCCATAGAGTTGGCAACCTCTTGCCTCAAACAGACGCAACAACTTCGGAATATACCCAATGGAAATCAAAGTTAATTTCCTCGATAACCTCAGACTAGAAGCGAAGTTCGATGATTTTAGCGTCATCGCTGATCAACCTATTCGTTATAAGGGTGATGGCTCAGCTCCCGGTCCGTTTGATTATTTTCTTGCATCATCGGCTCTTTGCGCTGCCTACTTTGTCCGTTTGTATTGCTTGTCCCGTCACATTCCATCTGACGATATTCGTTTATCACAAAATAATATTGTCGATCCCGAAAATCGTTATAACCAACTTTTCCAAATTAAAGTGGAACTTCCAGAAAGTCTCTCAGAAAAAGACCGTCAAGGTATTTTGCGATCAATTGATCGCTGCACCGTGAAAAAGGTGGTTCAGGAAGGTCCCGAATTTACGATTGAATCGATAGCAAACCTCGATGAAGATTCACAAGCCATGCTGATGGCGACGCCAGATAATGACTCCAGCACTTCTATTTTAGGCAAAGATTTACCGCTCGAAAAAACCATTGCGAATATGACTTCAATTCTGGCCAAACTTGGCATGAAGATAGAAATCTCATCGTGGCGCAATATTGTGCCTAATGTGTGGTCATTGCATATTCGCGATGCAGCCTCACCCATGTGTTTTACTAATGGCAAAGGAAGCACTAAAGAAAGTGCGCTTTGCTCCGCATTGGGCGAATTTGTAGAGCGTCTTAATTGCAATTTCTTTTATAACGACCAGTATTTTGGTCAAGACATTTCTAATAGAGAGTTCGTTCATTATCCAAATGAAAAATGGTTCGCCCTGAAAGCCAATGATGCCCTTCCACAAGGTATTCTCGATGAATACTGTCTAACAATTTATAATCCAGACAACGAATTATTTGGTTCTCATTTAATTGATACTAATTCAGGCATGAATGAACGCGGTATCTGTGCTATTCCATATAGTCGTCGCTCAGATGGTGAAACAGTCTATTTCCCATCAAATCTAATTGAGAATCTCTTTTTGAGCAACGGTATGAGTGCAGGCAACAATCTGCATGAAGCTCAAGTTCAATGTCTATCAGAAATTTTCGAACGGGCAGTAAAGAGAGAAATTATAGAAGGTGAAATAGCATTACCTGATGTGCCACAGCAAGTGTTAAAAAAATACCCTAATATATTACAGGGTATTCAAGCCCTAGAAGCCCAAGGCTTTCCAGTTTTGGTTAAAGACGCGTCATTAGGTGGTCAATTCCCAGTGATGTGCGTAACACTAATGAATCCTAAAACTGGGGGTGTTTTCGCGTCGTTTGGTGCGCACCCAAATTTTGAGATTGCGCTTGAAAGAAGCTTAACCGAACTGTTACAAGGTCGAAGCTTTGAAGGTCTCAATGATGTTCCCAGACCCACCTTTAACAGTTTAGCCGTTACCGAGCCTGAGAATTTTATAGAGCATTTTATCGATTCAACTGGCATAATTTCTTGGCGCTTTTTTAGTGCTAAAAAGGATTATGACTTTTGTGAATGGGGGTTTTCGGGGTCTAGTGAGGAAGAGAGTGATCACCTCTTCGCTATTTTAAAAGCTCTCGGCAAAGAAGCTTATATTGCTGTGTTTGACAACCTAGGTGCCACAGCCTGTCGTATTCTGGTTCCAGACTATTCAGAAGTATATCCAGTAGAAGACTTAATTTGGGACAACACCAATAAAGCCCTGCATTACCGCGAAGACATTTTAAACTTACATTCATTAAATGATGAGTCTTTAACAGATTTATTAACCCGCCTAGAAGAAAGCCAGTTAGACAACTACACCGATATTCGAACTCTGATTGGTATCGAATTTGATGAAAATACAGTGTGGGGCCAAATGACAATCTTAGAACTTAAAATTCTTATTAACCTTGCTTTGAGTGAGCTTGACGAAGCCTATGAACTGGTGGGAGAGTTTTTGCAATTTAATGACAACACCGTCGAGCGCGGTTTATTTTATCAAGCGATTCACACCGTTCTGGAGATTGCCCTTGATGACGAAATGGTACTAGAAGATTTCATCGCCAACCTCAATAGGATGTTTGGTAAAAAAACAATGGCCAATGTTATTGGCTCAGTCAATGGCCAGATAAAGTTCTTTGGATTGACCCAAACCAGCATGAAACTAGAAGGCCTAGACAAGCATCTTCGACTGATTGAAAGTTACAAAAAGCTTCATCATGCCCGTGAAAAAATGGCTATTGTTGGCAACGCAAGGACAACAAGTTAAGTTTCAGAAATGCCAAATAAGCAAACCGTCAACTTTATAACAGCGGAAAATCACCTGACACTAACTTTTATTTAATTAGGTCCGTTTGATCCCTCTCATCGCTTGCACTGGCCTAGAATGAAATTCTCTGCGGTACAAAATAGCAATAACAAATGTTACCGTTGCCATAAATATCCAAGCATCCACAAACCAAGTTGTGGCAGCCATTGCAAAATAATATGACCTTAAGCCATAGTTATAACTGTGTCCTGCCTGATCAAGGACTTTGGCCATTTGTAAAGTAAAACTTTCGCCAATGCCTGAATTAACATCCGATTTCGTAACATTAGTTGCGGCCCCCATCAACACATTGCAAAAGCTATACTGACGCATAGACCAAGTAAATGTAAAAAAGGCATAAACTAATATGCCAATGATCACAAGCAGTTTGAACTGTACATGCATGGCGCCATTTGCGCTTGCAAAAGCTAGATGCTCCAAAGCTGTAAAGGCTTCACCTGAACGCGTTAGCACAGCCAGTAAGCCAGCCAGTATTAATAAAGTGGTGGATGCAAAAAAATTAACGCTTCGTTCAAGACTGGCTAACATTGTTGCATCGGCAATGCGAATATCTCGAGTAACCATGCTTTTCATCCAGTCGATTCGATAGTCATGCAGCAATGACGATAACGAAGCCGTTCGTTTTGCCATCACCTTCGCAAATAACGAATACGCAATCCAGCAAAAAAAAAGCCAAAACAGCGCTAACCCATTGATCAGATTATCACTCATGGTTAAATTATCAAACACTGAATAAGCCTCACTTTTAATTAAAAAAAGAGCTTACCTTAACTTTGTTACAGTGTCATAAGGAGTGTTTGCCGTTTTTTATTTCTAATTTTTTCTTACTATATATCAATAAGATAGCCTTAGGCCCACCGTAATAGAGCGTCCTTTAATTGAATCATATTTATTCAAAAATTCACTTAACGCCCTTCAAAGGTGCATAGCAATATAAAACCAGACCCTTTTAAGTACAAAAAGGTAAACTTCTTCTGGTCTCTGTTTCATTTTTATAAACACTTGACTGCTTTTTAAATTAATTTTTTATATTATTAACGTGAACACTATTTTATTAGGGTTATGATCAAGTGGAAAAAATAATCGGGGTTGCATTAGTTTATATGTATTAAATTCTCAGCCCATTTTTTATTATGATCCGTTTTTTTACTTTAACCTTAAGTTTAATACCTAAAAATGGTTACCTGAATCTTTGTTTAACTTCATTATTTATGCAATAAAAACACTCAATGGTATTAACCGATATGCTGATTATGAATATTCCTACTAATTTCAGACTCTTTTGGAAGTTTATTTTACTCAATTTGATATTGGTATTGACCAGTTGCAGGGGCGGTGGCTCTAGTGGTGTTGATAGCAATAACCTGAATAAAGTGAGCGTCCTATACGACCCTGCTACCTACTGCAAACTTGAGCGAATAAGCGATAACGTCACAAACTATTTAACCACATCAAATGATTGTGGCCATGAACTAAGTAACAACACAAAGTCGTTAGTACACTTAAAATTAAACAACCCAATTAGCACTTTTGATGAAAATAAATTTTATTTTATGTCTGATATTAGTTTAGTAATTCAATACAAAATTAAAATAGCTTTAGTGCTAACTGCTGAATTATTAGTATATTTCCTTACTCAATATTATGGACTAGGTGCAAAGTCCCACGAGACCGATTACTTTAATAATATCAAACCAAGAATTTGCACGGCACAAGGTATAAGCGTGTGCGACTCCGCAGCGCTGACTGATATAAACAATATTGTTGAAAACGAGTTGAGTAATGCGGGAGCGAATCCACTTAGATTTAGGGTTTCGGATACTGTACCCGCTCAAGGGTATTTAATTTATCCGGGGTAGACAAAGCCTGATTCTGAAAATATTACACTTCATGAGTATTTTCATGTTTTTCAGCACGCTGCTATGTTTGGCATAAGTGACGAAAACAATATCCGACGAAGTCCTTCGTGGTTTACTGAGTCATCCGCGCAATATTTTGCTGACTGGCTTGGTAGAGTGAATTCAATGGCATTTTCAGAAGACACTTTCAAAGTTGACATGAGAAAAAAGTATGATGAAGCAGTCGTTTTAGTTGGTTCAAATCCTTTAGGTGATAACGGCTACCAAGCAGCAGTTGGCCTGTGGGCTATTGCTTATATGATAGAACTTGCAGAAGAACGCTTAGATTTGGCTGAGGGACTAGGGCCACAGGCAATTTTAATTACCATGACCAACCAGATGGTGGAGAAAGGCTGGCGAAAGGCATTTTTAGATAATGTTGAGATCTCCGTGGAGACTTTTTATTCCCAATTTAACGACAGCCTAACGACTTTAAATAAAGCTGCTCGAATAGCTAAATTTAATGATGACGCAATTAAAACTATCATCAAGACAAAATATAACTATTCAATTTTGCAATATGCTGGAGCAGATACAACTTCAAAAAATACAGCGATCCCATCAGTAGAAAGAAGGACTGTTTATTACTTCACCCGAGACAGCACAGAAGTACCTAGCTGGAATTATGGCTACAATTGACCTTACGTAAGAAATCCAATTAGCACGGCTATAACTAAGGATTCAGTTATTACAGCCGATATCTCTATCAGTAACTCTGATTGATATCAAAACAATGGATTTCTTTAACTGTCTATTTGCAAGAATTAATGGCAATTGGTATCTACTATTTCAGCAGACATAAATTGCCATTATCAATGGCTAATTAATGCTAACCAGGTTGTTTAACTTTACGCAGGTAAGGCTTAACAGTTTCCCAACCCTCCGGATAAACTTTGGCAGCTTCTTCATTGCTCACACCGGGCACAATAATCACATCATCACCCTGTTGCCAATTCACTGGTGTTGCGACCTTATGCTTGGCCGTCAACTGCATCGAATCGAGTACGCGTAAAATTTCAGTAAAGTTACGGCCCGTTGTCATTGGATAAGTCATCATTAATTTAACATTTTTATCTGGGCCAATAATAAATACAGAACGAACGGTTGCATTCGTCATTGCAGTTCGGTCCTCAGCATCCTCATTTTCATCTGCAGGGAACATGCTATACAGCTTCGCCACATTAAGATCAGTATCGGCAATAATCGGATAATCGACTGCTGATTGACCCACCTCCTCAACGTCTTTTGACCAAGCTAAGTGGTCTTCTACTGGATCGATACTAATAGCAACAATCTTCGTATTACGCTCCGTAAATTCCGATTGAATGCTGGCCATATAACCCAGTTCAGTTGTACACACCGGTGTGAAATTCTTTGGGTGTGAGAATAAAACAGCCCAACTATCCCCAATCCAGTCATGAAAGTTAATTTCGCCCTGAGTGGTATTAGCAATAAAATTAGGTGCTTGGTCGTTAATTCGTAATGACATGTTTGTCTCCCTAGACAAGGGTAATTTAAAATCTATCAATAACACTCGATGAAAGTGATCAGGATCATTTTGATCTACAAACACTGAGCCTAAGGTCTATACTAACTTGAAGCACTGTAATTGTAGCAAGATTAGTGTGATCTATATCACAATTTAAGCCCTTATTTAATAGATGTGTCCGATGGCATTTCAACTGTGACCGTAAAAACAGATATTGTTTATGCTGAAGCCAAAGCAGAATTAAATATAATTAGTAGAAAAATTGACTTCAAAGTAGCGATAGCGATCTGAAACAATAAAGGCAAACAGCGTTAGAGAACTTCTAGACTAACGTCTATCACAACTGTAATTTGCTAGCCCTACTCAGTTCTTGGCATTGAGTCTTCATTAAACGAATCCGCATAACGCTCACTCACTGGAATAAACTTATCTTGCTTCTCGTCATATGCATGAACTTCGCCAGAGGCAATGTCATAGACCCAACCATGTAATTCAAGTTCTTGTTTTGCCAATTTTAAGGCAACCATCGGATGAGTCTTTAAATGTTGCAATTGAAGAATGACATTCTGCTCAAGCAACATCATCATTTTTTCATCTTCAGATTTTTCTTGACCCAGCTCGTTCACAATATCGATAGCTGCTTTTGAATAACTTAACCATTCTTTCATATGAGGCATGCCTTCCAGCATACTTTGATTCATTGCACCCTTCATTGCGCCACAGTGCGTATGTCCACAGACCACAATATGCGGCACATTAAGGCCTGACAAAGCAAACTCTATAGAGGCCGTCATAGCGCCCGTATGATTGGTATGAGGAGGCACAATATTACCTGCGTTTCGACAGATAAATAAATCCCCTGGGTCAGTCTGAGTAATCATCGCTGTTTCAATACGCGCATCAGAACAAGTAATGAAAAGGGCTTCTGGCGATTGACCAAGACTTAACTTTTGAAATAAATCCTTTTTTTCAGGGAAAATCTCATTTTGAAATCGTACAACGCCTGCAGCGAAATGTGGCATAAGGTTTTCCTCATTAAGTAATAGTTATCATATTCCAAACTGGATTGGTGTCCAACCTATCATTAAAAATAAACTTAATTTTCAGGAGGAAACCTGAAGGAGTTTAAAGATTTATAAGGTCATGACGATAACATTTAAGTGTTATTAGCGTTGCTCATACCAGTGTAAAACTTCTGTTTATTCATACGTTATAAGTTCAGCGCCAATTGTTTGACCCAGTCAAATAGTATTCCCTTATTAGAGCTCCGTATTCATTTTTAAGCGCTCGCTTTACTCCTAAAGAAAGTGCTTTAGTATAACCGGCGCTAAATACGCTTATTTTTAAAATCACTTGATGTGAAACAGTATTATCGAGTTAGACGCCTAAGCAAACTAGATGTATCCCAGCGCCCACCACCCATTTCTTGTACTTCGCCATAGTAATCATTAACAATGCGAGTTACGTCTATTTTTGCGCCATTTTTCTCACTTTCTTCAATACAAATAGCCAAATCTTTTCGCATCCAGTCAACAGCAAAACCAAATTCAAACTCGTCATTTAACATCGTTTTACCACGATTCTCCATTTGCCATGAACCGGCAGCCCCTTTGGATATAACATCCACCACTTTGGCAACATCTAATCCAGACTTTTGCGCAAAGTTTAAACCTTCAGACAAACCTTGAACTAGACCTGCAATACAAATTTGATTCACCATTTTAGTCAGCTGACCAGCACCCACTTTGCCCAGTAGTTCTGCCGCACGGGCGTAGCTCATTATAACGGGCTTAACCAGATCGAAGGCTGCCTGATCGCCACCAACCATGACAGTTAACACGCCATTTTCAGCACCAGCCTGACCACCTGAGACGGGTGCATCTAAAAAGGCTACAGCTGCTTTTTCACTGATTTCTCGAGCAACATTAGCAGAGGCTGTGGTGTGGTCTACTAAAATTGCACCAGGCTTAATGCCAGCTAAAACACCATCTTCGCCATAAACAACTGATCTTAAATCATCATCGTTGCCAACACAGATAAAAACAAAATCAGCACCCTCCACTGCCTTAGCCGGTGTCTCAGCTAATGTCCCTTCGTAATCCCCACACCACTGCTTAGCTTTTGCCGTAGTACGGTTATATACCTTAGTTTGAAAACCAGCTTTAGACAAATGTCCTGCCATCGGATAACCCATGACACCTAAGCCTATAAAGGCAACTTGTTGTTTGCTCATTTCATTTCTCGCTGATTAGTTTTTAAGATGGCTGAAGATTTGCCATGCTGGCCATCAACCATTTGCTGCCTGCATGTTCAAAATTAACTTGTACTCGTGCCTGATTGCCTTGCCCTTCAAGGTTCAAAATAACGCCACTACCAAACTTAGTGTGACTAACATTTTGGCCGACAAATAATCCCGTATCCTCTTCGATTTGACGATGACTGAGTTGTGGTGTTGATGACGAAAAACTAGGCCGACTAAACTGCGCTTTGGGCCTGATCTCCTGAACATATTCGGTGGGTATTTCACGAATAAAACGAGACACCATATTGTAATTTTCCTTACCATATAGTCGCCGAATCTCTGCACTACATACAACTAATTGTTCACGGGCTCGAGTGATGCCAACATAGCAGAGGCGACGTTCTTCTTCTAATCGACCGGGTTCTTCACTTGAGCGTTGGTGAGGAAATAACCCCTCTTCCATGCCCACCAGAAAAACCAGTGGAAACTCCAACCCTTTAACAGAGTGAAGCGTCATTAATTGTACACAATCTTCCCATGCCTCGGCTTGACCTTCACCGGCTTCAAGTGCTGCATGTGCCAGAAATGCATCAAGCAAACTCATATTGTCATCTTCAATCACGGCATCAATCTCGAAACCTTTGCCTGCACCAACCAATTCTTGTAAGTTCTCTATGCGTGACTGTCCTTTCTCGGACTTGTCTTTTTCAAAATGAGCTTTTAATCCACTGTGTTGGATACAATGCTCCATTTTCTCTGCCAGAGTCGCCTGCTCTAAGTCAGCCTTCATAGACTTGATTAAATCAACGTAAACCTGCAACGAGGTTCGTACTCGTGAAGAAAGTGGTGCTGATTCAAGTAAAGCGAGGGTTGCATTCCAAAGTGATTGCGACTGGAGTTTCGCTTGTTCGCGAATCATATCGATAGATTTTTGACCGATGCCACGAGGGGGATGATTGACGGTGCGATCAAACGCATGGTCGGCCATCGGGTTAGATAACATACGCAAGTAAGCCAAAGCATCTTTTATTTCAGCCCGCTCAAAAAAACGTAAGCCACCATAGACACGATAGGGCATACCCCGTGTTACTAAGGCTTCCTCAAACTGACGAGACTGAGCGTTAGAACGATACAATATAGCGACTTCATTACGGCTTCGGCCATCATCAACCCAACTCTGAATACGGTCAATAACAAAACGAGCCTCATCTTTTTCGTTATAGGCAGAGTAAAGCATAATGGGGTCGCCATCAGAACTCTCAGTCCATAAGTCTTTGCCTAATCGACCCCGATTATTATCGATCAGGGCATTTGCAGCCTTTAGAATGGTTCCTGTCGACCGATAATTTTGCTCCAGCTTGATGACTTTCGCACCCTTAAAATCTTTTTCAAAATGTTGGATATTCTCAATACGAGCACCACGCCAACCGTAGATAGACTGGTCATCATCCCCCACCACAAAAGCGGGAGTATTAGATCCCGCCATCAAACGTATCCAGGCATATTGAATGGCATTGGTGTCCTGAAACTCGTCGACTAAAAGGTGTTGAAAGCGCTTTTGGTAGTGGTTGCGTAAATCGTCATTGTCACGAATGAGTTCTAACGCACGAAGTAATAGCTCAGCAAAATCAACTACGCCGGCACGTTGACATAGCTCTTCATAAAGACGGTAGATTTCAAGCATCTGGCGTTGAATATGATCATTTCCCGCATCAATACTTTGTGGGCGTAACCCTTCGTCTTTATTTTGATTAATAAACCATTGAGCCTGCTTTGGCGGCCAATTCGCTTCATCTAGGTCAAGTTGACGCACCACTCGTTTCACCATGCGCAGCTGATCATCGCTATCGAGTATCTGAAATGTTTGTGGTAATTTAGCCGCTTCCCAATGAGCACGCAGCATTCTGTGCGCCAGTCCATGAAAGGTTCCAACCCACATTGCGCCAGCCGAAATACCGAGTAATTCTTCGACTCGTGAGCGCATTTCTTTGGCGGCCTTGTTGGTGAAAGTAACGGCTAACAAACTAAAGGGGGATAGTCCGTTGACTTGGCAAACCCAAGCAATTCGATGAGTTAAAACTCGTGTTTTCCCGCTTCCGGCACCCGCTAATACTAAAATTGAACCCGGTTCAGCACTGACCGCTTCACGCTGGCGATCGTTGAGGGAATCTAGCAGGTAGGATACATCCATTAGTTAGTTGCTGCCGCTTTAACAATTAGAAGGTAATTATATCAGGATTTTTTCGGTGGTTATTGCTTGAACAAGCAAATTTTCTGTAGAATTTTAAACTTAGCTAAATAAAGCGGTCAATCGATTGTCCAAGCGCCTCAGATTCGGTTCGGCTAACGCTGGTGGCTTGGTAGTTGTAAATGGCCCCTCGATTTTGTGGGTCTATTTGTTGGTTGAACTGAGGCTGGTAACGTTTATCATTTTCTATTGACTCTAAAACCTCACCCCGTAATACGTATCCTGTTGACTCCTGCCTTATTCGTCGACTATCGACAAAGTTATTGTCAGAATCAGCGCGACCACTATCAAAATTTTGACGCTGGTTATCGTTCGCCGAAGGGAGACGGATGATTGGACTAATATTGGCGGTACTAATGTTCATTATTAGGTTTTATACCAAAATAGGGCTGAAATCAATCTAACAAAATTTATAGGTCAAAAAGTTAACGCGGGAGCACTGTAAACTTACCGCCCTTGAGAATTTACCACGCCTCTCGGGCATCAGCGTCACTTGCTTTTGCTTCTACCCATTTTTCACCATGCTCATCGACTTCTTTCTTCCAAAAAGGAGCATCTGTTTTAAGGTAGTCCATAATAAATTCACAAGCTGAAAAAGCATCTTTACGATGTGCCGATAAAACACTCACCAGAACAATTTGGTCGGATGGTTTTAAGCTACCCACACGATGAACGATAGCACAGTCTTGAACTGCCCAACGTTGGCACGCTTGCTCTACAATGGATTGTAATGACTTCTCAGTCATGCCGGGATAATGTTCGAGTGTCATCAGTTGCAGATGACTGTCTGGTAAGTCACGGACCAAACCTATAAAACTGGTGATCGCACCTATATCTGAACGACTGCCTAATAATTGTCGGTTAATATCACTGATATCAAAGTCTTCTTTTTGTACTTGAATAATCATCTTAGTGGCCTAAAGAACTGGTTGCCCTTAATTCAATCGAGAAATTCAGAGAATGGAAGATAGTTAACCTTATTACCGGCTGTGACTGTCGCACCCTCTGCAATTTCAACAAAACCCTGCGCCCAATCGGTCGAAGTCAAAACACCTGAGTCTTGATTAGGATAAATACGAGCCACCAGACCAAGGCTATCATCCTGCTCTAGTCGTGCTCGTAAAAACTCTCGCCTGCTATCCGGTTTGGGCCAATTGAATCCGGCTGTGACAGGAATAGCGGTGGCCTTTTTCCATTGCCTACCTTGTAGGGTCTTTATCACTGGACTGACGAACAGCATAAAAGTAGCGAATACGGAGACAGGATTTCCCGGTAGACCAATAAAAGGAGTATGGTTTATTTTCCCAAAGGCTAAAGGTTTGCCTGGTTTAATCGCCAAACGCCATAAATGTAAGTCGCCCAATTGCTCAATCGCAATTCGCACATGGTCTTCTTCACCGACGGAGACGCCACCACAGGTCACAACCAAATCGGCTTTTTCAGTGGCTTCAAGCATAGCGGCTTTGGTTGCTTCAAGTGTATCGCCAACTAAACCTAGGTCGACTATCTCGCAACCGAGCTTCTGAAGCAGGCCGTGCAATGTATAGCGATTTGAATCATAAATTTTTCCAGGCGCTAAAGCTTGACCGGGTTCGACTAGCTCATCACCTGTGAAAAATATGCCCACTCGTATTTTTTGATATACGGGCAATGATTGCAAACCAACCGACGCTGCAAGTCCCAGTGCCTGAGGCCGTAATAGGCTGCCCTGGTCTAAAATATTATCGTTGACCTTTATGTCATTACCCGCAGGTCGTATGTTTTGTTGATTGGTTGGTCGAACCTCAAATTCAATGCTGTCAGCGATTGTTTCAACCTGCTCTTGCATGATGACCGCATTAGCTCCCGGTGGAATCGGTGCCCCCGTAAATATTCTTGCAGCGGTGCCCAACTTGAGCGTTTGACCCGCGTCGCCCGCTGCAATTCGTTGAGACACGCTTAATTTGGTTATCCCAATAGTAGCAATATCGTCGGTGTTAATCGCATAACCATCCATTGCTGAATTATCAGCAGGGGGTACGTTAATAGTCGATTGAATTGATTGCGCCAAAATTCGACTTAACGTTTCGAGTAATGGTTTGATTTCAACAGTTTGCGTCGCTGTAACCTGGCTCAGTAATGAACTTAATGCGTCGTCATAGGAAACGAGAGGAACTTGAGGCGTGTCGCAGTTATTCATGGGTTTTGCCTCTATGGTTAGGTCTTTATTATAATTGTTAAATGATAGTCTAACATTACCTAGGCCTGCCAGGCACCTGAATTGACGCAATTAATGTCAGTAGCTTTTTCTCCGATACGGGCGTTTTTGTTTTCATTGGTTGAGCAAAGCTGGCCATTCTGAATTCTTCTATCATCCAACGCAGTTGGTCTATTTTGGTTATATCGTCTTGATTTAATGGTGATTCACTTTCACTGAGATGAAGATATTGATTCCAGAATTTTCGAATGAGTAAATGCCCCTCTTCGATTCGAGCTGACCCCATCTTAAAGTTTGTAATACGCTTTTGTATGGCTTGAAAATAGGCCGGTAGGCGAGACAGATTTGATATTGATACGTCACGTAAAAAACCATCGTAAACAAGGTTTCCACATTGCTCGGTCATGTCAGAGCGATGATTTGCAGGTAGTGATGAGTTGGCGATAGCGTTCATGGCGACTCGGTACTGAGTTAGAACCTGATGAGTTAACTCGGCTAGTTGATTGGCATGATCAATAAATTGGTTTTGGTTTTGCGTTAGACAATTCGAGAAACTTTGATCGCTATCAGGTAGTTGAGCATTCAGGAAGCAATCAAAAATACTCGCGAGTATTAAGTCTTCAATAAGCTCTGATTTACTTGCTATGGCACTATACATGAGCGAACTTTGATCTATTTTAGGTAGGTTTTTGCGAAGATATTTTATAGTCTGAGAGAGCTGCAGATAAATTAGCCTGGCTATGCCTGTTGCATGGTAAAACGCTGCATCGGTGGATGTTTCATATAACTCAATCGCAACCGAGTCTTCATAATCAACAAGTGCTGGATAACTATAGATCATCTGTCCTTGGTTGACAGAATCTTTTTGCTGTATTTCGACTGTTGAGCTCCAGTCACCAAAATCCCAGTTAGTCAGGCCACTTTGGGTTAGTGTTTCGTCGTGCTGAACCTGCTGTTCAAAATGCTGGTTGGCTTGGTTGCCAAACTTTTCCTGCAATGCCTCAAGACTATGTGATTGTTCTAAACAGTCCCCACAGTCTTCTAGCCAATAGTGCATTTGCAGGTGAGGGTCGAGCTGATGAAGCTGCCAGTCCGACTCTTTAACTTGAACACCCGTCATTTGATGCAGTGATTTTTGAAGTGTTTGGTATAAATTTTCTCTGCCATCAGGAGCATTCAACCGTTCAAAACAAGCCACGGCAAAGTCACTAACGGGAATAAAGTTTTTGCGAACCAATCTCGGTAGACTGCGCAACAGCCCTTCAATTTTTTGTTTTAACAATCCAGGTACTAACCAGTCAAAATCACTCGATTTAAATTGATTAAGTAACACTAACGGTATGCGGACTGTTACACCATCAAACTCACTAGCAGGATCAAATACATAGTCGAGCTGAAGCACTTGATTACGCACGTTTAATTCGGTTGGAAAACCCGTTCCATCATCTTCGTCAATGACTTCTTCAACCAAGCTATCTTCAGTCAGCAGCAGCAAACCGCGTGTGTCTTTGGGTTGCTGCTTAAACCAAGTCTCAAAATTAGGTGCATCGACTATTTGTGCCGGCAACTGCTGATCATAGAAATGGAATAGTTGCTGGTCGCTAATTAAAATATCACGACGACGATGCTTGTCTTCCTGCTTTTGATAATGATCGATGAGCTGCCGGTTAGCGCGAATCACAGGATTAGTGGTGCGGTAGTCACCTTCTACTAATGCCCTCTGTATGAAAAGCTTTCGCGATTGAACTGGATCAATAGTCGCAAAATTAACTCGCTTTCCGCCTTCAATCAACAATCCATAAATGCGCGTATTACGAAACGCTGCCACACGCCCCTGGCGGGCTTGCCAATGCGGGTCATAATGCTCATATTGATGTAAATGACTGGCATCCTGCATAGCCCATTGCGTATTAAACCGAGCTACGCCATGCGCAAATAACCGCGTTGTTTCGATAAGAGAGAAAGCCATAATCCATTGGGGTGTTTTGCGTGCAAGACCCGATCCAGGGAAAATAAGCAACTGTCTATCACGCGTTGCCTGAAATTGTTTTTTGGCTGTATCGGTTCCATCAAAACTAGCAATATGGCTAGGAATACCTGCAAATATTGCACGATGGATTGAGTCGGCGTTTGATTCAGTGGTATTAAACCCATTTTTCTCTGGCGCAAAATGACGCTTTAACTGCTGCTTTAGTTGGGAGTGAATGTCTTGCCATTCTCGAATTCTAGGGTAGGATAAAAATTGCTTTTTGCACCATTTTGAAAACTGATTTCGCGACAACTCAGTCTGTTGCTGCTTTAACTCTGACCATAGATTGATCCAGAATAAAAAGTCAGAATGCTCATCCTGCCAGACAGCATGCTTTTGTTGAGCAGACTGTCGATTGTCGACGCTAGAATCACGTGGATCTTGAATCGATAAGGCACTCACGATTACTAGAGCCTCACTCA
Source organism: uncultured Gammaproteobacteria bacterium (assembly GCA_913061315.1). Lineage (GTDB taxonomy): Bacteria > Pseudomonadota > Gammaproteobacteria. The sequence goes on along the minus strand of CAJXUC010000001.1, from coordinate 150,940 downwards.
GACAGTTTAATTGCTGCCCTCTAATGAGCATAGCTGCAAGTCTTGGGTCGACTGGCAATGAGGCTATTTCTCGGCCCAACTTTAAAATTCGATCGTCTTTATCAGTTGCTTGTAACTCGAATAACAGACGATAACCGTCATTGATTAAACGACTGTCCGGGCTTTCTACAAAATCAAAGGCATTAATCGAACTCAAATTGAGCCCATCCATTTGTAAAATAACCGAGGCAAGATTGGTTCTGAGAATTTCAGGTTCAGTAAATTCAGTCCGCGAGTTAAAATCCTCCTCTTCATAAAGTCGAATACAAATACCGGGTGCGGTGCGCCCACAACGTCCGCTGCGTTGGTTGGCCGAGGCCTGCGATATCTTCTCAATGGGCAACCGCTGAATGCGTGACCGCCATGAATAGCGCGACAACCGAGCCAGCCCGGTATCAATCACGTATCGAATGCCTGGAACTGTTAATGACGTCTCGGCAACATTAGTAGCGAGAACGATACGCTTTTTAGTGTGGCGCTGAAATATCCGTTGTTGGTCACCCTGACTGAGCCGAGAATAAAGTGGCAGTATGTCGTAGTCTTGATGAAATATTTTCGATAGCTTATCAGCCGCCTCTCTAATTTGACGTTCACCCGAGAAAAAAACCAATATATCTTCTTTGCCCGCCAGAGTGAGCTCTTCTACGGCTTCGACTAATGCCTGATTTTGATCACGATCGTCTTGAGCAGGCGCACGATAGCGCATCTCGACTGGAAAGGTACGGCCACTGATGTTGAGTATTGGTGCCTGATTAAAATAGTTTGAAAATCGTTCTGGGTCAATCGTTGCTGAAGTCACAATAACTTTAAGATCGGGCCGCTTGGCTAGTATTAGCTTGATATAACCAAGCAGTAAATCAATGTTCAAACTGCGTTCGTGCGCTTCATCGATGATGATGGTTGAGTATTGATTCAGCAGTCGATCATTCTGAACTTCGGCAAGCAAAATGCCATCCGTCATTAATTTAATATAGCCTTTACTGCTAGAGTGGTCACCAAAACGAATTTTGTAACCAACGGCAGCACCCACTTCGCTTTTTAACTCTTCAGCGATTCGATTACAAACACTCTGCGCGGCTATTCGACGTGGCTGGGTGTGGCCGATCATGCCATAGTCTGCTAACCCAAGGTCTATGCACAATTGTGGTAACTGAGTTGTTTTGCCTGAACCCGTTTCGCCACACACTATGATGACCTGATTGGCGGTAATGGCTTCGGCGAGTTCTTGCTGATGATCGTAAAAAGGCAGACTTTGATCAAGTTGCGATTGGGGCCTTTGTTGGTGTCGAGCCTTGACTGTTTCAGTCGAAGCTTGTATCGACGACACTAGAGCTTGTCTGAACTTGTCGTCATTTTTAAATCGACGCGCTTTTTTTAACAGCTGCAGCAACTTTGCTCGATCAGAACCGTAGCAATGCTGTAAAATTTGAGATTCGAATGAGGGTTGATGTGACATGGCGAGCGATTCTAAACTGGTTAGCAAGATGAATACACCTTTTGATTACTCTCTTCGCGTATCGAGCCGAGTGAAACACCCTAAACTGCGAATAAAGCCCTTTGGGGGCTTGGAAGTCATCATTCCTCCCCGCTTCCCCAAAAGGGCCGTACCTGAGCTGTTGAAACGGCATACTCAGTGGATTGAGACGCAACTACAAAAACATCAATCAGCAGAACCTGTTCTACCAGACAACATTCAACTGGCTTTTGATGGGAGTCACTGGCCAGTAGTATATAAGCAACCATTAGCCACTAGTAGTGCCCATCAAATAGTCATTACTTCGAGCAATGACGTTACTGAGCAGCAAGCCCATAGCGTATGGCAACTGCGAAGCTGGATACGACAAAAAGCTTGGCGACTACTGCCACCATTACTTGAACAACTATCTCAGCAAACGGGGCTAAGCTACCAAAAGATCAGTATTCGAAGCCAAAAGACACGCTGGGGCAGTTGCTCTAGTTCCGGCACCATTACCGTGAATGATCAGTTACTCTTCTTACCCCGGGATACCGCTGGGTACTTAATGATTCACGAGCTTTGCCATACCCAGCACATGAACCATTCTTCTAGATTTTGGCATCTAGTTGAATCACATTGTGCCGATTTTCGTGACCATGAACATCAGTTGAATCAGGCTCGGACTAAAATTCCTGATTGGTTTTTGAGAGACTTATATCGGTAATATATTACAAGATTAATACAACTATTAGAATCATTTCAACAATTTAATCTAAGTGTTCATATTTTTTTTGGTAGGATTTTACCCGTTTTAAATAGTTACGCGTTTCTTCACGATTATGGCGCTGAGTAATAAACCGATACGCTTCGGGTGGGCTCATCCTGTTTAATCGATTAATTGCTTTTGCCTTATTGCCACTAGGACTTAAGCTTTTAAACAAATTGCCTGCACCACCGTTATAGCTAGCAATAACGGCATATTGACGAGTCGTAGCATGCTTTATTTTATATAAGTAACGATTAGCCAGAATGGCTAAATAAGCGGTGCCTACTTCGACATTATTAGCGGTATTAAATAGATAGGATTCACTTGGTACATGATCGTAACCTTCGATACGCTGAAAGTATTCTCTGCCTGCTTGACGCTGTAGAATCTGCATTAAACCGATGGCATTAGAGCCTGAGCGCGCTTTGGGGTTAAACGCTGACTCGGTTTCAATTACGCCATAAACTAGAGAGATAGGCACTTGATGACGGCGACTAGCGGCGGCAATCAAGTCATAGTATTTTACGCTAGATATTGTGGTGTGATCACTGGTTAGATAGATCCTGACTTTATAATTATCTTTGAAGTCGCGACTGCTGCTGGCAATTAAATAATCAGCAAAACGTAAAGCGCGCCAATTAGTGTAAATTGCTTTTTTTTCTTGATCTAAAATTTGTTTATAAAAGAAAGGCTTACCTGATTTTGATTGCAAACCAAAATCATGAGCTGTATTGGGGTCGATATCATTAGGATCAACTTGCGTTAGCAACGTTTTAACAATAGATTTTTTTAAGGCTTGCAGACTGTTAGCATTAACTTCAATAATACCCTGCCTAAAGTCAACGATTACGCTGCTATTTTCATCCTGGCTTAAGGATAAAATAGTGGGGTCTTTAACCGCCATATCCAACAATACATTCTGTACATCTACTTCGTACTGAGAAAGGTCAATTTCATTGGCGTCTAAAGACAACGGTAGAATCAATAGCGTGAATAAAAAAAGGAAGACTTCTAATATTTTTTGCTTTAATTTCACTCTTTATAGTCGCCTTAATATTATTGCTACTGAACAACACTCCGCTGCACGTACTTAATATTACTTTCGTGCAACAGGTTTTTTGTTCTTGAAATGTCACTATTCGATTCAAAGGGTCCCAGTACGACGCGGTACCAAGTCGAGCCATTGACATTGACTGAGTTCACTTTTGCTTCTAGACCTAAAAATGCCAGCTCGGCTTTGCGACTGTCGGCATCAAGCGCACTTTTAAATGAGCCAGCCTGAAGCGTCAGCATCGTTATGGCCAATTTGTTAATAGAAGGGTTTTTGAGGCCGTCAACATCGTCTTTTGGCACGGGTATGTCCATCACACGATCTTCTAAGACCGTATAAAAATCTATTTTAGGCTTTGGCTTATTGGTTGTAACTTCGGGCTTTTTAGCGTTTGCTTTACTGCTTTTAACGATTTGGCTATCAAGGTAAAGAATACCAGCAGCAAACAAACCCAACATGAGAAATAAGCTTATCCAAACCCAAGGCCGACTAGATTTACTCGCAGTCATTGTGTTTGTTCGCTAATAGTTGCAATAAATCGAAATTAGGCTTTTGCAAGGATGGCATACCGAGTGAGGAAAAATTAAATATAAACAAATATTACATGGATTAAAGTTATTTCTAAAGGACTCATCTACTTTGGGGTCACCTACATTCTTTCCATTACCTCGATGCCGAGTAAATCTAGCCCACTTCTAAGCGTAGTGGCGCTGACGTTACTTAGTTGAAGCCGGCTATTGCGTATCTCAACTGAGATGTCACTGCGCAGGATTGGACAGACTTCATAGAACTTCATGTACAAACTTGAAAGTTCATAGAGATAACTGCAAAGCTGATGCGGATAAGCATCTAGCGCTACCTGATCAATTGCTTCGCCAAATTGTAATAATTTAAGTGTTAGTGCCTTCTCAGCGGGTTCCGTCGCAATGATTTCTCCAGTGATTAATTCGGCATTTAAGTTGGCCTTGCGGAAAATACTCTTGATTCGAGTATAGGCATACTGAAGATAAGGTGCGGTATTGCCCTCAAAGCTGAGCATGCTATCCCAACTAAATATGTAGTCGTTGGTTCGAGTTTTAGCTAGGTCAGCGTACTTTACTGCGCCAATGCCAATTTTGCGTGCGGCCTCAGCAGATTCAGCCGAGCTTAAATCCGAAGCTTTGTCAGATAATAATTGCATTGCCCTGACGACAGCTTCGTCCAGCAATGCGCTAAGTTTTATGGTATCACCACTGCGGGTTTTAAAAGGCTTTCCATCTTCACCCATCATGGTGCCAAAGGCATGGTGCTCGAGCGTACAATGATCGGTGGCAAAACCCGCCTTACGACTCACGGCATAGACCTGTTTCATGTGCAATGATTGACGCGCATCAATGAAGTAAAGGCAGCGGTCAGCCATTAGTGTATTACAACGATAATCAACTGCCGCCAAATCTGTCGTCGAATAGAGAAAACCGCCGTCTGACTTTTGCACTATCATGCCCAGTGGATCACCTTCTTTGTCGATCATATCGTCTAGAAAAACTACTTGTGCACCTTGATTTTCAACGGCCAGACCTTTGTCTTTCAAGGTTTTAATAATACCGGGTAGCGCTTTGTTATAAGCGCTTTCAGCATAAATGTCGCTGTGTTTAAGAGTGACATTGAGCTTACTGTAGACTTCTTCACTGTGGGCCACTGAAATATCAATAAATCGTTTCCACATGGCGAGTGCGTCATCATCACCATTTTGTAGCTTGACAACATTGCCGCGGGCACGCTCTGCAAAAACTACTTCAGCATCAAAACGGACTTTTGATTCCCGGTAGAAAACTTCGAGGTCTGCCAGCTTGACGTCGCTATCGAGTTCGATTTGATCTTGTAAATGAGTAATAAGCATACCGAACTGGGTACCCCAGTCACCGACATGGTTTTGGCGTATTACCCGGTGCCCTTGCGCTTCAAAAATTCGAGCCAGAGCATCACCCATAATGGATGACCTCAAATGACCAACATGCATTTCTTTTGCTAAATTGGGCGCCGAGTAATCGATAACGATTATTTGAGGTTGTTGCGCCTGTTCAATACCTCGATGTATATCTTTACCTAATCGATTAACTTGATCTGACAACCATTGATCAGATAGTTTGATATTGATAAATCCAGGACCAGCAATATCACAATGGTCAGCGATATCAGATAAATCCAAATTCTCAAGGATGCGCCCCGCCAGGGCTCGTGGGTTGGTTTTCATTAATTTGGCTGCGGCCATGGCGCAGTTAGCCTGATAGTCACCATGCTGTGGATTTTTGCCCAGTGCGACCATAGGTTGACAGTTTTCAGGGATATTGGCTGCGGTCATCGCGGCACGCACACGAAGATTTAGCAGGTTACGGATATTCATGAATTCAGTGGCTACTCGATCAAGTGTTCAGCTAGGATTTGTATAGGTTAATTAATTTGATTTGCTTTTAGTCAGCGGCACAAACGGGGCATTCTGGGTTCTTCAACAGCTTGACTTGTTGCCACTCCATTACGGCAGCATCAAATAGTAGCAGCTTACCGACTAAAGGCGCTGCATTATCTGTCAAAATCATCAACGCTTGTAGTGCTTGCATGGTGCCAATGATACCCACTACAGGTCCCAAAATACCTTCCATTTCACAACTTTCAGCATTCTCATAGACTGTTTCGCTGTAAAGGCATTGATAACACGGGCCTTCTAATTTAGGTTGATAGCTTAAAATTTGGCCTTCTAATCGAATTGCCGCACCCGATACAAGCGGCTTAGCAGACTCAACACAATGGCGATTGACTTCAAATCGGGTTTGAAAATTATCGCTACAGTCGAGCACTAGATCAACTCGATTAATAATTTCCTTGAGTTCATCACCATCAATTTGATAATTAATTGTTTCAACTTCACAATGAGGATTGAGCGCTTTAATGCTACTTTTAGCTGAATCAACTTTATTGTTGCCAATCGCATGATTGGTATGAATAATTTGACGTTGTAAATTTGATTCTTCAACGATGTCAAAATCACTAATAACCAGTTTTCCGACACCACTAGCAGCAAGGTAAAGAGCGGCAGGTGATCCGAGTCCACCCATGCCGATAATTAACACGGTTGAATCAATGATTGTCTGTTGACCCAGCTCACCTATTTGATCGAGTCGAATTTGGCGGCTATATCGATTACTTTGCTGGCTATTCATTTTACTGTGAATCGGTTGGGAAAAATAAAGTTATGCTAAGGTCCGTTTAGATTTGACGTTGACCCTCTTCGAGTCATAGCTTTTGATTATAACCCAACTCCTGAGTGCAAGCCATGTAGGCTTCCATGATTAAATTGGGATTTCCAAGTAACCGTTTGCGCCAAACACCTAGTGTGATCTTTGATTCAATTAGTCCACGTAATACGCCTATATGTTGAGTTTTACCAACACAGCTGGCACCAATCAAACAATGGTCATCAAATTGCAAATTGACGTATTGATATTGATCTGGGCTATATAGCTCAGCTTGCTCACCGCCTTCAATGCCCATCCAGAGCCCAAAAGAACAGGAAATTAAACCCACTGTGTCGAGTACGTTCATGTTGACCGTGCCATGATGCTCAGTTGCTTTTCCAGCCATGTTCATTCCCGCAATACGACCATGATCAGTGGCCGTTGGTTGTATGGCCTGAACTTCATATTTGCCGGTCGAGAAGTCCATACCCTGTGCAACATCACCAGCAGCATAAATATCGCTATGGCTCGTTTGCATCTGATTATTAACAACGATGCCTTGATCGACTTCAATACCTGATCCTTCCAGCATCTCCAAATTAGATTTAACGCCGGTAGCGGTAATGACTAACGCAGCGGTTAATTCATCGCCGTCACTCAAGCTAACTTTGACACCTTTTTCGGCAGAGATGACTGACTGAACGCTACAAGAAGTATGCACATCGATTCCTTTATCTAGGCACCATTGTTTAAGCAGGCCGCCCGCTTTTTCGTTAAGCATCCGAGGCACCATACGGTTGCCTGTTTCGATAACAGACAAATTGATACCCCGTTTGACCAATGCTTCGAGAATAATGCAACCGATGAATCCAGCTCCAATCAAGACCACATTGGCGCCAGGTTGAGCTAATTCGGCGATACCACGAGCATCTTTTAACGTCCAACAGGAATGTACTTGGGGTAAATCGAGTCCCAGGATAGGTGGATTGACAGGTCGAGAACCAGTTGCTACGAGTAACTTGTCGTAACTTCTAACACGACCATCTGCGAGCTTTACTTGTTTATTTGTGGCATCAACTTGATCAACCCGCATTTGAACCAATTCAATATTGAGATTTCGATAGTGATTGACTGGATCACGTAGGTAGCTGCCTGATTCGTCAATATTTTTAATCAGATAGTAAGGTATGGCCATTCTTGAATAAGGGGGTTCAGGTTCGTCACCAATAATGGTAATTGATGCCTCTGAATCATATTTTCTTATCGTCTCGGCTGCGACAACGCCTGCAGGCCCAGCACCAATAATAATATGTTGCATCTGGTTGATTACCTAAAATTTATGACTGACGAATTACGGCTAAAAATAATTTAAGTCGTAACTTCAATTGAATGCAAGCTTTTAGCCGCAGACGCTTGCATTCTTGAATACCCGGTCCAGTCCGCATCAACATAGGTGATTGCATCCGTTGGACAGGCAGTAGCACATTTTGGGTCGCCACCACAAAGGTCACACTTAACGACCTTACCGGTATCTTGAGAATAATTAACGGTGCCAAACGGACAGGCAATAGTACAAACCTTACAGCCAACACATTTATCGTCTGAAATGACTTTCGCACCCGTTGTCAGGTCGATACTAATAGCATCAACTGGACAGGCACGTTGGCACCACGCTTCTTCACACTGGGTGCAGGTATACGGCGCAAATCGACCTTCATCGTGAAAAGTAAATACCTTGATGAACGATTTAGATGGGTTAAACACCCCTGTGTGCTCGTATGAACATGCCATTTCACACTGAAGACAACCGGTACATTTTGCTGGATCAATATTTAACGATTTTTGCATACTGCCCTCAGGAATTTAGCTTTTATAACACCATCATAGTATGGGAGGAAAAGGTATTGCAAGCACGCTGTTAATAGAGCCCATCAAGAATGCCTCAACGACCAGAATTCGTTGGCTTAACGATATAACAATTCACCTATAATTTTATATTGACGCTACCAATTTGTACCTTTCTATGCCTCAATATAGTCTATCCATTCCATAACTTTGATGTCGAAATGAAAGGTACCATAAATAACGCCCCCAGTTGCGCTGATCCGACTGACCCAAACTCAATTAGTGTTGCGCAAGCGCTCAGTCAAATCGAAGCTAAAACTGTCGCTTTAGACCAATCGGTCTTATTGCCTATTCGTGAATGCCTCGGAAGAATTTGTAGTGAGGCAATTCATTCAAACATGAATGTGCCTGGTCACGCGAATTCGGCAATGGATGGCTATGCCATTGCGTTCTCTGATTTACGAAAAGGACACATTGCAACTTTTGAAGAAATTGGCTGCTCTTTTGCAGGACGAAGTCTGGATGCCGTTTGTAAACCTGGTCAATGTGTCCGAATTATGACGGGTGCGGTGATCCCTGAAGGTTGCGATACCGTCATTATGCAAGAGCAAACTGAGCCCCGCGATAATGGTTTGGTCGCAGTAGATTCGAACCATCAATTGGGCGAAAATGTCCGACAGGCTGGAGAGGATATTAAGCAAAATGCGGTTATCTTAAATCAGGGTGACAAAATTGGGCCAGCCGATTTAGGCGTTCTTGCGTCACTGGGAATCAGCCAATTAAATGTTTTTCGCAAGCCTATAGTCGCATTTATGTCGACTGGGGATGAACTGGTATCGGTTGATAAGCCACTTAAAAAAGGTCAGATTTATGACAGTAATCGTTATACCTTATTTGGTATGTTGACCCAACTAGAGGTCGGCATTATGGACCTTGGCGTAATTCAGGATGATTTTCAGAGCATTCGATCCGCATTACTAGGTGCAGCAGAAAAAGCTGATTTAGTAATCACTACTGGAGGCGTATCGGTTGGTCAGGCCGACTTTATTAAAACGGCATTAGAAGATATTGGTCAACCTGATTTTTGGAAGATAGCCATTAAGCCAGGCCGCCCCCTAACCTTTGGCAAGATAAATGACAGCTTATTTATTGGCTTGCCTGGCAACCCGGTTGCGGTAATGGTTACCTTTAATCATTTTGTCATACCAGCATTACGTAAGCTTTCAGGTGCGCGACCTACTCAAGCACCCGTCGTAAGGGCCACATCTATTGAAAAAATGCGTAAGAGAGCCGGGCGAATGGAAATCCAGCGTGGTATTGCATCGCTGACAGTCGACGGTCGATGGCAGGTTTGTAAAACAGGTAAGCAAGGCTCAGGTATTCTTACTTCAATGACTCGGGGAAACTGTTTTATTTTATTGCGTGAAGATAGCAATGGGGTTGAAATTGGTGATTCTATTGAAATTCAGTTATTTGATTGGTCTCAAGTTTAGATCCAAAATAGACTCATCAGCATAGCCAAATTAAAATAAGGTTTAATTAATGATTAAAATAAAGTATTTTGCTCGCCTTGGCGAAGCACTTCAATCAAGAGAAGAAGACTTAGCGTTGAATGGCGCTATTTTCACGGTGAGTGATTTACTTGGTTTATTACGAAACCGAGGTGAACCATGGGCTTCTCAGTTTTCGTCTAAAAATAGCGTGCTAATGGCTCTTAACCATGAAATGTGCGATTCCAGTGCGACACTCAAGTCAGGTGACGAAGTTGGGTTTTTCCCCCCCGTCACTGGCGGTTAACTAAGCGCGTCTATGCAATGATTCTCGATAAATCATATACAGACCACAACTTATAACAACGGCAGCACCAAGCCAAACCTGATTAGACGGTATATCCTGAAATAAAAGATAACCAAGCAAGACAATCCAAATAAGAGAGGTATATTCAAACGGTGCAATGGCAGAAACCTGTGCCTTACCAAACGCCGCTGTTAGAGCAATGTGACCACTAACAGCCAGCACTGCCATTAGCAATATAACACTCACAACAGGCCACGAGACTGACACCCACGCCCAAGGTAGCATTGCGGTACTGGCTAGGCCGATCATCAAGTTAAATGAGAAAACGAGAGAAATGACGGAGTCTTGCTTCATCAACTGCTTACCACTGATCTGTATTCCTGCATAGGCCAGTGCCGCACATAGTACCATCAAGTAAGCCCAGTAATCGCTGTCACCTTCAGGGTTCATTGCAATAACCACGCCGACAAAACCGATTACAACGGCGCTCCAGCGATGAACACCCACCCTTTCTTTCAATACAACCGCAGATATGGCCGTGAGAATGAAGCTCGAACTAAAAAAAACCACTGTTGCATCCGCTAACGGTAAATATTGAAGTGCCGCAAAAAAAGGCAGCGGTGCAAAGAGGCCTAAGCTACCTCGGAGCCCGTGAGCGAATGGACGAGCAGTTTTAAGTAATTTGAGCTGACCACGAGCGCACAAAAAGAATAATATGACCGGGACAATAACCCAGCTACGCATAGCCAACACCTGAACTGGCGAAACATCAGCTTCAACCAGCCATTTAGCCGTTGTATCCATACAAGCCATGAATAGCATACCCAACATCATCAACATAATGCCAAGCAAATTATTGGGACTGTTTGGAAGCTTTGACTCTGGCGGTGATAGGCCTTCTTTAATCATCACTATTTAAATTTTTTTGGCTGCATTGACTCAAGTCTTTAAATAAAGGTTAATTTCTATCTGTGAAAGCGTTCGCAACCTATTGTGGCAGAAGTCGCCTCTACTGACGTTGACTAAATGAGTTCCACTATTTTTAGCGTTCAGCTTTTGTTAACGATCAATCAAGTCTGGGCTGGGACAAACCTTTAATGTCCAAGACATTTAAAAGGTTAAATATCTATGTTTAAATAGGGGTTAGAAGATTAAACATCTATTTGTCGTTTAAATTTTTATATAGTCTATTATTACACCTCTGAGACGCTCACTTTGAAGTCATTCAGGAAAAGGTTATTTTATGTTTATCATAATTTTTGCAACCGTTATTTACATTCTTTCGATTGCCTTCGTACGCTATCGGAATATTGATAAATTTAGTTTGGTCCGTCAGCTCAGTGACTTCTCTACCTTTATGGTGCCTTTTAATATTCCTGCCTATTTACTATCCAAAACTCCCATTCAACCCTTTACTGATCGTCAATATTTTCCAGAACTACAACTATTAGAAGATCAGTGGGAAGTCATTCGTGATGAAGCAAGAATTCTTTATGCTGAGGGACTAATTGGTGTTAGCGACGACCTACCGGGCAGTAGCTTTTATAAGAACGGTCGTTGGAAAAGTTTTTATCTCAAATCATTTGAAAATGATATACCGTCAGCCTATGAACTGGCACCTAAAACGATGGCTTTGATCGATCAAATCCCATCAATGAATATGGCCCTTTTTGCGGCATTAATGCCGGGCAAAGAATTAAAAAAACATCATGATCCATTTGCATTTACGTTTCGTTATTCTCTTGGTCTTATTACGCCAAATTCTGACCAGTCAGGACTCATAGTCGATGGCAATAATTATCACTGGAAAGATGGTGAAAGTATTATTTTTGATGAGACTTATATGCATTCTGCTTATAACCACTCAGACCAGGTAAGAATCGTCTTAATGACTGATATTGCCAGACCTCTACATATTAAAACAATACAGAAGATTTACTATCTGTTTGGTCGACATTTTAATCGCCTATTTGCCATTGATAACGTCGATACGAGGTATTCGGGTATTGGTAATAAAATAGGTAAGGGTGTGCTGGCCTACAGCGCTATGATGAAACGGTTTAAAGCAAAAAATAAACCACTTTATGTTTTTACAAAAGTGTCAGTAACTTTTTCTTTATTAGGCCTTATTGCTTATAACTTAGTTTAATTGAGTAAAGGGTAGGCTTACCTAGTCCGTTATTTTTTTTATAAGAAGTAACGCGGTCAGACTCATTTTATTTTGGCTAAACTTAAACAATTTATCTATCAAAAATTCACATTTTAAAAAATATTAATATACGCAGTAGATCGAATTAATTTCTTAATACACAGTTGCTAACCACTATCATCGTTTCGTTACAAGTGCGTTTTTAAAAAGCACCTTAATGATCATTGTGCCAATAGTAAAGTGTAGGTCTGATTAAAAATCCGTTGGCTAGAATGATCTGCCTAGGCTACCTATACGTATAAAGCTCATTATCTCTAATTAAGTACGCGTGTATGAAATCTCCAATTTTTTTATTAACATTCGTTCTTACAGTTGGTATTACCATAGGATTTCTAATACAACGGACACCTGAGGCTACTGTTCTAACAGCAGTTGATAACTCTGATCCTGAGACTGGAGAGCTAATTTTAATTGATAATTCAAATTCAGATATCACCGAATTAAGCCGTTTAATGCAACGCGAAATAAAAGCCCGCAGGTCGTTAGAACAAAAACTAAAACAATTGAATCTTCAAGTGTCCCAATTGCAAAGTAGTTCTGGGTATCAACCCGCCAATCTATCCAGCCAGACCGATAGTCCAGCCTCGTCAGAGATTCAAGCGGATAACGACTGGTTTAACGAACAGGCTCTGGTCGATAGTGGTATGACCAGCAGTCAAGCTATAGAGTTAAAATCTTTTTTTGAGCAGCAAGAGTTGCAGCAATTATTTTTGCGCGACCAAGCGGTCCGAGAAAGCTGGGATAGGCAACGGTATCGTGAAGAATTTCAGACACTTAATGACGAAGAAGATGTGTTCAAAGCTAAGTTAGGTGATTCCGCTTATGATGCTTATTTATACGCCTCTGGACAATCCAATCGAGTGTCTGTTATCAGTGTCCTCGCCACTGCGCCAGCAGGCACTGCAGGTATTTTGGCAGGTGATTATATTTTAAGGTATGACAACCAGCGAATTTATAGTGGTATTGAACTGCGTCAAGCAACCACAGGGGGCAATGCAACTGATTCGGTTTCGGTACAAGTTGAACGTGATGGTGAGATTCTAGAATTTTATTTAAAGCGGGGTCCATTAGGTATACGTATGAACTCTGCCAGTGCTGCCCCTAGGACCTAAGACTTACGTTACACAATATTTTTGTTGCAGCTTTATTTAACCCTTCTTACGAAACTCCAAAATTCTTTTTTAAAAAAGGAACGTATTGGTTTATTTTTTTCAGACAATTCACTAGACTAATTAAAAAAACCACAACAATAGCACTAGCTCTTATGGGTTCAGTGCACTAAGTCTCCGACACCTTTTGTTATCCCCAAAAAAATCAGATATCATTGCCGCTTAATAGTTGCTTGCTCGCTTTGAGATTTAAGAGCCTCGCGTTAAGATAGTAAAAAAAAGTTCAAATAAACTATAAAATAGCGCCCTACATTCATTGATTTAATTCAATGAAGCTCTTTAATTATAGACGTCATTTCATTAAATCGGTCAATAGTTTGTGTGTGTGCTTTAGATTCACAATGAAATTGAAGATTACAATATCATACGATTTTTTAAGATTTAACACTAGATAAGTAATCTCTAATGGAGAATTGAATTGCATTTTACTCTCAATACATTTTATTTCAGTGTAATAATATTGTTGATTAGCGCCTGTGGTGGGAGCTCTCCTTCTGAGACAGTTACCAATGTTGATCCAATTACTTGGGTCAACAGTCAAGATTGCAACAAAGCCTCTTACCCAACCAAGCCCAATGCAGTCTCATCAGATTCGGCCTATCGTTACTATGAATATCACTGGCAATCTGACCCACAGCTTTGCATCCAATTCTATGAAAAAGACCTATTAGAGGATGAATGGGAAACTAGAATCTCTGCTGCATTGTTATATGCGACAGAAAACTTACCCAACATCGTGCCGGTTAATGCTTATGTGGTTGATCAAAAAAATGCCTTACAGACAACGTTGACACAAATTAGTAAGGATGTCTGTCTTGTATTTAGGACTCCTGATGGCAGTGATCTTGATAATTGCATAGCAAGGGCAGACCCGTGGGGAAACAGGAGTGCAGCAGCCGGAGTGAGTGATATTTCTCTACCACAAGGCGCCGAATTACACTTTTTCAGGGATGTCTGGACCGGCCATGACACACCTGAACGTCAGGTGTCTCATGGCGTTAAGGTACTGATGCATGAGTATTATCATACTTATCAAAACTCAATGAAATTCTATTTTGAAGATACAAAGAAGTTTGGTATTCGGGTCCAATGGGAAGATGATCGAGCCAGTTTCTTAGGAGAACAAGACTTCGTTACTGTTTTTCCTGGTTGGCTTGAAGAAGGTGGCGCTGAATTTGGAGGCTGGGCCCTAGCCTCCAAGTTTGACAAAACCGTTGATCAAAGGACTGGAATGATTGCTCATATGGACGAAGCACGAAGCGTTATTAACACGGCAGCTGGAAAGGGAGACACCGTCTCTTTAAAAGATTATGAATATAAAGGTGGGCTCTATGAATCATCAAACAACCCAAACAATGGAGAAGCGAGAGAGTTTGCATATGCCTATACTGGTGGCTTTATGGCACATGTCTACCTGTGGTCTCTTGATGACGCTAACTATAAAAAATTAATAGTCGATTACTACATAAACTATGCTGAAAAAGACAAACTAAACCCAGGCCAAGGATGGAAAGATAGTTTTGAAGATTTATTTGGTATGTCCATGGAAAAATTCTACTCAGATTTCGATGCTTTTATGCTTAAAGATCGGAACGCCCATCTTACTGCGCTGAAAAGCATGGACTTGTGGAGAAGTGCCTCTTGGGAATAGTGTTATTGGTTTTTCTCGGTTTCCATTGTTCATAGGCAGTTGTCAAATAAGACAATGGTTAGTAAATTTTGATTACTTGAGGTATCAATTTATAGTAACCTCCTTCTCTCTATATACCTTCGCTAGCATTATAAATATTGGCCTTAATGACCTGCTGGACCACCCCTTCTAAACGGCTAAATTAGATAACTAGCAAAAAACTTAAAAACTTTATTCCACGCTTTTTCCAAAAGGAGCAGCTAAAACTACCGTGTTTTTTGAGATATTTAATATTATTATTCCCGTTTTTGTGCTGGTCGTTGTTGGCTATGCATTTGTAAAAATGGGATTAATAACCGGACCGGTAATTGATGGATTAATGCGTTTTGGCGTATTAATTGCAATCCCATGCCTGTTATTCCGGGCAACCTATTCGTTAGATTTAAATGCTGCTTTTGAATGGCGACCTTTAATTGCCTATTACAGCGGTGCAGTCAGTTGTTTTATTATCGCAATGCTTATTTTTCAGTTTGGATTCAAAAAAAGACCCGGTGAGTCAGTTGGAATCGCTTTTGCGGCTCTTTTCTCTAACTTGGTGATGCTTGGCTTGCCAATTTCTGAGCGTGCCTGGGGTCTTGAATTTATGGCACCCAATTTTGCATTGCTTGCTGTTAACGCCCCAATTTGTTACTTCATTGGCATTACTGTTATGGAGTTTACCCGTGCTGATGGCAGGAATGGACGTGATACCGCTGTTGTTGTGGTTCGAGCAATGTTTAAGAACAGTTTAATGATCGGAATAGGTCTCGGGTTGTTGGTTAATATCAGTGGATTTCAAGTGCCTGAACCCGTTTATGCATCAATTGAATTGTTGGCTCGTTCAGCCATTCCTGTTGCTCTTTTTGGCTTAGGTGGAGTACTAACCCGATATTCTGTGAAAAAGACCAGCTGGGAAGCTTCTGTCATTGCCGCCTTGACTCTAATAGTACATCCGATTATTTCGCTATTGGTCTGTTGGTGGTTCGAGCTTACAGAGGACGTCATACGTTCAATTGTACTAATGGCGGCGATGGCCCCAGGTTTAAATGCGTATTTATTTACCACTATGTACAAGCGCGGGGAAGCTATTGCTGCAAGCTCTGTCATTCTAGCCACAACCCTGTCAGTTCTGACCTTAAGCCTCTGGCTAATTTTTCTACGTTAGTGCTTATCAATCAGGAGTCATAATCGAATAGCGACCTTAAAAAATTAAATGCTCAACAACCTTTATGACCTAGATAGCAATTTATGCGTTAGTCAAGTAATTAGAATCAAGTATGACTCCATCAAGATACTGCTGGAGTGGGGAGTTTTACACTGAGCTTGTCAGCCCAAATTGCAAGGTCTTGCATAATGGTCGGATAGAGTTCAATCCCATCTTTAAGTTGCTGCTTTCTATAGTGCCAGGCCCGTTGTCCTGGTACTCGAACTGATGACTCCCCATCCTGACTTCGGCTATTTTCACAAAGCGATTTAATTGCGTTAGTTTGTTTTTTGAAATCCTCTAATGAGCCAAAAGCTTGTGGATCTATTATTTGTATGAATACAGAGTTAGCTTCACCGTCATCACTACTGTCATCTGCACGGCCATACCCACCTAAGGCCATGCTTAGCAATTCTGTTAACATGGATAACGCATAGCCTTTGTAACCATGTGATATGCCACCGATGGGAAGAATACTACCCGGTGGATCAGAAAAAAATGTAGCGGGATCATCTGTTACTACGCCTTTATTATCCTTGAGGTATTTACCTGCCATTTTTTCACCTGCACGTTGTGCACGGCTTACATAGCCACCAGCAGTAATACACATACTGATGTCGAACAAAATAGGATAGTCATCGGCAGGGGCTACAAAAGCAATCGGGTTGGCTGAAAATATAGGGTCAATACCACCATGTGCACACACAGAATGCTCGTTAGGTGTTGAGCAAGTAATCAATGCAACATACCCAGCCTCAACAATTTTTGGGCAATAAGCCCCGAGGCAAGCAATGTGCTGGCTTTTACGTATTGTGGCAGTGACGATACCACGTGTTGCAACCCGTTCGATGCATTCATCAATTGCTTGTGACATTACCCAGGGACCGGGCAAAAAATTAGCGTCCCAATTAAACACGTTGCCCCGGTCAACTATTACTTTAGACTCACCATTAATGCGCGTTTCACCCCTTGACAACCAGTCGAGGTTACTCGATATTCGGTTCATACCGTGAGTTGTAAAACCAAGTAAATCAGCTTCAACAAAAACAGTTGCCAGAACACTTGCCCGCTCGAGAGACAAACCAACCGCAGTAAATAATTCTGTAGAAAACTGTATCAGTGAGCTATGAGAGTAACGAACAGACATGTCTAGGCGTCCAGAGAAATAATAATTAAATAGTATCAGTCCTGCTGGGTCAGTTGAAGAGTTTCTCTGAGCTCAGGCTGTTAATACTCCAGTTGTAATGATCATCATTATCAATCGACCCTATATTACTGAGTTGCTCGGCAAGTTCAGGTTTGGCATATTGGCGCAGATGATTGATGATGCTTACATCAGTACCGCCAAAATCAACTTTGTACCAGTTATAAATACTAGATACTCGGAGTTTGTTGTTTTTTACTTTGACCGCACGAGCGTGATTAATGAACTCAACCGCCGCTAAATTTAACAATGCTTCAGCATTCTCTGCCGTAAATGCTTTTGATTGTAGGTTTGGACATCCGATTGAAGCACAGTTGACGGCGTAGTGAATTCGAGGATCTTTCCAAATAGGCCGTAATATTCGATGTTCAATATCATTCAAGCTTATTTTTTCACCTTCAACCATAATGAGTTCTTTATCCCAAGGGCCAAAACTAAAGAACCCTGATTCAATTTCCCTAATGCTTGCAATGGGATAGTTGTCCAGTATTAAGTTGATCGTGACGGCGTTGTATAAATTGATCCAATATGACTTTTGTTCGTCTCGATTATATTGTCTGATTGGGGTTTTCGATAAGCTCAAAATATAGGCTTGCAACTGTTTTTTTTCACCCTGTTGAAACTTTGAATAGGCCAATCGATTGATACCATCTTTGGAAGGCGTAACAAATCGATGAGTTAAGTCATTCCATTCGCTATGGTCGATAGTTAGGTTTGAGTTAATATCATACGATGCCCATTTGCCCCACAACTCAGATGCGGGTGCTGCCGATACCAGACTCGAAAAAAACAAAACCAATAGCGCGATTATAAGTGAAGAGCCGGCTTTAAAATGAAGCATAGTTAGGACCAAAATAAGAGTGCTGGTTAAAACGCAAAGTTTAATTACGCTTTGTGGACTGATTACAAAAGAGATAGTTTCGGTCGATATTTCTATTTTTGATGCGAATTATGGCAATTAAGCCAATAAGTAATTGATTAGAGCAATGATTTATGGTGCAAACGTCCATTAAAGCCTGTAATATGCGACCCCCTTCTGGCCTTTGCCCATCAAGCTTACGCGTTCAGGCATTCTATATTTTCTCAGGCTCTACTCATGACCACCGATTCGGTAACTGCGTTCGATCAACTGGCGCTTTCTCAACCTATTTTTAAAATACTCGACGAAGTTGGATATGAAACTCCATCTCCAATTCAAGCACAAACCATACCATTGTTACTCGAAGGACGAGATGTGGTCGGTCAAGCGCAAACAGGTACCGGCAAGACCGCAGCTTTTGCACTGCCTATACTGACTAATCTTGATCTTAAACAAAAAGATCCTCAAGTATTAGTTTTGGCACCTACTCGCGAACTTGCTTTGCAAGTTGCTGAAGCATTTCAGAAATATGCCAAGCATATGAAGGGATTCCATGTTTTGCCGGTTTATGGTGGGCAAGAATTTCGCACCCAAATCCGAGCACTTGAGCGTGGCGTTCACGTTGTTGTTGGCACACCGGGTCGCGTCATGGACCATATGCGTCGAGGAAACCTCAAATTAAATAATCTTAAGGTATTGGTACTAGACGAAGCAGACGAAATGCTCCGCATGGGATTTATCGATGATGTCGAATGGGTACTGGAGCAAACACCCGACACTCGTCAAATCGCTTTATTCTCTGCCACCATGCCCACCCAAATACGACGAATTGCAGCTAGCCACCTTAACAATCCTGTTGAAGTAACGATTAAGTTAAAGACGGCTACAGCGGACACTATTCGCCAACGTTTTTGGCCTGTTAGCGGCATTCACAAACTCGATGCTCTGACACGAATACTCGAAGCTGAAAAGTTTGACGCTATGATTGTCTTCGTAAGGACAAAAACAGCCACGGTTGAATTGTCTGAAAAGTTAGAAGCTCGAGGTTATGCCTCAACGCCACTGAATGGTGACATTCCCCAAAATCAGCGTGAACGTGCCATTGATAACTTAAAAAAAGGTAAGCTCGATATTTTAGTTGCAACGGACGTTGCCGCACGCGGTCTTGATGTGGAACGAATTAGCCATGTTATAAACTATGATATCCCCTATGACGCAGAAGCTTATATCCACCGGATTGGTCGAACAGGTCGGGCCGGACGTCAGGGTGATGCAATTCTATTTGTAGCACCACGCGAAAGACGTTTGCTAGGCGCTATTGAGAAGGCAACTCGAAAAGAAATTGAAATGATGGAGTTACCCTCAACTGAACTTATTAATGATAAACGGATTGAGAGATTCAAACAGCGTATTACCGATGCCATCGCAAGCGATAAGTCTAAAATGTTTTATCAAATGGTCGAGCAATATCAAATCGAAACTGACGCGACACCTTTAGCTATCGCAGGTGCATTAGCGCAGATGTTACAAGGTGACACACCTTTCCTATTACAAAATAAACCCAATCGCCAAGCCGATAATGACTGGAAGAAAGGGGATGACCGTGGTAGCCGCGTTAGCAATAGAGATGACCGCCCACCACGCAAGGAACGCTCATCACGGCGTGATGCCAATGCCGGTCCAGAAGAAGGCATGAAGACTTATCGCCTAGAAGTTGGGCATGAACATAAAATTATGCCCGGTAATATTGTTGGTGCTATTGCCAATGAGGCCAATATCGACAGTAAAAATATAGGTCGAATTAAGATATTTGAAGGACACAGCTTAGTGGACATGCCCGATGGTATGCCTAATGAATTATTTGAAAGTTTAAAGCGTGTCCGTATTGGTACCTATCCTCTGGATATTTCTGTGGCTAGCAAAGAAGATATTGCACAGCGAGCGGATGCAGGTTCAGGCAGAGATAGAGATCGGGGTCAAAGCTCAGACAGAAGTCAGGGTAGAGATCGCAACCAAGGGAATGATAGTAAGCCAGAGTCGACCGGTAAAAAGCGAGACAAGAGACCGCCAAAGGTCGAAGATAAGCCAAGAGAAAAAATTAGAAAACGTGATACGAAGGACAAAGGAAAGCCAAAAAGGAAGATTGTTAAAAGCACTAGTGACAGCAACTCAGCAGGCCAAGAACCGTTAAAAAAGTTAGGCCTAAAAAAACAAAGTGACTAAACGTTGATTGCAGTAGTTCGTACTTAACCTACTGCAATCAAAATAAATTTTGCTGTTGTCCGGTAACCGCCTCCATAGAACTATTTACAGCAGTCAAAATTGTGTCGGCGATGGGGGTCAATTGCCTTTCGATGTAATGTTCATAATCAAGTTTTGACTTCTGACATTCCAAAGTCTCAGCCCCGCTTAGCGTGATCACATATTCTATCCATATTTTATTTCGATAGCGTGAAGGTTGATTCATTTTTTTAAATAATAACTCAGCTTTGATTGCAGCTTGAGCATGAGGTGGAATATTCTTTATATAATTTTCTAATGGCTTTCGTAGACGCTTTCGATATTTCAGTTGGTTGTCATATTTCCCCTTCAGTAACAATCTAATCGTTAACAAAATATAGGCTTCGTACGCCTCTCCATCAAAAACTAATTGATATAACTTTTGCTGGAAAACCTTGGCGAGTTCAGTCCAATCAGTACGAACTGTTTCTAGCCCCTTATAGTGTATGACCCTATTACCCTGATCATCCTCAATTAATCCTGCATATCGTTTTTTACTGCCTTGATCAGACCCTCTGACTGTCGGCATAAAGAACTGTTTAAAATGGGTTTCAAATTCCATTTCTAAATATGAAGGTAAGCCATAATCCTGCTCTAATATCAGTTCCCAGTATTGATTAACTAGCTTCGTCAGCTGATCGCCAATTTCTTTTGCCTGTTGGTTGTCACAAGCTTTTTGTAATGAAACAAAAACTGAATCTGTATCGCCATAAATTACTTCATAGCCTTCAGCTTCAATTATTTTGACTGTTTGCAAAATGATGGCATGACTCCGTTTAGTAATCGAACTCGTTAAACGAGAATCGTGCACCCGACAGCCTGGCGTTCCCAGAACACCATAAAACGAATTCATAATAATTTTAATCGCCTGGGATAAGGCGGGGTTGTTACCTTGCTTAGCGACATCACGAGCCTGCCAGAGTGTGGCTATAATGTCAGGCAGTATATTGTCCTCCTTACTAAAGCTAGCACCATCAAATCCGTCGATAACATCGTTTGGCTCCATTTTTTTAGCCACAATTCGTGCATAGGGATCAACTTTAAATGTACGAATAATACTAGGGTAAAGACTTTTGTAGTCGAGTACTAGGACACTTTGATGCATGCCTGGCTTTGAGTCCATTACATAACCCCCAGGCGCGCTAAGCTTGCCTTGGTAGTCACCAATATTAGGCGCAACAAATCCTTTGCGATGCAGTCTTGGTAAATAGAGATTATCAAATGCAGCGACCGAACCACCCACTTTGTCCATCTCAAGCCCTGTAAGTCGTGCCCGTTCGATCGTAAAATTGATTAGATCAGCCTTGTCAAAAATGTCGCGTACCAGCTGGCAATCTTCTAAGTTATAAGCGGCTAGTTTTGGCTTGTCTTCATGGAACTGACGTTGAATTTCCTTTGCTTTAAATAATGGGTCATGCAACGACTGACTGTCATGAATTAATTTACCCCGACCCAGTAATGTCTGTCCAACCACTTCGAGTGAGAAGCTTGGGAAGTTATAAGTGGCACTTTTCAGGGTATCTATACCACATAGCACGACTCTTCCAGGAATTGATATGAAGTAATGGTCAGTTTCTGTCTGAGCTTTACGCCAATGCGCTATCGTTTTACCACGACCTATTCGCAATGGAACACCTAACTTTTTAGACCTTTCCTGTAACACTTTTAAATCAAAATTGACAACATTCCAACCGATAAATATATCTGGATCTATATCAATCACAGTCTCGATCCAACGCCTCAGAAGCATTCTTTCATCGTTGACATATTCAATTAGACTAGTATTTTTATGATTACCAATCATTAAAACTTTTTGGCAATCATTGGAAGCAAAAGCAATCGAGAATAATTCGTTTGTGGCGTAATCTGTTTCAATATCAAATGACATCACCTCAAACGTTGGTGTGTAACTAGTCGGCTTGAGTCGAGCCGGTTCGATTAGATTTTGATAATCGTCAAATTCAATCGACACAGGTGCTGTTATAAAGCGCTCCATCAAATAACGATCTGCTGGTCGAATATCTGACTCATAACAAGGTATGTTTTGATGTTTCAGCAGCTCACGTGCTTGATACAGTTTTTGTTGTGAATCAAAGTAAACACCACTCATCGATTCAAAACGGAATGATTTTAAATCTAACGGCTTGATTACCATAGAACCTATACGTTTCAGGGCTGTCGCTACTTGGTCACAGTCTGTGGTGCGGATGAAAAAAATAGCTTTTTGATTCGGAATAGAAACATGAATCGGCCCTTTTTTGCTCACCAACCAAAAGTCGAGACAAATTCCTGTTGGTGTATCACGCCACTGTCTTGTCAACAGAAAACTAGCGGTCAGAGCCATTTGTACATCACGAGTGCATCGATGAACCCTACCTTGGGATGATTAAAAGCTTTAGGTAAATTTCCAACTGTGTCAAAACCGAGCTTTTGCCAAAGCTTAATGGCAATTATATTGTTACCGGCAACAAAGTTGAATTGCATGCCTTTGTAACCCATACCACGTGCGATTACCTGTGAATGTTCGCACATCATTGTTGCAAGCCCCTGGCCTCGGGCTATTGATGACACCATATATGCACAATTACAGACATGCTCTCCCGGGCCAGCTTGATTAGTCTTAATGATATAGGTGCCCAATACTTTGCCCTTTTCTTCTACTATGAAAGTTTTCCTTGGCTGTTCTAACCAGATTTCCTTCGCCTCAAGTTGGCTTGTTTCAGGAGAAAGAGCATAAGTATCACCCGCCTTTACTATTTCGTGAAATATAGGCCAGATTTGATTAAAATCATTTGTGTTGGCGGTTCTAATCTTCATTCAGTTACTTTTAGATTAATCCTGATTCAATATTAAGTCTTACAATGGTTTATGAAGTGCCTCTTTAGCTATCCCTACATTCTAATAAAATAAAGTTCTCTTATAAAAATCTAGGGCTAAATAAATCAATCCAATATGGCATGCTTTGATACCCCATTAAGGCTCTTTCTCTGAACAAACTAATTTCCGTTTAAAACTCTGAATGCAAGTATTCGAAAACACGCTTAGCCTGTTCGGATTGATTGTCTTCTCTATAATACAAAACAATATCAAGCTCAGTGCTGCCAAAGTAACTGTCGAGCGATATTAATGTGCCAGTACTAAGCTCTTTTTCAATAATTCCTTCAGCTAACCAGGCAACACCCATATCTGCCAAGGCCATTTCTTTTAAGCTGGCTGAAAAAGCAGATTCACAGATAACATCTATTTTATAGTCCCGCATGACTTGAGGTAAACAGGTTCTAGCAATTACATCGGCCATAAATCCACCTTCCTGATACATTAACATCGGAATATTACCTGTCAGCAATGACTGAATATTGTTGAACTGATGCAAGGCATCACGACTGATAACCGGAATAAGTGATTCCTTATTGAGAAAAATTCTCTTTACTGAAGAATAGGTGAAATCAAACTCAAAGTGCGATGCCTCATAACAGAGTAAAAATTGACCTTCTTTCCTAAATTGCGATTCACACTCATGATTATTCACCGGTGTCACTCGATAGGCGGTATCAGGCAATTGTCTTTTGATCGCTTTAATGAGCCGTGGAAACCTAGACATTGCTAACGTGTGCTGAGCAACAAAACTGATTCTATCCTGATTTTTAGATTTTGCCTGTATACGGCTACGCAATGCATATAAGCGTGTGATTAAGTCCCTAAAACCCTCTTCTAACTCTCTTCCAGCAGGCAAAATACTAACAGGCTTGGTTCGTCTATCAACAATATCCACGCCTAACCAATCTTCGAGTAGGCGTATCCGCCGTGAAAAAGCAGGCTGAGTGACGTGTCTTCGCTTCGCTGCACGGGTGAAGGATTGCTCTTCTAATAGTGCAAGTAAATCTTCTAAACCTTTAAGATCCATAATGATTACTATTGTTAATAGTCTCAAAACCTAATATAACAAATAATAACTTTAAGCAAAGAAATAAGCATTGTTTCTTCGTTTTTATTTGTGTAACTATGCATTAAATTAACTTTGGAGACTAAAATGCATCTTTCAAAATTTCCTCGCTTACATTTCGCCCATCTACCAACTGCACTCGAACCAATGCCACGCTTATCAGAAGCATTGGGTGGCCCAAATTTATGGATTAAACGCGATGATTGTACCGGCCTATCATCTGGTGGTAACAAAACTCGTAAGCTTGAGTTCTTAATGGCTGACGCTCAACTAAAGAAGGCGGATGTGATCATTACACAGGGTGCCACACAATCAAACCATGCACGTCAAACGACTGCGATAGCCGCTAAAATGGGGCTTGAATGCCATATTTTGTTAGAAGATAGAACCGGCTATGAAGATGATGCTTATGTTCTCAACGGCAATGTTTTGTTCAACCAATTACATGGTGCAACAATCGCTAAACGCGCCGCTAATACCGACATGAACGCAGAGATGGAAGTCATCGCACAGAAACTTCGTGACGATGGCCGTAACCCATACATTATTCCCGGTGGTGGCTCTAACGAGATTGGCGCACTTGGTTACGTTAATGCAGCAGTTGAGTTAATTACTCAGGCTAATGATCGTTCATTACAAATTGATCACCTAGTGCATGCTACCGGCAGTTCAGGCACACAAGCTGGTCTTGTACTGGGAATGGAAGGCATGAACTCAGGCATTCCTGTTTATGGCGTGGGTGTTCGTGCCCCAAAACAGAAGCAGGAAGAAATGGTATTTAGCCTAGCGCAGCGAACGGCTGACTTCATGGGTATGGATCCAGACGTTGTAAAACGTGAGCGTGTTGTGGCCAACAGCGATTATGTGGGTGATGGCTATGGTTTGCCAACAGAAGCAATGGTTGAGGCGGTTAAGTTAATGGCTCAATATGAAGGTATTTTGCTTGATCCTGTTTATTCTGGCAAAGGCTTCTCAGGGCTAGTCGACCTGATCCGAAAAGGTCACTTCAAAAAGGGTGAGAATGTTGTTTTCTTACACACGGGCGGCAGTGTTTCATTATGCGGCTATCCAGACGTATTCAACCTACCCGGATACATCTAAACCCCGTAATACTTAAAAAAGTTGCCGTTACTGATTCTGATCAAAAATAATCTGAATCAGTAGCGGCAATATTTAGAAACTATATTTCTGCCTGCATAAAGCAATATTATTGCTTGGCTTGTGTCTCTGACTTCGACGTTTTACACCTACCCTCCACTACAATAAGTTTTTAACTATTTCTTTTTTATACTGCCTGAACGAGTTCCAAACAATCGATCTCCAGCATCACCTAAGCCGGGCAAAATATAACCTTTCTCATTGCACTCTCGATCCAAAGAAGCCGTGTATATAGGCACATCTGGATGGTCTTCCTTGAGTGTTTGAATACCATCAGGAGCAGCCAATAGACAAATAAAACGAATGTTTTTAGCACCTGCACCTTTAATTCTAGTCAGAGCAGCGGACGCCGAATGTCCGGTCGCTAACATTGGGTCTACCACGATGCAAAGCCGTTGCTCAAGATCTGCAGGGGCTTTAAAGTAATACTCAATGGCCTCTAATGTTACGGGGTCACGATAGAGCCCAACATGGCCAATTCTGGCAGAAGGTACTAACTCTTCTAATCCAGATAAAAGCCCTTCTCCTGCCCGCAAAATTGAAAAGAAGCACATTTTTTTGCCCGCCAAAATAGGGGCTTCCATTGCTTCAAGTGGCGTGTCAATTACCTTGGTTGTCATTGCTAAATCGCGCGTGGCTTCGTATCCAACCAATAAGCTAATTTCCTTTAAAAGCCTTCTGAACTCTGCGGCAGCCGTATTTTTTTGACGCATTAGGGTTAGTTTATGTTGGATCAAAGGGTGGTCTATCAGATGGACTTTGTGGCTCATAAATGTCTCTCAGGTTTTAGTTTTTCACTTCGTGATACAAATTCTAATCTATATGAAATGAATTTGTCAGACTGATCACTTGAATTTAAACACCTTATTATAGTCTCTCTACTGTCAATATCCCCATCTCTATTAAAGTTAAGTATAGATAACCAGCGAGGATAATCGCCTTGGATGTTAAACGTACTCAATCTGAAGAAATCTCTCCAACGAGCAATGCAAAGCGACGAAGGCGAGGTGAAAAATTTATTCTTTGGGTTGCTGAATTCGTCTTTGCTACTTGTGGTTTTCAGGGCGCTAAGATGACGTATTCCTCGTATGATTAAAAGCCGCCGATCAATTTGATGACCATGATGATCCTCAAGAAGCCCTCAACGCTTTTATTAGCGCTAAAATGGCGTTATCACGCAGTCGTCCAAACGGGTGGAAAGTTTGGGCCAACGAAATCAGTCACGATGCGTGACTACATGGAAAGTCACCTGCTTGAATGGTGCCAATCTCGTGAAAAACAGATTCAAAGCTGGATCGACTGAGGTATGTTGCGGCCGGTACATCCGCGTTATCTTCTTTATATGATCTGGGCCTCAACCCAGCACTACGCAGATTTAAGTACGCCGAACAATGTGCTTAATAATGGTCAGCCCTTGTCAGATAAGGCTTATTGAAGAAGCAAAAAAACTCTAATTGATGTTGTTTTGAAAGGCTTGTTGTACGAATAAAGTGAGCATAACTCATAACCGAACCCATTTATTCGATGAAGTTTAACGGCTACTTTTTTTCTGCTTTATTAGAGCGTCGCATCTTTAATTTCTAACAAAACTTACCGCTTTTAATCGATTCAATGCGCGTCACTATCTCCTCTTGCATTATTTTCAGAGGCTTTTTAAAACATAGCGATTAATCTTCAGCAATATCCTCTGCCCACAATTCTGGTTTTTCAGTGATAAAACGTTGCATTAAGTCTTCGCAATCTTTATCGTCCGCTAGGATGACTTCAACTCCTCGACTACGTAGAAATGCTTCATTGCCACCAAAGTTCTTATTTTCACCCACCACTATTCGTTGGATACCAAACTGTACAATTGTACCAGAACACATCATGCACGGAGACAATGAAGTATATAACGTCATACCCTTATAACTTTTCTGGCGGCCGGCTTTTCGTAAGCAATCCATTTCACCATGAGCAATTGGATCTCCAGCTTGCACTCGCTGATTGCGCCCCTGAGCGATTAATTGGCCATCTTTAGCCAATGAACTGCCAATCGGACAACCGCCTTCATCAAACCCAGCTTTGGCTTCGTCATAAGCGACACGTAAAAATCTTTGGTCCTTCTCATCTAACATTTGAAAACTCCTAAACTCTTTCACCACGTCTAAACGGTACTAACAACGCCTGTGGATATTTGGCTTTTCTGGCCATTACGATCATTGCTAGAATCGACATGACATAGGGCAGCATGAGAAAAAACTGATAGGGAATGACTGTCCCAGAAGACAATTGAGCGCGTACTTGCATGGCTTCTAATCCGGCAAATAGTAATGCACCAAGTAATGCTTTGCCGGGTTTCCAAGAAGCAAAAATAACCAGAGCCACACATATCCAGCCGCGCCCATTGACCATCCCAAAATAAAAGGCATCAAACCACGACATGGTTATAAAGGCACCACCAACTGCCATCAATGCACTGCCAACCATTACGGCACCGGTACGAACTGCTAGTACGTTAATGCCCTGAGCCTCGACCGCGACAGGATTTTCACCTGCCATGCGAACGGCTAAGCCGATAGGGGTTCGGTGAAGCATATACCAAACAATTGGGACACAAAGTAGCGCAAGGTAGGTGAGTGGTGATTGATTAAATAGGGCTTCACCTACCATTGGAATATCAGACAAGAGTGGTATTGGATAATTTTGAAATGGCTCAATTTTAGGTGGTGTGGTCGCCGATGGTAACAACATGCGGTAAACGAAATAGCTCAACGATGAAGCAAACAATGTAATCCCTATGCCCGTAACATGCTGCGACAAACACAAGTGAACCGTGAAGGTTGCGTGAAGCAAGCCAAACAGTGCACCCATGCTGGCGGCAAATAAAACGCCACCCCAAAGATCACCGCCTTGATAAACCCACATCCAGCCAGACATCGCACCAACGGTCATAATGCCTTCAATACCTAGGTTGAGAACGCCAGCACGCTCGCAAATAAGTTCTCCCAAAGTACCAAAAATAAGTGGACTAACAATGCGGATCGTTGCTGCCCAAAAGCCCGTGGTAAGCAAGATATCAATTAGTTCACTCATTGACGAAACCTAATTTTATATTGAGTCAACATAACACAGACAAGAATGGCGAGTACCGAAACACCTACCAAAACGTCCGCAATATAGGTAGGAATATTAACAGCGCGACTCATCGAGTCGGCCCCAACATAAATAGACGATAAGAATAATGCGGCAGGCACGACTGACAGAGGATGTAATCTTGCTAGCATCGCAACTGCAACACCGGTGTAACCAAATCCAGGAGACAGGTCGAGTGTTAAATAGCCTTTTAACCCCGCAACTTCACTGACACCAGCAATACCCGCTAGACCACCTGATATCAAAGCTGTATAGACTACTGTTTTATTCACATTGATACCCGAAAACTCAGCCGCTTTAGCATTAAAACCAACGGCTTTTATTTCATAACCCAACACCGTAAAACGCATGACTGCCCAGACTAAAACTGCCGCCAGCAGCGCAACAATCAGTCCCGCGTGCAGCCTCCCTTTTGTTAGCAAAGCCGGTAGTACACCGTTATCCACTATCGACGCTGTTTGTGGCCAGCCCATTGCCATTGGATCACGCCAAGGACCCTCTATTAAGTAACTCACCATTAACAACATGACGAAGTTGAGTAATAACGTGGTGACTACTTCGTCTACTTTTAATTTTGTTTTAAGCAATACCGGCACCAACAACAACGCACCTCCAGCCAGTGCGCCCACTAACAGTAAGAACGGCACCATTATAAACACTGGTAGATCGATCAACCCTGTACCAAAGTAGACCGAAGCCAGCGCACCCGCATAAAGCTGGCCTTCGGCACCAATGTTATAAAACTTCGAACGGAAGGCAACGGCAACCGCTAATCCAGTGAGCATAAGCGGTATCGAACGAGTAAATGTTTCTTTAAGTGCAAAAGAAGAACCAAAGGCACCTTTAAACAAAAGAGCATAGGCTTCCAGTACAGGAACATCAGCCCAGAGTATTAACGCAGAACAAATGACTAGAGTGGCAAAAACTGCAGCTATTGGTGCCATTCCAGCTCGCAATAACGATGTGTGGTCGCGGAGTTCAATTTGCATTAGTGCCTCCAGCTGAAAATTTTACTGAACTGTATAGCTCCTCATTTTTAGGTGTCGGTTGCACTGCTTGTCCTGCCATCATTAAACCTAGTTCAGTCACTGTTCGTGATGAGGCTGGCAGGGCCGGACTTAATTCCCCCTGATAAATAACTGCAATACGGTCACATAAAGACAACAGCTCATCTAAATCTTCAGAAATGAGCAAAATAGCAGCGCCTCTTTTGCGCGCAGCAAACAACTGCTCATGCACGTAAGCGATAGCACCTTCGTCAAGCCCTCTGACTGGCTGGTTGGCCAATATAAAATCTGGTTTAGGAGAGAGTGCTCGGGCTAAAATAAGTTTTTGGATATTGCCACCCGATAATAATTTGGTCTGTGCTAACGGCCCTTTACAACGGACGTCATAGCTGTCTATTAATCGTTCGGCCCGGTCAATAGCCACTTTTTTATTGATTATAGTTTTCCATCTTGACACTTGCTTTGAACGTAAATCTTCGCTAATTAAATTTTCCCAAATATCCATATCACCAATCATGCCACGCGCATGACGATCTTCTGGGATCCGTCCGATACCACGCGCTACAAATTCTGAAGGACCCGCATCAGTGAGCGTTTCATTATGGAGCTCAAGTGCACCTGAATACTGCTGGTTCAAGCCAGACAATACGTCAGCTAGAGCCACTTGGCCGTTACCAGCAACACCGGCAATACCAATAATTTCATGCGCATGAATAATCAGGTCGATACTCTTCAGCAATGGCAGTTTATCGTGGCTAGTAGCACTCAGTCCGCTGATAGTTAATATTGGAGCACCTGGCTCCATAGATTCAAGCTGCGGCCTTATGACAGCTTTACCAACCATCATTTCAGCTAGACCATTGCGATCAGCATCAACCGTTTGAATGGTGCCTACAATTTTGCCACGGCGTAAAACAGCCACATGGTCGCTGATAGCGAGAATTTCATGCAGCTTATGAGAAATAAAAATAACTGATAGCCCCTTGTCTGTCAGAGACCTTAGTGTAATAAAAAGATTTTCTGTTTCTTGCGGTGTTAGAACTGCCGTAGGCTCATCAAGTATCAAGATTCTCGCATCACGGTAAAGCGCCTTCATGATTTCGACTCGCTGGCGTTCACCCACTGACAGATCAGCAACCAAGGCATCTGGATTGATGACAAGTGAATAGGCTTCAGACATGTCGACCAATTTACGCCGGGCTGCTGTCATATCCTGCCGCCAGTTCCATAAGCTTTCAGTACCCAATACAATATTTTCGATGACAGTGAGGTTGTCAGCCAAAGTGAAATGCTGATGAACCATTCCAACACCCGCTTTAATAGCAGCTTCGGTAGAACCGGGAGGCAACATTTGGCCATCGATTTCGATCGATCCTTCATCAGCCACATAATGACCAAACAGGATATTCATCAATGTGGTTTTACCTGCGCCATTTTCGCCCAGCAAAGCCATAATCTCACTATCCCCTAATGACAGCGTAATGCTGTCATTAGCGGTAAGCGAGCCAAATCGTTTAGTTATCTGATTAAAAGATAATGTCGACATGGTTTTTACAGTAGGTCCATTTCTATACTAAAAGGATGACTTAGGCTCTGTGTCAATTATATCAACGGTAAATGAACCAGTCAGGATTTGAGCCGTTAGCTTTTCGACCGTTGCCTTGGCTTTCGCTGGAATTCGGTTTTCAAATTCATGGTATGGCGCGAGGCTTGCGCCACCTTTTGGCATCATTGTCCAGTCGCGATAGTTTTCAGCTGAGAATGTACCTGCTTTAACCCGTGAAATAGCGTGAGCAACCGCTGATTCCATATGCCATAAAGCCGATGTAACGACCACGTCTTTGCCATTTTCTTCCTTGTTCATGTCGTTCACATTACCAAAAGCAAGAATACCTTTGTCTCTTGCAGCATCGACAACACCTGCTCGTTCCGCATACAAAATATCGACACCCGATTCTATTTGAGCAAACGCAGCTTCTTTTGCTTTCGGTGGATCATACCAGGAACCAATAAAAGTCACTTTGACTTCAATTTTTGAGTTAACCGATTTAGCGCCATTGATAAACGCATGGAAAAGACGATTTACTTCGCCTATTGGGTAACCACCCACCATGCCAAGCTTATTAGTTTTGGTCATAGACCCAGCAATAATACCCATTAAATAGCAAGGTTCATGGATATAATTATCGAATACCGAAAAGTTAGAGCCATGGGCTTCAAACGGGTCGCCCATTAAGAACGAAACTTCTGGGTATTCATCCGCAACCTTACGCGCTTCTTTTGAAATGCCAAAAGCTTCTCCAACAATTAGTTTGACACCACTTTCGCAATATTCACGCAGTACGCGAATATAGTCAGTGTTGGCTACCTTTTCAGAAAATACATACTCAATGCCACCCTTTGATTCAGCCGCTAAAAGCGCCTGATGCAATCGAGCATCCCATTTTTGTTGAATAGGCTGGGTGTAAATCCCCGCTACTTTAAAATTATTGGCAAGTGCCGGAAACATGCCAAATCCGAGCACACCAACACAGGCCGCAGATAACTTGGTAAATGAACGACGTGATATTTTTGATGACATTCTTTTCTCCACTTTTGTTGTTTTAATTTAAATTAAATAGTTAGAACCCTTCCCAACATACATTGAGCAAGCCCATTAGTATTTGACTACCAGCACTAGGCCCAATAAGACCAAACTAGCCCCCAAAATTCTAAACCAACCAATCTCTCTAACTTCGACCCCTAAAATGCCGTAATGATCAAGTAATAATGACAATAGAACCTGTCCAAATATTACTGCTATCATGGTGTTTGCAACACCTACTTTTGGGATCAGTACGGCTACTGCCGTGACGTAAATTGCACCTAGTACACCACCTATGTACAACATAGGCGGTACTTCTTTTAAGCCCAGTAAGCTGATGCCTAACGATCCACTACTCCGATAAAGAAACACAACTAGTAATGTTATCCCACCTACAACAAACGAAATTAACGTTGCTAGTATGACATTATCGAGGCTTTTACCAAGCTGACTGTTAATTACGCCTTGAACTGGCAACATGGCCCCAGCAGTCACCGCAAACACTATAAATATAATGGCTATTGAAGATACCATTTAAGTGTACTTATCTAATATTGCCATATTGTCCATTAAATTTTTGCCTTCATATTCATAGCGTAGTAAATCAAACCACCAAGTATTAACCCAGTAAACCAACCATAACTGTAAAATTGACTAAGGGCGCCAGTGTTTACCGCGATAAAAGTCATCGCAACTGGAAACAGAAATGCGACAAAGTCGTTCAAGTTCCAAACGGGACTGAGGCTTTTATCTTTGAATAAAGCGGTCCAATCAAGCGCCTGACGAAGAATTGAAAAGTAATTAACAATCATGATCCTAGCGATGGACCTAATAAACTCAAATAGACCTAACAACCAATTGGAATAAAGCCTTTCGACATTCACATCTGACACAATTAACACTAGCTTTTAAAGTAACTTCCAGCTCATTAACACCACACTAAAAAAGACAGTTATCATTACACCTCTAGTTTGAGTAATGGATTTAGGTGCTATATCAACGTCGTATCTCCGACTGGAAGTAACATCTTCTCCAGCATCTAACTCAATAAACTCATCAACTTCGACTATCTTGTTACTGCTAGACATACTCTCTATCTTAATTTTTATAACTATTATCTTTTACCTAGCTGTTGTATCAAAAGTTAACTCACTCTCATAGTATTATTTTCATGTGTCGTACAATTTGGAATATTTCCTAGTTACAACTCTCCCGGTGCGGGCATCAACTTCACTATATCGACCGCACGGCACTGTTGTAAACCAAGGCTCACAGGCCGATGATCCTAATCATTGCGCACGCAAGCCTGTTCAAACAGTTTTTCTGTTGGGCAAACTCAGGCACAACTACCGCCAAGAATATTGACCTCTAAAATCAAACGGGCCGTCCCGATATTGTTTTCGGTACTTATCATCCGAATCAAGCCAGCAACATCGATCCCAGTAAGGCAATTAGTGGTGCAAGGTGCGTCATGACAAAAATTGCAGCGGCCCGCTTCTATCAGCGCTGCCATTGGACTAAGTGGAAGATGAATGTCACTAAAGTCCTTCATATATTCGTCGGCATTAAGACGCGTCGTTTAAATGTCCGCCGTCAGTTGTATTTGACTCATGCTCATAAACTCAGTTTTTAGTTAAGCTATACCTGCTTTATTCAACATCGCTGACAAGACAACATTTGCCCCAGCCGTAATCCATTCAGGCTTAACATCTTCTATTTCATTATGGCTAATGCCATCGATACAGGGAATAAATACCATTGAGGTAGGTGCGACCCTTGCAAGATAGCAAGCGTCATGTCCTGCACCCGACACGATGTCGCGGGATGAATAGCCATACGCTTCAGTACCTATGCGTACCGCATCGATACAGCTCTTGTCAAAAGCGATTGGGGCATAATAAAAAATTTGCTCTAACTCACATTCGAGCCCAATATCGGAAACAACCTTGTCAACTCCTTCACGCAAAAGACGGTCCATTTTTTCCAAAATAGCATCGTCAGGATGACGAAAGTCAATAGTAAAAGCCACGCGGCCTGGGATGACATTACGAGAATTAGGGTAGACATCGAGCATACCGACTGTAGCACAAGCCAGAGGGGCATGAGCCAGCCCCACTTGATTAACCAGCTGTACGATTTTTGCTGCACCTAACAAGGCATCTTTGCGCTGACTCATAGGCGTTGGTCCAGCGTGTGACTCTACGCCTATGAGCGTGACTTCGTACCACCGCTGACCCTGCGCATCGGTGACAATACCAATGGTCTTGTCCTCGACTTCGAGAATAGGCCCTTGTTCGATATGCGCTTCAAAATAAGCGTGCACCTCGCGCCCACCAACGTCTTCTTCACCCGCATAACCAATGCGTTGAAGTTCCTGGCCCATAGTGAGGCCATTTTGATCGGCTCGATTGAGTCCATAATCAAGGTCGAATACGCCCCCAAAAATACCGGATGCAACCATTGCTGGTGGAAATCGAGAGCCCTCTTCATTGGTCCAGACACAGGCTTCAATGGAATGACGAGTTTGTATTCCCATGTCATTTAAAGAACGAATGACTTCCAGTCCCGTTAGGACGCCATAAACACCATCAAAGCGGCCACCTGTTGGCTGAGTGTCCAAATGACTACCCGTTAATACGGCAGGTAGGTTTGAATCGGTGCCTTCGCGGCGTGCGAAGATATTGCCCATTTTATCCACCTTAACGGTGCAGCCTGCTTGTTCGCACCATTGCACAAATAAATCTCTACCCTGCTTGTCGAGGTCAGTTAGTGCCAATCTGCAGCAGCCACCTTTTTCAGTAGCACCAATCTTAGCCATTTCCATTAAACTGTCCCAGAGACGATCACCATTGATCGCAGGTTTTAACATCCTATTTACATCGTCTTTTGGAACATTAAGTGTATTTTTGTTCACTTTGATTTCTCCGATTTTTTTATCTATAGATTCAAACGCTGCTTGAGTTCAAACGTGTGCTAGATAAATAACTACATCAAGCGTCTATGCAATTCATATGGCACATTTTGCAACTTCGCCTTCAACCTCGGGATTATGTGACATTAGATAACCCTCTGCACCTGTAATGTCCATTTCTAACACCTTCTTTTGTAGCTGGAACACAAGTTTGCCGTTTCCAGCATAAGCTGTCATTAAGGCACCAAGCTCTAACGACCTGCTATAGCTGTTCACCATCGTTTCATCAGTTGCAATATTAACATTCTGATAAGCCATAAAATGCTAAAAACTATTAAAGTTATGTTTACGGACGAATTTACCCATACCTTCATAAAAACCATCATTCTACCAAGTTACCACAACATGAAAGCTATAATCTGAGACCGACTTTTCTACCCTGTCCATCCATTGATGATAGACATCTATCAAAGATTGTTCTGATCCAAGGATAATGAAATCAATTATCGTAGCTGTGCCACTAGCAAGGCCTGCTGCAGTAAACATATAAAAATCTTCACTCGCAATCCTGCCCATTAATGGAGGCCGCATGTGTTTGTAAGGTTCAATGCCACCAGTCAAAAGATATTGCCCTCTGCATCAATTATTGCCTAACTCAATAGAGAAAATTATTAAATATTAGTTTAGCTAAGAATCATTTTCCAAGCCTTATCGTGTAATGGTGAGTAGTTTATAACCCAAATTGCACAACACTAATAGGCGTGGGTTTGAGCTTAATATTTAATAGGGCTAGTTTTTTAGAACTATGGTTTAGAGTCCAACAGAGGGGTTCTCAATCTGTAGATAAAGAAGCGCATCGTAACGGCGTGGATGCAGTCAAGATGAAGGCTATACTGATTACTAAAATAAAGGGTACGTCTCAACTACCCGCCCAGTAAACCTTAGATTATAGCCTTATTACTGACAGCCTATTTTATGAGAATATCTAATCTTTGTATTATTCAATTTTGTCATGTTTATATGTTTGGGTTAGGTTGATTGAGTAAAAACTAAACAACCACTTTTAGTCTAAATTAAATAGTAATTTTGCAAAATTAATAATCACGCTAATCATTTTTTTGATACTTTACGACACCGCTGGAAAATTAAAGCCATCGACATTATTCTTGCGATAAATTCATCGCATTTGAGAAAAAAATAAAATCTTTATCGCCTAAATTGTTTTAAAAATCATTCAAACGTGGCCGCTAAACCTGCCTTTAATAACTTGCCTTCTAGTGGCTCGTCGGGTAACCAGTCCTTCAGATTTTTGCGTACTTCAAGCATTGCTAGAATATTAATACCGGTTGCAAAACCAAGACTTTCCAACAGATAAACACAATCTTCCGTGGCGATATTGCCAGAGGCTCCTTTCGCAAACGGACAGCCCCCAAGACCGCCAAGCGACGCATCAAATTCGCGCACACCGGCTTCAAGCGCTGCGACTGCGTTGGCAAGGCCCATGCCTCGGGTATCATGAAAATGAGCTGCTACCTGCACTTTATCCGCCAATTGCAAGATTTCAGTAAATATTCGTTTAACCTGTATAGGGTTACCATAACCCACGGTGTCTGCCATATTGAGCTCCTGCGCGCCAGCCATGAGCACTTGCTCGGCAACATTGTAGACACGCGGTTCGGCTACTTCACCCTGTAAACTACAACCGAAGGTCGTGGCCAATGCCACGGACATCATCACGCTGTCTTGCAGTCCTCTGCAATTACGTTCAGCAATCAATTCGGAAAACTCGGCAATCGACGTGTCGGTAGTGCGTCTAACATTAGCCATGTTGTGGGCTTCACTGACTGACAATACAAAGGTAATCTTTTTAGCGCCATGATCCAGTGCCTGTAACCCCCATTTCAGGTTGGGTACTAATACCGCTGCGCGCATATTGCTGATAGATTGAGCGGCTTTTAAAACAGACTCAGCGTCGGCAAATTGTGGAATGACTTTAGGTGGCACGAAAGAGGTCACCTCCATTTCTCTAAAGCCACAGGCTGCCTGTGTTTGGCACCATTCAATTTTTATATCAGTTGGCAATGTGCGTTTAACTAATTGCAGTCCATCACGCAGGCCAACTTCCCTTACCGTTGCTAGATCCGTCATTTTAATTAACGCCCCTTAAATTGTGGTTTACGTTTTTCGTTGAAGGCCAGCACACCTTCATAGCGATCATCAGTTGGAACGGTACGATTATAAGCTTCTATTTCGAATGCCAGACCATCGGCTAAAGACATTTGCAGACCCCGATGAATCGATTGTTTTGCTTGCCTTACCGCAATGGGCGCGTTGGCAGCAATTCGTTTTGCGGCACCAAGTGCTGCGGGTAATAGATCAGCGAGTGGGTAGACTGCATTGAGAAGACCCCATTGCAATGCCTCGGTGGCGCTGAATGGTTTTGCGCTAAGGATTAACTCCTTGCAACGTCGCTCGCCCATTGCTCTTGCCAGTGTTTGGGTACCTCCAGCGCCTGGAATAATTCCCAATGAGGTTTCGGTTAGTGCAAAACGTGCATTGTCAGACGCGTATGCAAAATCAACCGCACCTGCTAGTTCGCATCCACCACCGTAGGCTGCGCCGTTAATCACGGCAATAATCGGGGTCGGGCTATTGATTATGGCGCGCACCATGCGTTCGAATGTCAAATGCTGTTTGCCCCAGTCTTGATCGGTCATGCCTTTACGTTCCTTCAAGTCACCACCGGCACAAAAAGCGCGCTCACCAGCCCCTGTGAGTAAAATACAGCGGTTGTCTTCAGGGTCGAGTGAAAGCCCTTCAATTAGCTCGATCATCTCACGTGCCATGTGTGTATTAAACGCGTTCGATGATTCAGGCCGATTTAAGGTGATTTGCAATACGTGTTCTGCTGCAGCAGTTACTAACAGTGTTTCGTAATGTTTGGAGGGTAATGACACTGGTTACTCCTTCTAGGTACAGGTTTTAATGGTTTGATTTTTAGTTTAGCTTTTTAAGCTTTGATTTTTAGCTTTTTTGGGCTGCGGCAGCAATAGCAAGTATGCGGTACATGTCCCTTAATACTGGTTTCTCAATGAGTTTACCATCGATCACAACCAACCCCGTGTCGGCTTCTTCAAAGGTTTCAATAATTCGTTTCGCACGGGCTATTGATTCATCCGTTGGGGTGAAAACAGCATTCAGTTCGGCAATTTGTTTTGGGTGAATCGACCCTTTTCCAGAAAAACCCAACGATTTTGCTTGTTGCGCTTCTAAAACCATACCTTCAGGATCGTTTAAGTCCAGAAAGGGAACATCGACCACATCAAGCCCCGCGGAAGCAGCGGCATGAACAACCCGCGAGCGCGCGTAAAGCAATGGTTGCCAAGCGTTTTCACATCTCAATTCGGCAGCCATATCGACACCACCAAAAAATAACGCGTCGATTCGAGGGCTGCAATGGGCAATGTCAAAGCAGGCTTCTAGCCCAGCATTGGTTTCGATGATGATATGTAGTCGCGTGTCATGTCCAGCCTCGGTTAGCAAATTATCCAACATAATAACTTCATCTGAATTTTTAACCTTGGGCATCATCAGAGCAGGCGGTGGTGTCTTAGTGGCCAGAATCGCTTGCACATCCGCAATACCAAATGATTCTCGCATGCTGTTAATGCGCACAATTCGCTCAACACCGTCATCTGCTTGAGGGGTTTCGAATAGTTGCAATGCTTTAAGGCGAGCTTCTGATTTGTCTTTGGGCGCGATGCCATCTTCTAGTTCTACACAAACAATATCGGTACCTGAAGCGAGTGCTTTAGGAAACATTTCTGGCTTAAGTCCCGGTGAAAAAATAAAGCTTCTGCGTGATTTAACCGGGCGTTGTTCGACATTCATCAGTGTGCACCGAGAGTAAATTATCAAGTGTTAGGATTATGAGCACAAATTAACATAATACAAATAGAATGGGGTTAACCTCACTATGCCATTATTTGATAATAGAACCCTACGTTTTTAACAGACTTTACTTCAAACTATGAAATAGCGACCGCAGGCCATTCTCCACAAGCTATCATCTCATCCACTTCTTTTTTTAACAAACCTATGACGGCATCCGTCGCCCGAGTATTGACACGGTCATTCGGTGTCAGTAAAACAATCTGGCGTTGGATTGGTGGTGTGATCTGTCGGGTCTCAATTAAACCTGCCTCGACCTGCTCTAAAACTGATGAAACCGGCATGAGTGAATGACATATACCTGACTCTACCAGTGACTTTATCACCCAAAATGAGTCGACTTGATAGCTTGGTGTAATTGAGACACCGTTGGCGGCGCCGGCTGATTCGAGCACGCGTCGTAAACCAAAAGATTCACTGGGTAACGCCAAGGGCAATTTTGAGGCGGCTTCGAGGCTGACTTCAGCTGATATCTCAGGTAGTGAATTGGGTGCACTGATTAGCACGATGTCTTCGAACAACATGTCTTCGCTGCGCAAATGATAATCACTTGAGGAACCATACTGAAACGTTACATCGATATCACCACGCTGAAGCCATTCGAGCAGATGGACTGAGTAACCTTCTACAATACGTAACTCTATATCAGGGAACTCTTCTTTTACTCGCCGCATTAGTCTGACCGACAATACGGTGCTAATAGTTGGCATAATGCCAAGTGCCACGTGCCCTTTTATTTTCCCTCGCATGGATTGAATGTCATGCACTGAGGTTTCAATTTGACGTACAAGTCCCGTCATTCTATCGAAAAATGCCTGTCCTGCTTCCGTCAATTCCATACCGCGCACATGGCGGGTAAACAAGTCGACTCCAATTTCATGTTCAAGCAGTTTAATTTGGCGCGATAACGCTGGCTGAACTGTGTGTAGCCGGTCTGATGCCCTGCTTAAGGAGCCTGACTCTGCGACGCAAATAAATGTTTTAATTTGTTTAAGATC
Organism: uncultured Gammaproteobacteria bacterium; assembly: GCA_913061315.1. Lineage (GTDB taxonomy): Bacteria > Pseudomonadota > Gammaproteobacteria. The sequence goes on along the minus strand of CAJXUC010000001.1, from coordinate 110,493 downwards.
CATAACCACTGAGTTTAATCGTCAATCTTGGTATCATCAAATGTTATCGCACCTATCTATAGTTTCTAATATTTATATTGATCCCAATCACGCATAGTCTTTATGTTCTGTCTAATGGGGAAATGTATGGGACTTAATCGCGAACTTGATGGCTTTTTAGTGGTTTCTATCGAGCAAGCTGTCTCGGCACCTTATTGTGGTTTGCTGCTGGCGGATGCGGGTGCCAGAGTGCTTAAAGTCGAACGAAAAGAAGGCGATTTTGCGCGAGCCTATGACCGCGGTGCCGATGGTAATAGCAGTATATTCGCTTGGCTTAACCGTGGTAAGGAATCGATTTGTATCGACCTTAACCAGACGGAGGATGTTGACTTGTTGCTTAATATGCTGCGTGAGGCCGATGTTTTTTTACACAATCTTGCACCCGGTGCTTTAGCACGGCGTGGGTTCAATGGTGACACCCTACGTCAGCAAAACCCGAAATTAATTTGTTGTGAAATTAATGGCTATGGTAACTCTGGTGCTGCAGCCAATAAAAAAGCTTATGACTTTTTAGTGCAAGCCGAGAGCGGCATTTGTTCGGTAACGGGCACGGCCGAAGATGAGACACGCGTTGGCATATCAATCTGTGACATCGGTACAGGTTTAACCGCATTTTCGGCGATTTTACGTGCCTTATTACAACGCAGTCGAACTGGTGAAGGCATTGACTTATCAATTTCGATGTTTGATGTAATGGCAGACTGGATGAACATGCCGCTGATGGCACAACGTTATTTTGGTGGTGCTCCGAAGCGACTCGGCCTGACGCATGCATTAATTGCACCTTATGGTGCTTTCACTAGTCGAGATGAGGCTCAAGTTTTGATCGCGATTCAGAGTAATCGGGAATGGCGAGTTTTTTGCGAAACGGTGCTTTGCCAACCTGAGCTGGCTGATGACCCGCGATTTAAAGACAACACGGACCGTGTCGCTAATCGCGATGAGGTACACCAAACGATCGACGCTCTATTTTCTCAAAAGACCCGAGTTGAGCTGATCGAATTACTTAACCTGAATAAAATTGCTTGCGGTCAATTGAGCAGTGTCGATGACTTGTCTGAACATGAATTTTTACGTGAGTTTGAAGCACAGTTTGGTGCAGTCACCATTAAAATGGCGGATCTGCCCGTGAAAACCGATGTGGCACGTCCTAAAATTGTGCCCTTGTTAAATCAACAGGGTGATTCACTTAGAACTGAATTCAGCCCATTAGGTACCAAATAATGAAATATGAACTTGACCATGAAGAAATTAGAGAAGGATTGCGCCGGCTATGCAAAGACTTCGATGGCGCTTATTGGCGCAAAAAAGATCAAACACAAGCCTATCCAATCGAATTCGTGCAAGCACTTACAGAATCAGGCTATTTAGCGGCGTTAATACCTGAAACTTATGGCGGATCAGAATTACCTATTTCGGCAGCTTCTGCGATCCTCGAGACTATTCATCACGAGGGTTGCAATGCAGCCGCCTGCCACGCACAGATGTATACTATGGGTACTTTATTACGTCATGGGTCAGAAGAACAAAAACAACGCTTTTTGCCCGGTATCGCCGATGGTAGCTTGCGACTTCAAGCCTTTGGCGTAACTGAACCCAGTAGTGGCACCGATACCACTGCACTGCGCACTACGGCTCGACGAGACGGTGATGACTATATTGTTAACGGTCAGAAAATTTGGACCTCGCGTGCGGAACATTCAGACTTAATGTTGTTATTGTGCCGAACTACACCCCTAGATCAAGTTGCGAAAAAAACAGATGGCCTGTCTGTGCTACTCGTTGATATGCGCGATTGCGATGAAAATTCACTTACCATTCGTCCAATAAAAACCATGATGAACCACTCCACCACTGAAGTATTTCTTGACGATGTGAGGGTGCCAGCTGAGAACCTTATTGGTGAAGAGGGTAAGGGCTTTCGTTATATTCTTTCTGGCATGAATGCCGAACGTATTCTTATTGCCGCTGAGTGTATTGGTGATGCCAAATGGTTCACTGATACCTCCAGCCGTTACGCCAGTGAACGCACGGTTTTTGGCAGGCCAATTGGTCAGAACCAAGGTGTGCAGTTTCCAATTGCAAAAGCTTATGCAGAAATGCGTGCAGCAGAATTGGTATTAAGAGAAGCCATTCGCCTCTATGAGTCTGGTGGTAATCCAGGTGAGGAAGCTAACATGGCTAAAATGTTAGCGGCTGATGCTTCTTGGGCGGCAGCTGAAGCTTGTGTGCAGACTCACGGTGGTTTTGGTTTTGCGGTGGAATACGATATTGAACGCAAATTTCGTGAGGCGCGCTTATATCAAGTTGCTCCGATTTCGACCAATATGATACTCAGCTACCTTGCCGAACATGTGCTGGGCATGCCGCGATCTTATTAAATAGCCTCACTGAATAGTCTACGCTTGATGGGTATTAGCCAGAAAATTGCTACTTTTGCGATTAACACTAAACGCACGTTGACCCCGAAAAGCGCTCGTAAGATAGCGGAATTATCTTTAAGAGACTGGATTACAGTTGTTATCGTTGGGCGTGATGAGCCAGTCAGCCGAATCGTTCTCCAAATGCTACTTGACGAAGGCGGTTCACCGCAGGCCAGTATTATTGGCAGTCGGGTGACGTTATCTGCACGTGCTGCAGCTCTTTATAACGGCGCAATCTCTCACCCATTCCATTACGACGATACACACTTTCTTAATTTTGGCCATCCGAGCGTTGCTGTCATACCAGCTGTAATGGCGACGGCTGAAAAAATAGGCCTTAATTCGATCGATAATTTTATTGATGCTGGTTTGATTGACTCTGAAGTAGCCTGTCGAATTCTGGAATTGAGTGTTGAGCAGACAACTCACGCCCTTGGACTTTGTGCGACCCGTAATCCAGGCATCGAGGCCCAATTTGGCACAATGGGTAAACCCTATCCTGCAGATATGGCAGCTTCAAATGGGATTGAGGTAGCCATCCTAACCGCAGATGGTTTTTTCACCAACCCAGATACCATTAATACGCTTCAGGGCTTTTCTACAACGCATGCCAGTGAGGCTCATAAACCGGCAATGTGGTATGAACCCAGTTCAGACTATATTTTTGAATCAGTACAACATAAATTTCACACAAGCTGCCATGGCAAGCACGCCATGCTTGAGGCCCTCCGTGAAGCACAAGATGGTTCTGGCAGGATATGACACCAGACGAGAAGAGACCTTTTCTGATGCAGCTTGTAAAAATCCGTGCCTGCTTGAAATTTGTAATCGGGTCACGGTTAGTATGACGACACACTGTCTAAAACTATGGCGCAACTGCGATTATATTGACCTGGTCAGATTGCATTGAATATAGGCCATGATCTTAACCGTGCTATTGACTATGAATTACGCGAAGCAAAGCAGCGCAACAAAGCTAAAGACCTTCTTGGCGGGGCTAGAGCCAACTTTATCTGGACAATTATCAATCGCATCAATACTTCTTTTAAACCATTAATCAACGAGTGAGTAAATGACTGATATTAAGATTAATTTGGCCAACCACTTGCTTTTCCAACTCAAGCTACTGGCATAACTAGTATTACGCCAGCTCAATTTATTAACACACTAATTAAATATTGACGGTCCCTTACTATGCATGATGACATTGTAAAATCACGCTACGCAATAAAAGCGTTGCCAGCCAAAGGGGCACGTCCTCATCATTTGGCCTCAGGTATGAAGGTGCATCCTTTATCTTATTTGGAGTTACCCTTTGATCCAGAATATCAGCTTTATAATAACCGCATGACGCCAGAGCATTTAAACAATGTGACTGATGACGAACAATACTGGGCCGTTCGTCAAAAAGTAATCCTTCGGAATACGGGTGAATTCCCCGTTCAAATCAGTGGACCGGATGCTGAAAAATTTTCTGACCGTGTCTTTGCAAGAGACGTCAGTGGCGTAAAAGTGGGTCGGTGCTCCTATAATTTTGCGCTATATCATAATGGTTGTATGATTAATGATGGCGTTTTGTTAAGGCTGGCTGAAGACAAGTTCTGGATGGCCCAGGCCGATGGTGAACTGACCAAGTGGTACATGGCTCATATAGGTGATCTGGATGTCACTATTTCTGATCCCAACGTTTGGGTTAGTCAGGTACAAGGTCCACGAGCCATGGATTTATTAAAAGATGTGATTGATGATGATTTCCCCGACCCTTGGCGTTACTTCGATATTGCTGAAGTGAGCATTGCTGGCCAGCCCGTTATTATTACACGGACTGGTTTTTCGAATGAACTTGGTTGGGAGTTTTACCTTCGTCCCGAAAATGACGCAGAGGCCATCGGTAATCGTATTTGGGAATTGGGTCAGAAATACCAAATGATGCTGACAGGTACTCCGGTATTCCGTGCCCGCCGAATTGAAGCCGGATTACTCAGCCATACCGATTTTGGAGAGATGACGACACCTTTTGAAGCGGGGCTAGGCCATTTCATTAATATGGAAAAAGCTGATTTTATTGGACGTGTAGCCTTGGAAAAATCGAATAAAAAAAACCGAACTTACGGCATGCGAGTTCACGATAGCATAGCTGAGCGAGGCCGTAGCTTAACATTTAACGGTAATAATATCGGTATGGTTACTTCTTCTTCTTGGTCTCCTTTTCAACAATGTGGTGTTGCAATTGTCCGTTTAGACGATAATGGAACATTTACCGACACGGATCTTAATGTGATGTGCATTGACGGTGAGGTTCATAGAGCAAAACTATGTTCACTGCCAATGTATGATCAACAGGGTGATATTGTTCGTGGTAAAAATACAGTTATACCAGAGGGCCCAGAACCTTGGAAATGAGGATAATTTTTACCTAAATCAGTCGTCAATTGAATTCAATAGCTTTCAACTCAGTTTGCCAATATGCATTGAGTTGACCCATTTGGTATTAGTAAACAGGCCTTTTATAATTCTTTGAATAAGGGGCCTTTAAGTTTTATACTCTAAGTCTTGCAGTCTCTTTTGCAGAAACCGCCTGCTAATTTTACTGCTGGTAAAGTAGGCGTCTATTTAACTGACGCATTTTACCAACAGATGGATCAAATTGATTCGTTGCACTAACCGGAGATTGATCGTGAATAATTCTGCCCCAAATTCAGCTAATACCTCAGCAGATACTGATAGGAAGTACGTTCTTCATCCTTTTACCAACCTCAGTGGGCACGAAGACCTTGGACCTTTCACCATCGTGGGTGGTGAGGGTATCTATGTTGATGATGATAAAGGCAATCGTCTAGTCGAAGCCATGTCTGGACTTTGGTGTACCTCGTTGGGTTTTAGTGAATCCCGCTTGGTTGATGCAGCAATGGCTCAATTTAAAAAATTACCTTATTCACATCTTTTCAGTCATCGTTCGACCCAACCCGCCATTGAACTCAGTGAGCGATTGGTGGAAATTGCACCTGAAGGCATTAGCCGTGCATTTTTAGTTAACTCTGGTTCGGAAGCCGTTGATTCTGCAATCAAGATGGTCTGGTATTATTTTAACGCATTGGGACTACCCAAAAAGAAGCGCCTGATTGCTCGAAAACGCTCTTATCATGGTGTTACCGTTGCCGCTGGTAGCTTAACTGGATTGCCTTACGCACAGAATGGATTTGATTTACCCGCAATAGACGTGATGCATTGCGAAACACCCCATTATTATCGAAATGGTCGGGATGGAGAAAGTGAAGCCGAGTTTACCGACCGCATCGTGAATGAGCTTGAGCAGCAAATTCTTGATGCTGATCCAGATACGATCGGTGCGTTTTTCGCTGAACCGGTTATGGGTGCTGGTGGCGTTCTTATTCCACCCGCCCATTATTTTGAAAAAGTACAGGCCGTGTTAAAAAAACATAACATCCTGTTTGTTGCTGACGAAGTCATTTGTGGTTTTGGCCGGACTGGAAACATGTGGGGCTGTGATACCTACAACATCAAGCCAGACATGATTACCTGCGCCAAACAATTATCATCCGCTTATCAACCTATTGGTGCTGTTCTGATCAGTGAGAGAATGTACGATGCCTTTGTTAGTGGCAGTAACACACATGGCGTATTTGGGACCGGCAATACTTATGGCGGCCACCCGGTAGCCTCTGCGGTAGCCCTAGAAACCTTGAATATCTATCGTGATGACAATATGCTAGAACACGTCCGAACTGTTTCTAAAACGTTCATGAAACGTATTGGCGAATTCGGATCGCATCCTTTAGTTGGTGATGCGCGAGGCATTGGTTTAATTGGTGCTTTCGAACTCGTCAAAGATAAATCGACTAAGGAGCAATTCCCACCCAGTGACAAAGTTGCTGCACAAGTAATGGCTGCCGCGCGTCAGCATGGCCTTATTACGCGTGCGTTACCGGGTGATGGTGTGGGTGTTTGCCCACCACTGATAATAACTGAAACGCAGATTAACGACATGTTTGACCGCTATCAGTTAGCACTGGATACAGTTCACCAAAAGCTTTCAGGCTAGAAACCTAATCGGCCAACAGCAATTTCAGCACCGAGAATTGCTTCACTTTTTTAGACATAAACTCATTAAAAAAATCTTTCACACGCTGTTAACCTGACTTTCAGCCATTTGTTAATCGCTATTTGCAATATAGCGACTCCATTACCCCACCTTGTTTTGCTACAGGGCTGTCTGCAGCGCCAGAATCTGCTGCCAAGTATCTTCTGGTATGGAGATGGCTCCGTTGGATTGGGTTCGATATTCACGCTCACGTTCTCCCGGGATTTCAACTCGTTCAAAGCCTGATGCTGGTGGACACTGGCGTAACTCTTCAAGCAATCCCTCAGCAACGCAACGCATCGCAGAGGGTTCTCGAAAGCGCTTGGTATCAATTGTAATCAATATCCAATTGCATTCTGTTGTTGATGGGCCAAGCATAGCTTCACCGATTAACTCACCCATTAGTGCCAGTGCGTAACCTTTGTGCTCACCGGCAGGCAGAATCGCCCCTCCATTAAAATAGTCCGCAGGTTCTCGTGTGGGGTTACCTTTAGCATCAATGATACAATCCTCCGGTAACAGTGCGTTAGCACTTTGTGCCGCATAAATCCAACCTCCGGCGATTTTCGATGTGGCAAAATCCATTACCACTGAACCCTGCTCACCTCCTGGAATACCAGCACACCAGGGATTTGTTGGCAGGAGGGCTTTTGCGCCACCATGAGGTGCAACCTGTCGCCAGATCTCTCGATTTCCTCCGCCAGTACACAAGGTTAAAAATCCCTCTTCTGCAGCTTCATCAGCAAAGGCACCATGCCGACCAGTATGACCAACGTTACGTACCGCCAATGCAGATATTCCAGCTTTTTTGGCAATCTTCATGCCATGTCGGTAGGCCAGACTCATGGCTGGAATACCGATGCCACCAAAACCATCAACCTCTTGCGCACCCCTCAGTGTCGTGACAATACGGGGTACTGCAAATGGATCCATATAACCGTTCTGAAATTGTTCAGTGTATTGAAGAGTACGCATCAGCCCATGGCTTTCCATCCCACATAGGCTGGTATCAGCCAGATGCTCAGCTACGGTACGAGCCGTTCTTTTATTGCAACCAATTTTCTCAAAGATAGCACTGACTATATCAATGGCTTCATTTGAGTCAATGGTGACTCTTTCTCCACGGAGGGTCAGCTTTGAGCGAGCGGGTTTTGTCATAAAATGAATATTATCCACCTGATAGTAAGGAAACATCTACCTTCAGCTTTGATTGGTCAAATATAAAACCAATTTAGCCTGTATGAAACAGTGTTTACCTTTAAGACTACTTTCAATCATAACCAAATTATTTGAAACTGCCTATTGAGAATTGAGGCCCATCATTAGTTTCATCTTTTATATTAATCTTTCCCACTGTTACTTCATCAGCTGTACCTATGACTTAAATAATGTTCTACGACCAGATAATAGGTGTAATGGCATCAATGGTTTCATTAGCGATACAAACGACTACCCTTTTGTTCCCTCAGCACTATGTTGCACGCCTAGTTCGAAGGTTTCGTTATGTGACTGAGTGTTGTTTTAATTTAACCGATTTTAAGTAAAAGTTAAAATCACTGAGTCTAGCCTTAGAATAAAATTTTCAGTAGAAATGCTAGGTCGAATTGAATTGGCTTAACTGAATTTAAAATTGATTTGATTATATAGGTTGGCCAACTAATTCAGGTGTAGAAAGTTTAATCACTAAAATGAAAACATACATATTCGATGGTTAATTACATCCAGACTTCTTTCCGTTTTTATTCTTTAGCGGATATAGCTTACAAATCATGCGTACCAGTTTGTGCATCATTAAAGACTTTTCTGAAGGATTGGTTAAAAGAGGCGCCATGTCACCGATGCGCCCTTCCAACCTGCTTTACCATCAGTAACGATCTTGATTTATTGTTTTAACTGCCGTTAAACAAAAGGCGCTCAATGAACGCCTTTCGTTTTTAACCATTTAAACTTGACGTCTAAACAACGGCCACTGGAAAAGCACTTTCTGCTGCCGTCATGTAACTGTCCATTTCGTTAAAGTTGAGATAACGATAAACGTCTTCAGCCATCGTATTAATATCATTTGCGTAAACCATATACTCTTCCATGGTTGGAATTTTGCCCATAATGGACGCAACAGCCGACAACTCTGCTGACGCCAAGTAGACATCAGCTCCAGCGCCCAAGCGATTGGGAAAATTTCGAGTTGAAGTCGAAACCACTGTGCTGTTGGCTGCAACTCGAGCCTGATTACCCATACACAGTGAACAGCCGGGCATTTCAGTACGAGCTCCAGTGCGACCAAAGATATTATAATAACCTTCAGCAGTTAACTGCGCTTCGTCCATTTTGGTAGGTGGTGCAATCCAGAGTCGAGTTGCCACCGGGCCTTCTAATTTCTCGAGCAATTTACCCGCTGCGCGAAAATGACCAATATTAGTCATGCAAGAACCAATAAAGACTTCATCTATTTTAGTCCCCGCAACGTCCGACAGAGTCTTAACATCATCAGGATCGTTCGGACAAGCCAGCAAAGGCTCCTTGATTTCGTTGAGATCAATCTCAATAATTTCAGCATATTCAGCATCACTGTCAGCTTCCATTAATATCGGATTTGCCAACCAGGCTTCCATTTCTTCAATGCGGCGCTTGATGGTACGCACGTCACCATAACCTTCATAAATCATCCACTTAAACATGGTGATGTTTGAGTTCATATATTCGATGATGGGCTCTTTATCTAGTTTAACGCTACAACCCGAGGCTGATCGCTCTGCAGAGGCGTCTGATAGCTCAAATGCTTGCTCAACTTTGAGCTTGGGTAAGCCTTCAATTTCGAGGACACGACCAGAGAAAACATTCTTTTTACCTTTCTTTTCGACCGTTAACAGTCCACGTTGAATGGCTGAGTATGGAATCGCGTTTACCAAGTCACGTAATGTAATACCTGGCTGCATTTCGCCTTTAAAACGAACTAAAACTGATTCAGGCATATCCAGTGGCATAACACCGGTTGCAGCAGCGAATGCTACTAAACCAGAACCCGCAGGGAAAGAAATACCGATTGGGAAACGGGTGTGTGAATCACCTCCAGTACCGACCGTATCGGGGAGTAACATGCGATTCATCCACGAGTGAATGACGCCGTCTCCCGGCCGCAGCGACACGCCACCACGAGTCTGGATAAAATCTGGCAACGTGTGATGGGTAATCACATCAACGGGTTTAGGATAAGGGGCTGTATGACAAAAAGACTGCATCACTAGGTCGGCAGAGAAACCTAGGCAGGCTAGATCTTTCAGCTCGTCTCGCGTCATCGGCCCCGTTGTGTCTTGTGAGCCAACCGTAGTCATCTTGGGTTCACAATACATGTTGGGACGAACACCCGTAACGCCACACGCTTTACCCACCATTTTTTGAGCAAGAGTAAACCCCTTGCCACTGTCTTCTTTGGCTTCAGGCACTTCAAATACATCACTGACAGGTAAGCCTAGAGATTCGCGCGCTCGACCAGTGAGACCACGACCAATAATCAGAGGAATACGACCATTGGCTTGAACTTCGTCTTTTAAAACGTTGGTGCTGAGTTCAAAAGTTGCGATGACTTCCTCGCTACCATGTTTGGTGGCTTTTCCGGCAAAAGGATAGACGTCGATAATATCGCCAGTTTCCATTTCTGAAACGTCCATTTCGATCGGTAATGCGCCGGCGTCCTCCATTGTATTGAAGAAAATAGGTGCAATTTTAGTACCGAAACAATAACCACCGTTGCGCTTATTAGGAATAAAAGGGATATCTTGGCCCATGTGCCAAAGTACTGAGTTAGTGGCTGATTTACGCGAAGAACCAGTGCCAACAACGTCACCAACATAAGCGACTGGAAAACCTTTTTCCTTTAATTTTTTGATTGTCTCTAATGGGTTTTCAGCGACACCTTCACGGACAATTTTTAACATGGCATTGCCGTGTAACGGAATATCTGGACGCGACCAAGCATCTTGTGCGGGGGATAAGTCATCGGTATTGGTTTCGCCCGGTACCTTAAATATTGTGACGGTTACCTTGTTCTCTAGTGATGGCTTGCTGGTGAACCACTCGGCGTTGGCCCAAGACTCGACAGCTTGCTTCGCGTAAGTATTTCCAGCATCTGCTTTTTCCTTTACATCATAGAAGGCATCAAACATAAGCAGTGTATGTGAAAGCGCCTTTACAGCTGCGACGCCTGTTGCTTCATTATCTAGACCAGCAATCAGTGGCTGGATATTGTAGCCACCTAACATAGAGCCTAAGATTTCGATTGCTTTTACAGGATCAATTAATGGTGAAGTCGTCTCACCTGAACTAATTGCAGCTAGGAAGCCTGCTTTAACATAAGCAGCTTCATCAACACCTGCCGGCACATGCTGGGTTAACAATTCCAGCATATAGTTTTCTTCACCGGCAGCGGGTGCTTTAAAGAGCTCTATTAAATCAGCTGTTTGTTGTGCACTTAGGGGCTTCGGAGGAATACCCTCTAAAGCGCGCTCAGCGGTGTGGTCTCGGTATATCTGTAACATAATTTTTTCTCTACTGTGTAGGCGGCCTATTGGGTTTAGCAATCGGACGTATAAATCACTTATGAATAGCTTAGGGCTTAACTGCGTTTATCAATAGAATCGTATTTTAGATCAATTGGACCGGTATAAAGCTGTCTTGGTCGACCAATTTTATAACCTGGCTCAGATATCATTTCGTTCCATTGCGCAACCCAGCCCACCGTTCGGGCCATTGCAAACATAACTGTGAACATGTTCATTGGGATACCCATCGCAAGGAAAATAATACCCGAATAAAAATCAACATTTGGATAGAGGTTACGGGTGATGAAATATTCGTCCTCTAAGGCTACCTTTTCTAAAGCCATTGCGGTTTCAAGCATTTTTTGCTGTTCACCGGTTGTTTCCATTTCGTTGAGCAATTTGTGACAGATCTCACGGATAAGGGTGGCGCGCGGATCGTGATTTTTGTAAACACGATGACCAAAACCCATCAGTCGAAAATCATCGTTCTTATCTTTTGCACGATCAATGAATAACTGCAAAGGCTTACCTGATTCATTAATATCAATTAACATCCGAATTACTGCTTCGTTTGCACCACCATGCGCAGGACCCCAAAGGGTGGCAACACCCGCAGCAACGGCTGCAAATGGATTGGCATCAGAGCTGCCAGCTAAACGGACAGTAGACGTCGATGCATTTTGCTCATGATCGGCATGCAGAATAAGGATTAAATCAAGCGCTTTAGCTAATAGCGAGCTTGGTTTGTAATCGTTGCTTGGCATAGAGAACATCATATGCAAGAAGTTCTCGGTATAGTTCAGATCGTTGCGAGGATAAACAAAAGGCTTACCCGTCGCAAAACGATAACTCCAAGCAGCAATGGTTGGCATTTTTGCCAGCAAGCGGTGAGCAGTAATCTTACGATGCTCAGGATTTTTGATGTCCATGTGGTCGTGATAAAAAGCAGCTAATGCGCCTACAACACCGACCATAATAGCCATCGGATGGGCGTCTCGACGAAAACCACTAAAAAAGCTCTTTAATGCTTCATGGAGCATCGTATGGTTGGTGATGTCGACTTCAAACTCTGTCAGTTCTAAGCGATTTGGTAGCTTGTTATTCAATAGTAAATAACAAACCTCTAAATAATTGCTATGTTCTGCCAATTGCTCAATTGGATATCCACGATATTGCAGAATGCCTTGTTCACCATCAAGAAAGGTAATAGCACTTGAGCAACTAGCGGTCGACATGAACCCAGGATCGTAAGTGAAATAACCTAACTCTTTGTATAGCATGCTGATGTCGATTGTTTTTGGACCACTGGTGGGAGTTAACAATGGCATTTGTACTTTTTTGCCGGTTTCGTCGTCGATGATAGTTACGGTTGACATGAATATCTTCTCTCTGGTCCGGATAGTGATAAAATCTATATTGTGAAAATTGGCTTAGTATCTGACTATTGATTTGAATATAAGATCTGGGTGTTTACCCTACTATTTTATGGCAGAGCGGCAATATACCTTATTATCTGATTCCTTACGTAGTTATCACGACTAGTATTAAATAATGCAATCCTCAGGATTAAACCCTGCAGATTGGCATTGACGCCTTACCCATTGACTATAGGATATGGGATACAATAATCTCAAATTCTTTATTGTTGACAATTATTGGGTTATCAGAGCAGAATAGCCCGAAAAATTTACTATTTTTCCCTTTATTGTTAACAATTATATGAATGAAGTCAGTCAAAAAGAACTCGAGGGCACTCTGACACAGACAAAAACCTTGGCTGGTAAGGTCTATGAGTCCATTAAAGCGGAAATTATCCGGGGAGAACTGAGTCAAGGTAGCAAAATAGTAGAATCAGAACTGGCATTCAAATATGGTATTAGTCGGGGTCCTTTACGCGAAGCGATCCACCGCCTTGAGCAAATGAAACTGATTCTACGCGTCCCTCATGCTGGATCAAGAGTTGTAACGCTCGACATCAAAACCATGCATGACATTTACACCGCACGTGAAGCGCTTGAAGGTATGGCCGCTCGGTTAGCTGCGAGGCATATGAGTGACGAGGCCATTGTGTCACTGCAAAATCTTCTCGACACGCATGAGCAAGTTATTTCAGAATCTGACGGTAAAACCTATCTTCAGGAAGAGGGTAATATTGACTTTCATCACCGCATTGCCAGTGCCAGTCAAAATCAGTGGATTTTGGAAAATTTAAACGGTGAGCTCTATCAACTCATTCGCATGTGTCGTTATCAGTCAGGTCAACAACCGACTCGACCTGCAAAGGCACTTGCACAACACCGTCAAATTGCCTTTGCAATCGAACAGCGTGACGAAGAACTTGCTGAATTATTAATGCGTCGCCATATAAGCGGTGCATGGAAAATTGTTAAGACAATACTGGAGTTACAAAATGACTAGTCCTACTACGAATCAAACGATATCAAACACACACGCCTCATCTGGCGATAAACTTCGCCTGGCAGTCGAACAAAACAGTCCGCTCCAGGTGGTTGGAACGGTCAATGCCTATAGCGCGATCATGGCTGAAAAATGCGGGCATAAAGCTATTTATTTGTCAGGTGGTGGGGTTGCTGCTAGCTCACTTGGCACACCTGATCTGGGTATTTCGGCACTTCACGATGTCCTTGAAGACGCTCGTCGAATTACTGATGCAAGTTCGTTACCGTTATTAGTCGATGCAGATACCGGCTGGGGAGGCGCTTTTAACATTGCACGCTGTGTTCGTGAAATGACTCGTGTCAACGTAGCTGGCATTCATATTGAAGATCAAATCATGCAAAAACGCTGTGGTCACCGACCCAATAAAGCCATTGTCACGCAAGCTGAAATGGTTGATAGAGTGAAGGCTGCAGTTGATGCTAGAACTGATGATAGCTTTGTTATCATGGCTCGAACTGATGCACTCGCCGTTGAAGGCATGAACTCGGCGTTGGATAGAATTGCGGCCTGTGTTGAGGCTGGTGCCGACATGATATTCCCTGAAGCGATTAACGAGCTAGAACAATACCAGCAGGTGACCCAAATGGTGAGTGTGCCCGTTTTAGCCAATATTACTGAATTTGGTGCAACGCCACTTTTTGACAGTGAACAGTTGGCATCAGTGGGTGTCAAATTATCGCTTTATCCACTGAGTGCCTTTCGAGCAATGAGCCTAGCTGCTCTGAAGGTATACCAAAGCATACTGGCTGATGGTAGCCAACAAAACGTAGTTGATAGCATGCAAACCCGTATGGAGTTATACGATTTTCTTGACTATCACCAGTATGAAAAAACTTTAGATCAGCTTTTTTCTGACTAAAATAATATTTTATATAGGGAATCAACAAGGAGAAATTATGAGTAATGCACCCGGATTTAAACCTAAAAAATCGGTAGCGCTATCTGGCACAGTTGCTGGTAATACAGCAATTTGTACCGTGGGTCGGACCGGCAATGATTTGCACTACCGTGGCTTTGACATACTCGATATTGCTGAAACATGTGAGTTTGAAGAAGTCGCCCATTTAATCGTACATGAAAAATTACCGACCCAATCTGAACTAGCATCCTACAAAGTCAAGCTGAAATTGTTGCGCGATCTACCACAATCGGTGAAAACTGTTCTCGAACAATTACCTGCCAGCACGCACCCAATGGATGTAATGCGAACCGGTTGTTCTGCACTGGGTTGTCAAGCTCCTGAGTCGTCCAATCAGAACGAAGCCGCAGCACGAGATATTATCGATCGTCTAATGGCGTGCTTTGGTTCGATGTTGGTTTATTGGTATCACTTTTCCAATAACAAAAAACGTATCGACTTGAATACTGATGATGATTCAATCGGTGGTCATTTCCTACACTTGCTGCACGGCAAACCAGCACCAGAGTCTTGGGTCAAGGCCATGCATATTTCACTCATTTTATATGCAGAGCACGAGTTCAACGCCTCCACTTTTGCCAGCCGTGTCATCGCTGGTACCGGCTCAGATATGTATTCTGCCATTACGGGTGGTATTGGGGCTTTGCGCGGGCCTAAACATGGTGGTGCAAACGAAGTTGCGTTTGAAATTCAATCGAGGTATAGCTCAGCCGATGAAGCAGAAACCGATATTCGTGAGCGGGTTGCCAAAAAAGAAATTGTTATTGGCTTTGGTCATCCGGTTTACACCGTGAGTGATCCACGCAACGAAGTGATTAAAAAGGTAGCCAAAAAACTTTCGACAGAAAATGACTCTATATTGATGTACGACGTCGCTGAGAGGCTTGAAAGTACTATGTGGGAAATGAAAAAAATGTTTCCCAACCTGGACTGGTTTTCTGCAGTATCTTATGACCAGATGGGGATTCCTATTGATATGTTTACACCACTGTTTGTCATTGCTCGAACTTCGGGCTGGGGTGCACATGTCATCGAACAGCGGCAAGATGGCAAAATCATCCGTCCATCTGCAAACTATACTGGGCCAGAAAATTTAGATTTTTTAGCAATAAAAGATCGAACCTAAATGGCTATAGGGGCATGACATGAATACAGATTTTCGCAAACCATTAGTGGGCACACAATTTGATTATTTCGATGCACGTTTAGCCATCAATGCTATTGAGCCCGGGGCTTATGAGCACCTGCCTTATACCTCAAAAGTGTTGGCCGAAAACTTGGTACGACGGTGCGATCCAGCTTTGCTAAATGCCTCGCTAGGGCAACTCATTTACCGTAAGCGGGATTTAGACTTCCCTTGGTATCCCGCGCGGGTAGTGTGTCATGATATTTTGGGTCAAACAGCACTGGTTGATCTCGCTGGTTTGCGTGATGCTATTGCCGAACAAGGAGGTGACCCGTCACAAGTTAATCCCGTGGTGCCAACACAGTTAATTGTTGATCACTCACTGGCTGTGGAACATGGTGGATTTGAAGCTGATGCATTCGAAAAAAATCGAGCAATTGAAGATCGCCGCAATGACGACCGATTTCACTTCATTAATTGGACCAAAAAAGCATTTAAGAATGTTGATGTCATTCAGCCCGGTAACGGCATCATGCATCAGATTAATTTAGAGAAAATGTCTCCTGTCATTCAATTACAAGATGGCTTAGCCTTCCCTGATACTTTAGTTGGGACTGATAGTCATACGCCTCACGTTGATGCTTTAGGGGTTCTCGCCATTGGTGTCGGTGGACTTGAAGCAGAGAATGTTATGCTGGGCCGAGCCTCCCACATGCGTTTGCCACATATCGTCGGTGTTAACTTGGCCGGTAAACGTCAACCTGGCATTACTGCCACTGATATTGTTCTAGCTATTACTGAATTTCTACGAGATCAAAAAGTTGTATCCACTTATCTCGAATTTTATGGGGAAGGAGCAGCTGCATTGACTTTGGGTGATCGAGCGACAATATCCAATATGACCCCAGAATTTGGCGCGTCAGCGGGGATGTTTTATATAGACCAGCAAACCATTGACTACTTAAAACTTACTGGCCGTGAACCAGAACAGGTTAAACTAGTAGAGATCTACGCTAAACAATGTGGTTTATGGGCCGACGACCTCCAAAACGCAGTGTATGAGCGTGTATTAACCTTTGATTTATCTTCAGTAGTTCGTAACATCGCTGGGCCATCCAGCCCCCACAAAAGGGTGCCAACATCTGAACTTGCTGCCCGCGGTATTGCCGGTAAAGTTGAAAATAAAGCCGGTTTAATGCCAGATGGTGCAGTGATCATTGCCGCCATCACCAGCTGCACCAATACCAGTAATCCTCGCAATATGATCGCTGCTGGTTTGATAGCGCGTAAAGCCAATGAGCTTGGCCTGCTAAGAAAGCCCTGGGTCAAGACGTCACTCGCCCCAGGTTCAAAAACAGTTCAACTTTATTTACAAGAAGCTAACTTGCTTTCAGAACTAGAACAACTTGGATTTGGTATTGTTGGATTTGCCTGTACTACTTGTAATGGCATGAGTGGTGCTCTTGATCCTGTAATTCAGAAGGAAATAGTCGATAGAGACCTCTATGCAACTGCCGTTTTATCCGGTAATAGAAATTTTGATGGCCGAATCCATCCCTATGCAAAGCAAGCGTTTCTAGCTTCACCACCGCTAGTTGTCGCCTATGCGATTGCCGGAACTATTCGCTTTGATATAGAAAAAGATGTACTTGGCTTTGATCAAAAGGACCAGCCTGTCACACTGAAAGATATCTGGCCAGATGATGATGAAATTGATGCGGTCGTCAAGGCTAGCGTTAAACCTGAGCAGTATCAGCAAGTTTATATTCCTATGTTTGCTGGATCTGATAGTGCCACCGAATCCGTTAACCCACTGTATGACTGGCGGCCTCAAACTACCTATATTCGTCGTCCACCCTATTGGGAAGGTGCCTTGGCGGGTGAGCGCAATTTAAAGGGCATGCGCCCTTTAGCAGTGCTTGGTGACAATATTACAACAGATCACTTATCACCCTCAAACGCCATATTGGCGTCTAGTGCTGCTGGTGAGTATCTGACTAAAATGGGCCTACCAGAAGTAGACTTTAATTCTTATGCAACCCATCGTGGCGACCATCTTACTGCACAAAGAGCGACCTTTGCCAATCCAAAATTATTAAATGAAATGGTAACCAAGGACGGTGAAACTCAACAGGGCTCTCTGGCTCGTATTGAGCCAGAGGGAAAAGTTACTCGAATGTGGGAAGCCATTGAAGCCTATATGCAACGCAAGCAACCATTAATCATTGTTGCGGGGGCTGACTATGGCCAGGGCTCTTCACGCGACTGGGCTGCCAAAGGTGTTCGACTCGCCGGCGTAGAGGTCATTGTGGCTGAAGGTTTTGAGCGTATTCACCGAACTAATCTGGTAGGTATGGGTATATTGCCGATTGAATTTAAAGCCGGTGAGACTAGAGCAACATATAATATTGACGGTACTGAGACATTTGATGTAACGGGAGAAATCACAGCGCTAGCAACATTGACCCTGATAATTAATCGTAGTAGCGGAGAGAGCTTGAAAGTACCCGTAATCTGCCGGATTGATACCGCTGAAGAAGTGTCGGTTTACGAGGCTGGCGGTGTGTTGCAACGTTTTGCACAAGACTTTCTTGAATCGTCAAACGTAGCGTAGCGACAATGAAACTTAACGATCAAACAGCGCCTCCTCAAATCAAAATCGCCGCCACCTATATGCGTGGTGGCACCAGTAAAGGCGTTTTTTTTAAACAAGATAACCTGCCTGAAGCGGCAAAAAAACCCGGCGCAGCACGCGATGCCCTGCTACTACGTGTTGTCGGAAGCCCTGACCCGTATGGTAAGCAAACGGATGGCATGGGGGGTGCAACCTCGAGCACCAGTAAAGTCGTTATCTTGTCAAAAAGTAACCAACCCAACCATGATGTTGACTATTTGTTTGGTCAGGTTTCTATCGACAAGCCGGTTGTTGATTGGAGTGGCAACTGTGGCAATTTAAGTGCGGCTGTTGGTCCATTTGCAATTAGTAACGGGCTGGTTGATCCGAGCCTTGTGCCAGATAATGGCATAGCTACAGTTCGCATCTGGCAGGCCAATATTCAAAAAACAATTATTGCACAGGTGCCAATCACGGACCATGAGGTTCAGGAAACCGGTGACTTCGAACTCGATGGTGTCACTTTTCCTGCAGCTGAAATAGAAGTTGAGTTTGTCAACCCAGCAGATGCTGGGGGTGCCATGTTCCCAACTGGAAATTTGATTGACGAACTTGAAGTGCCCGACGTTGGACCCATTAAGGTGACCCTGATTAATGCTGGCATTCCCACTATTTTCATTAAGGCGCAGGATCTCGGGTATAACGGCACCGAATTACAGGACGATATTAATAGCGATGCTAAAGCACTCGCTCTATTTGAAATCATACGAGTAAAGGGTGCGGTGGCTATGGGTTTGGTTAATACAATTGAACAAGCGTCACAACGTCAGCACACACCCAAAGTGGCCATCGTGGCCAACCCGATTGATTATATAGCTTCAAGCACTAAGCCCATTTCAGCTTTAGATATCGATTTGAACGTTAGGGCGTTATCAATGGGTAAATTACACCATGCGATGATGGGCACCGCTGCCGTTGCGATTGCAACCGCTGCCGCTATTCCCGGTACTATAGTTAATCAGGCTGCCGGTGGTGGTGAACGCCAAAGCGTTTGCTTCGGCCATCCGTCTGGCACGTTACGAGTAGGCGCGCAAGTCAGTCAGTGCGAAGGCGTATGGACTGTTAATAAAGCGACAATGAGTCGTAGCGCCAGGGTTTTGATGGAAGGTTTAGTTCGCGTCCCTGGTGACACGATCTAGTCCAGTCCTTTAAAGTTCGGCCCTTTTTATGAAATCACATGTTTATCTGGCAATTTTAATGAGCGCTATATTCAATAATCATATTGACCGCTTTTTCCGCAATCATGATCGTCGATGGATTGGTATTACCTGACACAATCTTCGGCATGATCGATGTATCGATCACATCTAAGTTTTGAATGCCGAGTAACTTAAGTCGTTCATCGATTAGTGCCATATCATCCTGTCGGGCGCTGCTCAACGCAAGTTAAATTGAATGAGATGCACCATAATTTACCCTTCATGATTTACCCACCAGACATCACTCTGGGTAACCAAAGCACCAGTTGCGGGAAGATAAACAGTAAGATAAGACCGATGAGTTGAATCCCCATGAACTGCATCATACCCAGATAGATGTCCTTGAGATCCCAATCCGGCACGACTCCCTTCAAAAAGTAAGCTGATAAGGCCACAGGTGGGGATAGCCAAGCGGTCTGCAGATTCACCGCGACTAAAATCCCAAACCAGACCATGAGGTCGTAGCGATCCAGCCCGTGGATGTCCAGCGCCTCGACTGTTGGTAACAAAATTGGCACAACGATCAGAACAATAGGCACCCACTCTAGTGGCCATCCTAGAAGGAAGATCAGTGCCATAATGACGATCAGAATGAGGTATGGCGACATGTCGAGGTCAAGTAGCAGCTCAGTCATCATCTTTGGCGTACCCAAATAACTGAATTCGGCGCCAAAGAAGTTCGATGCGGCAACCAAAAACATGATCAGAACTGTGATCTCCAGGGCTTTGACCAGACTGTCAAAGAAACTAGGGAAGTTAAATTTACCGTAACCGATAGCTAACAAGATGGCACCAAAGGCGCCCATCGCTGCGGCTTCAGCAGGTGTTGCCAGGCCAAGAAGAATCGACCCCAAAGCAAAAGAAATTAAGATCGTGGGCGGCATGAGCCCGGCAAAGAACTCATCCCATAGATCCGAGAAGTAGAACCCATTGTCTGACGCAGCGTTATAAATCGGTCGTCCCAAATATCCCAAAAGCAGGGTGAATGAACCAAGAGTTATCGACCAGATCGTTAGGCTACCGTCCTCGCCCATTGTCGCAAAGATCATATAGATGTGGAAAATAAGCGTCAACGGAAGCACAATCTTGAGTAGATTCAAGCGACGGTATGCGGCATAAGCGATGGCACAGGTAATGCCCAAAACGATCAGGCCGCCAAATGGCATCATACTGCTAAAAGCACCACTCATGGCCAGGCCAAAGACTCGGCAAACGGTCAAAACACCCAAACAAATCAGCGCGACCTCAGCGCCATAAAATGGCGACGTTTGTGGTTGGTCTTCGTCTGACAAAATTGGCCCTAGATCCGGATTCAGCCAGCAGCGTCCCAGTGTGTAGAGCAGGTAAAGGCTAGCCAGCATGGCGCCAGGGATAAAGGCACCACGGAAAAGATCCAGGGTTGAAACTTCCAGAACAGGTCCCATAACGATCAGCATAATTGAGGGTGGTATCAGAATGCCCAATGTGCCGCCTGCGGTGATAGTTCCAGCCGCAAGCTTGACGTCATAGCCTGCTCTGGTCATGGTCGCACCCGCCATGATTCCAAGTAGGGTTACAGAAGCACCCACAATGCCAGTGGCTGCTGCAAAAATCGTCGATACGATTAGCACGGCGATGAACAACGCGCCGCGAACGCGCGACATCATCATCTGGATCGATGCAAACAACCGGTTCATCAAGCCCGCCGCTTCCATCACGATTCCCATTAGTACGAAGAGTGGCACGGCCATGAGCTGATCGTTCAACATGGTGGAGTTTGTATTTAGCGTCATCAATAGCGTGGTTAACTTGAAGTTGGCGCCCCAAATACCAAACACAAAGGCAAGGAAGATTAACGTGAAGGCAATTGGAAAACCGATAAAAATCACGAAGAGCATGGCGCCTAGCATGATCAATCCGATGGTAGCTTTGTCTATGTTCGGGCGGGCAGACATGAGGTCAGAAAACGATTCGCCACCTGGGATCATACTCGGATGGAAAACCGCCAGTACGAGCCAGGTCAGTACGATTATATAGATAGGTAAAGCCCTTACAAACCAACGCTCTCGCTCTTTACCCATCTTGTGAAATGCACGGAAAATTTCAGGGAGGCCTTGCAGCATCAAAAGGAAGGCACCGACGGGCATCGCCAGGCGTGCGGGCCATAAAAGGGGTCCCCAAGCACTGTCGACCTGCATGGTTTCGCCCCTTGAAAAGGCGAGCCACCAGAAGTCGGAGGCGATAACGGTAAAGAAGATCATCGAAGGCATAAAGAACATCAGATACAGTGTTGCATCTACTGTCGCTTGTGTTTTTGCCGACCAATTTCGGTAGAGGAAATCGGCCCGGATGTGAACCCCACGCATCAAACCATAGCCCGCGGCCGCCATGAAGAGTATCCCAGCTATCATACGGCTGGTGTCATACACCCAGAGCGTGGGACCAAGTCCAAGGGTTCGGGCGAGGTCTTCGAACCCAGCATTTTGCAAAATCGAAAAGGAATTTCGTGAAAGAACTTCTAGAACCACTACAACAAGGAGCGGCACAATGAGCAGGGCAATAATCTGGCCTACCCGGTAATTGATTATATCAATGGCTGCCGTAATAGGGCGTTGCCAGGACGTCATATCTTCTGGCGTTTCACCCGGGGCCTCGGTACGACGCTCAGCAATTAGTTCATCCGCAATTTCAAGATCTTCTGGATTTACTTCATCTAAAGCCATGATCCTTCTCCCCAGTATTTTGTACCCATTTCGGGCTATTATTATTTAAACAGGGCTTAGCCCCTTACAGAAATTTCGAAGCGAGACCCTCATGAGCCTCGCAACGAAGTTTTTTACTTAAGTATATTGGCATGTGCACGACCCAAACTAGCGTTCGTGGTCTGTACGCTCACCCAAGATGGTACTACTTACAGAAACTTCGAAACGAGCCCTAAATGGGACTCGCAACGAAGTCTTTTTTTACTTCAGAGTGTCTGCGTGCGCACGACCCAAACTTGCGTTTGAAGTTTGAGCACCAGACCAGAAGGGAACTACCGTGTCGGCGAAATCTTTTTGTGACTGCCACACTTCTGCAAAAAACTCGTTTTTATCTGCAGCAGCTTGAAGCGACTTCTTAGCGGCCGCCATGTACTCTGTGAAGTAATCCGCTGGTGTATCTTCCAGGATAACACCGTGATTATCCGTCAGATCTTTCAGTGCCTTACCGTTCTCATAGATTCTGTAGGACAAGGATTTTGACAGAGACGCGTTTGCCGCCACTTCCAAAGCTTTCTTCTCAACGACGCTCAGCGACTTGTAAAAATCGCCATTCACATACATGTCTGCGTTCACGACTACCTGGTGCAAACCCTGGAGATAGTAGTGCTTTAATACTTTTTGGAAACCAAAGACAGAATCTGGCTTGGGGCAGCACCACTCAGCTGCGTCGATCGTGCCTTTCTCAAGCGCTGGTAGGATATCGCCACCGCCCATAGCAACCGCTGGAACACCAATTTCAGCGTATGCGGCACCCACCATGCCCGGAGGCGCACGGAAGCGTAATTTACGAAAGTCATCCATCGACTTGATTGGTTTTGGGAACCAACCAAGTGCCTCAGGGCCTACTGGCTGCAGCATGAATCCTTTGACGTTCACGCCCATTTCACCCCATAGGCGATCGTACAACTCCTTGCCACCACCGTACTGGAACCAGCTCAGGAACGCGATATTATCGAGTCCTACACCGGCACCCGCTATAGGTGCGCCGAACAGGTTAGCAGCAACGTGTTTGCCACCCCAATAATGTGTCCAGGCAAAACCACCTTCAACCAGACCCGAGTCAACGGCATCCATAACGTCTCGTGGCCCGACAACAGCGCCTGCTGGCAGAACTTCAATGGTGAGCGAGCCGTTAGTCAGCGCTGCGACATCTTTACCAAACTCCCTCAACATAACGACTTCGTCAGCTGAAGTGGATAGCACCGACTGAATACGCAAGACTTTGTCTTCCGCCATGGCAGACGATGCCATGAGTGCCAGGGCTGCTGTACTGGCAGCAATAGTTTTTAGTTTGATCATACCTACTCCTCGTATTAAGAAAGCCTTCGTTATTTTATGCTTCGCGAGGCTGAAGACGATGCCTCGGAGCTTGCTGGGCCGGCGTTCCGCCCCAGTTGAATGCCACATACTGAAAAAATTCAGCTAAAATGAGACTATCAGTCCCAATCTTACATTTTTTTGCGATTGAGTGACAGGGCTAAATACACATAAGTTTTGTCTCAGTCCGGCATCCCAAAAGCCAAACTTGATGGCGCTATACAGAACTAGAATCAACTAAAAGGGCCCTAAATCATCACTAAAAGAGACTTTTTAGTCCATTTTAGAAGGGTTTATCGTATTGTCGATTGGCAACATACGTTGGTGAGGGGTTTATCGATCCACTTGGCCATACCTTCGTTGGCTTCAGATTAGCTGTCCGGAAATCTGGCGCACAAAGTACTATTAGTCGTGGCTGGAACTGGACTTTTTAATCTTTAACTGAACATACTGGGCAGTTATTTTCAACAGACCACTTATCAGGGTTTTAGATGGGTATAATGGATTGCGTGATATTGATGCTTCGATCATGCCCAAGACCCTATCTAGCAAAACCAATGCTCCAACAATCATGATTGTGGAGAAGGCAGTCGACATGATTCCATGGAAAAGTGGTAATTTGGTTGCAATAATGTTCATAAATTGTAAAAATGAGACTATAAGTATCACCATAATAAATAAAATTCTATCCAATGTTTGAAAAAAGCTGGGAAAATTCAGCAACCGCTGAGCAAATGTCACAGGTGGCTCTGTTTGCCTATTGCGTTGAGTGATAGTAGTAAAACGATAGATTGATTCAAACCTATTATTTAAGCAGAAATAAGCCTCGATACTTTATATCTGCGTTTTCTGATTGTTTATCGTTTAAATTTTTTTGTGGAGTCTAATTTGTTATTGTCTATCGCTGCTATTGTAGTTGGCCTTGCAATTCTGGTCTGGAGTGCCGATCGTTTCGTTGACGGTGCTGCTGCTATTGCGCAGCACATGGGTGTTTCCAATCTAATTATCGGCATTACCGTGGTTGGTTTCGGCACTTCGGCGCCAGAAATTGCTGTATCGGTCATTGCGGTACTTGAAGAGGTGCCTGGTATTGCGGTAGGCAATGCAATCGGCTCGAACATTGCCAATGTTGGGTTAATCCTCGGCATTACCGCGTTGCTCGCGCCAATTTCTGTACCAAACGGCCTGATTCGATCAGAATATCCACTGTTAGCCGGCGCCACTGTCGTACTCGTGTGGTGCCTCTATGACTTGCAGTTAGACCGTCTCGATGGTTTTCTGCTGATTGGTCTGCTAATAGGAATCATGTCTTATATGATTTATAGCCATCGCAACGGCAAAAAAGAAGTATCAGTTGATGAAGATGCAGTTGGCGACGACCAGCCGATGTCCATTAAAACTGCCTGGCTTTGGGTTTTGCTCGGTCTAGTGCTATTGATTAGCAGTTCGCACATGCTAGTTTGGGGCGCATCGAATATCGCACACAGCCTCGGTGTAAGCGACTTGGTGATTGGTTTGACGATCGTCGCGTTTGGCACCAGTTTACCGGAGCTGGCAGCATCGATTGCTAGTCTGAAAAAGTCGATGACCGATATGGCCATTGGTAACGTGATCGGCTCTAACCTTTTCAATAGTCTCGCGGTGGTAGGTATTCCAGCGCTCATTCAAGGGTTTGTCATAGATTCAGCAGCACTGCATCGAGATCTTCCGGTAATGGTGTTCCTTACTCTTTTGCTATTTGCGTTCTCATTCAGTAGAAATCAAAAACTCAATCAAATTAGCCGCGCCAAAGGCGCGGTACTATGCGCTTTATTCGTGGCCTATCAATGTTATCTTTATTTTGAAGTCGTGTCGGGAGAGTCCTTATTTAGTTAGGTCAGTCAGCTCAGAATTTATCAGGGATCTAGGGACGGTATACCTATTATTTCCCTGCTAACTTTTGGCTTTGCGACATAAGCGATAAATCGGTATCGACTATATAACGAACATTGGATTACGGGTAGTTTCCACCTTAGATTTCTCAGTTAGAAAAAAAGGGGTCCACATCTGTCGGACGGAATACGCCTTGGTTAGCCAACCAGCTTGTATCTGTTTTTATACGGCCCCAAATGCAAAAAGATGGCAGTAGTTATTCATTCTAGTTCCTATGCACTTGGCAATCTGCATATCGGTGCACCGTTAAACATATATAAGGATGTTGTTAACTGCATTCCGGCTCGCGCAAAAAAACTGATTCGAGGCCAAACTTTCAGCCCTTCTTCCTGGAATATATCAAAAGAGATCTAGACGGGGTTTGGGGTGGAAGATCGTGCTGGATTATTCAAAGTGCTCTAGATGGTAATTGATAACCAAAATTTTGCCTCTACAGCCTATAAAGTAGCTTCATCAATAATCATATCAGCCGCTTTTTCTGCAATCATAATTGTTGGGGCATTGGTATTGCCTGATACAATTTCGGGCATGATCGATGCGTCAACTACTCTAAGATTGTGGATACCATGAACTTTAAGCTGTTCATCGACTACTGCCATATCATCAGATCCCATTTTACAGGTACTGGTTGGATGGTAGATGGTTTGGCTAAACTGGCGCGCCGTCTCGAGTAGCTGTTCATCGGTTTCGAACTGCCTGCCTGGCACGTGCTCATCAATGATATGCGGTTTTAAGGCAGGTGCGTCAGCAATGCGTCGGGCCACTTTAATGCCGTCGATGGCAACCTGGCAGTCATGGTCGTTTGCCAAATAGCCAGGATGAATATCTGGATATACCAATGGGTCTGTCGATTTTATTTCAACCGATCCACGGCTTTTGGGTCTCAACTGGCAAACTGATAGTGTGAAGGCTGAAAATTCATGAACACCATCACCTGGTTTATCGGCACTGAGCGGTTGCATGTGGAACTGTATGTCGGGCCTTTCTACGTCGGGGTTAGATTTAGTGAAAATAGTGACCTGACTGGCGGCTAATGTTAGCGGACCCTTGCGAGTCAATAAATATTGCATTCCTACCAAACCACGTTTGAAGATATTATTGAGTTCGTCATTCAGGGTGCGTAGTCTGGTTTTGTATACCAGTCGAGTTTGAAGGTGATCTTGCAAGTTTTGCCCGACACCTGGCAGGTGATGAGCGACTGGCACACCTGCCTTATTGAGTACGTTTTCTGGGCCAATACCTGAAAGTTGCAATAGCTGTGGCGAGCCGATGGCACCTGCGCTGATTATGACCTCGCAGCTGGCTGATGCTTGATGGAGCTGGCCTGATTTCAAATATTCGATACCGACGGCTTTTTTACCTTCAAGCAAAATACGTGTTGTTTGCGCCTTAGTTAATATAGTTAAGTTAGCTCTATTGCGAACCGGGCTCAGAAAACCTTTTGCGGTACTACATCGAAATCCTTTGTGTGCAGTCTGTTGAAAATAGCCGACGCCTTCCTGTTTTTCGCCATTGTAGTCAGGGTTTTCGGGTATGCCTATTTGAGTGGCAGCCTTTATAAAAAAATCAGCAATTGGTCGACGAATACGTAAATCAGATACTTTGAGCGGCCCACCGACACCATGATATTCATCCGCACCTCTTGCCTGGTCCTCCGATTTTTTGAAGTAGGGCAATACTTCGTCGTAGGACCAGCCCTTGTTGCCCAACGCCGACCATCGATCATAGTCTTCGCGTTGACCTCGAACGTATAACAATCCGTTAAGTGAGCTTGAACCACCAAGCACTTTTCCACGTGGCCATTGCAGGCTTCTGCCGTTAATGCCTTTATCTGGCTCAGTTTTATAACACCAGTCAAGTTTTGGGTTGTGCATAGTTTTGAAATAGCCAACAGGGACGTGAATCCAAGGATTAGTGTCCTTTACGCCAGCCTCAACTAATAGGACGCTCTTATCTGAATTGGCTGATAGACGGTTGGCTAGCACGCATCCGGCTGAACCTGCGCCTACTACAATGTAATCATAAATTTGTTTTAACTGATTCACTTATGTGCTCGTTCTTAGATGCTCTCTTTATTCAATGCCTGGGTTACGAAACAACCAGCCATGGCAAATAGATGATTCTCTTGTCGTTGCTATATTCGTTACACCGCACTGTTAAATTTAATCAAACATATTAGTTTTCAAACAATAATATAAGGTTCAAAGTTATATTTTGTATAAAACTGAGACGCATGGTATCAACAAAATAGATCTGCATCAATTTCTGAGTGGGTCTAAATGTGAAAATTCGACGTAATAGTAGAGAGGCAACCCTTGCCTTTACCTTCTTATAAAAAGGTGAAAACGGCACAAATGACATTGTACGATCATTAAATTAAATTGAGGGAAAGAATCAATGTCCAAAAATCCGAACGGAGAGTCTCACTGTGATTCTGAAACGCAAAAAACGCTATGCTATGGGGCCAAATTTCTAATTGAAGTTTGGCGCTTCGAGATTGAATGAAACCAATCTTGATATTCAAAAATAGGGTGGATTATTTTTTGCTAAAAATTTGGAAGACCCTACGAATGGTGAAATACGAGTTGAAATTATTGGTAGTCACTCAATTTTTTGTGGTCAAACCAGCTCAGTTAAGAAAACACAGCAGGGCATTGTCGATATTTTTTCTGCCTCGATTCAAAACTAGGCGTTCAGCGCCCCTTATTTAAACGTGCTCAACTAGGCCTATATGCTTCTATCTCGTGCAGCTCAATATCATTTCCTGAATAGCCATAAAAGTGAAGCGCTGCTGCGGGAACCATTGAAAAAACGTTATGACCTATAATTATTATTGTGAATCACGTGGTTTGAAATTAGGTCTTAAGTAGAAAGACAAGCAAAGGGCTACATTGATTGACCAACTGGCAGGCATGAAAATCAGCTTTACTGGAACTCAGTAAAGTCGTATCGCAATGTACCTAATTCATTTTAATCTGGTGCCAGTGGTCTGGAGTCTAATTATCGTTCACGCCATACAGCGTTTGTTACAGGATATTCAACGATGTCAGTGTGGCGAAGCGGTTATCATGCAAGCACTATTGAATGGGCTGGGAACAATTCAGGAACAGTTTTTTAAATTACACTCTAATTGACTCGGTGTCACGGCCCTGTTTATCTTTGGTTTGGCTATATTTTTTGTTGCTTGGCTTCTGGGTCGCTTGTATCAGTCGAATGATCGACTTTATGCTGGCTAATATTGGCTCAACTTTATTTGAAGGTTTAAGTTTTTGGATCTGCTGGTATTGCCGTTATTTATTATGACGGGTGATTTAATCAATGCCGCCAGTATTGCAATACCTCTCTCTGACTTTGCTTATTCCATGCTTGGTTTCTGCTCATGGTGGGCTGAGGATGGCATTGGTATCAGCCTGAGGTATCTTCGCGGCTATATCTGAGTCAAACTCCGATACTTCCACAACTATTATTTTGATCATGCATCCTCAACTAGTTGAGGGTGGTTATGATAAAAAAGTTTGCAGCAGCAACTAGTGGTATGGTTAGCATTATCATTTTATTTTCTATGTTTTTTTGCCAAACATCAGATAAGTGAATTATTTATTGGCGGCATGCTTAATATACTCATGCAATGAGGTCAAATCACTAACATTTTAGCACCATTAGTTGCTGTTTCTATCGTCATGCAACTGATACTCTCATTACTGGGAGCTAGGAACTTGGTTTTTTTGGACGATGTAACCTCATCATTAGGTGAGCCAATGCTTATCATCATTACCTGTATGCTGTTGGCATTAAGCAGGTGCAGTGTTAGAAAGCCTCCCAATCACTATAATTTTAACCCCTATATTAGAGTCCATGGCCTATACTGTTGGCGTAGACCCCATTAACTTTGCGGTTTTTTCTGGTGGATAATGCGATAGCTTTTATAACCTCAACCTATGGTTTCAGCCCATATGTTGCAAGTGACATTTATAACATCTCATATTTTCAGATCGTAAGGCATGTGTTACCTTATCTCTTTTCCTTAATGGCGGACTGAGTGCTAGAAGCTTTTGGCCTCCATTGTCGACCTACCTCGTGCTGTTTTGGGGTTATAGTTATCTGTAAACAAGAGACACACCAAGGGGAAAAAAATTCCTACAGTGTTGATATAAACAATGGCAACACCTTTGACTTTTTTAAAAGGTGTTTATTCTAAGATAGGTTTTTCAATGTCAGAAAATAATTCAGGTGGTAAAAATAATTCGCCGTTATTAAGAGGCCTGTTAATTTTAGAAAAAGTAGCCGCATCATCCCGTGCGCAAACAGTCTCGGACCTACTCGAGGAATTAGATATTCCTAAACCAACCGTTCATCGGATAACTTCACAATTAGAAGAGGCAGGTTATTTGCAGTATGAACCCAATAACAAGCGTTTAACCATCGGTCCAAAACTTAAAAATGTCAGTTTTGACGTTCTGACAAATCGAGCGTCAACTGCACCTCGTCATGCCATCTTGAGGGCCTTGTCTGAAGAAATAGAAGAAACTTGCAATTGCGCTATGCTAGATGGCGACCATACGATTTATTTTGATCGTGTTGAAGGTGACTGGCCTTATCGAATTGATTTAAAAATTGGCTCTCACCTACCCTTACACTGTACCGCCAGCGGCAAACTATTTCTTGCCCACATGCCATCAAATCAGCGTAAAAAACTAATCTGCGCAGCACCACTGAAACAATATACCGAACGATCAATAACAGATCCGGTTAAACTTGAGACTGAGTTAAAACTGATTAAACGAGATGGTATCGGCATCGATGATGAAGAATTTTTGCCGGGCATGGTTGCACTCGCTGTGCCCGTATTTAATGCCAAAAACGAAATCTGTTTCACTGTTGCAATGCATGCCCCCACTATTAGAAAATCTCTGGCTTTACTTAGACAGTATCTCCCATCACTCAAACGAGCAGCCGCATCAATGAGTGCACTTTACGATAGCTGATATTGTAAACTTATCATGTTACTGTTGTTTATTGCGCCCCTATTTCTAATTTAATTAGGGTTTTTATAATACTCAAAACGATTTCATACCTCATTAAACAATAAAAATTCACTCTAATATTTAAAGTTTAATGAACTATTTTGGAATTGATCTTGAAGTTCAGAGGTTTATAAACACCATGGTTGAGGTATCCAGAAATCTTTCAATTGATACCAACATTCAATATCAACAGGCTAACTCAAATACAGTCTGTCGCCACTTCTTCTCACCTTAGCAAGCTGGCTTTAGATCTTCTCAAGATGATGCCAAACTCTGTATAGAAAACTTAATTTTTTTAATTTCCATGCTGAGTGGCACAACGCACCCAGACTAACCCATGACTACCTCCAAACAAGGCATATTGTGATAAAGCAACTAATAGTTTTGAGCATATCTGTGATTCTATAACACCGCTTTCCATTACAGCGTCTTAATATAGAAGGCTTGATTTTTTAGCAGTCTTTCTTAGGCTTGTTGAGTGATTTTAATTGGCGGATACAATTATTACTTTTTATTAATCTTTTTAAATTTCATTTAACTAATAATTTACTTTTTAAGAAATCTTAATTGAGGGTTAGAAATCTAACTCATTGAAAGTTCAGCTAAAAAAACCACTGCATCCAATTACCGTAACCACCTAGTGATTTATTCCCATTGGCATTAATTTTATCCTCTACTAAGCTTAGGTAATGATCAAATTCCAATTAACACTGACAAGTGGCATCGGGTGTCGTCTAAATGAATGAGAAGACCTCTTCCGCCTTGCTTTTGGAAAATGAACGCCTTCGTAAAGAACTTTATAGCCTCACTAAAGCCAAAAATGACCTCTTAATACACAAGCAGCGACTCGATGCTATATTGGAAAATGCACCTTTAGAAGTTTATTTGAAGGACAAAGAAGGCCGCTATGTAAAGGTCAATAAACAATTTGAAAAAAATTGTGGCGTTAAAAGTAATGACCTAGTGGGATTGCTCCCAGATAATATTTTTTCTCCCAAACTATCTGCTTCTTCGCGAGAGCATGATTTATCTGTTCTAACTTCTGGGAAAACTGAATTACGTGAACAAACAATTGAATTTGATATTGATATCCAACCACGCAAACTACAAACAGTAAAGTTCCCCATATTCAACGCTGATGGCGATGTCCATGGCCTAGGTGCAATATCCACTGACATCACTGCGAATTTATTAACGAAAGAAAGTTTGCGCAAAAGCAACATATTATTTAGTCAGGCAGAATCCATGGGGAACATGGGCCACTGGAGCTGGGATTTAGTCGAAGACAGATTAATTGCCTGCTCTACTCAGTTTGCACTATTATTTAGCATGACCGTGCCTGAGGCACTGGATTATTTCACTAGCTCAGAAGCTGTCATCAATTTAGTTCACCCTGACGATAAAGAATATTTCAAACAAAGCAAAAATGACCCTGAAAGGTTAACCAACAAGGTAAACCTTGAATACCGAATTATCAGCCCTTCAGGCGATACTCGCCACCTTCATACCCGTCATGAGTTTATGTTTAACAGTAATGGTACACCATCACAGTCATTCGGAACGGCTCAGGATATTACAGAGCGTAATCAAGTCTTATCATGGGGGAAGTCTCGCACCCATATTTTAGAGCTAATCGCAAGTGACGTAACCTTGGCAGTCATAACGGAAGCCATTGTGCGAGTCATTGAGGAAGAAAATCCAGCTTTGCTATGTAGCATCTTATTAGTAGATGATTTTGGGGAAAATTTATTGGTTAGCGCTGCACCAAGCCTTCCTGAGTTTTATAGAGATGCGATTGATGGCATAGAAATTAGTATGGGTGCTGGCTCCTGCGGAACAGCCGCTTTTATTAATAAGCGCGTCATTGTTGAGGATATTCAGTCCCATCCTTATTGGACTAACTTTAAGGAACTGGCCAGTAAAGCAAAACTAGTATCGTGCTGGTCAGAACCAATCTTCGCCACAAACGGTAAATTGTTGGGCACCTTTGGCATCTATTGTCACAAAGTATATTCCCCGACAAACGCTAATATTTCTGCGCTTGAACAAGCAGCTGACCTAGCCAGCATTGCCATTGAAAAAAAACAATCTGAATCAATACTGAAGTTTAGTGAAAACCGTTTACGTCTTGCGTTGGCTGTCACGAAGCAAGCTTGGTTTGACTTAAATATCCAAACAGGGGTGGCATTGACCAGTTCAGAGTATGCTAAACAGCTGGGTTATAACCCTGTCAACTTCCATGGTGACTTACAGGGCTGGGAGGATAGCCTACATCCAGATGATCACGATGCCGTAATGACTTCTTTTCAGACCTGCCTGAGTCACGGCATTGAATTTTCTAGCGAATACCGACGAAGTAAGAAAGGAGGCGGCTGGCTCTGGTTCAATACTTTAGGTGAAATTACCGAATGGAGTTCGTCACAGCAGCCCTTAAGAATGATCGGCATTCATACTGACATTACTGAGCGTAAACACACTGAAAAAAAGCTCGAACACAATGCCCATTATGACTTACTCACTAACCTGCCTAACCGTGTCTTACTCGCAGATCGAATAAGCCAAGCCATAATGCAATGCCATCGTCGCAAACAATCTTTAGCGGTCGCATTCCTTGATCTCGATAGTTTCAAAGAGGTTAATGATACTTATGGCCATAACGTGGGGGATGAACTACTTATTAGATTATCACATCGTATGAAAGAGGCGCTGCGCGAAGGAGATACGCTGGCCCGCATTGGGGGTGACGAGTTTATTGCTGTCATAGTTGATTTAGACAACATTGAAGAGAGTAAGCCTGTACTAGAACGGCTACTTATGGCCGCTTCTGAAGCAGTTACCCTGGATGATGACGTGATGCAAGTTTCAGCCAGTATTGGTGTCACCCTATACCCACAGGACGGTGTGGAGCCAGATCAGCTCATGCGACGCGCTGATCAAGCCATGTATCTCGCTAAACAAGGGGGTAAGAATCGTTATCACTTATTTGATACCGAACACAATAATGCAATCGAGATTCAAAGAGCGGAATTAGATGATATTCATTCAGCTTTAGAACTGAATGAATTTTTTCTGCACTATCAACCCAAGGTGAACATGAACACGAGTGAAGTAATGGGTGTAGAAGCGCTAATTCGTTGGCAGCATCCTGACCGTGGTTTGATTCCACCTTTAGATTTCTTGACTATAATAGAGGGTCATGTCATTAGTCTAGAAGTAGGTGAATGGGTTATAATCAACGCATTAAAGCAATTAAGTCAATGGCATCGCATGGGTATAAGGTTGGCGATTAGTGTCAACATTAGTGCTTATCAATTACAACAAGATAACTTCCCCTCTCGTTTAGCAATCTTGCTGGCAGTTTATCCAGATGTTAGTCCAACTTATTTAGAACTAGAAATACTTGAAACCAGCGAATTAAGTGACATTAGCCAAGTGTTTAACACCATGAATACCTGTCATGAGTTAGGCATACGTTTTGCCTTAGATGACTTTGGTACAGGGTACTCGTCACTCACTCATCTCAGACGCCTGCCAGCTTACTTAATTAAAATCGACCAGAGTTTTGTGCTTAACATGTTAGAAGATGCTGAAGATTTAGCGATTGTGGAAGGGGTAATTGGATTAGCTAAGACATTTCAACGTGAAGTGATTGCCGAAGGTGTAGAAACCATTGCCCATGGAGAGGCACTGCTTAAACTGGGCTGTAAGTTAGCTCAGGGTTATTGCATCGCTCGGCCTATGCCATCTGCTGATATTCCTGAATGGATCTCAAAATGGAAGACTTATGATGCTTGGCGGGTGCCTGAACTAATTGTGACTAAGTAACATAATTACCTAGCGAGATTCAAAGCACCCAACCAATGTTCAATATCTAGGCTTTAGTCAATTCGTTTTATTCGTTAAAATTATTGTCGTTGGTAATAGATTTACAAAAGAAGCCGTTACCAAGTGCCTCATTTGGACTGAATAGGGTATAGGTAATACCATATTTTCTAAAAGCTAAAACCTATAACAACTTATAACAATTTTTATTGACCATCTTCAAAAAGTTATTTTATATTCATCAATAACAGCTCTATTAATTGCCAGCTTTTCAACTCTTCGAGTAGCCCTTATAACAACATCTAATGAAATGATTTTAATAAGGCGAATCTCTGGCATTCGATAGTGCGTAACTAATGGATGCAAGATCAAAACCGCAGTAACATGAGCGTTATTAAACCAGTCCAATACATAACAAGCTTTAGTCGTCATCCATCATTTGATTTAGCGAGCATAAACTAATGACTCAAACAGCCCTTAGCATTAATCTAAATAAAATTGCTTTGATACGTAATTCTCGTGATACCGAGTATCCGAGCGTGACGCATCACGCCAAAGTTTGCATCGACTCGGGTGCCGATGGCATAACTGTTCATCCTAGACCTGACCAACGTCATATTCGCGTCAGCGATTGTTTTGATTTGGCTGCAATGCTCGATGTTGAATTCAATATGGAAGGCAATCCTTTCGCTGCACCAATGAAAAGTGATCGACCTGGTGTGACCGATTACCCTGGGTTTATTGAATTGGTAAAAGAAATTAAGCCCGCTCAATGCACGCTAGTACCTGACAATAATTCACAGTTAACATCAGATCACGGCTTTGACTTGACGGTTGACGGCGATCGTTTGAAGCCAATTATTGAGGCACTTCAGGGCATAGGAACTCGGGTGAGCTTGTTTATGGACCCAGATCTGGTTCAAATCGAACTGGCGAAACAAATGGGTACTGATCGTATTGAACTTTATACCGGACCCTATGCGAAAGCCTATGACTTGAATGACAATGTTGATGCCGTATTCGAGCAATTTTATCGGGCAGCTGAAAAGGCTTTTGATCTTAATATTGGTTTAAATGCAGGGCACGATTTAAACCTAAATAATCTGACTCATTTTGCCACTTTGCCGCAATTGCTTGAAGTGTCTATTGGGCATGCCATGACAGTCGACGCCATTGAAATGGGTTTAACCAATGCAATTCGAGCTTACCAAAAGTGTTTAGGTAAGTAACAAACGGACGCTTAGTCGAACTACCTTGCTGTTAATAGCTGATTAGTAATGAATCAACCAAATCATGATCGCCCAATGCTCGGCATTTTTTTGATGATTCTAGGCATGATGGTCATTCCATTATTGGATATCTTTGCCAAAATGTTAGCGGCCCAATACCCTGTGCTCCAAATTACCTGGGGCAGGTTTATATTTAATGTGATTTGGCTCATCCCAATTTTAATTTGGCGAAAGGAAAAGTGGTGGGTAATGCCTAAGCATCCATGGATTCAAATTTTTCGGGGTCTCTGCCTTCTATCATCAACATTCTTTTTCTTTTTGAGCATCAAAACTAACCCAATTCCGAATGCATTAGCCCTGCTGTTTGTATCACCCTTAATCGTGACCCTACTCTCTCCTTTCTTTCTCGGTGAAAAGTTTGGACTGAAGCGTTTACTGGCTACATTATTTGGGTTTGTTGGTGTCCTGATCGTATTACAACCCAATAGCACAGAATTTCAGCCTAGCCTGTTATACGCTTTAATAGCAGGCCTAAGTTATGCTCTCTATATTTTGGTTACAAGGAAGGTTTCAACCAGTAGCAGTCCGTTGATGACACTTTTTTATACGGCTGTTGTTGGCACTGTGGCAATAACACCCTGGGTGCCAATGATTTGGGTACCAGCAGATAGCGAAGCCATTTTGTTATTTGCATCCATTGGGTTGATTGCTGCTACTGGCCACTTTTTGGTAATTTTATCCTGCCAATACGCCCCAGCATCACTTGTCGCACCCTTTAACTATACTGAGATAATCGTCGCAACCATGCTTAGTTATGTGTTTTTTGATTACCTGCCTACCGCCATCGTCTGGCTTGGCATTGCGATTATTTGTGCGAGTGGTATCTATATATCATTACGAGAAATCAAGCATCAACGGCGTAATAAGCCCGCTGCATTAAAACGTTAAAATTTGTTCGTATTAAGTCCAGTAGTAGTGTCCAATAATTCCAAAAAATACAATGGCTCCTACCCAATGGTTATGCAAAAAAGCATTAAAGCAATATTCTGGGACTCGATAGACAATCAACAACTGCTCGTAAGCTAAAAAAGTAGCGGCCAGTAATAACGCATAAAAATAAATGGATGAGAATTCCAGGTCAATCCCCACTAGCCACAGCGTCAGGATAAACAGGCCTTGTAATAAGCCAATAATTGCACGGTCATATTCACCAAATAAAATAGCGGTTGATTTCATCCCGAGCTTTAAATCTTCTTCGCGGTCAGCCATGCCATACATTGTGTCATAAGCAGTGGTCCAAACTATTGTTGCAACATAAAGTAACCATCCCTGTTTGGGCACGGCTTCAATTTGCGCCGCGAAGGCCATTGGTACAGCCCAGCCAAACGCAGCACCTAGATGAACTTGCGGCAGGTAATGATACCGTTTCATGAAAGGATAGCTGGCGGTGAGCAATACCCCGCCAATGGATAGTGCAATGGTGAATGCATTAAGACTGAGAACAAGTGCGAATGCAATTAAGCAAAGCACACCAAATACCCATAGAGCTTCGTTAGACGTCATCCTGCCACTGGTCAACGGCCTATTTTTAGTTCGTTCTACATACAGATCAATTTTGCGGTCGGCATAATCATTTATGGCACAGCCTGCTGACCGCATTAAAAACACTCCAGAAATAAAAACAAACAGTATCCAACCATCTGGAGAACCTTCACCAGCGATGGTCAAAGCCCATAGCGTCGGCCACAATAGCAAATAAATACCAATGGGCTTTTCAAGACGTATCAACTCAGAATAAAGTCGCAGTTTGGTTAATATTTTTACTTTCATTCCAATGGTATTAATTAGTGACTCAGGCTTTCATTTTTTCGCTACTATACCGACCAAATAACCAACTGTCAGGCACCGATATGATAAGTAACTTTGAGGCCAAAGCCCCAACCATTTGTGATACAAGTTTCATTGATGATACTGCCGTCCTAATTGGTGACATTGTGATTGGAGAAAATTGCTCCGTCTGGCCACTAACGGTAATCCGTGCTGATGTGAATATTATTCGCATTGGTAATAATACCAATATTCAAGACGGTTCAATTCTTCATGTTTCTTACATCAAGCTGCCGTTGACAGCCGGTGCAGAATTACATGTAGGTGATGAGGTGACGGTTGGCCATAAAGTTTTATTACATGGCTGCCATGTCGGTAATCAATGTTTAATTGGTATGGGCTCAATCATTATGGATAATGCGGTCATTGAAGATCAGGTCATGCTTGGCGCTGGCTCACTAGTGCCACCAGGTAAACGCCTTGAATCTGGGTTTTTGTATTATGGCAGCCCCGCAAAAAAAATACGCCCACTGACTGAAGCAGAAAAAACAAATCTAGTGACGTCTGCTGCACATTATGTTCTATTGAAAAATCGATATTGAATTATTTTAGACCCAAAAGAATTGGATATTATTCGTTATTTGCATTTTTATGACACTATATTTACCTTTTTCCTGAGGAATGAGATTGT
This sequence comes from uncultured Gammaproteobacteria bacterium, assembly GCA_913061315.1. Lineage (GTDB taxonomy): Bacteria > Pseudomonadota > Gammaproteobacteria. Next base: position 72,430 of record CAJXUC010000001.1, on the reverse strand, counting down.
CTCAAAGTACAGTTTGCCAATATCCCTTAAATTAAATGTTGTTAAATTGATCTAATACATTCAACTGCCTTAAACATGATCTTTGATAATGGCAAATAGTTCTGGACGATGCGTTTCAATCTCTTCTAGGCTCAGTCCTTCGAGTGAATGCGGGTATTTCAGCCACGCCTCAGTTTCATGCAAATAATAATCAGGGGCGAAATCGACTTGGTTTCGAGTTGGTTTGTAATAAGGCACAGCAACTCGGATATCGTGTGGCGTATTGAGTCGTGCTTTAGTGCGTAAATGCTCAATAACGGTGTTGATGGTGTGCCCAGTGTCAAAGACATCATCAATGATGAGTAATCTGTCTGTCTGACAACAATTTTTGATCAGATAGTTCATACCATGAACCCGAATGTTGCTGGATCGGCCATCGATACCTGAATAAGATGACGTTCTTATTGCTATATGATCAGTCTCAATGCCGTGATAGGCCAGCAGCTCCTGAACTGCAATGCCCATTGGTGTGCCTCCACGCCAGATAGCAATGATTATCGTCGGCCTAAAACCATGCCGGATTATTTTTGCACCCAGACGAAATGAATCTTCAAGTAACTGCTGAGCGGATAAATAAAGTTTTTCAGACATTGATTGATTCGAATTTTCTATAATGCGGAGTATCATAACTGGATTGAAATGGGAGGGCATCAACTTCGTGGAAAAGCATTCTGTAAAACAACATTTAATGAACAAACGATTCATACACGAGCAAGAGTTACTCGAAGATTCATTTCGGCTTGCTGTACAAATTTATCAAAGTGGCTATCAACCTGATTTTATTGTGGGTGTCTGGCGAGGTGGTTCAACGGTTGGCATTTACGTACAGGAATGTTTGCAGTACTTAGGTGTCAAGACGGACCATATTGCGATTCGTACTTCATATCGTGGGATGAGTGATTACCTAAAACAACTCGATAGTGATAACGAAATTCGTGCTCATGGGCTGCAGTATTTGTTTGAAAATATGAATGCTACGGACAATCTGCTAATTGTTGATGATGTTTATGGCACCGGAAGGAATGTCGCTGCCGTGGTTAAACGATTGAAAGCGAAGACCAAACAAAACATGCCCAAAGAAGTTAGAGTCGCCGTACCTTATTACAAGCCAAAACTCAATCAGATACATTCAGTGCCCGACTATTACCTGCATGAATATAGTGAATGGCTTGTTTTACCCTATGAATTGACGGGTTTGACTGATGCAGAAATTCATCAAAATAAAGCATGGATAAAGCCTATTTTGGACAGCATTGCTTAGTCCTCCAATTTAAAATGTTAGCATTAATTATCATAAAACGAGAGTACTAGCATGAGTGAGGAAGATCGCAATAAGTGGGATCAGCGTTATGCCGAAGACAGCCATCGAAAAAGAGCTCAACCAGGTGAATTTATAACTCAATGGATTGATAGAGTGAGCATAGGCAATGCTCTCGACGTAGCTTGTGGTCTGGGACAAAAATCAATTTTTCTAGCTGAGGCTGGTTTTCAAGTTGATGCTATTGATGTTTCCAATATTGGTTTGAAGCGTGCCCGTCAGCAAGCAGAAGAAGATGAACATGATATTAACTGGATTCAACATGACTTGGATCAGCCCTACGATTTTAATCAAAAATACGACTTGATCATCGTCATGTGGTATGTCGACCTTGTGCTTATCCGTCGTTTGTGTGAACAACTCGCACCAGGTGGTTACCTACTGTGCGAAGAGCATTTGGCTTACGACAATGACACTGGTGGTTTTATTGGCCCCAAAAATGCCAACTTTAGAGTGGCGCCAAATGCATTGTATGAAGCGGTATCAGGATTTAAAGTTTGTTATTATGATGAATATGTTGGCGTAATTGAAGATTATCAAGCGTCTAGTCATGATTCAGACGACAACATGATCAGTCGGGCTCGTCTTGTAGTAACTAATAAGTAATACACGCCACTAAGTCCTTGATGGATTTCAACTAGCATGAACCTTAAAAATATCGAACTGCTAAATAAATCAGATCAGCAATTTGCCAATTCCAACATCGGCCTTAGCCTAAAATTGATGAACACTTTTATAGCCCATTAAGGCTGAAATGGAAACCCTTCAAAATCAAACAGCTTGCCTGAATCTTCTTTTTCTAAGACGTTCATTACTCTGATAAGATGCTCAGCCGTAAATTGAGGCGTTTGTAGCTGGGCTGCAGTTAAGTTCTTTTGGAATGGTGCAGACAATGCGGTGTCTGTTGTGCCTGGTTGTAAACCTACGATAATAACGGGCTTTCGAGTATTGTTACATTCAATCGCAATATTCTTGATCAACATATGCAGTGCCGATTTACTCGCACGATATGAATGCCAACCCCCTAGACGATTATCACTAACACTGCCTACTCTGGCCGATAAAACACCTATTTTGAGCGGATGCTTTTTATCGACTTTAGCCAATAGGCGACTAATAAATATAGCTGGTCCCACCGCATTAATATTGTAAGAATACAAAAATTGCTTCCTTGTCAAATTGCGATAAGTTTTTTCAGGCTTCATTTGCTCGTCATGCAACCAGCCCGAAGCAATAAAAGCCCAATCAATAGGGGTGTCTTTGGGCAGAGCTGAAATCGCATTATCAATGCTATCATCATCACTAAGATCAACTTCAATATCTAAGACATCAGCAGTCAAAGGGGGTAACTTTTCGACGTCACGGGCCATTCTAATCAACTGAATATCTGGAAATTGAGTCAGTACACTCTTACAGTAAGCTTCTCCAATACCACCACTAGCGGCGATTACCAGTATGCACTCTGGGCTTGAATGAGGCGCTTGACGATTGTCAGTAATTGATAACGACGTAACATTATCGCGATTTAATACCGTTAGTTTGTCTTCAGGTTTTGCATAACTGAGACTAGCAAGCGTGTTAGTTGAGTGATAAGTATCCAGACTACTGACTGCGACAGTACCGGCTTTTTCGAGGGAAACGAAACCGTCCTCTGCTATGAGTTCATCTGCCATCTCAATGCTGATTATTTCGCCAATAACAAATTCAGTGCCATTGATGCCTAAAGTGTGCTTTTCACGAAATTTCATACCCATTTTGATACGACTTTCTTTTACAAAAGGTGCATCCAGTCCGTCTTCCCACTGCTCTGTAAAACCAACTTCATCAAATTCTGAAACATCTTCTGGATATCTTGCCGAGGTCTGGTGCGCTTGTTGATACATATCCTCATGTACGTGGTTAAGTGTATAAACCCCACCATCAAGAATATTCTCTAACGTGCCTCGGGATACTGTGTGGGGACGCATTACCATTCCCAATAATGGCGGGTTGGCACCTAAATGTACCACTGAGGATACGATGGATAAATTGCTCCGCTGAAGTGCATCGGCAGTGCCGACTAAATTCGCGCTTTTAAAGCCAGAAAGTGAATTAATAAATAGCACTCTTTCGTGAGTTTCTAGTGCCGTGATATTATCTTTTGTTAATTTCATTCTTTAAATAGGCTATTCTGTTCATGGCAAAAATACTTAACGAAGTCGCTGGGTTGGGCAAACATGGCGTCCCACTTTGAAACTACGCTGGCTAAGATGCTTGGTTTTTCTTCCGCTAACGCGTTTACGCCACATCCGAAAACTTGACGCTTTCATATGGCTTCGCATGATCTTAATCACTTGCGGCTCTGTTAATTTATATTGTTCTAATATTGCTTCAAACGGCGTTCGGTCTTCCCAAGCCATTTCGATAACCCTACTAATATCAGACCCTGCTAGATCTTTCTGGTTCATTACTTTTATCATTTTTAAAAAGAAGTAAAACTGTAACACATAGTCTTAAGTAACTTATATATAATGGATCAATGAGCAGTACTGCAAAAGAACCTATAGCCATTGTTTGGTATAAACGTGATCTCAGAATTCATGATCATGCTCCCTTATCGATGGCCGCAAATAGCCAATACAGAGGTATTAAAGTGCTGCCTTTGTATGTTGTTGAGCCTGACTATTGGAAATTACCTGATAGTTCAGCTCGCCATTGGCGGTTTATTAGTCATTCTCTTTTAGAACTAAACCAGTCTTTAATCAAGCTCGGGCAAGGTTTGTTGGTCGAACAGGGCGACATGCTCCACGTTTTAGAGAAACTGGCTAAACAGTTTAATATTGTTGAACTCTACTCACATCAGGAAAGTGGTAATTTATGGACCTATCAACGTGATAAAAATGTCACCATCTGGTGTCTTAAAAACAAAATTAAGTGGCATGAGCACGAAGCATTTGGTGTGTTTAGGCGTTTCAATAATCGAGATCATTGGTCATACTATTGGGAAAGGTATATGGCTCGTGAAAAATCTATAGCACCAACTTCATTGACCAAAATTGAATCCCTGAACGTTGTTTTCACACTGCCTGAAATTAGCTTAGAGTTAATCGAAAATGATGAAAATGAACACCTTCAAAAGGGCGGCCGTAGTCAGGGCCTAGAATGTTTCAGCAGTTTTATCTTCGAACGTGGGAAGCAATACTCCTATCACATGTCTTCCCCATTAACTGCTTTTAATAGTTGCTCTCGTCTGAGTCCACATATTACTTTTGGTACTCTGTCCTTAAGAGAAATCGTTCAGAAGTTAAGGAAACAGGTTAAAAACACTGAGTTGAATACGACGTGGAAAAAATCTCTACGCTCTTTCGATAGCCGCTTACATTGGCATTGTCATTTTATGCAAAAGCTTGAAACAGAAGCGCTGTTTGAAACCCATAATATGTTACAAATCTTTAATGGTTTAAGAGAAGATGAATTCAATGAAGATTATTTTCAGGCTTGGAAAACAGGCAACACGGGTTATCCCTTTATCGATGCTTGTATGCGCTGTTTGCGTCATACTGGCTGGCTCAATTTTAGAATGCGGGCGATGCTTGTGTCGTTTTCATCATATCAACTATGGCTGCATTGGAAACGACCTGCTTGGCATTTAGCTCAGTGTTTTGCTGATTATGAACCTGGCATACATTACAGCCAAATACAAATGCAATCGGGTACAACGGGTATCAATACGATGCGAATTTATAACCCCGTAAAACAATCTCAGGACCAAGATCCAAAAGGCATCTTTATTAAACGTTGGGTGCCTGAGCTATCTCAATACTTTGGTAATTTTATACATGAACCCTGGACAATGTCCTTAACGACTCAACAACAAAGTGGCTGTATTATTGGAAAAGATTATGCCGAACCCATAGTTGATCATATAGTAGCTTTACGTGAAGCCCGTGCCCGATTTACTGATTTTAAAAAACTGCACCCTGACTTTTATGAGCAAGCCAAAGCGCTTAATACTAAGCATGGCAGCAGACGTAAACGTAAGACCAACAAGGTTAAAGTCAAGGCTGTCATTAAAACAAACCAGCTCTCTTTATTTTAAATGATTGATTAAACACAGAACATGGCCCATAAAAAAATACATCTAGAGAATAAAATATGTCTTGTTTGTGACAAACCCTTCTCATGGCGAAAGAAATGGCAAGATTGCTGGGACGACGTTAAATATTGTTCTGAACGTTGTCGACGAAATAAACAAAGTAATAAAAATCAGGATACTCACAATGCGTAGACTTAACCTTATTTTAGGGGATCAGCTTGATCGTCATTCGCTACTGTTCAATGATGTGGACAGTGACATTGATTGTTTTTGGATGGCAGAAGTTCGAGAAGAATCGACACACGTTTGGTCACATAAGCAACGTATTGCTCTATTTTTATCATCGATGCGGCATTTTGCAGAAGAATTGCGTGAACAAAAACTCCCACTGATATATCAAGCTTTAAAGGATCATCATTTTGAAAGTCTTGCAGAGGCTTTGGCCGATACCTTACAAAAAGAAAAGCCACAAGAAGTCTGTTTTGTAACGCCAGGTGATTATCGAGTGACTGAATCGCTCGTTAATACGTGTAAACAATATCAAGTTCCTTTTAAGCAATTAAACGATCAACATTTTCTATCTACCCCTCAAGAATTCAAACAATGGGCAGAAGGTAAAAAGCAATTACGTTTGGAATATTGGTATCGAGAGTTGCGTAAAAAGTATCAAATATTAATGGAAGATGAAAAAAATCCATTGGGTGGACAATGGAATTATGATCAATCAAACCGAAAAGCCTTTAAAAAAGAGGGGCCTCAAAATATACCTTCAACCATCTCATGGGAGGCAGATAAAACGACTCAAGCTGTGATTGAATTAGTTAACGAGGAATACCCTGATCATCCAGGGGAGCTAATAACGCTTTATTGGTCAGTCACACCACAACAAGCACAACAAGCATTAGAGCGATTTTTTGATCACTGCTTAGATAATTTTGGCGACTACCAAGATGCCATGTGGACGGACGAACCATTTTTAAATCACTCGCTAATTTCATCGGCCTTAAACTTAAAGTTACTACATCCGCTGCAAGTAATACAAACAGCCGAGAAGCATCATCGAGAAAATGGTGCGCCACTGGCTGCAGTCGAGGGTTTCATCCGACAGATTCTCGGCTGGCGTGAATATGTTCGTGGTTTATATTGGTTACACATGCCCGATTGGGTGGAGATGAATGCTTTAAATGCTAAACAGAGTCTACCTAACTTTTACTGGACGGGTGATACTGAAATGACCTGCCTACACCACAGTATTAAACAAACGTTGAAATATGGTTACGCACATCACATTCAACGGTTAATGGTAACGGGTCTGTTCTCATTATTGTATGGCGTTGATCCAAAACAAATTCATCAATGGTATTTAGCTATTTATGTCGATGCAGTGGAGTGGGTAGAGTTGCCTAACACTTTAGGGATGAGCCAATACGCAGATAATGGAATCATGGCATCAAAGCCTTATATTGCCAGTGGCAATTACATTAATAAAATGAGTAACTATTGTAAAAAATGTCGTTTTAATCCTGCCAAAGCGATTGGCGAAGATGCCTGCCCGTTTACAACTCTATTTTGGGATTTTTTAGATACACATGCCGATACTTTTAAAAGTAATCCACGTATGGGATTTATGTTGAAGAATTTGGAACGCAAAACTGAAGCTGATATTCAACAGATTAAAGCTCAGGCTATAAGCTTTAAGGCGTCTTTATTGAGTGAGTGATTGTTTAAAATATTAAATACTCATCACTCTTTGTGGTGACATCAGGTTTAGACTCGATGTTAAGGAAGTCATAATCTCACTTTAGATAAAAACTCTTTATAAAAATATAAAGCGATAATTTGTCTAATCTAAAGGGGTATTTTTTAGATGATGGTTGTTCACCAAAAAAATCAACTAGGTTGAAAAGGATCAACAAATGGCATGCCACTTATTGATCCAATTCTCTAGCATTGTAATAAACCCGTTAATTCTGCCTATATAATTCCAATAATGCGCTTAATTTTTAGGCTGTGAAAGCGTCAAAATATATTAGCTACCGAAGTGAGCGATTATTTTTTGAGCTGCAGCTTCAGAACTAGCAGGATTTTGACCGGAAATAATCAATCCGTCTTGAATGGCTAAAACATTCCAATCGTCTACCTTTTGATAATCACCTCCTTTCTTAATTAATTCATCCTCGAGCAAAAAAGGAACAACTTCAGTCAAACCAGCAGCACTTTCTTCAGAGTTACTGAAACCAGTTACCCCACGCCCTTTAACAATCGGTTCACCCGATTCATCGTTCACATTCAAAAAAACCGCACTGGCATGACAAACTGCTCCTACGGGCTTTTGTTGCTTCAAGAACTGCTCTATCAACTTAATAGAGGTTGTATTCTCAGTGAGATCCCACAGCGGTCCATGACCACCAGGATAAAATACAGCATCGTAATCAGAGGCATTAACATCAATTAACGGAATGGTTTCTGATAATTTTGCTTGAGCCAGTTCATCACTATCAAATCGTGCTGTTGCCGCTGTTTGAAAATCAGGTAGCTGACTATTGGGATCAACCGGAGGTTGTCCGCCAGCAGGCGAAGCAATAGCGACGTCAGCACCAGCATCCAGAAAAACATAATAGGGTGCAGCAAATTCCTCCATCCAAAAACCTGTTTTCTCTCCAGTACTGCCAAGATCAGAATGAGACGTTAATACCATTAGTATGTTTTTTTTAGCCATTGATTGCTTCCTTTGAAAGATTAATGTGTTTGATGATTAGTGAATCACATCATAATCAGGTCAGTAAAAACTAACAATGGTAGCTTGATGAGTTACACTAGTTCAATTATTGATACAATAAAAGACTATGGATTAATGGCATTATCGTTTGAACAGCTAAAAAGTATGGTTGTGTTTGCTCAGGTTGTTAGGCAAGGCAGTTTCAGTGGCGCGGCGCGACAATTAGATCTAACGCGCGCTGTTGTCAGTTACCATGTTAAAAAGTTGGAACTTCACCTTGGCGTGAAGTTATTGAACAGGTCGACCCGGTCGCTTGCTTTAACGGAAGTCGGTGAAGCTTACTATGAAAGTTGTAATGTTATTGCTGAGCAAGCCAACGCGGCACAACAGAAAATTGATAATTTTAAAAGTGAACCCGAAGGGCTATTAAAGATAACCTGCCCTATCAATGTAGGCCTTCAATTGATGGTTCCAACATTAAACCAATTTTGTCACTTGTACCCTAAAATTGAGTTAGATATTCACTTTACGGATGATGTGGTGAATATCATGCAGGCTGGAATTGATCTTGCTATTCGAGGAGCACCTCTTCCAGACTCCGGGTTACAAGCACTACATTTATTAACCTTATCAACCTCTATATACGCATCTCCTGAATATATTGGAAAATATGGAAAACCCATTTCACCACTCGATCTTGAAAAACATAAATGGGTCATGCATCAAACTAACTCCAGAATTATTGAACTGAAGAAAGATAGCAGATCCTATAGCGTAAAAGTTAAGGGTATCATTTCAACCAACAACGCCACGTCAAGAACTGCTTTTGTCGAAGGTGGTCATGGGTTGGGAAGGATACCCAACTATGATGCTAAACCAAAGGTAACATCTGGCACTCTTGTCAGGGTTCTCGAAGATTATGAACTCCCTGACATTAATGTTTATGCTGTATTTCCATCAGGGACGACCTCATCTAAAAAGCTCAGGCTATTACTCGACTTTCTAAAGGATGCCCTTCCTTATTTAAATATTATCTCACAAATAAAAAGTAGCTAGCTTATCTATTCAGTTAAACGCTTCAAACCTAAGTTTTAATTTCTACTATTGCTGTTATATTAGTTTATATTCGAATTTTTTTTCAAAAATCATTAAACTAATTTGGAGTCAAAATCTAATGGTTGAATTCAATGCGAAAAAAGTGGCTGAGCTTCATCATCACTTACATAGCCATTTACCGTCTGAATCAGCTCTTAGGGTAAAGGCATTAGAAACCCTGCTGGTAGCAAAAGGATTAATTAACTCTGAATCTATCGATGCATGGATTGAAGCTTATACTGAAGACATTGGACCTAAACGAGGGGCACAAGTTGTTGCAAAAGCATGGAATGATGAAGATTTTCGCCAGCGGTTAGTTCAGGATGGATCGAGCGCGATTGATGAACTGGGTTATCTTGGTAATGCGACCGGACATTTAAAAGTTATCGAAAATACTAAATCAGTACATAACTTGGTGGTTTGTACCCTTTGTTCTTGTTATCCATTTTCAATTCTTGGTATTGCTCCAGCTTGGTATAAAGCCGCTGCTTATCGTTCTCGCGCTGTGCGTGATCCACGCGGCGTATTAGCTGAATTCGGTGTTCAAATATCCAATGATATTGAAGTGCGGGTATGGGACAGTACTGCAGAATTACGTTATTTAGTTTTACCACAACGACCCAGCAATACCGAGGCTCTCAGTGAAGATGAACTCGCTTCACTTGTTACCCGAAATTCAATGATTGGAACCGATCGAGACCTCATAAAAAAAGAAGAGGTTAAAGCTTAATGGACGGCATACATGATGTGGGCGGTAAACAGGGTTACGGCGCCATTGATGTTGATGAACCCGACTTATATGAACTAGGAAAAGCATTTAATCACGATTGGGAAGCACGAGAGTGGGGGATATCAAGATGCGCTCGAACACCTGACATTAATATCGACTGGTGGCGACATTGTCGTGAATTAATTGCACCCATTGATTATCTTAGTCGCCCCTATTTTGATACCTGGGCGCAAACTGATTTTGCAACTTATGTAGACGGTGGGTTTTTTACTTTAGAAGAGGTTTGCTCAGGTTACTCTAATTTGGGTAGCAACCCCTTAGATCAAGCGCCCCCAAAAACTATGAAAAAGGCTGACGCAATAATAGCTGATCGACAAAATACCTGCCGCTTTGATGCTGAAATAAACCAAGCACCACTGTTTTCTATCGGTGACACCGTCATTACCAATCAGCATGGTTTTAGTGGCCACACGCGGTTACCCCAATATGCGAGAAATCGTGTTGGTAAGGTTCATGCCCTTAATGGCGCGCACGTATTTCCTGATTTATCGGCACAAGGTAAAAAAACTCACCAACATTTGTATACTATTGTTTTTGAAACAGGAGCGCTTTGGGCAGATTGCGTCAATAAAAACGACAAAGTTTTTCTCGACCTTTGGGAAACCTATCTATCCATCAATGGCCTATCAAAATAATGAAGTTAAATGATTCAAATGACAAAGCACTCAAACCATTGGTCGATATGGATGGCGACCCCATATTCGATGAAGCTTGGCAAGCACAAGCATTGGCGATGGCTGACAGCCTCGTCAAAAGTGGATTATTTAGCGCCAATGACTGGTCAAATGCTTTAGGCCAATCTTTAAAAGAGTCAGCAAACCGCGCGGATATTGATTCTCAACTCACTTATTATCAAAGTGTGCTTAAAACGCTCGAACAATTGATAGCAGATCACAGTGAAATTGATGCCGCGCTGATGGATAGCAAGAGACAAGATTGGGAAAAAGCTTACCTTAATACTCCACATGGTCAACCGGTGACCTTGGATGAAAAACCATGTTAGAACTACGACCCAGTTGCGAGCATTGCAATAAGCCTTTACCAGCCGCTTCTGTCGACGCGTGCATTTGTAGCTTCGAGTGCACATTTTGTTCAGATTGCGTCGCAACAGTGCTTCACAATGTGTGTCCCAATTGTGGTGGTGGATTCTGCCAACGGCCCGTCAGGCCTGCTTCCAATATACGCAATGGTGCCTGCCTTGACAATTTTCCGGCCAGCCAGCAGAAGGTTCATAAACCGGTGACTAAAAATGAGCATGATAGGTTTAGTAGTGCGACCATGATCATTCCACCAGAAAAGCGCTAAATCATAAAAAAGATATAGTTGTGCTTTTTACTAACGCCTTTTAACTAGCCATCACTAAGTGCATCCCACTTCAAATTTTGTGGGCGCCTATCATTAGGCGTTCGAATACCGAGTAACGTTCCCCAATACCTTCATCTGCCGGTTTGCGGTCCACACTAATCCATACTTCGTTTGGAAATCCCGCTGCTAGGTCGGCAGTATAAGCGCATTCATCATCTGCTGCCTCACGGGCGGCTTTTGGAGATGGCGCACCAAGATCCTCCATAAAATGTCGAATAAGTTCTTTCTGAATTCCCTCATATTCATGGGGCTCTATGTGGCATACTTCTGCGATTGTACAGCGGCCCCGTGACTTGACCGATACAAAGGAGCTGCTGCAATGGCAGGGAGAACTTCGATGGCCTGTGGCCAGATCACAAACCGCATATCCCCCTGAAACCATCCATTCGCCATCCTCGGCGGCGCCACCTTCCGCTGCGTAAAGGTGCGCGTCAGAATCATCAAGCCGAACTGCTTTGAGGAATTTCATGTTTTAATATGTCAAATAATAGGACTTCTTATAATAAAGCCTACCCGCACCAAAGTATATGAAGCCGGCAATTTACAGTCTATTCAAAAATTTAAGTTCACACTTCTGCATTACTTTTGCACCGTGATACGGTTGCTTTAGTCCAGTGCTCTTAATTTTGATCATTTTATTCAATCTCCAGCAACCATCTTCGATTGATAGATGTCTTTTTTAATTGGCGAGTTGGTAACCCGTCAATTCCATATAACCATTACCAACACTTTGATTCATATCGTCAGTCACTAATACAACGCCCTCCCAATAGGGAAAACTCGTCGCTAACCATTGTTGATCATAGAGCGGTTTAATAGTGAGACTTCGATTTAATGTGGGTAGATTAATCGACCAGTCTAAAGGCAGTGTTATAAGTCTACTTTTCTTGGTTTTGATTTGACGGGCTGAAATCGACCTTAACTTGATATCATCTTTTCCTAAATGCGTTACTTCACCAGTCGTATCAATCCAGCTACCGCTTATCCAGCTCTCAGCGGTGAATTCATTGGTACTTAATCCCTCCTTGCTTCGGAAGTCATCTTCTAATTTATTTTCAGCATCGTGCCGAAGTTGATACACCATTAGCTTACTCCCATCGTTTAGGTGTAATGAAAACCAATCCCAACCTTTTTGGTTTTGCGCTAACGCTTGCGAGCTCCACTCTCGATCTAACCAAGCATTACCCGATAGGCGTGTCGTTTTACCCTGAGTTTTTATAGTGCCCTTCAGAGTAATATTGGGTTGGCTATAATAATAACTGGCCTGACCCTGAGCTGACTTTTGACTGAAACCATCATCACCATTCAATACCCAGTTGTCCTGAGTCTTCAGTTCAAAACTGACTTTATGTTCGCCAACATTAAATTCTAATGTTGACGGAAATAATGTGTCGCTAGCCGACTGCCAACGCCAGTCATCTATCCATGCATCGAATCCGTTTGACCCAGTCAATTGATTAACACCTGCCTGATCGATCCCACCGCGTGAAAACCGTTGTGCAAAAAAATGTTTATCGGGTGTCGTAACCGCTGCATGAGCCATCCATATTTGATCACTATCCCAGCCTTCGAGGTTGGCATCTGGACTTAACGATTGTCGAAATAATGTCCATTGTAAGCCCCAGTCCTGTCCTTGTTGGTCTTTCAAGTTAGCCGTCATATACCACCACTCGATGCGATAATCCGGATGAGGAAAATGGTCTTGCGGAAAGATTAAAGGCACCCCACGTTTCACTTCAGCATAGCCCACATCATTGTCGCGTAAAACTTGAAAAACATCTTGAGCCACAACAAGCTGCGAGAAAAAAAGCGATGACCAAAATAATAACAACAAGGTAACGACTATCTTCATGAAAGCTCTCCCAATTCAGCTAGAGCATCAGGTAACCGCCGACGCAGTTGCAACAAGGACAATAGCAAGGTAACAATAACGATCACCAAAACTAACCCCCCCAGTTGCCAGGCAGGGGCCATTTTCCACAACATTGGCATGCTCCAACCGAAGCTAACAATATTAAGCTTCTGGATTAATAGCCAGCTCAGGACTGCACCTAAAGGAATCGCCAACAACCAGGCGATGACAACAAAGATTAGTAGAGGGCTGCAAATAATTAAAAATTGCTCTCGAGTATTCACTCCAAGCGCACGCCACTGCGCGAACTCGGGTAAACGCTCCTGCATTATGGCGAGCAGTGAGGCCAGTAATGCAATCGCAGCAACTATCAGCGTGAGTGAATTCATTGCTGCAGTAATTGCAAAAGTACGCTCAAAAATATTAACTGATAACGTGCGTATTTCATCTTGAGAAATCCAATCTGCTCGGTTAATGCCGTTAGCTAAAAAGCTTTTCTCGGCCTGCTGCCGACTCGATGGGCCATTGCTAGTAGAGTCAGGCTTTAACCAAAGTGCGGTGCCACGTGAATAATGATATTTCCAACGTTTCGCCACTTCCTCATAAGACAAGTAGAACTGAAATTTTGGATTACCATAATCATAAAAAAATCCGACCACTTGATAATCAACAGGCCCTTGGTCTGTATCCAACTGTATGGTTTGACCTAATTTCAAACCCCCAAGGTAATGCAACTGTTCATTCGCTAATATGTAATTTGAATTGTCGCGCCATAGCGCTAAAGCATCGTCTGGCGTATCACCCAACCATTGAGCCAACGGAAACCGCAGGCTATCCGGTGCTCGGGTATCGGCACCGTTCACTAGGGTGGGTTGATCTTGCCATCGGGTGGTAATACCAATTTGACGATGACTATCCGCCAACCATAATGATGTTTTTCCTGGCGCCTGTTCAGACTCCAATAGCTGCACGATATTAGACTGAGAAGAGTTAACGTAAATATCAGCATTCTGACGTACTTCTAACCAACCAATAAAAGCACTGCGAAAACTATCGACCAGCGTGCCAACGCCAAGGTTGGCGGTCATAGCTAACAATAACGCCATCATCGCACTGCGAAACGCCGGCATTTGTGACCAACCATCACTGACCATCCATCGTCCAATCAAGCGCTGCTTGGGTACGCAGGCTTGAGCAAACTTTAAACCCAATGCCAGCAGAGTGGGTAATAGCCATGCAGCCGCAAATAGTAACAACCCCAGCAAGGCAAAACCCGCAACAGCCGTTTCCATGGTTTGGAATAAAATAAACGCCATTATAAGTAGAGGCAGAGAAAATAAAGCCAGTTGTTGACGCGATGAATTTTCAGCCTGATGCCTTAAAGTTGGGGAGTTTGCATCTAACACATCATGCTTGAGTTGGAGATACATCGGCCAAGCAAGCGCCCATAACAAACCGACCAGTGTAATACCCCAGGCCAAAAGCAAGGTTTCACTCTGTAGTGCAATAACAGCGTCTATTGTCGCACCATACAAGTTAAACAGACTCTGACTCAAACCCGGCAATAACCAATTTCCGATGGTCAACCCACAGATTACACCAGACACTGTCCCAATCAGGCTCCAAATCAGTGTTTCAAACAGAATGGCTGAAATTAATGCTTTAACACTGACGCCCATCAAGCGCAGATTCATCAAAGTTTCGCGCCGATGCCATAACGAAAATCGAACCGCATTGAAGACAATAAATAAACCAACTGCAAATGACAGCAAGCTCATCGCGCTAAGATGCGTGTGCAAGCTTTGTGTTAATTCAGACAGATCAAGTTGCTGCTGATTTTGAACGAGAGCCAAACTATCCGGTAACAATGATGTGAGCAGATCGAATTGTTCGGTTGTAAGCTGCCCAACCGTTATGTAGTTAAATTGATCGGTATCAAACAGGGTAAAGGCTGCGCTGATATCCATAAAGATTCTGCGCCCTTGTTGTGTTTGAGCCTGAATTAACGCAGGCGGTAATTGGCGCCCATCTCTAAGCTGTAACTGGTCTCCCTGAATTAACGCGAACTCATCAGCGAGTTGTTGCGGCACCCAGGCACGGTAGGGTTTTTGGACGAGTTGAAGCCAATTATCGATACCATTAAATGTCTGGTCTACCGTCTCCTCTGGCATTGACTGCCTGAGCGCCAGCAAGTCAGTCGCAATGATGCTGATCAGCTGTCCGTCTGGCGTAATTACCTGGCCTTCGATAACAGGAAAAATCTGCCGAAAGCCAGCGCGCCGAAGTTCAATATAGTCGGCCTGTGCAATACCTTGCTCGGAGCGATTTCGAATCCAGTAATTTGCCTGCACACCGAGTAACGAGTCGGCCTGCGCATAACTCACCTCAGCATGGTGATTAATAATTTGCACTGCCGACCAAAGGCCAACACCTGCGGTGAGCCCTAATAGCAAAAACAGGGCTTGCCACGGATGTCGCCAATAGTGGCTCAGTAACGCCTTCAGAATAGCTTGCTTCAAAACAATAAGCCTCTAAATATCACTCAGTCGACCATTGTGTAGTAACACCGACCTCTGCATAAACGTCGCCATTTCCTTGCTGTGTGTCACCATCAGTAAACTACTGCCCGCTGACTTGACCAAATCAGTAAAGACCGCCATCACTTCAAGGCTTGATTGTTCATCCAGATTGCCCGTAGGCTCATCGGCTAAAACAAGCTTGGGCTTGTGAAGTAAGGCTCGGGCGATGGCAACCCGCTGCTGTTGACCACGAGATAACTGGTGAGGTAATTTCTTAAGCAAGCTAGATAGACCTAGGCGATCAATCAACTGTGTCTCAAACGCATTGTCAAAACGTTGACAAAGAGCGGCTTGAAATCGAATATTGTCAAATACAGAGAGCGTTGATATCAAATGAAACTGCTGAAATACCAAGCTAATTTGATGACGCCGCATATTGGCCAGAGCCGACTCATTTAACGTGCTAAGTTGTTTGCCCGAAAATTCAATATCACCACTTTGCGACTTATCGAGACCCGCAATCAGATGCAGTAAGGTGCTTTTCCCACTGCCACTTTCTCCCAGCAGTGCAACCGAACTAGCGGCCTGCATTGTAAAACTGAGCCCGTCTAAAACGCAAACTTCACCACCAGGCTGTCCAAAGGATTTATACAAATTTTTAATCGATAACATAACGCGCTATTCTCGTAGCGTAAGCCTAATAGTGCAACTAACTATTGCTAAATCTGTTTAGGTATTAAATCCAAGTTTCTTTAGTTCCAGGGATGCGATAATCTAACCGCCGAAAGGCTATTTAACCTTACTTAGGTATATATAATGACTGTTGTTTGCGAAATCAAAGACCTGCAAAAGCTAGCAAAAGCCAGAGTACCTCGCATGTTTTATGATTATGCTGATTCAGGGTCTTGGACAGAAAGCACTTACAAAGCGAACCAAAGTGATTTTAACGAAATAAAACTTCGCCAAAGAGTTGCTGTTGACATTACCGATCGTTCCCTAGAAACCCATATAATTGGGCAATCGGCCACCATGCCTGTTGCATTGGCGCCAGTCGGTTTAATGGGCATGCAACACGCGGATGGAGAAATTAAAGCCGCCAAAGCTGCTGAAAAATTTGGCGTCCCTTTTACCTTATCAACGATGAGTATCTGCTCTATTGAAGATGTTGCCGAAAATACCAACCAACCTTTCTGGTTCCAGTTATACGTCATGCGTGACCGTGACTTTATTGGACGACTGATTGACCGCGCTAAAGCCGCTAATTGCAGCGCTTTAGTTTTAACACTCGATCTACAAATTCTGGGGCAGCGTCATAAGGACATTCGCAATGGACTCGGTGCGCCACCTAAGCCCTCGCTGAATAGCGCCATTCAAATTTTAAGTCGCCCGCGGTGGTGCCTGAACATGCTCACCACTCGCCGTCATCACTTTGGCAATATTGTCGGTCACGCAAAAGGGGTGGGAGATTTATCATCGCTGTCGTCATGGACCGCAGAACAATTCGACCCTAAATTATCGTGGGATGATGTCGAATGGATTAGAAAGCGTTGGGGCGGCAAACTTATTTTGAAAGGTATTCTCGATCCGGAGGATGCAAAAATGGCGGCTAGAACTGGCGTTGATGCCATTATTGTTTCTAACCATGGCGGTCGACAACTTGACGGAGCACAATCATCTATTGCAGCTTTACCGGCCATAGTAGACGCCGTAGGCAGCAATATTGAAGTTCACTTTGATGGGGGTATTCGTTCTGGTCAAGACGTATTAAAGGCTCTGTGTCTCGGGGCTAAAAGTACCTATATTGGACGCGCCTATATTTATGGCCTAGGCGCTAAAGGAGAAGCTGGTGTGACTGATGCACTCAATATTATTCAAACAGAGCTCGACACTACGATGGCATTATGTGGTGAACGATTGGTGTCTAATTTGGGTACTCATAATTTGCTCAGTTAAGCGGAGCAAATTTGATTACTTTAAAGCCAGGCCTTTATGCTCTTCATATTGCCTATAATTAATATTTATCTATAACTCACAGCTTGAACGATTTAAATCAGACAGTGAATGTCGCTAACGGACTATTTGTTTTCAATGCTAGAATTCTACCACTAACATTACTTTAGCAGATCATTGGTATGGATCAACCAACACCCCTTTGGCAACCCAGTAAACAACTAATTAATGACGCCCTAATCACCAAATTTATTGATTTAGTTAATGTTCAGTTTAATTGTTCGTTTAACACCTTTAATGATCTTTACGATTGGTCTATCGACGAAAAAGAAAACTTCTGGTCAATCCTATGGGATTTTGCAGAAGTCGTTGGTGATAAGGGCAAACGCATTTTAATTGATGCCGATGATATTGAAAAGGCCGAGTGGTTCCCCGATGCCAAACTTAACTTTGCCGAAAATTTATTACGCGTACACCCCAGTAACAATAATGATGACATTGCGATTTATTTTCGGGCCGAAAACCAGGTCGAGTATCACTTAACTTATCGGCAACTACATGATCAGGTAGCCAGCGTTGCCGAGT
Organism: uncultured Gammaproteobacteria bacterium; assembly: GCA_913061315.1. Taxonomy (GTDB): domain Bacteria; phylum Pseudomonadota; class Gammaproteobacteria. The sequence continues at coordinate 54,123 of CAJXUC010000001.1, read as the reverse complement.
GGTTGCGTGCCAATGGACTTAAAGTGGGAGACCGCGTTGCTGCGTATATGCCAAACATGCCCGAAACCGTCGTTGCCATGTTAGCGACGACTAGCATCGGTGCGATATGGACTTCGACCTCCCCTGATTTTGGTGAAGAAAGCGTGATTGATCGCTTTGGTCAAACTGAGCCTCGTTTCTTATTTACGGTGGATGGCTATTTTTACAACGGCAAAAAAATAGCCCTTACAAGCAAAGTGAAAACAATTACGGCGGCCTTGCCGAGTATCGAAGGCACTATTCTGGTCAACCTTGCTGGAATAGACAGCGCATTGTCAGTGACTCACTGGAATGACATTATCGCTAACCCTGTCGAAACCATCGATTTTTACCCGAGCCATTTTAACGATCCTTTGTACGTGTTGTATTCGTCTGGTACCACGGGAAAACCCAAGTGCATTACGCACCGGGTCGGTGGTGTATTACTGCAGCATTTAAAAGAGCAGATGCTACACGGCGATATTCGGCCAGGTGATCGGGCTTTTTATTTCACTACTTGTGGCTGGATGATGTGGAATTGGCTGGTGAGTGCATTGGCTTGCAAAGCATCCCTAGTGTTGTACGACGGATCACCTTTTTATCCTAATCGCAATGTACTCTGGGAGTATGCCGAGTCAGTTAAGCTCACACAATTTGGCACGTCGGCAAAGTATCTTGATGCGCTTAAAAAAGATTATTTTGTTCCAACTGAAATTTACGACTTAAGCACTCTTCGAACCATTTGGTCAACTGGATCAGTATTAGCACCCGAAAGTTTTGATTATGTCTACGACAGTATTAAACAAGATGTTTGCCTATCGTCGATCTCTGGTGGCACCGATATCGTTTCATGCTTTGTGCTGGGTTGCCCCATACTGCCAGTTTATCGAGGTGAGAGCCAATGCCGTGGCTTAGGCTTAGCGGTCGATGTGTTCAATGACGACGGCGTATCGATCCGAAACCAAAAAGGCGAGCTCGTCTGCACCCAAACTTTCCCCTGCCAACCCGTGTATTTTTGGGATGATCCCGATGGACAGAAATATCACAACGCCTACTTTGCGCATTTTGAAAACGTATGGCATCACGGTGATTATGTGATGCTAAACGATTATGGTGGTGTGACTATCTATGGCCGTTCAGACGCTACATTAAATCCAGGTGGTGTTCGGATTGGCACCGCTGAAATATATCGTCACGTCGAACAACTCGAGGAAGTCATTGAGAGTATTGCTATTGGGCAAGACTGGAACTCGGATGTACGCGTAGTATTATTTGTTGTGCTGCGCCCTGATTTAACATTAGGTGAGACTCTCATAAAAAAAATAAAATTGACCATTAAACAGCATTGTACTCCGCGGCACGTGCCCGTTAAAGTCATTCAGGTATCGGAAATTCCTCGAACTAAATCAGGCAAAATAGTTGAGTTAGCGGTTCGCGAAGTTGTCCACAATCAAGACATTAAAAATATTCACTCCCTCGCGAACCCAAACGCCCTCAACCTATTTCGAAACATGGCTGAGTTGCAAGTCGATTAATTTTGAGATATTTCTAATTCATTATTCAAAAAGGGCATTTCATTATGTTCGATAGAACAACACTCATTAACTGGTTATTGTTAATGAGTCTTGTGTTGTTGTGGGGCACTTCATTTATGTTTATCTCGATTTCAGTCGAGAGCCTCCATCCACTGACCACTGTGTTCTATCGCGTCCTCATCGGCGCCTTAATATTAACGTTTGTGGTTTATGCCAAAGGGCTAAGACTACCCTTTACTATTCATGCTTGGTTGGCTTTTATGGTAATGGGTATAGTTGGTTATGTGCTGCCTTTTTTCCTTATATCATGGGGACAGTTGTCGGTAAATTCGGGCATTGCCGGCATGATTATGGCAACCATGCCGCTGATCACGATGATACTGGCACATTATCTAGTCGATGGAGAAAACCTAAATCGGTATAAAGTATTAGGCTTCACTTTTGGTATTGGTGGTATTGGTGTATTACTGGGACCCATATTTGAAGGCGGTGGGCAAGCTGTATACGGCGGTATCGCAATCTTTATCGCAGCCAGTAGTTATGCAGTGAACACCATACTAGTCAGGCGTTTGCCAAAGCTAAATCCGTTTATTAGCACCTCTGGTGTGTTGATTGCAGCAACAATTATGGTTTTCCCAATCTGGCTATTTGTGGTGCCGGCCAACAGCGAAGCAGTTTCGACTCTCGTGCTAAGCTCGACGATTTGGTTGGGTATTGGGCCAACAGCGATTGCAACACTGATGCTGTTCGCTGTAATCAATCGTGCCGGCCCGACTTTTCTATCAACCATTAATTATTTGATCCCAGTTGTTGCTTTTTTTACCGGTGCTTATGTATTGTCAGAACCAGTCGAGTCATCAAGTATTGTTGCTTTGGTAATTATTCTCAGTGGCATTGCATTGACACGTTTTCGAATTAATCAATAATTAGTTTAAACATTTACTGCTTATAAAGCCGTTAAAACAAAGACTAAAAAAATGGACTTTCTCCGTACCAAAAGAAGAAAGCCCAGATCGGTTTATCTTTTATATTGAAGTCATCTTTTCAGGCGTAATTTTGTTCTGTTAATACCTAAATAAATTCTCTCATCAAATTTGAGTTCTCGACAAAACAATTTTTATACTGGACTTTAATTATTAAATAATTTATAGGGCCAGATTAAGCCACCTATTTTTCTCCGAGACAAGATTGAAGACCTTCAGCGATCTCTATCAATAAGTTAGAGTAAAGGTTGGCACCAATAACTAGGCCTGCGCCTAATGGATCAATAACGCCAGAAGTGTTAACACCCGTTCCGCCAAAAACAGCCTTCACCACCCCGGGGTTATATTGAGGTTCGGTGAAAACACAACTTATGTTTAAATCCGTAACCACTTTGATTATCTCTGCAATGCGAGCAGGGCTCGGCTTTGATGCATCTGATATAGAAATAGATCCTGCTGCCTGTATTTTAAAGCGTCTTTCGAAGTATTGATAGGCATCATGAAAAACAATGAACTGTTTACTGTTGAATTGCACTGTGGTTGCTTCAATAAGACTAATCGCAGCATCAATCTCAGCTTTTCCTATTGCTGCATTTTCAAGATACTTTGTGGCATTCTCCGGATCCTTTTCCACCAAGGCCCTAGCAATTACATCAAGCCAAACCTTACCATTAGCGGGGTCTAACCACGCATGCGGGTCAATCCCACTATGATCATGATGAGCATCTTCATCCGTGCCATGCGCTGTCTCTTCTTCAATCTCATGATCGTTGTCATCCGTGCCATGCGCTGTCTCTTCTTCCGTCTCAAGGTCGTTATCATCATGTGCATCAAATGTAGCCCCTTCTCTAAACGCATAGGTCGTCGTACCCTTCGCTTCCAGCAACTCAATTTTCTTTGAATCAGGAGAAAGGTTCTCTAATGATCTTTCTAGCCAAGGTGTTAGGCCCTCACCTATCCAGAACACAAGATCAGCCTCCTCCAATGCCTCGGCTTCTGAGGGGCTCAGCGAATAGTGATGTGGTGAAGCACCAGATTGAATAAGTAAATTTGGCTTACCCACGCCTGCCATTACCTGTGATACGAGAGAGTGAACTGGTGTAATGTCTGTCGCAACACTCGGAACAGCCTTTGCACTAAGCGATAAAAACCCTAGAGACACAATAGCAGTTAGTTTTTGATAACTTTTCATTTTTTAAGACCTTTTGTAAGTGAAAGCTTCACAGCATTTGTGTTATAGTATAACATTACATAAATGGAATAAAGGGCCTTGTGCTGTAAACGCTAAAAAATTTACGAAAGTATTTTACCGAATATTTTTCCACATTGACTCAACCTTGAAAATCACGTTATGAAAATCACTTCACATTGATACAGTAGATAAAATTTACTGTGCTTATTAGGCATCTATGCCTTTTAACCCATCAGCTTTTCATACTCAAATAACTGTTTACGAATTTGCAGGTACGGATAGAACCTGAAATGAATTGGAGAAAAAATGAGAGTCCTTACCACAAAAAATCTATTCGTAAAATTTGGAAGAAACGCTGTACTGCAAGACATCACTATCCATATAGATAGGGGAGAAATACTGTCTATCGTGGGACCAAACGGGTCAGGAAAATCGACGCTTCTACGCGCACTTATTGGCGCTGTGATTCCTACATCAGGTGTGATAGAAATTGTCAGTAACCAAATCATTGGCTATGTTCCTCAGCGCCTCAATATTGATAATACGCTCCCCATAACAGTTTACCGGTTTTTATCGCTCCCCAAGCGACAGCGAAAGAACGACATGGAGATCGCCCTACAGCAGGCAGGGGTGTCTGATGTTGGAGAACAACAGTTAAGCACGCTGTCTGGCGGACAATTCCAGCGAGTTTTACTGGCTCGTGCTCTTATAGAGAAACCTGATCTGCTTTTGCTGGATGAAGCCACCCAGGGACTGGATCATTCTGGCTCAGCAGATTTTTACCGACAGATTGAACAGGTTCGACAAGAACTTGATTGCGCCATTATAATGATAAGCCATGAGCTCCACACTGTTATGCGCACCTCTGACCGCGTTATCTGCCTTAACCACAGTATTTGTTGTGAAGGATCCCCTGACGTTGTCAAAGTCGCGCCCGAATATCGGTTATTGTTTGGACTTGACGATGAAGAGATGTTCGCTAATTATCGCCATAATGACCCTATAAAATCGCTTCTTGAGGACGCTATTTAATGTTCGATGACTTTATTTTTCGAGCCTCCCTTGCCGGTCTTGGTGTTGCAATCGCAGCGGCACCGCTTGGCTGTTTTATTATTTGGCGTCGAATGGCTTTTTTCGGTGATGCAACTGCTCATGCCGCAATTCTGGGTGTAGCGTTGTCGCTCACTTTATCAATGCCCATATTTGCAGGGGTTTTGGTAGTATCCCTGTTAATGGCATTGGCCGTTGCAACTATGAGTGAACGCGTCTATGCAATGGATACCCTGCTTGGAGTCTTGTCTCACTCTTCACTGGCTTTTGGGTTGGTTGCAGTTTCCTTTCTATCGGGTGTTCGCATCGACCTTATGGCCTATCTTTTTGGTGACATCCTTTCAGTTGGCACCGTTGACCTTGCTGTTATTTGGAGTGGTTCAGCCTTGGTTCTCATATTGATTGGGTGGCGCTGGTCAGCACTTCTTATATCAACAGTTAATCCTGAACTTGCTTACGCATGTGGCATTTCACCCAAGCGGGAGAAAGTCATTCTCACCTTGTCGTTGGCGGTCGTTGTAGCTGTTGCAATCAAAGTAGTTGGCGTTCTGCTGATTACCGCGATGCTGATTATACCGGCAGCGACTGCTCGACCTTTCAGCAAAACACCAGAGACAATGGCAATAGTTGCGGCAATGATTGGCTGCGGTGCCTCACTGATGGGTTTAAGGACCTCTTATGTTATGGACACCCCAACAGGCCCAACAATCGTCTGTATTCTTGCTGTGCTTTTCTGCATATCTAGCGTTTTCCGGTGCTTACAACTGCCACAAAAAACTAATGTCTGACTGGCAACCCTGAATAGTTATAGGAGTCAGTTAAAACGATGTCACCTTTAAAGCCTTTTCAAACACTTTCAAGACCATACTTTCATTGAAGATTATTTCCGTTTGGCCAATTATCTTTTCTGTATCTAAACAAGCTATGACATCAAGTCTAAAGGTGACGTCGATTATTGGGCTACTTCTTAGATTGTCATCGAAGAGGCCAATATTCAACAGGGTAGTACCTACGATACAATTAAGTCGTACACAGAATCAGATATGGTTCAGGCTGACGCGAAGTAGACAATCTTAATACACTTTGACCACTGACTATAGACTCACACTATTATTTTTTGTACTTTTAAATGTTTAATATAGTGATCAATTTCACCTTCCAGAATAACTAAAGCCTCGTCTTTTTTACTCTATCAGACTTAACTTTATTCATTTTTTAAATGGTCGGTAGAATGAATAAAGGCTTATTTCTTTCGCTTCCAGTCTGTCTAACGGTTTGCTAATTTATGAGTCACACTTGCCCTGCAATTTGATTTTCATTCTTGAGGCTATTTGAGGAATATGGTTAAACCGGAGCTTCATATTTAACTTGAGGTCTGAGCAGTTATATTTCACCAAAGGGCATGCGTCATTGGCACTTAAAAGTTAAATTAATTCCTCTGTTACGACTTGTATTCTCAGCCTATTAGCACGCTTTCAAACCATTATTAGTCTGGTTAGTCCTTTAATATTTTCTTTAATTTACCCTTACGTGGTAAAGAACTAGACAAAAAAACGCAACTCGGAAGCTGCGCTTTTAATGGCTAAATCACTCTAAAATGGCTAGAAAATCTTATCGCACTTTAAAGACCAGATACTTTAAGCTTTGGCAAACTCGATTCCTTTAGCAATATTACCATCTAAAACTGGTTTCAGTTCAGTCAATAGCTTTTGCTCATAAACACTCAATTCGGGTAGTGCGGGAATAGACTCAACACCATTTTTACCCAGCTTAACGGGCTGCGCATGGAAACTATCAGTATCTTCACCGGTTTGAACATAACAACATTCAGTGACATCAGCGCCATTCATTGCAGCCACCAGAGAAGAAACAAACTGAGCTGCGGCTTGAGCCATAGACAAGGTTGCAGAACCTGCGCCGACTTTTGCTTCTACAACTTCGGTACCCGCTTCCTGAATACGCGGTGTTAGTAATTCAATTTCAGCATCAGTTAATTCGACTCCGTCAATGCTAGACAGCAATGGCAAAATAGTAACACCACTGTGTCCGCCAATGACGCTGACATTCACATCATTACAGCTCATGCCTTTGAGTTCAGCCACAAACGTATTTGAACGGATAATATCGAGAGTTGTTACGCCAAACAGCTTGCGCTTGTCATAAACACCCGCGGCCTTAAGAACTTCGGCAGCAATCGCAACGGTTGAGTTAACAGGGTTAGTCACAATGGCGTAACAGGCATTAGGACAGACTTTAGTGCCAGCTAAGATAAGCTTTTTAACGATGCCAGCGTTCATACTGAACAAGTCATCACGAGTCATACCTGGCTTACGCGGGACACCCGCTGGAATGACAACGATATCAGCATCGACCATGGCGGCTTCAACATCATCTCCAGCAAACCCAGAAACAGATACATCCGTTGGAATGTGACTAAGATCGACTGCAACACCCGGGGTAAATGGCGCAACATCATAAAGCGATAATTCACTACCCGCTGGTAGTTGTAATTTCAATAACAAAGAAAGTGGCTGACCAATTCCACCTGCTGCACCTAGTACACAAACTTTCATAACGAGCCTCTTTTCGAATGGAGATATTTGAATTTTTTTTGCTGACGCATCATATCGGCGAGTCAGTATATTGACAAGGGATTGACCAATGAGCAGCTAACTATTAATACACACTATTGATTGTAGACATTAATCGAGTACTAGGACTAAATACCAATAAGAAGTTTTTAGAATATCGATAGACAAAACACATGACTACTTTAAGCTACTGATGGCCTTAACAATAATAGAGATAATGACTCAATATATTAGACCTAGCAGTGACAATCTAAAATTGGCAATTGGTGCGATTTTGATAGGTGTATTTGCTTTAGCCCTTGGCGATGCTTTGATTAAAAAAAGCAATGCCTCTTTTGTCATTTGGCAAATTTTCATATTACGCTCAATTTTGACAATACCTCTATTAACCTTCTTTTTAAAGAAGAAAACTCCGCTTCATTTGTCTGAAAAGCCACCTGTTTTTTGGAGAGTCCTTATGTTGGGGTTAATGCCCAAACAGTTGTTCTGGACACTCACTAGAAGTGCCTTACTGGTTATCATGTGGCTGCTCTATTATATGGCACTGCCAAAGGTAGATCTTTCTATCGCTGCCGCCTCATTTTACACCTTACCTATTTTTATTACATTGTTTGCTGCTCTATTTCTAGCTGAGCGTGTCGGCTTAGGGGGCTGGATTGCCGTAGTCATGGGTTTTTGTGGTGTACTTTTAATACTTCGACCACAGGCCGAAAACTTTAATCTTTATGCTTTGTTACCCATCATTTCAGCCATTCTATATGCACTGGGTATGATCCTTACTCGGAGCAAGTGTCGCGATGAACATCCAATGATTTTATCTTTATGGATGAATATAGTGTTTATCTTCGTAGGCATTATTGCAAGTTTGCTGATTTTCCTATTCCAGCCCACGGAAGAAATTCAGCAATCAAATCTATTTTTATTCGGTGACTGGTCACCTATGGATGTCTCCGTATGGGGTGATATGACCATACTGGCAGTTGCACTTTTGGTGGGTAGTATTGGAGCCGCCATTGCGTATCAGTCCGGGCCGGCCTCGACAATCGCCATCTTTGATTTTGGCTACGTCGCTTTTGCCATTATTTGGGGCATGCTATTCTTTAATGAAACTCTTGATTTCATAACGATTATAGGAATTATAATGATTGTTACTGGCGGTATACTGTCAACTCGCCTAAATTAGATCACTATGAAAAAAATAGCCCTCTTTGTTGATGTCCAAAACATTTACTACACCACTCGCCAGGCCTATGGTCGTCAGTTTAACTATCGTGAGCTTTGGCAACGCATCAGTTCTGAAGGTGAAATCGTTTTAGCCAATGCCTATGCGATTGATCGACATGATCAAAAGCAAGTTCAATTCCAGAACGTATTAAAAAAGATCGGCTTTACCATAAAGCTTAAACCCTATATTCAACGCAGTGATGGCACGTCTAAAGGTGACTGGGATGTCGGTATTACGATTGACATCATGCAAACAGCACAAACAGTTGATAATGTTGTATTACTGTCTGGGGATGGTGATTTTGATTTGCTATTGCTGGAAATACGGCGGAGCTTTCATGTTAGTACAGAAGTCTATGGAGTGCCCGCTCTAACAGCTCAGTCTCTAGTCAATGCTGCCAATATTTTTAATCCTATAAAGACTGATTTATTGTTATAGGTTATTGCTCCACTTAAACGCCCATTTGATAAAACATCATTAGCGCTAATTTCCATAAAGACCTAGCGTGTTAAAAACCATTGAAATAACCCGTGTTCAAATGTATCTCGGATATTTTAAAAGTAATGTCTACTTACAATGCGCAAAATGGCTATCATTCAATGTATTCGAGTATTTTTCAGATATTACTTCAAACCCACGGCTAACGATAATCTCACTCGATGATCATTTGGTCCATCGCGGTGATGGCCAGTCTGGAAAAGTAACCATTGCAGCGAGAAACTTACTTCTCAAAGCTCTAAAAGTAGACGAATATAGACTGATCTAAAAACAGAAATTTATTGTTGTAAATTGACCGATCCATTTAACAACGCATGTTATCTGTTATCATACGCGACCAAACCCTCCAGACGATAAAACTGTGACCAGTCAATTCTCATCTTTACCGATCAAATCTGAATTGCTCAATAATATTGAGTTATTAGGCTATAAAGAAATGACGCCGATTCAGGCGCAGGGCCTACCTGTTTTATTAAACGGTGACGACCTACTGGCTCAAGCCAAAACTGGCAGTGGTAAAACGGCTGCATTTGGTATTGGTCTATTAAATAAGCTTGAAGCTCGTAATTACCATACCCAATCATTGGTACTTTGTCCGACCCGTGAGTTGGCTGATCAGGTCAGCAACGAGATCAGACGAATCGCCCGTGCCGTTCCAAACACTAAGATACTGACTTTATGTGGTGGTAAACCAATGGGTGCCCAAGTCGCATCACTTGAGCGGGATCCTCATATTGTAGTTGGCACACCAGGACGAATTTTAAAGCATTTGCTCAAGGGCACTTTGAATTTCGATAACCTGAACACACTCGTATTAGATGAAGCTGATCGCATGCTCGATATGGGATTCTTAGAAGACATCATGTTAATCACTGACAAAATGCCTCGTAGGCGACAAACCTTACTGTTCTCAGCGACCTACCCTGAAGAAATTAAGCATATTAGTGGCATGGTGCAAAGAAATCCCGTTGAGGTTAGAGTCGAAACTTCACATCATAATCAACAAATCAAACAAGCTTTTTACGAGGTTCAACGCGGTGAAAAAACAGCGGCCTTAGTCGCATTGTTAGAACATCACAGCCCTGAGTCGACCCTTGTATTCTGCAATCAGAAGCAAACTTGTAATGATTTATGTGATGAACTTTGGAAACATGGCTTTCATGCGTGCACTCTGCATGGTGATTTAGAGCAGTTTGATCGTGATCAGGTATTGGTGCAATTTGCCAACAGGAGCAGCTCGGTCTTAATCGCAACCGATGTGGCTGCGCGCGGACTGGATATTAAAGAGCTGGCAGCTGTGGTCAATTATGAATTAACTCCAGACCCCGAAATACACGTTCATCGGATAGGTCGCACAGGCCGAGCCGGTAAAGACGGATTGGCAGTCAGTTTATTTTATGCTGGTGAACAATTCCGAGTGGATGCCATTGCCAAATATCAAGACAGCCCAGCAAATATTGAAAATCTTTCATCTCTCAGTACAAGAGATAATTTCAAGCTCAGCCCACCCATGACCACATTATTTATCAATGGGGGTCGTAAGGATAAAATACGCGCTGGTGATATATTAGGCGCGCTCACAGCGAACACCAATTTGCCCGGTAAGCTCATCGGTAAAATCGATATTATGGATAAAATAGCTTATGTTGCAGTCGAAAGGCAGGTCGCAAAGCAAGCTTTGAATATTTTGACTGACGGTAAAATTAAAGGCCGCAGTTTTAGAGCTAGAGCGTTACGTTAAACTGCTGCTTTATAATTCTTTACTGTTTCTTTTTTAGCCCTAGATCTAACAATTTCTACAATAGGAAAACTATGCATCGTTTTATTGTAGATACTCTAGCGACCATTATCTTCTTCACATTAATCGCCACGTTAACAGAATTGTTTGTCGCGGGTATGGAACCGAGCGAAGTGCTGATGACTCGCCTAATCATGATACCGATGATGGTGATTACAGGTCGACCCTATGGTATCTGGCGTGACTGGTTCTTCAAAAAGACTAAGCCCACAATTTCGTGGAGCAAAGTCCTCATCGATGGCCTAGCGTTTTTGTCATTCCAGCTTCCAATTTACGCATTGACACTTGTCATTGCGGGTGCAGATCAGAACGAAGTGATAATCCTTCTCACGTCTACAAGCTTCCTGATGTTCATCGTTAGTCGCCCATTCGGCGTATATCTAGAGGCTGTGGGAACTTGGGCAAACGCAACAAACTCTCAGAAGTCTGTTGCCCCATCATGACCACTTCAAAATCACTCGGTGCGTTAACCAGCCTCTCAATCCTGTGTGGCACTTAAGTGGTTTATTCCACGGTCAAATCCTTCTTTCAACTACCCAAACTATAAGGCTGGTAATGCTCGATGAGCCGATTAACATAACCGTCATTGTCAGTCCCAGTTGTTTTAAAAGAAGTATGCTTTAAAACGGCGTTATACCATTGATGATAACGCTGCCAGCTAGAGCCTTCGGTTGGCAAATGAAAATTTCGGTACTCGCCAAGTAGCGTTTCTATTCGAAACGCAAAGGGGAAAAATGCAATATCGACAGCTGACAATTCGGCACCATCAAAGAAGGGCCCCATGTGATCCATCGCCTCAGTAATTGTTACCATTCCTGCAATCATTTTCTCCCTTAGGTAGGCTTGCTTTTGATCTGGCTCAACCGCTTTTAGAAATTTATAAAAGTAGGGCACAATATTATTACCAACGTGATCCATCCAGTATTTTTGTTCGGCTTTCTGGTTTGGTTGGCTCGCAAATATGGGTGTCATAGGCTGTAAGTCTTCGAGGTATTCAATCACGCGATTCGATTCGACTATCGTCGTGTCAGCACCATCAGCATTAGGCTGAATCACAACTGGCACCATTGCAGCACCGCGTGATATCGCCATCCAAGATTCAGTTTCATCATAAGGATCGACTTCGATATAGTCAAAATCGATACCTTTATGGACTAATGTCATCCAAGCGCGTTGTCCAAAAGGACAGTACCAAGCATTATAAAATTTCATCCGTAATCTACCTTAATCCGTTGTTCTACAATTTTTCATATTCAATCTAATCCTCTCACATGGTCAAAATTATTCGTTAACCAAACCTTGTGACATGAATCGTCTAAAAAGACCTTCGACTGTTTCAATTACTTCGTTTAGTGCATGATCACCTGCTATGAGATGTAACATACTATTTGCCTGCTGAGCAAATTGAATTGAATTTCTGACCGGAATGATATCATCAGACCAGCCATGAACGATTTCTATCCAGGGCGACAATGAATGATGGTGTTGTTGTTTAAAACTAGAAATATAAAGCGCAGGCGCCATCAAAAATAACGCCTTTGTCTCAACAGATTCAGATGCCACTAAGGAAACATAACCACCCATACTAGAACCAACAAGTATGGGTGGCTCGGTTTGATGCTCTAAAACAGTTAACAGGCGATCGACGCGCAAATCAGGGTCCATCAGGTCGGTATAATCAACGCTCTCGACAACACAACCCATTTGCTCTGCGATGGCCGCTAACCGTTTAATTTTAAATCCCCAGGGGCCGCTCTCCTTACCGTGAGAAAAAATAACTTTCATTATGGAACCTAAGGTTTCTTATTAAGCCTGGGTAAAGTTAGGCATTCAGCATCATCAATAATGACTGGGCATGTTCCTCGGCCTCTGCGCCTAGTGGTGTTAAGTAACCGCCATCAATTTGTGTAATAAAGCCTGTATCAAATAAACGTTGTGCAGCTGCGATGACGACAGGATCAGCCGTTTTGTGGATTTTGATACCCTCCAGACTAGCCGATGATTTATAGCGTATTAGCAAATTAACTTCGGCAAGATTTTCCATTGAATAAAACATTTAAACTCCCCATATTTATGATGCGTCGGTAATCCGGACGGATACCAAATATTACATCAAAAGAGGCTTTTGAATAGGTAAAGATTGTGATTGATTTGATTACAAAAAATCAACCCGTTGTTAGAAAGCTAACGGCGTTAAATTATTCAGGTCTTCCATTACCCTATATACTGAACGTCTCTCAATTCAGTATGGAAAAAATATGAATGTACTCATCGATATTTGCGTGATTCCTTTAGGCGTTGGCGTTTCGGTTTCTCATTATGTTGTGGAATGTGAAAAAATATTTAAATCCGCAGGGCTCAGTCATCAAATGCATTCTTATGGCACGAATGTCGAAGGAGAATGGGACGATGTAATGGTCGCAGTAAAACAATGTCACGAAAAGCTTCATGATATGGGCGCACCGCGGATTAGCAGTACCATGAAGATAGGTACTCGAACGGATCGCGTTCAAACCATACAGGATAAGATTGACAGTGTACGGTCAAAAATGGCCAACTGACTAGCTTCATCATTGTTAATGCGCTATAGATAAACCAAGTCAGGCTCTCATTCAAGTCAATGTTAGCGCCAGGCCACATTGCCAGTATCACGCCTAATTCCGGCTTAATTCCAAGTAAAGGTTAAGCTTTTAATTATTTTGGCCTTTTAACGATAATTCTCAGGAAAGAATTCGCGTTCAACTAACTCAATTAGCGTATGTATTACTTTGATGTGAATTTCTTGCACACGATCAGCAAATTCACTGGGCCCCGCATGGATATCACAGTCAGCCAATTCACCGGCAACCGTATTGGCAGGACCGGTGAGACTGATGACATGAATATCATTTTGCTTGGCATATTCAATGGCTTTTATAACATTTTTACTCGTGCCGCTGGTACTAATGGCCAGTAAACAGTCACCTGCTTTGGCATTCGCTTCTAAATATCGTGAGAAAATATGTTCATAACCAAAGTCATTAGCGACACACGTAATATGCCCTGGATCACTAATTGCCGTTGCTGATAAACCACTTCTACTTTTACGGTATCTACCGGATAACTCTTCAGCAAAGTGCATTGCATCACTCATCGAACCACCATTACCGCAGCTAAAAATAGAACCATGACGCTTCAGTGCTTCAATCAGAAGATGAGCGCCATTTTCAATATTAGTAATATTATCGGCGTTTAAAAGAAACGCCATAAGCATGTCTTGGCTTTGATTCAAAGAATTTAAAATATGTGTTTTCACAATGTTCCCTCAGTTAGCAATGTGTACTATTGGTTCGATCAACACAGTTTAACTGGGATACCCAAAACAATCGAATAACAAATGACTCTAAGACAGCTGCCTCTTCCATCCGCGGTTTAACTCATGTATAAGGCCGCTATGAAAATTCCAAAACGAATGCGCCCATTAGTTGAAAATGGACTAGTCGACGAAGTGATCCGACCTTTAATGAGCGGAAAAGAAGCGGATGTGTTTGTCGTACGCTGTGGGTCAGAGATCCGCTGCGCGAAAATTTATAAGGAAGCGGAGAAGCGAGCGTTCAAACAAGCAGTCACCTACCAAGAAGGGCGAAAGGTTCGCAATAGCCGCCGAGCACGCGCAATGGAAAAAGGCTCTAAATTTGGCCGCGAACAGCAGGAAGAAGTTTGGCAATCTGCCGAGGTATCGGCCCTTTTTAAACTGGCCGATATAGGCGTTCGTGTGCCAAAACCCTATGGTTGTTTTGATGGCGTATTGTTAATGGAGCTAATCACTTATGACGGCGAAGAAGTGGCGCCTCGCCTTAACGACGTTACCATGACTGAGGAACAGGCACTGGTTGATCATAAAACGCTTATGCACGACGTTATGCGTATGCTTTGTGCCGGTTTAGTGCATGGTGACCTGTCGGAGTTTAATGTGCTCATCGATGATAATGGTCCTGTCATTATCGACCTACCGCAAGCCGTTGATGCCGCTGCGAATAACAATGCCGAAAGCATGCATCGGCGCGATGTCGAAAACATTACCAATTACTATGCTCAATTTGCTCCAGAATTGAGCAACAGTCACTATGCCCCAGAAATGTGGGCCTTATTTGAAGCAGGCGACTTGCACCCCAACACCGAACTCACGGGGCAGTTTGAAGAAAGTACAGAATCAGCCGATGTCGATACGGTTCTAGAAGAAATCAAACAAGCTTTCATAGAAGAACAGAATAGACTCGAACGTATTCAGGAAGCTGAGTCAAACTAACGTTATTTAAATAACGTGACTCATTTTGAATACCATCCCGATTAAAAAGATAGCGCTAAAGTTGCTCTCTGTTTAATAACTTTTGGCCCTGCTCATCTACAATTTGTTTTGCCTTAGATAAAGAATGATCGATAGCGACTTGTTTATCAGCACTTTGATCTGCACGGATAAATTGAATCCGTTTAGTCTCACCATCGAGTTCACCACTAACGTAACCCGCCGTTCGAAACTTTCCATCTTCAACGATGGGCGCAGGTTCCACCTTAAAACCATTGTAATCGATTACATCACACTTTAATTCTTTAGGTACAGATGGCTTTGATTCACCACCTAACAAGAATTTGAAGAATTTACCAATAGCCATTGTCTTACTCAAAAGGTTTAAAAGATTAGGATAATATCACGCGCCGGCAATGGCGGCTTCCGAGAGTTTTAATCGTTGTATTTTTCCAGATGGCCCTTTAGGTAATTCATCCATAAAAGTTATTTTTTTGGGCGATTTGAACTTTCCTAATTTTTCAATACATAAATTGCGTAGTTCTTCAGCAGTGCATTTGGCACCTGACTTTAGGCTCACACAGGCAAAAACCTCTTGTCCAAAATGCTTGTCAGGTATTGCGAAAGCAGCGGCCTCTAAGACAGCGCTGTGCTGATAGAGTGCTTCGTCAATTTCTCTTGGGGCTATATTCTCACCCCCTTTAATAATGATTTCTTTCAAACGGCCCGTTATAAAATAATATCCATCTTCGTCAACGTAGGCTAAGTCTCCTGTATGTAGCCAACCATCTGGGCGCAATGTACTGGCTGTAGTTTCAGGGTTTTTGTAATACTCTTTCATGACATTATCACCACGAATCATGAGTTCGCCTGATAGATTGTTTTTTTGTTTATTGCCCGACTTGTCAATAATCATAGCTTCATTGCCAATGGCGATACCTGGGGAGCCATATTTTATAATACCCGGTGGCATTGGGTTAGACAAAATTTGTGCTGCTGTTTCGCTAAGACCCATAGTTTCAACAATAGCAACAGCAAACTGTCGCTCGAATTGCCGATGCATTTCAGGTGATAAAGGTGCAGAAGCAGAGCGGCCAAAGCGCAACTGAGGACGATCAGAAGACAAACAAATCGGATCTTTGAGCCGTTCTGATTGCTCCAACAAATAGGCGATAATAGTGGGCACAACACTAAACCAGCTACATTGCCATTGATCGATCAGAGACCAAAAGTCAGTGATGCTGAATTTATTGGGCATCACAACGCTACTGCCACTCACCAGCGGCCCCATAACAGTAACCATTTCGCCATTGATGTGATAGAGCTGCAATATACACAATGCGCGATCATTCTGTGTCAGCTGGTGCGAAAGTACTGTATTCATACCACCCGCTATGACCGATTTATGAGTTAGAAGTACGCCTTTTGGTCTACCCGTAGTGCCAGAAGTGTATATCAGTAAGGCGTCATTCTCAGGCTGTATATCAACTTCAACATTGACTTTATTTGGCGCCACTATTTTATCTATTGGCCATATTGGGCCATTGTTTCTACAGGCAAAAATTACTTCGATATCATTCGCCAGACCATCAAAAACAACCTTATATTTCTCTTGGAGTTCCCTTTCAACAAATAACACTTTTGCATCGCAGTGATCAATCACATAAGTCAGTTGGTCACTGCCACAAACAGCGTTGAGGGGTACCACAACTCGACCACTGTACATTGCGCCAAGAAATAATGTCGTTGTCCAAAGACCGTTTGTCATCAAGAAAGCAACCTTGTCTCCAAATTTGACACCCAGTTTTGTTAAATAGATTTCAATTTGATCCGCACTTTTTTGCAAACTACCAAAACTGAGTTCAGAGCCAATTTCAGGCGAAATTAAAAAACAAGCTTCACCCATCTTTTTAGCACGATCATCAATATGAGCTCTAACAGTATTCATTTTTAAGATGTCGCCTCAATATTATACTTACTCCAAAACGCACTAAAAATATCAGCATCTGATGGCTGATTTTTTGGGATTGTTCGGGCAATTCGAGTCGTATTAAGGTAATGCCTATAGTTCAAATTATCAGGGATACTATTGCTACCCCATGAACCACAGCCCATCGACAACGAAAACGGCAAACCGTTATCAAAACTGCCACCAGTGGCAAAGCAATGAGCCTGATTCACAATAACGCGACAGGTCGGTAGGTCTAGACCCAGTTTTAAGATATGACCGTTATTATTACTATGGATACCGACAGAATGCCCTTTTCCCTTATAGTTCAGAATTTTGTTTACTATTTTAAAGGCATGATCAAAATCTGTGGCTCGATAAACGGTGAGTACAGGACTCAGTTTTTCATCAGAAAAAGGGTAATCAGGCCCAATACCCGTCTCTTCAACCAACAACATACTGGCCTGCTTTAGCGCTGGTCGATTGAGGCCAGTTAGTTGGCTGATATTCGCTGCACTCTGCGCAATAACATCCCGACTCAATTGACCGTTTTGCCAAAGACCTTCTTGAAGCTTTTGTTTTTCTTGGGCATCAAGCAAGCAGGCTCCTTCTTCACTCAACGCTTTAATCATAAGATCATAAATACTGTCAACGATAACAACGCTGTTTTCTGAAGAGCAGCTGGTGGCATTATCAAACGTTTTGGATGCTTTTATTTTGCTGGCAGCATCTTTTAGATTAGCGCACTCATCAATAATTACGGATACATTGCCGGCACCAACACCAAGTGCTGGCGTTCCACTTTCGTAACAAGCTTTAACGTTGTTGCCTGACCCAGTCGCAACTATTAAGTCAACTTCACGCATTAACTCATAGGTGTCTGCCTTATTCACCGGTAGAGACAAGTGTTGGACTAAATCAATTGGTGCTCCTACTCTTTTTAATTCAACATGCATTAATTCAACCAACTTTTCACACACTTTTTGGCCTTTAGGTGAAGGTGCCAAGATGATTGCATTCCTACCCTTGAGTGCATTGATGGTTTTATTAACTGGGGTGGCAACCGGGTTAGTCGACGGTATTACTGCGCCCACAACGCCCACAGGCCGTGCGATTTCTATCAGCCCCTTTTCTGGATACTCAGCAATAACGCCCACGGATTTTGCATCCTGTAAGTCTCGCAATAGCCCCAATGTTTTTCGATAATTTTTAATTATCTTATCTTCATATTTACCTATACCCGTGTCTTTTATTGCCATTGTTGTCAACAAGTGATTATTAACTGGATTGATAATTGCCCAACCAATGGCAGTAACAACTTCATCAACCTGAGTCTGGTCATAGTCATTATAAATTTGTTGCGCCACATGTGCCTTACGAATTAACGAAGCCACACTATTTTTCACCTGTGAATTTTCATTCGAAGGCATTTTTAAAGTTCTCCTTATTTCTGGTTTTAATAGGATTTGAGCCAACCGGGAGCTTACAACTCCCGGCTTTTTACCACGCCCTTACTAGACGACACTCTATCGACCTATTACTTAAGGTCTTTCAATAACTCTGTGAGAGCCGACTGTCGTTCCTTCCACATCGCAATTACTTCGTTTCGGGTCATAATCCGGACTGGTGAATTAGTTTGTTTCATTTTCCCTAATGTCTTTTTGTCGTTAAACATAACAGGTACTGTTTTTTCAAGATGACTGATCACGTTGGCAGGTGTTCCTTTAGGGACCATCAAACCACGAAAATTGACACTTGAATTATCGACCAAAATACCAAGTTCCATTAAGGTTGGTACATCAGGTAAAAAGGCATGGCGTTCAAGATCAGCTACAGCTAAAATTTTGATGTCGCCCTGAGCACGCGCTGCATCAGAAAGGTTATTGAAGCCAGCTTTAACTTGGCCCCCTTTAACTAGTTTCATAGCGCCAACGCCGCCTTTACCTGGTACATATGTTAATTTGACACCAGCTGCTTTTGCAAGTTGTAAATGAGCAATATGATGGCCCACAAATTTACCTGCTCCAGAGACAGTTACTTTGCCAGGATTCTTTTTGGCATAAGCGACTAATTCAGTTGCGGTATTAAATTCACTGTCCTTGCCAACAATCAATACAGCAGGATCAGCACCCCAGTTTCCGACTGGCTCAAGATTATTAATATTATATTTTGTATCAAACACTATCGATTGCGCAATGAAATGAGGCACATTATAGGCTGCCAACATATAACCATCAGAGGGCGCTTTATCTGCAAACCAGTTCCAACCCTTACGACCACCAGCACCAGGCTTGTTAGTTACATAAATAGGCTGACCCACTGAAAGGGCTTTACCGTCTTTTTCTTTTGCTGAGGCTAGTGTAGCAATACGAGCCTGAAAGTCCGTTGCTCCCCCAGGGTTATAGGCAACCATTACGCCAATAGGACGATCAGGATAATCAGCAAAGCTGGCACCAGCTACACTCAACAGGAGGGCTGTTGAGGCGACAGTGATTGCCGCCTTTTTGATCAAACTTTTGTTTATATTCATTAGACTGTTCCTCTTCCTCTTTTTTATGATTTTAAAGTTTTGCGTGTTTTAACTATTTGTATAAATCTACATTCACGCAATGGAGATTTACGGTTGAAGTTATTATTAATTAACTACACTGGCCCTATAATAATAAACCTATCGGAGTCCTTACGTGTAGCCCTTGCCAAAATAGCAGATAGAGCACAAAAACAAAGCCAATCGATATCGCCACTTTCTTAATAAAAGCTTTTGGATCAGTCATTTCTCGTTTGCCATACAATAATAAAAAAGCAAGAAATATAAAAAATGCACTCGTATAGAATCCCACGACGTCCATCAGGGTCATGTAAATAAAGCCAATCAAAAGGCCAGGTAGAATTTTCAAAAATAGACCATTTTTAACATTACTATTACTATTTTTTAAATATGAACGGCTCAACTGAAAGCTTGAAATCAGCAAAATCACTGAAAAAACCAATAAGGTGACAGCAATAATTCTTGGAAATAAATAGATATCCGCATCCGTGTCATAGAAAGAAAGGAAGCAAAATAGTCCTGCGACTAGGAACGAATAAAAGGCTGTGGTAAGTTCAGAATTTTTAAAGTTAATAGCACTAGACTTAATCATTTCAGCATCACCCTCTTATTCATCTTGTGGCTGGCATAAACACTGTAGGCAATTGAGCCTAATGTCGCTAAGATCAATGTTAGATTAATTGTGCCAGTAAAAAAATAATCAAAGATGCCATCACCAGCTTCTCCAATGAGCTTGCCCTGCAAGAAATTATCTTCAGCCAGAGGACCTAAAATAACACCAAGCACCACAGGCGCTGGACCGAATCCCAGTTTGCTAGCGAAATACATAGTGATACCTAGAACACCCATCAACAAAACATCAGAATAGCTCGATTGAATGCTGTAGGTCCCAAAGACGGCAAGCACTAGAATCGATGCAGCCATATAATGTGGCGGAACTTTCATAATCCAGCCACTATGCCGGCTCAAAAAGAGGCCGATGACAACCATAAAAACTTGCGCAACAATAAGTGAATCAATAAACGTCCAGATCACTTCTGCATGGACGGTAAACAAATCTGGCCCCGGGAATAAGCCATGGATGAGCAAGCCACCCAACAGCACAGCTGCTGTTGGGCTACCGGGAATGCTCAAAGTAAGTAACGGTACCAAAGAGGGTCCAACCATTGCATTATTCGCAGATTCAGCAGCAATAATGCCATCTGGTTCACCCTGCCCAAAATTTTCAGGGCTATGACTGGTCTTTTTAATTTGATCATAGGCGACTAGACCCGCTATTTGACCACCTGCACCTGGTATAATGCCAACTATTGCACCGATAGTAGACCCCAAACTAAGGGCTTTTATACGCGTCACATTGTACTTGAGGGACGTTATCCACTTTGTTTCACTTAAGGCATATGTACCTACCTTTGATTTGCCTGATTCTTCCAGTAACGTCAATATTTGGGGTAATGCAAATAGGCCAATCAATGCCACCACAATATGAATACCGCTTTCCATATGTTCACTGTACACAAAGCGCTGCTCACCAAGCATTGGGTTGTCACCAATAGTTGATATCGCAAGACCAAATAGACCCGCCATCAGGCCCTTTATGACTGATTTATTGCCAATCGTACCAATAACAGTTATGCCTAAAATGGCAATCCAAAATAGTTCTGTCGGTCCAAACTTTAAAGCCAGTTTTGCTAGGGGAGGGGTAAAAAATATTAAAATAATGATACCAAAAATACCACCAACAAATGAACTCAGAAAGCAATAGTGCAACGCTTCAGAGGCTCGACCCTTACGAGCCATTTGATGTCCGTCGAGAGCAGTAGCAATATTAGCGGGAGCACCAGGTACATTAACTAAAATAGCACTAATTGCTCCACCTGCAACGGTAGCTGTATACATCGCTCCTAATAAAATCAAACCACTGGCTGGCTCCATATGAAAGGTAAATGGAATTACTAAGGCGACTGCCATAGTTGGACTCAAGCCAGGCAATGCGCCTAAAATTAATCCCGCCGTTGTGCCCCCAAATAAAAGCATTAAGTGGTAGGGTGTAAAAACGTTACCGAAATAGTTTAGAAAGTCCATACTTTCAATTTCCCTCTTCCGTTTTGATTTTTATTATAGTCAACTAGGTCATATATATGACCTAGTTGTGCTGATTCTCACAGCAGCTTACAATAGTGTCAATCAAAATTTTTAACACCAAGATCCCTTGAGAGTCTATTTAGCCACTCGATTTGTCTTGATAATTAGGGTTCAATAGATAAAAGAATCCAAATGTGAGTTCAGTCCTAAGCCTTAACTATGAATAGTTGATGGCTCGCCTATTCCAAAATTAAAGGGTTTCAATGAATCGCCAAAAAAACAAACCACTCTATCGGATCGTTGAAGATTACATAGTATCCTTTATTGATTCGGGCGAGTTAGTGTCGGGTGACTTGATACCCTCTGAGCCCCAGTTAGCTGCAACTCTGGCTGTTAGTCAGGGTACTGTAAAAAAGGCAATCGATAATCTGGTCTGGGAGAAAAAACTTTATCGCCATCAGGGTAAAGGCACCTATGTGTCACGAATTGACTTTAATAATAGTTTGTTTAAATACTTTTCATACGGTGGTGCTGAAGGTAAAGATGTTCGCATCGATAAAAAAACGTCCGAACGGCATATCGAAAATGGGAATCGTGTTAATTGTTTAAAAATGGTAATACCCACCCACTCTGAATTGCTCTACATAGAAAGAATTGGTTATATCGATACAAAACCAGCTATGGTTGAATACTCCCGGTGGCGAGCTGATCTTTTGCCTGGTCTTGAAAGTGAAGATATTCACATTCCTGATTTATTTTATGCTGTTGTGGTTGATAAATACAACATTCCCATTATTAAGGCTGCAGAAACTCTGACGGCCGAAGGTGCAACAGAAAAAACAGCCGCCATTTTAAACATTGAAGTTAACGCACCTGTATTGGTATTAAATCGAACAACGTATACTCGTCATAATCAGGTCATTGAAATCAGAACCACAAAAGGCCGTGGAGATATGTTTAGTTACAAAACTGAAATTAATTAACATTTTTTTGATCAAACCTACTTCCCAAAATTTAATATAGAGGCTATATCTATGGAATACATTGTTTACCTATCGGGTGAGATACACACTGACTGGCGTGAAAAAATTAAACAGGGCGCCCAAGCACTCTCACTGCCTATTATTTTTACATCGGCTGTGACTAATCACGAAGCAAGTGATGCCGCAGGTGACGTCCTTGGCGCAGAGACCAATAGCTTTTGGCGTGATCATAAGTCCTCTAAGGTCAATGCCATTCGAACTAAAACATTGCTCGAACAATGTGACGTCGCAGTAGTGCGGTTTGGTGATAAATACAAGCAATGGAATGCTGCTTTTGATGCAGGCTTTTGCGCTGCGTTGGGTACGCCATACATTACTTTACATGACGATGATATTATCCACCCTTTAAAAGAAGTAGATGGCGCTGCAATGGCCTGGGCACAAACCCCAGAGCAGGTAGTTGAAGTGCTTAAGTATGTGACAAATATAAGTTAGTTTGCTGACTGGCTTTTAAGTTATCTCCAGAATTTATATGGAGTGCACGCTAAACAAGGCAACACTTTATTCTAGGATTTAAATTCAACTTAATTGATAGCTCTAAGCCTAACCACTTCTGGGCATATATGGTATAACTACATGTCAAAAACCGCCAAATCACAATAGGTAATAGACTTAAAAATGTCTCGGGTAGAAAACGCTAACCTGTTCGAAATAGTCACCGATGATCGGCCGTTAAGTGCTGATAGCACCAAGATTAATGAACTTTGTGCAGAACTTTCGACATATCTTGAGCCACACCAGGTCGAAGAGGTTTATCGTGCTTTCTTGTTAGGTGCCAAGGCACACGAAGGACAAAGCCGAGTGTCAGGTGAGCCTTACATCAGTCATCCGGTTGAAGTGGCTTTAATTCTGAGTCAAATGCGCATGGATGTGAGTAGTATTGTCGCTGCAATTTTGCATGACGTAATTGAAGATACTGCGACCGAAAAAACTCAATTAGCCGATCTGTTTGGAAGTGAAGTCGCCGAATTAGTAGATGGCGTTAGCAAGCTAGCCAGTCTTGATTTCCAGAGCAGAGCCGAAGCCCACGCAGAAAACTTCCGTAAGATGATGTTGGCAATGGTAAAAGACATTCGAGTCATTATCATCAAACTAGCCGATCGCTTACATAACATGCGCACACTGGATGCCATGCCACCGGATAAGCGTCGTCGTATTGCCAAAGAGACGACCGATATCTATGCACCCATTGCAAATCGTTTGGGTATCTTTAAGGTTCGTCATGAACTTCTAGACTTATCAATTCGAAGTGCTTTCCCTATGCGTTTTCGTGCACTCGAAAGCGTCTGTAAACAAGTTGTGGGGCATCGTAAAGAAATATTCAATACCATCGAAAATGCTATAAAAGATAGACTAAAAGAAGCCAATATCTCTGCTTCAGTTAAGTACCGACAAAAAAATATCCACAGTATTTATCGTAAAATGAAAGAAAAAAAGCTCAGCTTTAAAGAGTTAACTGATGTGTTTGGTGTGCGCATCATGACGGATTCTGAGGACGACTGCTATCGTGTACTCGGTGTCGTGCATAACCTTTATAAGCCATTGCCAGGTCGCTTTAAAGATTATCTTGCGATCCCAAAAACTAATGGTTATCAATCGTTACACAGCAGTCTTTTTGGACCTCACGGCGTACCCATTGAAGTTCAGATACGTACTACCGAAATGGACCACTTTGCCGAGTCTGGAATTGCCGCTCACTGGATCTATAAAGAAGGCCAATATAGTGCTACTTCAGCTCAAAATCGTGCTTTAGAATGGTTGAAGAGTCTTCTCGAAATGCAGCAAAAGTCGGGCAGCTCTCAAGAATTTTTAGAGAGTGTAAAGGTCGATTTATTCCCTGATGAAATCTATGTGTTTACGCCAAAAGGTGATATCAAAAAATTGCCTCAAGACTCTACCGTAGTCGACTTTGCTTATGCCGTGCATACCGATGTCGGTAATACCTGTGTCGCCGCACGCATTGACAACCGCATGTTGCCCTTGAGCAGTAAGCTTTATAATGGGCAAACAATAGAAATTATCAGTTCAGATGCCAGCCGTCCTCACCCAAGTTGGCTCGACTTTGTTATCACAGCAAAAGCCCGTACTAATATCCGACACTTCCTTAAGTCATTGCAGGCAACCGAGGCAGTTTCATTAGGTCAGCGTCTTTTGCAACAGTCAATTAATCAAATAGTTGGGCGTGACGAACCCATGACCCAAGAAAGACTAGATCGTGTTTTAAGTCAATATCGCATGACGGATCAAGATGAGTTAATGGCTCAAATTGGTCTTGGAAATCGCAATTCCAGCTTGGTTGCAAAAGCCATGTATGACATTGAGGATGACGATTCGACGGCCTTTGATGAATCAGGCAAACCACTCGCCATTAAAGGCACAGAAGGCATGGTAGTATCATTTGCCAAATGTTGCAGACCTGTACCTGGCGATGCCATCATTGGTCATATGTCAACAGGAAAGGGCATTGTTGTGCATCAGCAGCGCTGTCGCAACATGGCTGAAACCAGCACCAACAATCGACACCTTGCAGTTCAATGGTCCGATCATGTCGAAGGTGAATACCTCGCCTTCTTGCGTATCGATGTCGCCAATCAGCGCGGTGTTTTAGCCAACCTTGCAACGACCATTGCGAATGCATCATCTAACATCGAACACGTTAATTTAACAGAAAAGGATGGCCGAATTTCGACTATTGAATTTGTTGTTGTTGTTACCGATAGAATACACCTAGCTCGAATCATGAAAAAGTTACGCCTGCTGCCCGTCGTCATTCGTATCGCTCGTAAGTAAAGACCCAGTAAAACTGGTTGCAATTTAAAATGGATAGGCTGGCCTAAGCAATCAGCATCAAAAAATTTTTGCGACGCAAACTTTTTAAAGCATAATGCAGCTTTTAATTTAGTTGTTTTCCATTCTATTTAAACAGTTCAATCAATTAGAGACTATCTCATGGTAAAAACCATTATTCAAACTGACAAAGCTCCCGCTGCAATTGGCACCTATTCACAAGCAGTTAAAGTCGACAACACTGTTTATATTTCGGGGCAAATTCCACTGGATCCAGCTACGATGGAAATTGTTAGTGGGGGTATAGAGGCTCAGATTACCCGTGTATTTGATAACCTTACAGCGGTATCAGAGGCGGCTGGTGGTAATTTAAAAGACGTCGTAAAACTTAATATTTTCCTTACCGACTTATCAAATTTTCCCATCGTAAACGAAACCATGGCAAAATATTTTTCTGAGCCCTACCCAGCCAGAGCCGCTATAGAAGTGTCTGCATTGCCTAAAGGTTCAGAAGTCGAGATGGACGCAATTCTTGCACTTGATTAAACTAACCAGCTCAATGGAAAACTTTCTTATACCAATTCATGTACAAACTCGAGTCAATTTTCTTATCAGTAATGCATAGGCAGTGAAATGGGACACTGGTCAGTTCAAGGTGTGCGCTTTCTTAAAGGTGTTGGGCCAAAGGTTACCGAGAAGCTTAAAAAACTAGGCCTGGAGAGCCAACGCGACCTGCTGTTCCACCTGCCGTTGCGTTATGAAGATCGAACCCGAGTTACTCCCATTGGTGGGTTACAGCCTGGACGCAAACAGTTAATTGAAGCCGAGGTATTACAGGTAGCCATTAACTTTCGACGCCAAGGGCCCTCAAAACGAATGCTGGTTGCCAAGCTGGAAGATCCTAGTGGTTTGCTTACCATACGTTTGTTTTTTTTTAGTAGCGCCCAACAGCAACAGTTACAGAAAGGCAACAAGCTTCGTTTATTTGGTGACGTTCGTATTGCTCAGGGTGAATTTGAAATGATCCACCCTGAATTTGAGATATTAGACCCTCAAAACTCACCTCCGTTAGAGCAAAATTTGACACCGGTATATCCAACTACCGACGGACTACACCAACTATCAATCACCAAAATTATTCGTCAGGTCATCGTTCAGCTGGATCAAAATGATATGCCAGAAACTCTGCCCAAGACGTGGCTATTACAAAATAATTTCCCTGATTTTAAATCAGCCATGCTCAGTCTCCATAGTCCTCAGCAGCAAATTGATACTGAATTAATTGCCAATCGCAGACATCCAGCCCAATATCGATTCATTGTGGAAGAGCTAACTGCGCATCGGCTGGCATTGCTCGAAAAACGAATTTCGGTCCAAAAAATGAATAACCCATCGATTAAAACCAATGGAACACTTCATGAAAAGTTTATTAAAAATCTACCGTTCGAACTCACAATGGCTCAACAGCGAGTCATGGCTGAACTGATGCAAGATTTTGGTCGGTCTCAACCAATGATGCGTTTGCTACAAGGCGATGTTGGTTCTGGAAAAACTGTTGTCGCTGCATTGGCTTGCCTGCCAGTCATTGAGTCTGGTTTCCAAGCCGCAATGATGGCCCCAACTGAAATACTGGTCGAGCAGCACTATCAAAACTTAAAGGCCTGGTTTACGCCATTAGGCCTTAAAGTAGTTTGTTTAATGGGTGCCGATAAGGGTAAAAAGCGCAATCAAAAATTATCGCTAATTGCCTCACGTGAAACACATATGGTTGTCGGCACACACGCCCTGTTTCAGGAATCAGTGGTTTTTAATAACCTTGGCTTTATCGTTATCGATGAACAACATCGTTTTGGCGTTGATCAAAGACTCGCTCTTCAGAAGAAAACGACCAATCAACAAATGCCACACCAACTGATTATGACCGCCACACCAATCCCACGCACGTTGGCCATGTCGATTTATGCTGACCTTGATTACTCACAAATCGATGAATTACCTCCTGGTCGAAAACCCGTTACAACATCGATTATTCCAGAAACCAAGCGAGACAGCCTGATCCATCGAGTGGCAGCATCCTGTCTTGAAGGTGGTCAAGTGTATTGGGTTTGCACCCTGATTGACGAGTCTGAAGTGATGCAATGTGAAGCGGCCGAAACCACATTTTTAAGCTTGCAGGCGCAATTGCCAGAGCTGCCAGTCGCACTTGTCCATGGCCGAATGAAATCAGCTGAAAAAGAAGCGATCATAAACACTTTTAAAAATGGTGAAACCAAAATACTAGTTGCCACCACGGTCATTGAGGTCGGTGTCGATGTCCCAAATGCCAGCATCATGATTATTGAAAATCCCGAAAGATTAGGCCTGTCACAAATTCATCAGTTAAGAGGGCGGGTTGGTCGTGGTGGACGCGAAAGCTTTTGTATCCTACTTGTCAAACAAGGGTTATCCGTGCAGGTACTTAATCGCCTCGAAATTATTCGCCGCTATCAAGATGGATTTATTATTGCAGAAAAAGATCTAGAACTTCGTGGCGCAGGAGAAGTACTTGGTACCCGCCAAACAGGCGAAGCCAGTTTTAAGATTGCAGACTTATTACAGGATCAACGTTGGTTCGACACCGTCGATGAGTTAGCGCAGTTAATGCTGGACACTGACAACACAAAAGCATCTGAAATGCTGCTGGAAAATTGGGTGGGTTATAAACAGGGTTATACCGAAGTTGGCTAGCCTGTATTAAACAAAAGTAGGCGTTAACCCTGATGCTTCAAATTTCAGGGCGTTATTAAAGTCAAGTTCTCATATCAACCAGGGTATTCATCTCACCCAGAACACAATATCGCATAGCAATCATACTCGTCTGTATCAACAACCTCGACTTGATGAAATTCACCTAGAGCTAATGCCTGGTCAGTCTCGATATAAACTAGCCCATCTATTTCTGGGGCGTCGGCATAGGATCGAGCTACATAGCCCTCGTCCGTCTGCTCTTCGACTAGCACTTTCATAGTTTGACCTATGCGCTGCTGTAATTTAGCAGTACTAATAACCTGTTGCGCCTGCATAAAAATATCGTAGCGTTCTTGTTTGATACCGTCTGCCACTTGATCAGGTAATTCATTTGCCGCCGCACCTTCAACTGGGCTGTACATAAAACAACCTACTCGATCGAGTTGTGCCTCCGCAATGAAATCTAATAGCTGCTGGAAATCGTCATCAGTTTCACCAGGAAAACCAACGATGAAAGTACTTCGGATGACAAGTTCAGGGCAAACTTCACGCCAGGCATGAATCCTTTCGAGAACGCGTTCACGATTGCCTGGCCGCTTCATTAGCTTTAATATTTTGGGACTGGCATGTTGAAACGGAATGTCGAGATACGGCAGTATTATTCCTTTTGCCATTAATGGTATGACATCATCAACATGAGGATAAGGATAAACGTAGTGCATTCGCACCCAAACACCTAATTGACCGAGCGCTTTTGCAAGGTCAAGAAATTTAGTTTTAAGCGGTTGCCCTTCCCAGAACTGGGTCGCATATTTAACATCGACACCATAGGCGCTGGTGTCCTGTGAGATAACCAGTATTTCCTTTACGCCAGCATTGGCCAAATGGACTGCTTCCTGCATTACCTTGTCAATGGGGCGGCTGACAAGATCGCCTCTGAATGACGGAATGATACAAAAGCTACAACGATGATTGCAGCCTTCTGAAATCTTCAAATAAGCATAATGTCTTGGTGTGAGTTTAACCCCTTGTTTAGGGACTAAATCAAAAAATGGATCATGTGGTGCAGGGAAATGTGTATGCACGGCCTGCATTACTTCGTCTTTTGCATGTGGGCCAGTGACCGCAAGAAGAGATGGGAATTTTTCTTTGATCATTTCTGATCGTGCGCCAAGACAGCCAGTGACAACGACCTTACCGTTTTCTTGCAAAGCTTCGCCTATGGTATCAAGCGACTCTTCTACCGCAGAGTCAATAAACCCACAGGTATTGACAATGACCATATCAGCTTCATCGTAGCTTGGAACAATTTCATAACCCTCAGCTTTAAGCTGAGTGATGACTTGCTCTGAATCAACCGTTGCTTTTGGGCAGCCAAGGCTAACAAAGCCAATTTTATGTGGTGTGTTCATGTTTTCTCAATTTATATTGGTTCAAACTATTTCGTTACTAAGTTTTTGGCTTCAAACTTTTTTCAAACAAGGCTGGCAAAAAAAACTCGCTAACCAATAATGATTTTTTGTCCATCGAAAACAACGATCGTCTGCCCCATAGCTGATCACAGCTCTGCTTCGCATTTGGCAGAGCGATTTCGAATAGTGGGTCTTTCCTAATGATACGTGCAATCTGCTGATTACTCCGTTTTAAATTAGGCTGAGCGAACAAATATCCACCTAAAGGTTTGTTCGCGAGTCGTTTTAGGCGCTGATGCTTACCGTTTAGTGTCGCCAGCGGAATAATTGATCGTGCATAAACACAGACTGTGTTTCTACATAACAACTGCACTTGCCTTAATAAGGCCTGTTGGTGACGTGGCACGGCTAACAATTTGGCTTCTTCAGTCTGCGGCCTGATCCACTGCTGACTGAGCACCCGAACAGAAAATTGTCCCGGGCAGTAGTCCATTAGTCGTTTGGTTAACGAACCCTGATCATTTAACCACGAGACAACTTTAGGATCGAGGTTCCTAGCTGATAAATGAGTATGATCGAACCATCGGGAAGCGTGTGGGTGTTTCAAAGAAGCGGTGTCACATAAAAGTTCTATCTATTATCCTCGAAAACCTGACCTAGCGCAAAATTACAATAAACTATTTGGGCTGAAGCTGGATGTAATCATTTAGGCATGATTTAATCTGAATACAGCATAGAAACGGAAATTTGATGACGAACAATAAAATTTTATTAATTATACTTTGCACTTGTTGCGGCTTAATTTCATCATTTGTCAGTCGCGCAGAACTGCTCGATCAAGGATTGAACTCAATTATGGTTATAATTGATAAAGCGATAATTGAAGTCAATAAGTCAGTCGATGCAACTGCCGATTTCGCAGAAACTGGAGCTGCCACCAAAGTAGCTGCCAGTAGTACCATTGTTAGTTTGTCCCGAACGCTTGGCTCGCTCAGTTATTCTCGCCTGCAATGTGATGAGGTAGCCGTGCTTGCTGAGTTTCATCAGCGGGTAGCTCTGGTGCCGGAAGAGGCCAAAGATAAAATGCGCAGTGCTTTTCAGGAGGGCTTTGATAAAAGTGCAAAGGATGCAATCCTATTGTCAAAAGATGAATGTAAGCGTCTGACGCAATCCCGAAAACTTGTTGAAGTCGTCGATGAAATCAATGTTATTGAAGATGATAAGTTAAAGACTAAGAATAAAAGGGTCGCCAAGGTCGAGAAGCCACCAGAAGATCCTAAACTAAGTCACCTTCGTGTTGCTGAACTGACCGGCCAACTCGCGTATAAGCATAAGGCTTGCTCTGGCGACAAGGTATTTAACCGTGATTACAATAATTTTATCGAAACCGCCCCAAAGGAATATCAGGAAGAAGTCAAAACTGCCTACTGGAAAGGGTTCAAACACGGTAAAAGACTCAATAAAAATTTAACCAGTGAGCAATGCTAAATATTGCACCACCCATAATCACAGCGTCATTTAATTAAACTAAATCAGTCATGAAATAGGTTTACCTCGCCTTTATATACTGATAGTCGTTAAATGTCGTACTTCTAAAAGACGATTTAATCCGAACAGTTTAAAGTCAACACATACAACATTTTTATTTATATTAATAATAGGATGTTATGTCCTGAAAATTGATATTAATGGGCAGACATTTTATACTTCTTTTTTGTATATTTTGGTTACCTTTTTGACACCTCTGCACCTATTAGAGTTTGTAATAGTGCGCTTTCAACAGTTGTTCTTTTCAAAACCTACAACAATGGCAATAGCGATAGACACGTCAACAAAAAACAACCGCAGACAAATTGGTGAATTATTTTGCATCACATACTTCTATGACCGTTAAGCAATACCTTATACCAAATATTGATACCTGCCTGATTGCAATACAGGTGCAAACCCTATGAAGATTGTTGTAATTGGGGTAGGTGCTATGGGATCAATCTATGCAGCTTTGCTTGCAGATGCCGGCCATGAAGTTTGGGCTGTCGATACTTGGGCTGATCATGTCAACGCCATTAATAAGTATGGCCTGCGTGTCGAAGGTGCAAGTGGAGATAGAACTGTAACCTCTGTTCGCGCCACCACAAACATTGCTGATGTAGGCCATTGTGGCCTGTGCTTGATTGCAACCAAAGCCTCAGGTGTTGGACCTGCTTCACAAGCGGCTGCGCCCATTATTGGGTCTGATGCCCTTATTCTTACTATTCAAAACGGATTGGGCGCGGACGAGCGTATTGCCAAACACATTTCATCTAATAATATCCTTCTGGGTGTGGCTGACGGTTTTGGCGCTTCGATGAAGGGCCCTGGCCATGCACATCACAATAGCATGAAGCTAATCCGAATAGGTGAAGTCAAAGGTGGCCTCACTAACCGATTGTTAGAGGTTGAAAAAATTTGGCAGCAGGCCGGATTCAATGCAAAAGCATTTGAAAATATCACCCAACTAATCTGGGAGAAATTTCTCTGTAATGTTACTTTCAGTGCACCCTGCACTATTTTTAATGCGACGGTTGGTGAACTAATGGCGCACCCTGATCATTGGGCAATTGCCCTTGGTGCGATGTCAGAAGCTTATGCCATTGCAAAGGCCAAAGATGTTCCGTTATCCTTTGATGACCCTAAATCTTATGTATCTTCGTTTGGTGCAAACATGCCAAATGCTCGCCCTTCAATGCTTTTAGACCACATGGCAAGCCGGCCATCTGAACTGGACGCAATAAACGGAATTGTTCCCGCCATGGGCCGAGAACTGCATATTGCCACGCCCTATAACGACATGCTGACTGCTATTTTGCGTCAACGTGAGGCAGCTTTTAAAGGTACTATTTTATGAATATTGGGTCATTTATTTTTCAAGAGCAGTCCCTCTATGGCGTCTTTGATCACGATTGTGTTTTGCCCGTCAGTAAGGCCCTTCTCACTAAGTATAAAAACTTACGAGACCTATTAGACGACAGTGCTCTCGATCTGTTGAAAGATCCCAGTCATTTGAGCGCTCCTGTTTTGCTTGACGACATTACGTTTTTACCTCCTATCCCAAATCCGCGAAAAATAATCTGTGTCGGCTTAAATTATATTAAGCCATATCCTGTTGATGGCGTTGCACCCCCAAATCCAGACAATATTATTTTGTTTGGCAAAGAACGAGATACACTTTTGGGTCATCGCGCCTCGCTTGAAATTCCAAAAGGTGAACCCGCTAATAGCTTTGACTATGAGGGCGAAATCGCTGTTGTCATTGGTAAATTAGCGCGACACCTATCGACAGAAGATGCATTAAATCACGTCTTAGGATATTCAATTTTCAACGATGGCTCTGTGCGTGAATGGCAAAAGCATTCAATTTATGCAGGCAAAAACTTTGCCAACTCTGGTTCCTGGGGGCCGTGGATCACAACCACAGAATCACTCCCACCCGTTGAGGAAATGGCGTTAACTGTTAACTTGAATGGCGAAACCGTACAATCTGCATTTGGTCGAGAAATGATTTTTAATGTGGCACAACAAATAGCCTACGCCTCCTCCCTTTTCAGCCTTCACCCAGGTGACGTCATCGCAACAGGATCGCCAGATGGAACCGGTGGCAGCAGAACACCAAAACGCTATTTGCAGAAAGAAGATGTTCTATCCATATCAGTTTCGGGTGTTGGAACAATATCAAACACGATAGGTTTATCTATCTAAATAGAATGCAATGGCTTTAAAATATTCAAGTGCACGACTTTCCCCCTCCATTGCACTGAAATGCCTAGCGGACGTGATCGTTTTTTTAAGAGATAAAATGGCCATTCATTATACTTCAAGCACAGTTAGGCTTTGGCTAAGTCTCTTGTCCACGGCACACAAAACTGGCTACCAGGCACCACGATACCGCCCCGATTGCCTACTTCGACAGACCCAAATCGTGTCGCAAACTCGACTGGTAACGGTCGATCACCTGGTATAGAAAGCCATAGTCGAAGCAAGTGTCGCTTATTTTCAAATTCAGGCCAGTCAACAAATGTAGTTCTGTCATGTAATAGTGCATGGTTGTAAACAAATTGCATATCGCCCGTTTCCAACTGCATCGGCAGATTCAAGTCTGGTTGGTTTGCTAAATTGTCAAAATAATTTAAGGCTTCCAAATTGTTTTCAGTGAGGCGAGGCGCCTCGTCAAATCTTTGGGCTGAGTCGATGTATTGACGTTGATAAAAAGGGGTCAAATAATTTTTAAACCAGCTAAAGACTGGAATCATTAGGTAGGGCAACATACCATCAGGCACCTCACCACGGCGGTCAGTGGCTATCGGTTGGAGTAAAAGTTTGAGTAGATCAGGTCGACTTTTAAGCATTTCGTTGTAAATAGTTTGAGCGCTAACCAACTGAGACAGACCACCCGATTTTGCTGGTTGAAGGCAAATCAGACCAACCACATCAGTTGAATCTGTATGAAAGGTTTGGCGCTCTGTTGTTTGATAAATACGCACATTAGGGTCATTACTAGAAGTACCTAAATTACGAACATGCCCTAAAACATGCCCTGCCGCGTTTTGCGATCGCGCTAGACCGAGGTGAGTACCTACGCCATAAAAAATTGTCGCTGCTTCACGCTCGCTATAATTGCCAACAGGCAAACCTCTTAGTACCGAAAAACCACGACCAGAAATGAGCTCACCTCTTAATGCAGTTAACTTTTGGCTCAAGTTTGGCAGTTTAAATTGCGCTTTTGTCATTGCGCCAATATTGAATTGTTCAGTGACTAGTGGCTCAGCTGCGCGCTCTAATTCACTGATATCAGCTGGGGTTAAGTCCTTTAACCACTCGTTGCACCGCTTAGCTAAATCATTCCCAATCCATGCGCTTGCACTTGTTTGTTTAGGAGGTAACGCTAGATTTTTGTTTGGCATTATTATACACGTCTCTTTTTTACATTAATTTGGTCCATCAACTATAAATGCTGCTGTTGACGCTTATTAGCCTTGCCTTTTTTAGGTATGATTTCTAACGATGGCCCACCCAAGTCGAGTGCCGATTTTTGCCCAGCACGCTGATAATCAATTAACAATGATTGCTTAACCCAATTAGCGTCCTCCGCTAAACTTTCTACCAAAACCTGATAGAGCAATTCAAATATACGTTTCAATGATATTTTCCAAGTACTGCCAGCTTTTTCATATAAGTGGTCGCTAAGCGTTAGAAATCGATGGAAAGGGGTACCACCTAAAATAAGGGGAAGAGTTTCTTTAAATCGACCCGAATTGCCGATCATATCCCAAAATCGTGCAAATCGATTAACCCGTTGCATCGTTGCAAAGCTGATGTCACGAGTGCTTAATATGTTATAGGGTGGGTTAGGGTTGTAACGCAGTTGGTACCAGTCGCTATGGCGATTAATTGGTGCTCCACGCAACCGTTTTAATATGCCGAGCTGGATCTCTTGCGGTTCTAGTGCAATGAGTTGATCAAAGCTTTTAGCAAAATTATTGAGATTGTCTTCCGGTAAACCAAAAATCAAATCTGCGTGGATATGTGCGCCTGTATTTTGGCGCAGCCAACGTAAGTTATCGTGAGTTTTTTGGTTATCTTGCTTGCGGCTTATGAGCTGTTGAATCACTGGATCAAAAGTCTGCACACCAATTTCAAACTGTAATGAGTTTTTTGGAAACTTAACCAACGCTGCTTTTAATTTTTGCGGTAAATTATCAGGAATCACCTCAAAGTGAAGATAAAGATCGTCAGACATCCGTGCCAGAAAAAATTCTAAAATTGCAACACTCGTGGCGACCTTTAGATTAAACGTACGGTCAATGAACTTAAAGTTTCGTGCGCCTCGTATATGCAGCTTATCCATCTCGTTTAAAAAGGCATCAAGCTCAAAAGGGACCGACGTTTTATCAAGCGATGAAAGACAGAACTCACATTTAAACGGGCACCCACGCGATGCCTCAACATAGATAAGGCGGTTACGAATATCCTCATCGTTATAGTATTCGTAAGGCAAGTTTAAATCGCCAAGATTGAGCGCATCACCAATGACTAATTTTTGTTCAGGCGCTTGCCCTATGAGGAGTTGAAAACATAAAGTCGTGAAACTTTTTTCGCCCGGGCCAGTGATAATATAGTCGGCCAAATCAGCCAGGGGTGGTAAATCGTTTGGAAAGCTGACTTCAGGTCCACCCAATACAATCTTCACATTGGGTGCAATCTGTTTAATTAGAGCAATGACTTCACTAAGTTCTTTCACATTCCAGATATAAACACTGAGGCCTATGATTTTAGGTTCATAACTCAGCAGTTTTTCCACAATATCCATCGGACGCTGACTAATAGTGAATTCAACTATCTCTGCTTGCGGCTGAAGTTCACCTAGGTTGGCATAAAGATAACGCAATCCAAATGCTGAATGCATGTACCTAGCATTCATTGTTGTCAGAATGATATTTGTCATTTCATTACGCACAATTAGTTCCAAACCAAATTATTTAGATTCGAATGCAAATAGGGCAGTTGAACCTTGCTGGCCTTTTTGAGCCAGCATCCGAGAGCTCAAACATAAACCCTATGGCCACAACCAAGTATTCCTGACTGATCCAATTCACTCTGGTTAACAAAAAAATTACCCTTGTGATAACTATCACTCACCAATAGTCTTAGGTGGGAAAACCCTTTGGTGATTGCTCTATCTAAATGCCTTCCTTTGAAATATTTGATATTAACGCACAAAGGATTTAAAGCTCCACTCTGGTGTTATTTAACTTGTGATATTGATTGTTAGGCAATATTGCAATAAAAACAAACAAACAGACTACATATTGTGTATCAACGGTGATGTAAATGCCAATCTGACCATTGATTGATGAAATCATGGCCCACAGATTCATCCCTGTTTTATTCACTGTTTGAACGTAAATATCTTAATTTTATAAGCCCTTAAGGGGAATTTTGCTGCTAAAGGTGCACCTTTCCTGTTTCAGGAAAGGTGCCATTAGTTGTGACTGGCTGGCTTTGGGTATAGTACAGAGGTTATCTAACTGAGTTTATTTGTTGATTCCACCCATGCACATGTATTTTAACTCCATATAATCATCCATACCGTATTTAGAACCTTCACGGCCTTGCCCAGATTCTTTTACGCCACCAAATGGGGCAGCTTCGTTAGAAATAAGACCTTCATTGATACCGACCATGCCATATTCAAGGGCTTCACTAACACGCCAAATTCGGCCTATATCTCGAGAGTAAAAATAACAGGCAAGTCCAAATTCAGTGTCATTGGCTAATTTGATGGCTTCTTCTTCAGTTTTGAATTTGAATAGTGGTGCGATTGGTCCAAAAATTTCTTCCCGAAAAACCCGCATGTCATCAGACACGTTTGTTAAAATAGTCGGTTCAACAAAATTGACTCCTAGTTCTGATCGGTTGCCACCCACAATAGCAGTCGCTCCTTTACTTATGGCATCGTCAATGAATCCGATTACATCATTGGCTGCTTTCTCAGTAATAAGTGGTCCGACTGTAGTGCCATCGCTTATGCCATTACCCATTTTTAACTGACCAACAGCTTCGGCTAATTTCTTCGAAAATTCGTCATAACAGCCTTCTTGAACCAAAAATCGATTAGCACAAACACACGTTTGCCCAGCATTGCGATATTTGCTGATCATTGCACCCGCAACGGCAGCCTCAATATCGGCATCGTCAAATACAATAAAAGGTGCGTTGCCGCCAAGTTCCATCGATGTCCGCTTGACTGTCTGGGCA
Organism: uncultured Gammaproteobacteria bacterium; assembly: GCA_913061315.1. Classification (GTDB taxonomy): domain Bacteria; phylum Pseudomonadota; class Gammaproteobacteria. The sequence goes on along the minus strand of CAJXUC010000001.1, from coordinate 16,604 downwards.
CATTCAGCCATTAGCTGTTTACCTACTGGTGTCGAGCCTGTAAAAGTGAGCTTTCTCACGGTTGGATTAGAAGTTAGTTCTGCACCAATAGCACTTGTTTCACCCGTGATAACATTGATAACACCCGCTGGAATACCCGCTCGCTCTGCCAGCTCGATGAATGCATAGGCCGATAAAGGTGTTGCATTGGCTGGCTTACAAACAACCGTACAACCCGCCGCTAATGCGGGTGCAATTTTTCGGGTCAGCATTGCATTGGGAAAATTCCAAGGCGTAATACAAGCAACCACACCTACAGGTTGACGAATGCAAATAACGCGTTTGTCGTTTGACGCCGTTGGGATTGTATCGCCATAAACGCGTTTGCCTTCCTCAGCAAACCATTCAATATAACTTGCACCATAGGCGATTTCACCTCGGGCCTCAGCTAAAGGCTTGCCTTGCTCAGTGGTGAGTATAACCGCTAGATCTTCCTGAGCTTCGATCATCAGGTTAAACCATTTTCGCAAGTAACCCGCGCGCTCTTTGGCTGTCTTTTGACGCCATGCGGGCAGTGCATTATCAGCAGCCTCGATGGCGCGTCTAGTTTCTGCCGTACTACATTTAGCGACTTGTGCAATTACTTCACCATTCGCTGGATTGGTGACCGCTAACTTTTCTCCACTGTCGGCATCAACCCACTGTCCATTAATATATGCCTGTGTACGAAGCAGGGCCTGATCAGAAATTTTAATGCTCATAAGATTGAATTCCAGCGTTGTTCGAATAATTAGTGGTGAATAATACTAATGCAGAGCGTCAAAGACCAGCTTCGTTATCAAGAAAATCTTCTAGCCCTTTTAAAATCCTTGCGGCGCACTTACTGACGGGCACAAGAACACCTTTTAATATTTGATTAAATATCCTTTACTAATCTCAGTGCGTCATAAATAGCAGCATGGGTGTTTCTTGCAGACACTGCATCACCAATTCTAAATAACTGAAATTGGCCTGATTCGTTGTTGCAGATTGATTGTACATTACCTGTAATTAAATCAGCTTGGTCAACTGCCCCTAAGTTTGAAGATAAAGCTTTTAAGTCAAAGTAAATATCATCCATTGGAATAGTGCCATGATTAACGATAATTTGATCATAGCTGCGGTGGTTTGTTATATCACTATAATCACTACCTATTGTTGCCACCAAACGAGCGCCTTCTTTTGTCACGCTTTTAAGCCGATACGTCACGGTAAATGTCGTCTCTTTATCTTGCATACTTCGCATATAAAGCACTAGATTCATGGCCATAACGTCTGGTGCAAAACTTCGGTGCGGTGCCATTATTTTAACTTTGGCCCCATTTTTTTCAATAATTTCTGCCGCTTGCAGTCCAGCACGGTCTCCCGCGTCGTCATAAACCAGAACATCGTGCCCCGGCTGAACACTACGAGAAATAATGTCCCAACTTGATTCTACCAAATCATTCCCTGCGTCGAGCAATTCAGTATGGGGTAGCCCACCCGTGGCGACAATCACAACATCAGGACTTTGCGCCAATATATCGTCCATTTCTGCCAGTGTATTGAAATGGAATTCAACCTCACCTTTTTTACATTGCTCCATACGCCAATCAATAATTGAGATCATTTCTCGTCTTCTTGGACTTTGTGCAACGAGACGGACCTGCCCATCGGGTTCTGTTGTTGCTTCAAACACTAACACTGAATGACCTCGATCCATAGCAACTCAGGCAGCTTCAAGTCCTGCGGGTCCTGCACCAATAATTACCACTTTTTTCTTTACTTTTGCTGGTGGAATATCGTGAGGCATGGTGAGTTCTCGGCCTGATGCTGCGTTGTGCATACACAAGGCTTCACCCCCTTGATAAATGCGATCGAGACAGTAGGTAGCACCAATGCACGGCCAAATGTTATCTTCTTCGCCTGCAATGATCTTTCTGACAATGTGGGGATCTGCCAAAATGAGCTCGCGTCATGCCGACCATATCAATAAGTCCCGCTCGGACTGTGTGTCGTGCGGTTGCAACATCAGAGATTCGAGCGGCATAAAATGTTGGTATTCCAGGGGCTGTTCTTACTTCACCAGCAAAATCTTACCAAGGCGCTGATTTTGAACCCTGCCCAGGAATAACATTAGACAATGCGGGATCAGTGTCAATATGGCCTCAGATAACATTAAGAAAATCGACTAAACCGTCTTTCTTTAGCTGCTTCAATATCTTAATAGTATCTTTTGCCGTCAGCCCACCTTTGGCCATTTCGTCGGCGGTATAACGAATGCCAACAATAAACTCGTTACCCACACGTTTACGAATGGCTCGTAATACGTCATTAGAAAAACGTAACCGATTTCTCATTGATCCACCATAGGGAGCGTCGAGTGTATTGGTTAGGGGTGACCAAAATTGATCCATTAGATGGCCGTAAGCTTGTAACTCGATACCATCGAGGTTCGCTGCCTGCATACCCTCTGCGGCGTCGGCGTAGTCAGTAATGATTCGCTCAATATCCCAATCTTCCATTTTCTTAGGGAATGACCGATGCGCCATTTCTCGGCGATGGGAAGGTGATACCGCTGGCAGCCAGTCACTCTTGCTCCAACTGGTACGCCGTCCAAGATGAGTGAGCTGAATCATTACAGCACAACCATGTTCATGACAACTGTCAGTTAGCTATTGCATTCAAGGCACCACTTCGTCCTTATAGGCTAGTATATTATTAAACACCGACTCTCTGATTGCTTGCACACAAATTTGTCATTGGTAGTTTAGGTTTGACTGTGGAAGATAATATGGATGTATTTAGAGGCACAATATTTGTCTATCAAAAAGCACCAAATTAAGTTAACACTGGTGAAGTTATTAAAAAAACGAACAATAACGTTAAAAGTTAATTAAGCCAGTAGTGTTTCACAATTATGGAACGGCACAGTAAGTTAATAGATTTACATGCATTTTTATTGTCCACACATGACTTCTATTTCAGCACATTGGATATCGTCTGGACGACCTTCAACTACGAGCACGTCACCCACTTTTAAGGGCGTATCCATTAACGGGCCTTCACTTCGGATACCGTTACGTCGGAGTGCAACAATGTTGATTTTAGGCAAACATTTAAGCGAATCAATTGTTTTACCGTTCATATAGGAGCCTTCAAGCACTTCAATACTATGCAAATGGTGATGGTCAGGACTATCGAAATCAAAATTATCTTCAGCGCTGTGAAAAAACGCTCTGATACGAGCATATTGCCCTTCTCGAGCATCCGCTAGCATATCGTCAATGGCTCCTTGAGCCAGGCCCAGTTTGCTCAGCGTGTGTTGGGCTAGCATCATGCTCGACTCTAACGTATCGGGTATGACTTCGTCGGCACCACTGTCAAGCAGTTGTTCTAAATGACGATCATCTCGGGTACGAACAATCAGTGGCAGATCAGCCCGCAAACGCTTTACCTCACGCGAAATATGTTCACTTGTTTTTACTTCTGGAAACGTAATAACAAGGGCCTTGGCATTATAAATACCCGCCTGAATGAGCGTTTCAGATCGACTACTATCACCATAATAAACGGGGTCTCCAGCTTCCCATGCCTCTGTTATCAAAGTGGTGTTGAGATCCAGTGCAACGAATGGGATATTGAGACGTTTCAAAAAAATAGCCAGATTTTGTCCTGTCCGTCCAAACCCACTTATGATGACATGTCCTTTTAGACTCTCACAAGCCTGCTCAATATCCTGCTCAGCTTGCTTATGACGGGAAACGTAATCAGGCGCCAATCGACTCGCAATAGCTTCATTTTTACGGATTAGCATGGGCGACAATCCCATACTGATTACGATGGCGGCAATAATTGGCTGACTTAACCCTATGTCTAACAAACCCGTCGACAGTGAGAGCGCCAATAAAGCAAACCCAAACTCACTGCCCTGACCCAGCACTAGCCCAGCGCGAATTGCAACGCCTTTTTCAAAACCAGCCCAGCGGGTAATAAGCATAATGGCCATACCTTTACCAAACATTAACCCTAAGGTCAGAACCAATACTGCAAAGGGTTCACTGAATATGATAGCCCAATCAAATTGTGATCCTACTGAAATAAAGAACAAGCCCATTAACACATCTCGAAAGGGTCGAATCTCCATCTCAACATGATGCTGAAATTCAGTTTCTGCCAGCATGATACCCGCCAAGAAAGCTCCCATGGCAAGTGATAAGCCCAGCTCCCAAGTCAACCACGCCGCAAGCAAGGCAACAAGCAAAATAAACAAGGTAAACAATTCACTAGAATGGGTAGATGCGACGGCACGAATGGCGGGCCTTAACAGATACTGCCCCGCGTAATAGATAACCATAAACGCAAGAGCGCCCTTACCCAACGCATAAAGAATAGGAAGCAGGGTAGAACCAGCTTCAGGCATCGCAAAAATAGGAATTAAAACCAGAAAAGGCACAACAGCCAAATCCTGAAATAACAGAACGCCGAGTGCAATATTGCCATGGCGCGAATGCAGTTCGCGCTGTTCGGTGAGCTGTTTAACTGCTATTGCAGTAGACGACATGGTTAAAGCACCACCAACAGCAAAGGCCGCTTGCCAAGATAGGCCTAGCCACATGCCAATACCGATCGTGCTGAGTGTCGAGACAAAAACCTGTGCACTTCCAATGCCAAAAACAATACGTCGCATTGAAATTAATCGGGGGATCGAGACCTCAAGACCGATTGTAAATAAAAGAAACACAACACCAATTTCGGCAATTTGTTCTATAGCATGCGAGTCTTGTATCAACCCAAGCGCATGTTCACCCGCCAGCATGCCGACCACTAAATACCCTAAGACTGACGGGAAATTCAATCGTTGAAATATTGCAACGCCCAGAACAGAAAAAAACAACAGGATTAAAACTTCATTTAACATTTGGTTCCTACTGTAAAGTCGGGTTTATATAACGAAAAAATAATCAACACTAAACGATAATGGTCTTTCAGTACGGCAGGTTGACAAAATTTATTGGTGTTATCATAGCTTAATGATGCGCTGTAATCAGTTTATTGACCTGACTAAAAGGATTAGTTCTTAATCTTCCTGTTCGTCGATTATGTTTTATCATATATTGGCATTGCTGACCGAGACTGGTAGTTCAAACCTAGTAATTTAACTTTGAGATAGTGGCAATATGACATCTGAAGAATCGTCCAGTAAGCTCGATAAAATAGTGGCCCAAGCTCGGCAAGAATCAGATCAGCGCGAAAAGGGCTATCGAGCAAAATCACTCAAAATGTATCCCCACGTTTGTGGCCGCTGTGCACGTGAATTTAATCGGGCTAATTTGCAAGAATTAACCGTTCACCACAGGGATCACAACCACGACAACAATCCTCAGGATGGCAGTAACTGGGAATTACTTTGTGTCTATTGCCATGATAACGAGCATTCTAGATATGTAGATTCAAGTTATGGCAACTTGGTGACTGATGAAGCACCGAGTGAAGAAACTTATAACCCATTTGCAGGTCTATCTGATCTATTAAAAAATAAATAATGTTCAGATATCAATATTTTTTTACTTCTAACTGCTTGGGCCTAACTTTTAAGGTTGATACCAAAGAATATTGTTGTTAATGTACTTACTACCTTGGGGAGCCGAAAGGCTGAGAGACTACTGTCGACCCATTGAACCTGCACCAGGTAATTCTGGCGAAGGGAAGGAGTCTCGCTAGTTTAGTTCTTTAACTGGCAATACCAAATTCCTCGCTTTTCGGCCTCAGAGGAATAAACATTGGTAAACTTAGAAAGCTTCACGCAATCCCTCACTGAACAGAGCAATACTGCCATTGCATTAACAATTGCAGGATCTGACAGTGGTGGTGGTGCCGGCATTCAAGCCGATCTGAAAGCTTTTTCAGCATTGGGTGTGTATGGCACTAGCGTTATTACCGCAGTCACCGCTCAAAATACCCAAGCTGTCACCGCGGTTCATGACATTCCAGTGGATATTGTTACTAAACAAATCCAAGCCGTTCTAGATGATATTAATGTTTCTGCCATTAAAATAGGTATGTTGTCATCCTCTGAAATCATTCTTGCTGTCAGTGAACAACTCCGCCAATCAACCATTCCTATCGTGTTAGACCCCGTTATGGTGGCTAAGTCAGGTGATGCGCTTTTACAACAAAGTGCCATAGAGTCGCTCAAAACAAAACTCCTCCCAATTGCCTTTCTATTAACCCCAAACCTACCGGAAGCAGCAACCCTTCTGCAGTGTGATGTGGCTGAGAATGAAGCCAGTATGCAAGCGCAAGGTGAAGCATTAATTCAACTAGGTGCAAAGGCGGTGTTGATGAAAGGTGGTCATGCCAAAGGTGATGAATGTGTCGACCTGCTGATTGTTCGAGAGGGTCCTATTACGCGTTTCCAGTCAGCTAGGATCAATACGAAAAACACACATGGTACTGGCTGCACGCTGTCATCGGCCATTACCGCACACCTTGCAAAAGGCATTCCTTTGATGGAATCGGTTCAGCTATCCCATAATTACCTGAGGCAAGCCATTGCTAGTGCCGATCAATTGCACATTGGAAAAGGCTATGGTCCAGTTCATCATTTTCATAGCCTTTGGCAATCAAATGATGACAAATTTCTTAATTAAATTATGACTGTTTCAATAATAGGCGCCGGAGTAGCGGGTTTAACCTGCGCTTGTGTGTTGGTTGATCAAGGTGTTTCAGTCAAAATATATGAACAGTCAGATGCGATTGGCAGCAATGCCTGCTCATGGTATGCCGGTGGAATGCTGGCGCCCTGGTGTGAGTCTGAGAGTTCTGAACAATGGGTGCTCGACCATGGTATCGAATCCATTGAATGGTGGGATCAACACACCAGCAACCTGACAAAAAACGGTAGCTTAGTTTTATCAATGCAACGGGATAAACGAGACATTCAGCGCTATGCAACTCTGACTGAAAACCATCGATGGTTAAATGGCTCTGAAATTAGTGAAATGGAACCTGACTTAAGTGGCCGATTTGAACGAGGATTGTTTTATGCTGATGAAGCACATTTAGATTCGCGACTCGCACTACAACAATTGGTGGGTTATTTATCTTCAAAAAATGTTGATGTACAGTTTGATCGATCGATTACAGTCAATGATTGTAATAGCGATTATGTCATCGATTGCCGTGGTTATGGCGCACGTCACGACCTACCTGAACTTCGTGGTGTGAAGGGTGAAATGTTACTGCTTAAAAGTAATGACATCAGCCTTTCAAGAGCAGTGCGTCTTGTTCACCCTAGGTACCCACTTTATATTGTGCCACGAGCAGAGGGCCTGTTTATGCTCGGCGCCACCATGATAGAAAATGATGAGCGTCACCGCATTAGCGCGCGCTCCATGCTCGAATTACTCAGTGCGGCTTATGCACTACACCCCGCTTTTGGTGAAGCTGAAATATTAGAAATTGGGGTCGATGTTAGACCGGCCTTTTCTAATAATTTGCCTCAGTTGCGTCGTAATAAAAATACGCTCTATGTAAACGGCCTTTACAGACACGGTTTTTTACTGGGGCCTGCCATCGCCAAACTTGCTGCTCAAGCTATTTTAGATGAGTCAAAATTTTTAGAGGTAAAACCATGCGCATTGTCTTAAACGGCCAATATTGCGAGGTTAAAAGCACAATGCTCGATCAGATTTTAATTGAGTGTGATTACATCAATCCAGCCATTGCGACTGCGCTCAATGACACTATCGTTCATAAGCAAGCTCGAGTTGGAACCGTATTAAATGAAGGTGATCGACTTGAAGTAGTTGCACCCATCGGAGGGGGTTAAACAATGCCAAACTTTTACAACGTAGAATTTGATAATGCTTTGTTACTTGGCACCGCGCAGTACCCATCACCTGCCATTCTAACTGACGCAATTCGCCATTCTCAAGTTCAAATAGTGACAGCTTCCTTAAGGCGTGAAGCCGGAGGATCGGGTGCGGGGCAAAACTTTTGGGATATGATTAAAGGCCTTGGAATTCGAGTATTACCCAACACTGCGTCCTGCTATTCCGTCAAAGAGGCCGTCACGACGGCTCATATGGCTCGTGAAGTTTTCGATACTCGATGGATCAAGTTGGAAGTGATTGGAAATTCTGACACCTTACAACCCGATATTTTTGGGCTGGTTGAAGCCGCTAGAATTCTCTGTGAAGATGGCTTTGAAGTTTTTCCCTATACCACCGAAGATTTAGTTTTAGCTGACAAACTGCTACAGGTTGGTTGTGAAGTATTAATGCCTTGGGGTTCACCCATCGGTTCGGGGCGAGGCCTTAACAACCCCTATGGAATCCGCACTCTACGGGCCCACTTTCCAGATGTACCTCTTATTATTGACGCGGGAATTGGCCTGCCTTCACAGGCAGCACAAGCCATGGAATTAGGTTGCGATGCCGTGTTGCTTAATACTGCTGTTGCTAAATCAGGAGACCCGGTCACCATGGCTAAAGCTTTTGCAGATGCCATTAGCGCTGGGCGGGCTGCTTTTTTGTCAACGCCCATTGAGATGAGTGACATGGCCCAACCTTCTACACCCGTTATTGGTAAGGCATTTTTAGCATGAAACCTAATGTGTCAACAATCATTAAAAATAATCCGTTAGATCCTTTTTATCCTGTTTTTGACAGCGTTGAGTGGCTTTGTCGTTTATTACCACTCGGTATTAAGTTGGTTCAATTGCGGATTAAATCCATGCCAGAAACCGAACTCCGAAAGCAGATTTTATTGGCTAAAGATTTGACCGAAAAGGCTAACTGTCAGTTGGTATTAAACGATTATTGGGAATTGGCGATTGAACTTGGCTGTGATTTTATTCACCTCGGTCAGGAGGATTTAGACGTTGCAGATATTGACTCGATTCGACAAGCCAAAATTAAAATTGGCATTAGTACCCATAGTAAACTTGAGTTAGAAAGAGCATTAAAGCTCGATCCAGAATATATCGCTCTAGGGCCTGTATATCCCACTATCCTTAAAAAAATGCCTTGGGCACCTCAAGGTTTAGATCGAGTGACACATTGGAAGAGTCGTGTAGGCAATACGCCCCTCGTTGGTATTGGAGGGCTCAGTTTGCTACGGGCCCAAGGCGTGTTCGATGCGGGAGCAGATGTCGTTGCTCTTGTCACCGATATCACTCTCAACACCAACCCTGAACAACAAGTTAGGGAATGGATCAAACTCACTCAACCCTATCGTTAAATTTAGAACAAAATTTACTTTTACCACTTAACCTTCACCATTTAACTAAAGAGACCATTATGAAAAAAATCTTACTGACGCTAGTCTTAACCTTTACGTCGCAGTCATTTGCGGCTGACAAAATGACGATTATTCTTGACTGGTTTATCAATCCTGATCACGGTCCTATTATTATTGCGCAAGAAAAAGGTTTTTTTGCTGAACAGGGTTTGGAGATGGAAATAATTCCACCTGCTGATCCTTCAGATCCACCAAAACTAGTGGCTGCGGGGAAAGCAGACCTAGCGGTTTCCTATCAGCCTCAATTGCATATGCAAGTTCATCAAGGACTGCCACTCATCAGGGTAGGCACATTAATTGCCACACCCTTAAATTGTTTATTGGTATTGAAAGACGGTCCGATTAAAAAAATTGCAGATTTAAAAGGTAAAAAAGTAGGCTTTTCTGTTGCTGGTGTTGAAGAAGCACTTTTAACTACCATTCTTAAAAAGCACGGGTTACTGTTCAGTGACATCGAACTGGTTAATGTGAACTGGTCTCTTTCTCCATCGTTGATGTCAAAGCAAGTAGATGCGGTCATTGGCGCCTATCGTAATTTTGAACTCAACCAAATGGATATCGAAGGTGTACCCGGCCGCTGTTTTTACGTTGAAGAAGAAGGTTTACCTGCTTATGATGAACTCATTTACGTTGCCCATAAAGACAACATGGATAAAGAAAAAATAGCGCGTTTTCTGGCTGCAACAGAAAAAGCCACCCAATATATTGTCAACCACCCAAAGCAAAGCTGGGAGATCTTTTCCAGCACTGCGATAGAACTTCAGGACGAACTCAATAAACGCGCTTGGGCCGATACTTTGCCACGATTTGCACTTCGTCCTGCTGCTTTTGATGCAGGCCGTTATCGTAAAATGGAAAACTTCTTTTCAGAAGCGGGGTTATTAGAAGGCGAGGCGTTACCTGTTAGTCGTCTCGCAATTGATGTTACTCAATGACTGTAATTAACAAAAGCACTGGAAATTTCGGGTCTAAAATATTTGCTGGTTGGCGTCATGCCGCTGGCGAATCCTGGTCAGATTATGTTGACCATGAATTCGTTCGAGGTCTCGGCGATGGTAGTCTTCCTCGGCCTGCTTTCATGGCTTATCTGATTCAGGATTATATTTTTCTGATTCATTTTTCTCGGGCTTGGGCGCTTGCCATTGTTAAGTCGGAGACACCCGAACAAATGCGGGGTGCAGCAGCGACGGTCAATGCGTTAATCAATGATGAGATTCAACTTCATGTTGGAATTTGTGCGCGTGAAGGAATCACTGAAGCACAATTATTACAGGCTAAAGAAGAACCTGAAAACCTCGCTTACACTCGATATGTGATGGATGCGGGCTTGTCTGGAGATCTCCTCGACCTGCTTGCAACTCTCGCACCCTGTGTTTTTGGTTATGCGGATATTGGCTATCGTTTGTCAGAATGTCACGACACCACCACGCTCTATCGGGAGTGGATCGATACCTATCATTCGGATGATTACAAACCTGTCTGTGTTTCAGTAGCATCACTAATTGAACAAGTGGCTTATTCAAAGCTGGGTGACAAACCGGAGTTAAATCCACGTTGGTCCGTACTGTGCAATCGCTTTAAGACAGCGACTCAACTCGAAGCCAATTTTTGGTCTATGGGCCTTCGGCTTGGCAACTCGGGGTGATTCAGTATGTTGGTCAATAATAGGCAGTCAACGTTAGTCGGATTAAGCATTACCGGCAGCTTTCAGCGTGACACAAGCCTATTATTTTCTGATATCGCCTTCGAACTAAAGCAAGGCTGCTGGACTTGCCTTCTAGGCCCTTCCGGTGTTGGTAAATCGACCCTGCTCAGATTGTTAGCAGGGTTATCCACTGGCGGTCAATTTAACGGTCGAATTCAGACTAACCCAGAATTTATAACCGCTGATCAAAATGATATTCAGATGACTAATGATGTTGCTGACGTTATTTCCTATATGGCACAAACTGACCTGCTTTTTCCCTGGTTAGATGTTCGTCAAAACATCATGCTGGGACATCGCCTTCGGCACGAAAAAAATTCAACCCTGTATTACAAGCAAACCGTTGATCGTCTTATTGATCAAGTCGGCCTTGGTGCTCATGAACATAAAAGACCTCACCAACTATCAGGCGGCATGCGCCAACGGGTTGCACTGGCTCGCACCCTTATGGAGGATCAACCAATCGTTCTGTTAGATGAACCTTTTTCAGCATTAGATGCACGCACCCGAGACGACATGCAGTCTCTGGCTTTTGATGTGCTAAAAGACAAAACCGTACTGCTGGTTACCCATGATCCAGCTGAGGCGATCCGCCTTGCACATCACCTGTTTGTGATGACACATGACGGTATCCATAACCATCAAACACCCGAAAACTTACCGCCTCGCCAGGTGGAAGACCCAAAAACATTGGCCGCCCAGGCAGAGTTGTTGAGGGTATTAAAATCATAAATACATTCGAATTATTTTATCAGGCAAACCAGTGAGATCAGACATACCGATCAGCAAGCAAAAAATCAACGGTAGGGATCTCGCTGTCTCAGTTTTGATTATTCTGATTGGTTGGCAACTAGTAGTTTGGGTTACAGAGGTGCCACGCTACATACTACCTGGCCCGTTAGCGGTAGCCGAAGCGTTAGTGAAGTATGCAGACTTACTTGCTATGCATGCATGGGTGACTGCGATTGAGGTTGTTGGTGGCTTGATACTGGGCACTTTACTAGGTATTACTACCGCGATGTACCTTACCATGTCAGCCACAGCAACACGCTATATGATGCCGATACTTGTGATCAGTCAAACTGTCCCTGTATTTGCTCTTGCCCCGATATTAACCCTCTGGTTTGGCTATGGGCTAGGGTCTAAAATTGCGATGACTATCCTAATAATTTATTTCCCTGTTGCCTCTAGCTTTCTGGATGGTTTGCGCGCGACACCCAAAGGCTTTCTGGACCTAGCCCAGAGTATGCGAGCAACCAGGTTTAACACCCTAATTCACGTTAGGTTACCCGCTGCTCTACCTTCTCTCTCATCAGGTATCCGTCTTGCGACTGTCTATGCGCCCATCGGTGCAATCATTGGAGAATGGGTAGGCGCGTCACAGGGGCTGGGTTACTTAATGCTGCTGGCTAATGGTCGGGTCAAAATTGATTTAATGTTCGCAGCACTCGTCACCTTATGCATTTTTACACTGTTATTAAGGGCCATAACCAATGCGCTGTGTAATAGACTTGACCATTGGGCAGGACAATCACACTAGGTCAGTTACAGTTACAGTTAAATTGACTAAACTTTTATATAAGCCAGTATCAATTCACAATAAAAATGTCCTTATTTATCGATAGCTCACTACTAAAAAAGACTAACTCGTTGTACCCTTTATTTTTCAATACGACGTTCCAGATCAGCTTAATAATGAGCCAAGTTACTAACACCCAGTGAACATTACGCACTACCTGAATCAACTCAAACGCTATCCCGAGTGACAGTGAGTAATTCACAAGCAACCTAAAAAGGTACCGCACTTTTTAAACTTGAATTTGGCGCTACTTTTAGTTCATAAAATTTAACATTTTTCCCCAACTCTGAAGTCAATACAACAATTCAAACTGGTTTGGATTAATGGGGTTATGGCATGGCATCCGTTCCTTTTATTTGTGGTATACCGGTCAATCATAAACAACGAAAGAATAATCTTTATCAGTTCCTTTGATGGAAGACAGCCTCTTGTACTTATCTTGTTTCAATGCTATTTGAGACAGTACTCAATGATCAGAATGCCGTTATATCAGACAAGCTCAATCATGCGAGTATTGACAATGGAGTTCGTCTTTGTAAAGCCAAACGTTTTCGAAATAATAATTCTGACATGATTGATCTAGAAGCTTAACTTTAATTAGCAGAGGAGTATGGTACTTGATTTAAACTAATTACTACTGGCGGTTTTTTTGATGGATGGTTTCATCACTTAACTCAATAAGAAATGAACGCCACATAATTTAAATCATGCTTCATGACACTAAACACACTAACTTGTTTGCAGTTACCCTTCTAAATCAAGGGGCTTATGTCGTAGCCTTTCTCTTTCCGAATGAGCCTAAAGGAAAAGCCAGAGTTAGAACTCAAATATTCATATTTTAAGCCAATAGCAAATCCAATTTACGCTTCAGACATTTGAGAAAGTAAAAAAAGCATTAAAATATACGTTTTTTATTTGAAGGCCACTATTAGACGAACAGTATTAATTAATTAAAGATAATCTTCAGATTCTGGTAATAATCTAATTTCGATTCTGCGATTAAGTCGACGGCCTTCCTCAGTTTCATTACTGGTGATGGGTTTAAACTCACTATGACCAACCACTTTAAGCCTTTTAGGTGAAACTTGATTATTCGCTTGCAGTATTAAAGCTGCTGATATTGCTCGAGCTGATGATAGCTCCCAGTTTGACCGATAACCTGAACTATTACTCATTGGTATATTGTCTGTATGGCCCTCAATAAAAACCTGCCTATTAGGAAAATTATTTAACGTAGCTGCGATTAGCACAAGCACTTTTTGACCCTCAGGTTTAATTTCTGCTGAACCTGACTTAAATAAAACTTCGCTGGTCAAATTAATAATCCGCATTTTATTTTTTAGCTGGGTAAACTGTATTTGTGTTTGGTTTAATTCTTGTTCGAGTTTTTTTCTTAAAGCGACGAATTCAGCTGCCTCGTTATCTTTCTCAATTCGTATTTCATTGAACTTTGTTTGTAGTTTATCGAGACCCTGTTTTGCGTCTAAAAGTGCTTCAGCTTTAATATCTACGTTGTTATTAACCCATAATATCTGATTTTGAAGTTGATACCGGCGTTGCTCCTCACCCTGTAACTTGACGAATAGTGCTTTTTTTTCATCACTCACAGAATCAATTTGAGCACTTAAAGAGGCTTCTAATGTTTGCCGCTGTTCGAGCTGTTTCTCTAATTTAGTAACATTTTTAGCGACTTGATCTCTCATTTGTTGCATGCTATTTTCAAGTCTAGCCGTCTTTTCAACTGCAAGCTTTAGATTTTTCCTCTCTTCTATTAACGCGGTTTTGACTATTGTAGTTTGGTCATTTGACACAGCCAGTTCACTTCGGAGTCTAATCAAATTATTTTTAAACTGGACAATTCTTTGATTTAGACTGTTAGTTTGCTGCCGATGATTATTCACTTGGTCTAGGAGCCTTTTATTCTGTCCGTTTAACTTTAGCTGGCGAGATTCAAGCGCGTTAATACTGGACTGACTTTGTTTGAGATCATCTTCCAAACCTTTTTTTTCTTTCTGATTTATAAGAACAACGGTCTCATGACTTTTTTGTTTGTCATAATATGAGTACCAACCCAAACCACCAAATGCTGTCACAATTAAAATTGGAATCAGAGTACTAGGCAAAAATCCCTTGCTCATTTTAATTTGATTATTTATTTGCATACAACTATACCTTCAGTTTCATCCGTTGGATTTAATTTAGTCATTATTTATACTAGCATTTTTTTTAAACTCTTCACAAGATTTCAAACTTCGCTTTTTATAATTTATCCTGACAATATAGAAGTAGTTTTCCCTTTAAACTCCGCATCAATATCCTATTCAGAGTAAATTCCCTAACCTATTGTATAGCGATGACGGTCAGATTATTCTATACCTAAGTCAAGTTAAGTGGGAAATAAACAATGATTACAAGATTTGGACGTAATAGTTGCCTATTACTCATTGACGTTCAGGTTGGCGTTAATATGCTTCAACACTGGGGTGGGGGCAATGGTCGGCGTAATAATCCAGAAGCAGAAAATAAAATTCGAAGCCTTTTGAAAAGATTTCGCGACTTGGGTAATCAGGTTGCCTTTACTCGTCACGACTCGCGTGAGGCTTCGTCACCGTTAAAATTATCACTTCAAACAGGCCAACAGATAGATGGTCTAGAAATTAAACCCAATGATATTGTTGTTACCAAAGATGTTAATAGTGGATTTATTGGGACACCCCTAGAAGTTGAATTACGGCGTGCGGGTATTAGCCGACTATTAGTGGCCGGTTTTTTTACCAACTTTTGTGTCGAGACTACGGTTCGTATGGCTGGAAACTTAGGCTTTGACACTTATTTGATTGAAGACGCTTGTGCCACAACGAATCGTGTTGATCTTGACGGTATGGATCATGAGCCTGAAATCGTTCATCAGATGGCCGTTGCTTCTATGCATGGTGAATTTTGTACCGCTATTTCGACTGAAAATGCCCTGTCACTCTGCTCTGAAGACAAACCCGATTTGATACGCCAACAAGGGAACGAGTAATGTTTGGCGTATCCTCAATGACTTGTACTTTACGTCGTGTTGCACTAAGCAAACCAGGCGTTGCACTATTAGAAGCAGATGCAGCCATGTGGCATTATGGATCAAACTTTGATCGACATAAGGTGCTCTCTCAACACGAAGCTTTTACTGATCTGTTAACCGATTATGGTGTTGATATCTTATGGATGGAAGAAGATAACCCAAATATTGCAGATGCGGTCTTCACCTACGATGCATCACTCGTCACCCCTGCTGGTGCGATTCTAATGAACCCTGGTAAGCCACTTAGGCAGGGTGAGCAATTCTTACACCAGGCGTTTTATGAACACTTTAAAATTCCCGTGATAGGTCAAATTAATGGTAATGCAAGGGCAGAGGCGGGTGACACGCTTTGGCTGGATAGCAAGACATTGGCAATGGGTCGTAGTTTTCGCACCAACCAGTTAGGCATTGACCAAATGATTGAGATTCTGGCTCGTCAGGGCATTACAGTCCATGCTTTTGATGTGCCTTTTTATCAAGGCTCAGCAGCCTGTTTGCATTTGATGTCATTGGTCAGCTTGGTCGACACAAAAACTGCCGCAATTTGTGACATGCTTTTGCCCGTAGGCCTTTATCAATTAATGCATGACATGGGCTTTAACTTCATTCGCTTACCTTTTGAAGAGTATAAAGCGAGTGGAACACTCAGTGGTAATATTCTTACTATAGCGCCGGGCGAATGCATTATGATTGACGGTTTTCTTGACACTCGTAATGTCCTTGAAGCCGCAGGTATCAATTTAAAAGTATTTAAGGGTGATGCTCTATGTATTGGTTGCGAAGGTGGCCCCACTTGTTTAACTCGACCTATTTATCGAAGCTAATAATGATGTTTATAGCTAGCAGTATGGTTCCAATTTTATCAAAATAGGTTCTTCGTTCACTTATTGCCGACTAATTGTCCCATGACTAATAAATTCATTTATATGCAGCAAGAAAGACACCAAAAA